>NZ_JCABZI010000010.1:0-493572 GCF_059499825.1 Pseudorhodoplanes sp.
GCTTTTTTTTTTCTTATATCCTTCGCCCGCTTTTGGGGGTCGGGCGGCCCGGGGGGTGGGGGGGGGGTGAGGGGCTTCTTCGAGATTTGTGTTCGCCTCGCCCCTCACCCCGACCCTCTCCCCGCAAGCGGGGAGAGGGAGAAGAGAGATGGAGGAATCAATGACCGAACAAAACATTCCGCTCTGGGAAGTCTTCATCCGCAGCCGCACCGGGCTCGCGCATCGCCATGTCGGCTCAGTGCATGCCGTCGATGCCGAGATGGCGCTGCAGAATGCGCGCGACGTCTACACCCGGCGCGGCGAGGGGCTATCGATCTGGGTGGTGCCGTCGCAGGCGATCACCGCCAGCGATCCGGCCGACAAGGATTCGCTGTTCGAGCCGACGGCGTCGAAAGTCTACCGCCATCCGACGTTCTATGAGGTGCCGGACGAAGTCGGGCATATGTAATCGTCAGCGGGGAGAGGTGAAGGAAACGGACATGACCGAAACTCCGCTCTTTGCCTACACGCTCCGGCTCGCCGACAACGCGCTGATCCTCGGCCACCGCGTGTCGGAATGGGTCGGGCATGCGCCGGTTCTGGAAGAAGACCTCGCGCTCGGCAATCTCGCGCTCGATCTGATCGGGCAGGCGCGCTCGTTCTATACATACGCCGGTGAGATCGAGGGTAAAGGTCGCGACGAGGATGCGCTCGCCTATCTGCGTGACGCCGCGGACTGGCGCAATGTGCTGCTGGTCGAGCAGCCAAACGGCGATTTCGCCCAGACCATCGTACGACACTTGCTCTACTCTGCCTTCGCGCATCCCTATTTCGAGGAATTGTCGCGCAGCAAGGATGCGACGCTTGCCGCCATCGCCGCAAAGGCGGTGAAGGAGATGGCCTATCATGTGCGCCACACCGGCGAATGGACCATCCGGCTCGGCGACGGCACCGACGAGAGCCATCGGCGCACTCAGAATGCGCTGGACGAACTCTGGCCCTTCACCGGCGAGCTGTTCGAAACCGACCAGATCGAGCGCGCCCTGATCGAGACGGGAATCGCGGTCGACCCTGCCAGCGTCCGCGCGCGCTGGTCGAGCACGCTCGATCATGTGTTCGAGGAGGCGGCGCTCACCCGGCCGCGCGACGGCTATATGCAGAGCGGCGGCCGCAGCGGGCGCCACTCCGAGCATCTTGGCTTCATTCTCACCGAATTGCAGTTCCTGCAGCGCACCTATCCCGGAGCCAAGTGGTGATCGCGACGGTCGCAGCGATTGATGCTCGCGAGCAGGTGGCGCGCGCCTGGAAGGCCGCGGAATCCGTGGTCGATCCGGAAATCCCGGTGCTGACCATCGCCGATCTTGGCGTGCTGCGCGATATCACCATCGTCGACGGCTTCATCGAGGCGACCATCACGCCGACTTATTCCGGCTGTCCGGCGATGAACCTGATTGCGCTCAACCTCGAACTCGCGCTCGAGGAAGCCGGCTTCCACATGCCGCGGATCAAGACCGTGCTGTCGCCGGCCTGGACCACGGACTGGATGACAGACGCCGGCAAGGCCAAGCTGAAGGAATACGGGATCGCGCCGCCAAACGGGAAGGCGTCGCGCCGCGCGCTGTTTGGCGAGGACGAGGTGGCCTGCCCGCATTGCGGCTCATCGAACACCGAGCGTCTGTCGGAATTCGGATCGACGTCCTGCAAGGCATTGTGGCGCTGCAGGGCTTGCGCCGAACCTTTCGATTATTTCAAGTGCATATGAGGCTTCGCCCATGGCCGTCGCGTTCCACACCCTGAAAGTTGCAGACGTGCGGCGCGAGACGCCCGACGCGGTGTCGATCGCGTTCGCGGTGCCGCCCGAGCTTGCGGAGGAGTATCGCTTTCATCCCGGCCAGCATCTGACGCTGCGGCGCGACTGTGATGGGCAGGACATCCGGCGCTCGTATTCGATCTGCACGGGGCTCGACGACCGCGAATTGCGGGTCGCGGTGAAGAAGGTCGATGGCGGCGTGTTTTCCACGCTGTGCAACGAGATCATCCGGCCGGGTGACATGATCGAGGTGATGACGCCGCAGGGCCGTTTCGGTGTCATGCCGGCGCCGGGCGCCGCGAAAACCTATCTCGCGATCGCGGCGGGTTCCGGCATCACGCCGGTGCTATCGCTGATGCGCAGCGTTCTCACCCGCGAACCGGGCAGCCAGTTCATGCTGATCTATGGCAACCGCACGGCCAAGGACATCATCTTCAAGGAAGCGCTCGAGGACTTGAAGGATCGTTTCCTTGGACGCCTCGTCGTGCATCACGTGCTGTCGCGCGAGCAGCAGGATATCGAGCTGTTCAACGGCCGCATCGACGCAGGCAAGATCGAAGCCCTGCTGAAATCCTTCGCGCCCGCGGAGCGGATCGATCATGCGTTTCTGTGCGGACCGGGCGCCATGATCGAGGAGGCGAGGGCAACGCTGCGGCGCCTCGGTACGCCGGAAGGCCACATCCATATCGAGTATTTTTCCACCGATGGCGTTCCGGTCGCGCCACGCCGTGCCGCCGCTGCCTCCGCCACGGAGCAGCCGGTCGCGCATGCGCATGTCACGCTGCACGGGTCGGCCTATAATATCCCGATGCTGGACGGCGAAACCGTGATCGATGCCGGCGAACGGATGGGGCTTGAGATGCCGTATTCCTGCCGCGGCGGCATGTGCTGCACCTGCCGGGCGAAGCTCGTCTCCGGCGAGGTCGAGATGGCGCTGAATTATTCGCTGGAGCCGTGGGAGCAGGAGGCCGGCTATGTGCTCACCTGCCAGGCGCGCCCGCTGACCAAAGAGATCGTCGTCGATTACGACGAGGTCTAGGCCCGACATTGCGCGCCTGCAATCAACACTTATCCGAACGGCAGGACGCAACATTGCGCCTGCCGCCGGATACTGTGCCGCAGCGGCTAGAGCATCAACGGAAAGCCGTCTCTATTTCTTGCTTGTGCACTGGCTGATGTAGGCTTGGCGCTGAGTTTTGTCGGTGATGTTTTTCGCCTTCGCCTCAGCCCGGCAGGCGTCTTTCTTCGCACGGATGGCGGACTGGTCTGGCTTCGCCGGAGCCTGGGCGAGAGCGGCAGGGGCAAATGAAACGATCAGCAGTGCAGCGAAAAGACCTGTCTTGGACATGGCATGACCCTTGGTATGCGTTAATTCGCGCGTCACGGGTGAGCCCGGACAACGGTAAAATTGCGGCAGAACAGAAGCCAGACGAAAGGCCCCAGGCTCCCTGCGATCATAGTTGATACCTGGTCGTGCCGGACCTGACGGGGTTTTATAGCGCCCGCGGTGAGATTTTGGCGGTCCGCTCAGGCGTCGCCAGCGCCTGCGCGCCCTCGATCAGCAATGTGGTTGCAAGATCTGCATAATCTTCGCGGCTCATCGTGCCGCCCTCGCGAAACCACATATAGTGCCAGTTCAGCATCCCGAACAGCGACATGGTCACGGGCTTCAGCAATGTTTTGCTGCGGCCGATCGCCGGCAGCACATCGGCAATCGCGGCGGCAAAGACCGCCACCAGATCGCGCTCCATGCCAATCAGCGCCTTCTGACGCTCCGGCGGCAGCTTCGCCATCTCGTTGATCTGAATCTTGTGCTGCTGATCGGCGTCGCGATAGGCATCGAGCAGGGCCCCAACGAGTGAACGCAACCGCTCGCGTGCCGGCAACGACATACTCACCGCATTGGCTGCGTCCAGCAACTCCTGCAAATGGACGCTGAGAATGTCGAACAGCAGCGTCTCCTTGCTCGCATAATAGTGATAGAGCAACGCTTTCGACACACCGCAGGCCGCCGCCACTTCCGCCATCGAGGTACGGTCATAGCCGTGCTGTGCGAACAGTTTGGCGGAGCGATCGAGGATCGCGCGGCGCTTGATGTCGTGATCGGCGGAGCGGGGGCGCGCCATCAGTCCTTCGGCCTCTTGTCGATCACCCGCCGCGCTTTGCCCGCGGAACGCTCCACCGCGCCGGGGTCGCCGACCAGCACCTTGATGCCGATCCCGATGTTGTTGCGGATATGCATTGCGAGCGACGCCGCCTCGGCGGTGCGCTCCGCCTCGCCGTGAACCTCCGGCCGGGCTTCGACGAACAGCGTTGCGACATCGAGCCGGTCCTCGCGCGACAGCTCGATCAGGTAATGCGGCGACAGCCCCTGGCAGCGCAGCAGCAATTCCTCGATCTGGGTCGGGAACACGTTGACCCCACGGATGATCATCATGTCGTCGGACCGGCCCGTGACCTTCTCCATGCGCCGGTGCGTGCGCGCGGTTCCGGGCAGAAGCCGCGTCAGGTCGCGGGTGCGATAGCGGATGACCGGCAAGCCTTCCTTGGTCAGCGTGGTGAAAACCAGTTCGCCCTTCTCCCCGTCCCGCAATGGCTTGCCGCTTTCCGGGTCGATCACCTCCGGATAGAAATGGTCCTCCCAGATATGCAAGCCGTCCTTGGTCTCGACGCATTCATTGGCGACGCCCGGTCCCATCACCTCGGACAGGCCGAAAATATCGACCGCATCCATGGCGAAAGCGTCCTCGAGCTCTGCCCGCATCTGGTTGGTCCAGGGCTCGGCGCCGAAAATGCCGATCGACAGCGAGCTCTCGCGCGGGTCGATGCCCTTGGCTTTGAACTCATCCAGGATCGCCAGCATGTAGCTCGGCGTCACCATGATGATGTCCGGCTCAAAGTCGGTGATGAGCTGCACCTGCCGTTCGGTCATGCCGCCGGACACCGGGATCACCGCGCAACCAAGCCGCTCGGCTCCGTAATGCGCGCCGAGCCCGCCGGTGAACAGGCCGTAACCGTAGGCAACATGCACCTTCATACCGGGACGGCCGCCGGATGCACGGATCGACCGCGCCATCAGGTTCGCCCAATTGTCGATATCGGCCTGCGTGTAGCCCACTACGGTCGGCTTGCCGGTAGTGCCGGACGAGGCGTGGATGCGCACGATTTTTTCCTGCGGCACCGCGAACATGCCGAACGGATAATTTTCGCGCAGGTCGGCCTTGGTGGTGAACGGGAATTTGGCGAGGTCTTCGAGCCGCTTGAAGTCGGATGGTCGCACGCCGGCGGCGTCGAACTTCTTGCGATAGGCCTCGACATTGTCATAGGCGTGCTTCAGCGACCAGGCGAGGCGCTGCGTCTGCAATGCGGCGATCTCGTCGCGCGAGGCGGTTTCGATCGGCTCCAGTCCATACGGCTTGTAGGATGCGTCGACCATGGCTCTATGCCTTCCCGGCAGGCAGCAACGTGCCCTCGATGGTGCGCGAATGGCCGCGGAATTCGGCGATCACGGTGCCGTCCTCGCGCGTCACGGTGATGTCGTAAATGCCGGAGCGGCCGGCGCGGTGCCGTTCGACGCCCCTTGCGATCAGGCGGTCGCCCAGCTTGCCGGCGGTGAGAAATGTCACCGCGCAATGCTGCGCCACGGTGCGCTGGTTATAGGTGTTGCAGGCGAAAGCGAAGGTTGAATCGGCCAGCGTGAAGATGAAGCCGCCATGCGCGATATTGTGGCCGTTCACCATTTTGTCGGTGATGGTCATCGCCAGCACTGCGCGGCCGGGCTCGACCGAGATCAACTGCATGCCGAGACCCTTGCTGGCAGAATCCTCCGCCCACATGGCATCGGCACAGGCGCGCGCGATTTCGCCCGCGTCCATGGTCACGATCCCTTCTCGCCGGTGAATTTCGGCGCGCGTTTCTCCATGAAGGCGCTGACGCCTTCCTTGTAGTCCGGGCTCGATCCGGCGCTGCGCTGGAAATCCCGTTCGAGGTCAAGCTGGGTGGCAAGATCGTTGGTTTCGGCAGCGTCGAGCGCGCGCTTGATCAGCGACAGTCCGTAGGTCGGACCGACGGCGAAGCGCATGCACAATTCATTGGCGGCGCCGATCAGTTCGCCATCCGGCACGCATTTCCAGATCAGCCCCCAGCTTTCCGCTGTCTCGGCCGGCAGCGGATCGGCCAAGAGCGCCAGTCCGCGCGCGCGGGCAGGGCCCACCAGCCGCGGCAGAAACCAGGTGCCGCCGGAATCCGGCACCAGTCCGATCTTCGCGAAGGCCTGCAGGAAAGACGCCGACTTGGACGCAACCACGATGTCGCAGGCGAGCGCGATATTGGCGCCGGCGCCGGCCGCAATGCCGTTCACCGCTGCAACGACAGGGAAGGGAAGCGCCCGCAACCGTCGGATCAGCGGATTGTAATATTGCTCCAGCGTGCCACCGAGTACGATGGTCTCACCGGGCTTTGCCAGCCGGTCGTTCAGATCCTGACCCGCGCAGAAGCCGCGGCCGGCGCCGGTGATCATCAGCGCCCTGCAGGTGGAATCGTTTTCCGCATCGTCGAGCGCCTTTTTCAGCGCGACATGCATATCCTCGGTGAATGAATTCAGCCGCTGCGGCCGGTTCAGCGTGATGACGCGATAGCCCGTACGCACGTCGACGAGAATGGAACTCTCGTCCATCCGCACCTCCCGATTCCCGGCGCATTGTTGCGCTCTGGTGTTTTCCACCCTTACGGCAGCAAGACAATCGACAAAGTTACTTGACTGACCGTCCGGTCGGATAATTAATATGCCGGACATTCGGGTGTCAACGCGGTCGGATTTGATAACGGCCCAAACATCCGCGGGAGGACGCATGAATTTTTTCGAGGCGCATCGCGCGCAGCTCGAACAGGCGGTCAACGCGTGCCGCACGCGCTCCTATTGGAGCGCCTATCCGGAAATTGCCAGCGGCAAGATCTATGGCGAGACCGCGAAAGCGGACGGCGAGGCCGCGTTCAAGGCGCTGCTCGGCAAGCCTTTCGATCTTGGTGAGAGCGGCGGCAGACAGGTCGGCCGCGAAGTGTCGCCCTTTGGCATGGCGCTCGGTATCACCTATCCGGCGGCCGATGCCGACGTGCTGATCGAACGCTCCATCAAGGCGGGACAATCCTGGGCGCGCGCGTCTATCGAAGATCGCGTCGGCGTTTGTCTCGAGATGGTGAAGCGTCTCAACGCGCAGAGCTTCCTGGTCGCCAACGCCGCGATGCATACGACCGGGCAGGCCTTCATGATGGCGTTCCAGGCCGCCGGTCCACATGCGCAGGACCGGGCGCTGGAAGCAATCGCCTACGCTTATGACGAGATGACTCGGGTGCCGCGTACTGCGCAATGGGTTAAGCCCCAGGCAAGGGCGATCCGATCGTGCTCGACAAGAGTTTCCGTATCGTGCCGCGCGGTGTCTCGCTGGTGATCGGTTGCGCCACCTTTCCCACCTGGAACGGTTATCCGGCGATCTTCGCCAGCCTTGCCACCGGCAATAGCGTGATCGTGAAGCCGCATCCGGGCGCTATCCTGCCGCTCGCGATCACGGTGAGGATCGGTCGCGAGGTGCTGAAAGAGGCGGGCTTCGATCCGGATGTGATCATGCTGGCCCCCGACGAAGCCGATGCACCGATCACGCAGGATCTGGCCGCGCATCCGGGTGTCGCGATTGTCGATTTCACCGGCTCGCCGGCGTTCGGGCAGTGGGTGCGCGAGAATGCAGCCACCGGCCTTGTCTATACCGAAGAGGCCGGGATCAACTCCATCGTCATCGATTCGACCGATGACTTCCGCGGCATGTGCGGCAATATCGCATTCTCGCTGTCGCTTTATTCCGGGCAGATGTGCACGGCGCCGCAGAACATTTTCGTGCCGGCCGGCGGCATCGAGACCGATGACGGGCACAAGAGCTACGACAAGGTCGCCTCCGGCATTGCGACCGCAATCGACAAGCTGCTCGGCGATCCCGACCGCGCCGCCAATGTTCTCGGCACCATCCAGAACGAGGCGACGGTGGAGCGTGTGGATACGGCGCGCAAGCTCGGCCGGATCGTGCGCGATTCAAGACCGGCTCCGATTGCCGGCTTCGACACCGCACGGACGGCATCTCCGCTGCTGCTTGCCGTGGATGCGAAAGACGACCGCGCCTGGGGTGAGGAGCGGTTCGGACCGATCGCCTTCGTGATCCGTACCGCATCGACAGACGAGTCGATTGCCCTCGCGTCGCAGTCGGCGCGACGCAAGGGCGCGATCACGGCCTCGCTCTATTCCACGGATGACAATGTGGTCGATGCGGCGGCCGACGCCTTTGCGCGCGCAGGTGTCGCATTGTCGGTGAACCTGACTGGCGGCATCTATGTCAATCAGTCGGCGGCGTTCTCGGACTATCACGTGTCGGGCGCCAATCCGGCGGGCAATGCATGCCTGACGGATTCCGCGTTCGTCGCCAATCGTTTCCGCGTCGCTCCCATGCGGCGCCAAAAAGCAGCCTGAACACGTCAGAAAATATCCAAGGGAGGATAAGCATGAGACTTCCGATCAAACTGCTCGCTGCCGCAGCGGCCATGGTGCTGTCGGCGTCGTTCGCCCAGGCACAGGCGCCGATCAAGATCGGTTCGGTGCTGTCGGTTACCGGCGGCGCATCGTTCCTCGGCGATCCCGAAAAGAAGACGCTGGAAATGTATGTCGCCGATCTCAACGCCAAGGGCGGCATCAACGGCCGCAAGATCGACCTCGTCATCTATGACGATGCCAGCGATCCCAACCAGGCGCGCACCTTTGCAACCCGCCTGATCGAGCAGGACAAGGTCGATGCGTTGCTCGCCGGGTCGACGACCGCAAGCACCATGGCGATCATTCCGCTGGCGGAAGAGGCCGAAATTCCGCTGATCAATTTCGCCGGCGCGGTGCAGGCGGTCCATCCGGTGAAGAAATGGAACTTCAAGACACCGCATACCGATCTGATGGCTTGCGAGAAGATCTTCGAAGACATGAAGAACCGCAATCTCACCAAGATCGCGATGATCTCCGGTGCCGATGCCTTCGGCAAGTCGATGCGCGACCAGTGCATGACCGTAGTCAAGAAATACGGCATCGAGGTTCTGCACGAGGAAACCTACCAGCCACGCGACAATGACATGACCGCGCAGCTCACCAACATCAAGGGCAAGGCCGGAGTGCAGGCTGTGCTCAACCCGGGCTTCGGCCAGGGGCCGGCGATCGTGACCCGCAACTACAAGCAGCTCGGCATTCCCCATCCGCTCTATCAGAGCCACGGCGTCGGCACGAAGCAGTTCATCGAACTGGCGACACCGGCGGCGGCGGAAGGCGTCCGTCTGCCGGCCGCGGCGCTGCTGGTTGCGGAGAAACTGCCCGACAGCGATCCGCAGAAGAAGGTCGTGGTCGATTACAAGAAGACCTACGAGGCCAAGACCGGCCAGCCGGTCTCGACGTTCGGCGGGCACATGTATGACGGCCTGATGATCCTGGTAGAAGCGATGAAGCGCGCCGGCGGTCCGGACAAGGCCAAGGTGCGCGACGAGATCGAGAAGACCAAGGGCTTCGTCGGCACCGGCGGCGTCGTCAACATGTCGCCGACCGATCACATGGGCCTCGACCTGTCGGCGTTCCGGATGTTGGAGATCAAGAACGGCGACTGGGAACTGGTGAAGTGAAGGTTGTCAGCGGGTAGACTCTCTGCTCCCCTCCCCACGCGAGCGTAGCGAGTGGCGGGGAGGGGTCGGGGGTGGGGGGATGAGCAGCGCGCATAGACAACGCCGAAGCGATCCTCGTATTCCGCGAGCACGTCGGCTGCGCCGCGACGTGACGTTGGCGGAGCGGAAGCTTTGGTGGCACCTCAAACGACTTTCGCCGGAAGTCTCGCATTTCCGGCGACAGGCGCCGATTGGTTCCTACTTTGTGGATTTTGCTTGCCATGCGCAGCGGATCGCAATCGAGTTGGATGGTGGCCATCACAATGAGGCGGCGCAGTTTCAACTCGACAGGCAGCGCGATGCCTACCTTGCGTCAAAGGGCTATCGCGTCTTGCGCTTCTGGAACGACGACGTGCTGACCAATATCGACGGAGTATTGTCCGTGATCGCCGATGCGCTGACATCCGTTTCGATCGCGGCGCCCCCCACCCCCGACCCCTCCCCGCCGCTTCGCGGGGGGAGGGGAGTCGCGAGCAGTGGAGGCTGAAAGAACGCCAGATGCCCGAATTTCTCCAGTTCACCTTTTCCGGACTGACCGTGGGCGCGATTTACGCCCTGGTCGCGCTGGGATTCACGCTGATCTACAACGCCTCCGACGTGATCAATTTCGCGCAGGGCGAGTTCGTCATGATCGGCGGCATGGTCACCTTCTTCGCCGTGGCCGCCGGATTTCCGCTGCCGCTTGCGGCGTTGATCGCGCTGGTCGCCGCCGTACTTGTCGGCGTGCTGCTGCACCGGCTGGCGATCGAGCCAGCCAAGGGCGCGTCACCCGTCACCCTCATCATCATCACCATCGGCGCCTCGATCTTCCTGCGTGGAATCGCCGCGGTGGTGTTCGACAAGAACTATCATTCCTATCCCGGCTTCGCGGGCACGGAGCCGATCCAGTTCGGCGGCGCAACCATCTTGCCGCAAAGCCTTATCGTGCTCGGCGGCACGCTCGTCATCGTCGTCGCGCTGTGGCTGCTCGCCACCCGCACCATGATCGGCAAGGCGATGGCGGCGACCGCCGCCAACCGGCTGGCAGCGCGGCTGGTCGGCATCAACACCGCCGCGATCGTCGGCGTATCGTTCGCGCTGTCGGCAGCGATCGGCGCCATCGGTGGCATTCTGGTGACGCCAATCACGCTGACGAATTACGATGTCGGCACGCTGCTCGCGCTGAAGGGCTTCGCCGCCGCCATGCTCGGCGGCATGGGGCATCCGCTTGGCGCGGTGGTGGGGGGGCTATTGGTCGGACTGCTGGAGACGTTCGGCGCCGGCTACATTTCATCCGCCTACAAGGATGCGGTGGCCTTCCTCGTCATTCTCGGTGTGCTGTTCGTCATGCCGCAGGGGCTGTTCGGCAAAGCCAGCATCGAGCGCGTTTGAAATGCCGAGCCTGCTGAAACGATACGGCGTCGTGCTGCTGGTCTTGGCGCTGGTGGTCGCGCTGCCATATCTCGTTCCGACCAGTTTCTATCTTCGGATTGCCGCTCTCGTTTTCATCTTCAGTCTCGCCGTTCTCGGCATCAATCTGCTGATGGGTTTTGCCGGGCAGGTCAGCCTCGGCCATGCCGGATTCTTCGGCATCGGCGCTTATGCGGTGGCGGTGCTGCCGACGCATTTCGGCATACCGTCCTGGATCGCACTGATTGCGGGCGTGATCGTTGCGGGCCTGCTGGCTTTTGTCATCGGCCGTCCGATCCTCAAGCTGAAAGGGCACTACCTCGCGGTTGCAACACTTGGTATGGGTATCCTGATTGCCATGGTGTTCACCAATGAAGCGCGCCTGACCGGCGGCCCGGATGGCATGCCGGTGCCGCGGCTGGTGCTGTTTGGATGGACCGCGCGCGGCTCGGTGACCTGGTACTGGATTTCCGGCGTGACACTTGTGCTGGCGACGCTGCTGACGGTCAACCTGATCGACTCGCCGACCGGGCGCGCGCTTCGCGCCATTCACGACAGCGAGGTGGCGTCGCGCGTGCTCGGCATCGATGTCGCGCGCTACAAGCTGATCGCTTTCGTCTTGTCCGCAATCTATGCGGCCGTGGCCGGCGCCTATCTGGCGCTGTTCGACGGACTGGTGACGCCCGCGACCGCAGGCTTCCTGCGCTCGATCGAATTCGTGGTGATGGCGGTGCTGGGCGGCCTGGGGTCGATCCTGGGCTCCATCGTTGGCGCCGCGCTGCTGACGATCCTCCCCCAATTGCTGACGGTGTTCCACGATTACGAGCACATCGCGCTCGGCGCGATCATGATCGTGTTCATGATCTTTCTGCGCGCGGGCATCGTGCCGAGCCTTGCCAGCCTGTTCCGGCGGAGCCCGTCATGAGCGTGCTGTCGACACAGGGGCTCGGCATCGATTTCGGCGGCGTGCGCGCCGTGGACGACGTGTCGCTTTCGGTCGATGCCGGCGAAATCTTCGCCATCATCGGACCGAATGGCGCCGGCAAGACCACGCTCTTCAACATGATTTCGGGGCTTTACCAGGCGCCGCGCGGCAAGGTCACGCTGGAAGGGCAGGACGTCACCAACCTGCCGGCGCATGTGCTGGCGGCGCGCGGTCTGTCGCGCACGTTCCAGAACCTGCAGATGTTCTTCCGCATGACCGCGCTGGAAAACGTGATGGTCGGCCGTCACCTGCACGAGAACCGCAACGTGTTCGCGCATATCTTCCGGCTTCCGAGCGTGGTGATTCAAAACCGCGCCTCCCGCCGTCGCGCGGAGGAATTGCTGTCGCTCGTGGGCCTGAGCAAGCTCGGCAACCGGCCGGCCGGCGAATTGCCCTATGGCGCGCTGAAGCGGCTCGAAATCGCACGCGCGCTTGCATCCGAACCGAAGGTGCTGCTGCTCGATGAGCCCGCCGCCGGCTGCAACGCAGTCGAGACCGAGGAGGTCGATGCGGTGATCCAGAAGATCGCGGCGCAGGGCGTCGCGGTCGTGCTGGTCGAGCATGACATGCGGCTGGTAATGAAGATATCGAACCGCATTCATGTCCTCGACCAGGGCCGCACGCTGGCGCAGGGCACAGCGCAGGAGGTGCGCGCGAATCCGGCGGTGATCGCGGCCTATCTCGGTGCGCATGCGGGCGGGGAGGTGGCCGATGCTGGTCATTGACAACCTGTCCAGCCGCTATGGCCGGATCGAAGTCCTGCACGGGCTTTCGCTCGAGGTGAAGCAGGGCGAGATCGTGACGCTGGTCGGCAGCAATGGCGCCGGCAAGACCACGCTGCTGCGTGCGATTTCGGGCGTGCAGCCGGTCTCGGGCGGATCGATCCGTTTCCTCGGCGATGCGATCGACCGCGTCGCACCGCATGTCCGTGTCGCACGCGGGATCGTGCAGGTTCCGGAAGGCCGGCAGGTGTTCGCGCCGCTGTCGGTCGAGGACAATCTCCGGCTTGGCGCCTGGTCGCGCAAGGACAACGAGATCGCAACCGACATCGAAGGCGTCTATGCGACCTTCCCGGTGCTCGCGGAGAAGCGAGCGATTGCCGCGGGCTCGCTCTCCGGCGGCCAGCAGCAGATGCTGGCGATGGGACGTGCTTTGATGGCCCGCCCGAAACTGATGCTGCTCGACGAACCGTCGATGGGGCTTGCGCCAATCCTGGTCGACCAGATTTTCTCGATCGTCGCCGCGCTGAAGCGGCAGGGCATCACCGTCCTGCTGGTTGAGCAGAATGCCTATGCGGCGCTTGCCATCGCTGACCGTGGCTATGTGCTGGAGACCGGACGCATCTCGCATTCCGGCACCGGGCGCGAATTGCTCAACGACACACGGGTGCGCGAGGCGTATCTGGGGGTTTAGTTTCGTAGCCCGCATGAGCGCAGCTACATGCGGGGTTGCGACCGACGCGGATATCGCTGCGCTCATCCGATGATGGATCACGTCATCCGATCGGCAGCTTGGCTTCGTCCTTCAACGTCTCCAGCACGATGCTGGAGCGCACCCGCTCCACCGCCTCGTGCGGCAGCAGCACATCGTTGACCAGCGCCGACAGCGCCCGCAGATCGGTCACCACGACCTTGAGCAGATAGTCTGAATCGCCGGTCAGCGCGTGGGTCTCCTGCACCATTGCCAGCGTCGCTACCAGATCGCGGAAGCGCCGCGCGTTGTTGCGCGAATGCGTGGCGAGTGCGACGAAGATGAAGACCGTGATGCCGAAGCCGAGCAAAGCGGGATCGAGGTCGGCGCGATAGCGGCGGATCACGCCGGCCTGTTCCAGCCGCTGGCGGCGGCGGGAGCATTGCGAGGGCGACAGCCGGACCGCATCGGCAAGCTGCTGGTTGGTCAGAGCGCCGTTATCCTGGAGCGCGGACAGCAGCTTGAGGTCGGCGTCATCGATGGTGATCGGTTCGTGTGCCATTGAGCGTAAAAATGCATGAATTGCGCATAACATAGCGAGAAAGCAACAAATTTGCACGCAATTTGCACCCGGTGTCGGGTATTTTCCACCTCAGAACAATAAGCTTTTCGCACAGGAGATCGCCATGGGTCCGTTTCCGCATGACGCGCCGGCTGCCGTCATTTCCGAATTGAATCCGATGGGCACCGACGGCCTCGAATTCGTCGAATACGCCCATCCCGAGCCGGAAAAACTCGGCAAGCTGTTCGCGACCATGGGCTTCACGCTGGTCGCCAAGCACCGCTCCAAGAACGTGCAGCTCTGGCGCCAGGGCGACGTCAATTTCGTAGTCAATGCCGAGCCGAAGTCGTTCGCACAGCGCTTCGCGGCCGAGCACGGTCCCTGCGCCTGCGCGATGGCGTTTCGTGTCGTCGATGCGAAGAAGGCCTATGAGCGCGCGCTGTCGCTGGGCGCCGAGCCCGGCGAGACCAGCGTGGGGCCGATGGAGCTTGCGATCCCGGCGATCAAGGGCATCGGCGGTTCGCTTCTGTATTTCGTCGATCGCTACGGCGAGAAAGGCTCGATCTGGGACGTGGATTTCGTCTGGACCGGCGAGCGCGACCCGAAGCCGGAAAATTGCGGTCTGTATTATCTCGATCACCTGACCCACAACGTGCTGCGCGGCCGCATGGATCACTGGGCCGGCTGGTATCAGAAGCTGTTCAATTTCCGGGAGATCCGCTTCTTCAACATTGAGGGCAAGCTCACCGGCCTGATCTCGCGGGCGATGACGTCGCCCTGCGGCAAGATCCGCATCCCGATCAACGAGTCGCTCGACGACAAGTCGCAGATCGAGGAATATCTGCGCGAATACAAGGGCGAGGGTATTCAGCACGTCGCGATGGGCTGCCGCGACATCTACGAGAGCGTCGCGAAGCTTGGCGCCAACGGCCTGCCCTTCATGCCGCAGCCGCCTGCGACCTATTACGAGAAGATCGACGCGCGTGTGCCGGGCCATGGCGAGGACATCGCCAAGCTGAAAGCCAGCGGCGTGCTGATCGACGGGGAGGGTGTCGTCGACGGCGGCATGACGAAGGTGCTGCTGCAGATTTTCTCCGGCACCGTGCTCGGCCCGATCTTCTTCGAATTCATTCAGCGCAAGGGCGATGACGGTTTCGGCGAGGGCAATTTCCGCGCGCTGTTCGAGTCGATCGAGGAGGATCAGATCCGCCGCGGCGTGCTGAAGGCGGACCAGGACGCGGCGTAAGGTCTGGGACCGCGCCGGTATCGCAAACCTGTCATGCCCCGCGCGAAGCGGGGCATCCCGCCAGGTGTTTACGGACTTGTGGCGTGGATCGCCCGCTTTTGCGGGCGATGACAGCTATCCAATGTTGAGATCACTTCCTGACAAACACCTGGAGCAGCTCCATCACCTTGTCGCGTGCCCCGGCGCCCATCTTCTCCGCGAGCTTCGCTTCGTGGCGTGCGGCCAGCGCCTTGGCGCGCTTCAGAAGTTTCTGACCGTCCTTGGTCAGTTGCAGCGCATGGGTGCGTCGATCGGTCGGGGAGGGCAGGCGCTCGGTCAGGCCGCGCTTCTGTAGATGGTCGAGCATGTGAACCAGCCGCGCGCGCTCAATCGCCAGCCGGTCGGCAAGCTCGGCCTGCGACAGCCCCGGATTGGCGCCGATCACCGTCAGCACCGAATATTGCGCTGGGCGAATGTCGATCACCGAAAGCGTGCGGATGAAGTCCTGGAACACCCAGACCTGCGCACGGCGCAGCGCGTAACCAAGATGCGTGTCGAGCACATCGAGCGCGATGTCGCGGCGGCTCTTCGGCGGACGCGATAACGGCGCCGCGGCAGGGCTGTCAGCCATTGATCCTCCCAGCGCCCGGTACGCTTGCCGGACGCAAATTGTTGTTCTCAACACTGATTGTGCTATACAACAATTTGCTCTAATCGGAAACTGGGCTTGTGCGCGGGCCGATGTCGCAGAAGTCAGGCATTGCAAGTCGGCCGAAACAATAAGAAAAAGGGACCAATCACGGTCCCAGGGTCAGCGGACCATCAAGGGAGGAGTTACAAAATGTCCATCAAGTCTCGTCTTCCGCGCGTCACGCGCCGCACCTTCGCCGCCGGTCTCGGCGCCGCAGGCATCGTTGCCGGTACCGCGCCGTTCAACATCGGCCGGGCGCAAGGCGCGCCGCTGAAAGTCGGTGTGCTGCTGCCGCGTTCGGGCGTTCAGGCCTTCATCGGCCAGGATTGCCAGCGCGGCGTCGATGTCGCAGCCGGCATTCTCAAGGATATCGGTCAGCCCAGCCTTCAGATCATGAATGCCGACACCGAGTCGGACGTCCAGATCGCCCGCGCGCAGGCCGAAAAGCTGATCAACGAAGGTGCCCAGCTTCTGGTTGGCGCGTTCGATTCCGGCCAGTCGACCGCGATCGCGCAGGTCGCAGAGCAGCGCGGCATTCCTTACGTCATCAACATTGCAGCGGCCCCGCCGATCACCGAGCAGGGCTACAAGTTCGTGTTTCGCAACTTCCCCGTAGCCGGCAAGATCACCTCGGACGCGATGACGAACCAGAAGGAAATTTTCGGCGAGACCGGCAAGGCGCCGAAGAAGGTCGCCTTCATGCATGTGACCGATACCTTCGGCAGTGCGATGGCAAAGGTGCTGCCGGGCGCGATCGAGAAATTCCAGATGCCGTATCAGATCGCGGACACCATCGCTTACGATCTGAAGGCGCGCGACCTCTCGGTCGAAGTCGCCAAGGCCAAGGGCACCGGCGCCGATGCGCTGCTGGTGGTCAGCCGGCTCAACGACGCGATCCTGATCACCCGCGAGCTGGTCAAGCAGCGCTGGGAAGGCATGGGCGTGCTCAGCATGGGCCCGGGCTGGTATGAGGACCAGTACATGAAGACCCTCGGCAAGTTGTCCGACGGTCCGATCAGCTTCGTGCCCTGGTACGATCCCAACAAGAAGCTCGCCAAGGCGTTGCAGGCGGCGCTTGCCAAGCAGTTCCCCGACACCAACATGAACACCAACCATGTCTATACGTTCGAGGCGCTGCTGATCGCGGCTGACGCCTACAAGCGTGCCGGTTCGGCCGATCCGAAAGCGCTCGCCGATGCCGTGCGTACGACCGACATCAAGGACAACGTCTCCACCGGCCCCGGCATCCAGTTCGACGCCAAGGGTCAGAACGACAAGCTGGTCAATTCGGCGATTCAGAACCGCGGCGGCAAGCTCGTCACGGTGGCCCCGAAGGGCGCCACCGACGCCAAGGTCGACTGGCCGATGACGCCCTATGCCAAGCGCTGACGCAAAATAGCGACAAGACGCTCCGGCCGCCTCGCGGCCGGAGCCGGCTCTCATCAGACTGGCCCACGCGGGATAGGCCGTGCCAACCGAAATCTATTTCAATGTCGCGATCAGCGGTCTGCTGACCGGACTGATCTACGGCCTCAGCGCGCTCGGGCTTTCCGTCATTTTTGGCGTGATCCGGATCGTGAATTTCGCCCATGGCGAGATCATGGTGCTCGGCATGTTCTTCACCGTGGTGGCGTTCCGCCATCTCGGCATCGATCCGCTGCTCGCGGTGCCGTTCATCGCGGCAATCCTGTTCTGCTTCGGCTATCTGCTGCAGGACTGGGTCGTGCGGCGGGTCGCGCATCTGCACGATTATTTCCAGTTCCTGCTGATGGCCGCAGTCGCGGTGATGCTGATCGCGGTCTGCCTGATGCTGTTCGGGCCGCAGGCGCAGGGCGTGAACGTCCCCTATGCCCTCGACTCCTTCTCGGTCGGCCCGCTGATCATCGACAAGGTGCGGCTCTACGCCGGAATTGTCGCGCTGCTCGGCTCGGGCGCGATGTTCGCCTTCTTCAAATACACCGACACCGGCAAGGCGATCCGCGCCTGCGGCGACAATTACACCGGTGCGCTCGTGGTCGGGCTGAACGTGCGCCACTATTTCGCGCTGACCTTCGCCATCGGCTGTGCGTGTCTTGGTGCCGCCGGGGCGATCATGGTGATGATCGTTGACGTGCATCCCTATCTCGGCCCGCCCTATACGCTGCTCGCCTTCATCATCGTCATTCTTGGCGGCATGGGCAGCCTGCCGGGTGCGCTGCTCGGCGGCATCCTGATCGGCATGTCGGAGGCGCTCGCGGGCATCCTGCTGCAGCCATCGCTCAAGAGCGCCTTCAGCTTCGGGATCCTGATCCTGGTGCTGCTGTTCCGTCCGCAAGGCCTGCTCGGGAAAGTTCAGCGATGAACCGGCTGTTTGACGGCGTACCGGCCCATGGCCTTGTGCTGCTTGCCCTGTTTGGGGCGGCGCTGGTCGCGGCACCCTATCTGGTCAGCAATTACGTGCTGAGCGTGCTGATCATCGTTCTGTATTTCGCCTATGTCGGACAGGCCTGGAACCTGATGCTCGGATTCGCGGGTCTGCTCTCGCTCGGGCATGCGCTGTTTGTCGGCATCGGCGCCTATGCCAGCGCGGCGCTGTTCATCCGCTACGGCATTCCGCCGCTGATCGGTGTCTTCGTCTCGGTCGCGCTGTCGGTCGCGGTCGGATGTCTGATCGGCTATCTCGGTTTCCGGTTTTCGATCCTCGGCGTCTATTTCGCGCTGTTGACCATCGCCTTCGCCGAATTCACCGGGATCATGGTGGACCACACCCGCTGGCTCGGCGGCACCGAAGGCCTGTTCCTGCCGGTCGCCAACCGCGACCGGATCGATCTCGTCAATCTTCGCGGCTCGCCGGTGATGTTCTATTACGTGATCCTGACGATGACCGCGCTCGCGCTCGCGCTGTGCCGGCTGCTGCTGAATTCAAAGCTCGGTTACTACTGGCAGGCGATCCGCGAGGATCAGCAAGCCGCGGAGGCAAGCGGCATTCATTTGTTCAAATACAAGATGATCGCGGTCGCGATCTCGTCCGGGCTCACCGGCATCGCCGGCGTCTGGTACGCCTTCTACTATAACAACCTTTTCCCGGAATCGACGTTCGGCACCAATCGCTCGATCGAGATGATCCTCGGCACCATCGTCGGCGGCGTCGGCACGCTGATGGGTCCGATTATCGGCGCCTTCGTGCTCACCCCGCTCGGCGAAACGCTGACTGCGCTGACCGAAGGCATGAAGATCGACGGCATCAAGCAGTTCTTCTGGGGCCTGTGCGTCGCCATCATCGTGCTGTTCCGCCCCTCCGGCGTGTGGCCCTGGATCGCGCGTGCGTTGCGGCTCGACAAAAAGTCGGATGGAGGCCGCTCATGACCGCGGCGTCGCTTTCGGTCAAAGGCATTTCGAAAAGCTTCAGCGGTCTGCGGGCCGTCGACGATGTGTCGTTCGAGGTCAAGGCCGGCGCGATCCAGGCCCTGATCGGACCGAACGGCGCCGGCAAGACCACGGTCTTCAACATGATCGCCGGCGTGTTCCGGCCCGATACCGGCGACGTGCTGCTCGATGGCGCCTCGCTGGTCGGCAAGCGTCCGGACCAGATCTGCCATGCCGGTGTCGGCCGCACCTTCCAGATCGTGCGTCCGTTCAACGATCTCACGGTCGAGGAGAATGTCGCGATCGGCGCGCTGGCCTGGACCGATGACGTGAAGGAAGCGCGGGACTACGCCAACGATGTCCTGAAGCTGCTCGGCCTCGACGACAAGCGCTCCGCGCGCCCCACGGGCATCACGCTGCCCGACCGCAAATGCCTGGAAGTGGCGCGGGCGCTCGCGACCAAGCCGAAAATCCTCTTGCTCGACGAGGTCATGGCCGGCCTGCGTCCGACCGAGACCGACCGCATGGTGACCGTGTTCCGCAAGCTCAACGACGATACCGGCGTCACCATCCTCTTGATCGAGCATGTGATGCGCGCGGTGATGGCGCTGTCGGCGCATATCGTGGTGGTGAATTACGGCAAGGTGATCGCGGAGGGCACGCCGGAAGTCGTGACCCGCGATCCCGACGTGCTGGCGTGCTATCTCGGCGCCGAGGCGGTGCACTGATGCTGAAGGTCGATGGCATCGATGTATTTTACGGCGACGCGCAGGCGCTCGACGGCGTGTCGGTCGAAGTGCCGAAAGGTGCGATCGTCGCGATTGTCGGCGCCAACGGTGCCGGCAAGACATCGCTGATCCGCACCATTGCCGGCATGGTCCGTCCGGTGCGCGGCAATATCCGCTTTCACGACAATGAAATCGCCGGCCTGCCGAGCTACAAGGTCTGCAATCTCGGCATCGGGCAGGTGGCCGAGGGCCGCCAGATTTTCCCTAATCTCTCGGTCTCCGAAAATCTCGACATGGGCGCGATGCTGCCGCGCGCAAGCGCGAGCCGCGTGAAGAACCGCGATCGCGTGCTGGCGATGTTTCCGCGTCTGCGCGAACGTTCGGGGCAGGCGGCCGGAACGCTCTCGGGCGGCGAACAGCAGATGCTGGCGATCGGCCGTTGCCTGATGGGTGAGCCCGAGCTGGTGATGTTCGACGAACCGTCGCTCGGTCTGGCTCCCGCCCTGGTGCAGGACGTGCTGGCCACCATCCGCGACCTCAATCGCGACGGGCTGACCTGCGTGCTGGTCGAACAGAACGTGGCGGTCTCGCTGAAGCTCGCGAGCCGTGCCTATGTGCTGGAAAACGGCCGCATCACGCTGACCGGCACGGGCCAGGAATTATTGGCCGACGATCGCGTCCGGCAGGCGTATCTGGGAATGTAGAGAGGGACTACCGCCGCATCAGCGCGTTGAGGGCCGCGACGCGTACCGGCAGCGGCGATTCCGGAAACAGCGCGCGCAACTGGCTAAGCGCCTGCGAGGCGGTCGACGGCTGCTTTTCCACCAGCACATGCGCCATCGCGCGGGCCAGCTGGGTTTCGCTCTGGCCGGTCATGAAAGCCGGCGCCAGGGTGACGTCGCCAAAAGCCTCGGGCTCGGCGATCCGAACGGTCTTGCGGGCAGCAAGCATGGTCATCAACGTCCTCACAACGTCTGTCCTGTTCCGGTCCGGCTGTAACGCGGCTTATCTGATTTGGTTCCTCCTTGGGAAGCCCCGGCGGTCGATTTTATGTTATTTGAATCAATGGTTTGCGCAATCCTGACGAGTCGGAGCAAGATTGCGCAACCGGGATTTGACTAAATGCACGCGCCTCGGCAAATCGGCTCGGGACGGGCCGGAGGCCCGCAGGGAGAGAAACCATGAAGCTGTATTATGCGCCCGGAGCGTGTTCGCTCGCCGTCAACATCGCGCTGCACGAGGCGGGGATCGCGTTCGATCTCGAGCGCGTCGACAACAAAACCAAGGTCACCAAGAGCGGCGAGAATTTCTGGGACGTGAACCCGAAGGGTGTGGTCCCGGTGCTCACACTCGACAGCGGCGAGACGCTGACCGAGGTGGTGGCGCTGCTGCAATACGTCTCCGACCAGAAGCCCGGGGCCGGCCTGATGCCGAAAGCCGGCACCATGGATTATTATCGCGCGCTGGAATGGTTGTCCTTCATCGGCACTGAACTGCACAAGCAGTTCACGCCGCTGTTCAAGGAGGGCACGCCCGGCGACTACCGGATGATCGCCAAGCAGAATGTCATGAATGCCTTCAAGCATATCGATGAGCACCTCGCCGGCCGGCAATGGCTGGCGGGCGATCGCTATTCGATTGCCGACATCTACCTGTTCGTGGTGTCGAACTGGGGACGCTTCCAGGAAATCGACGTCGCGCAATGGCCGAACCTGAACGATCTGCGCACGCGCATCCGCGCGCGGCCCAAGGTCGAGGAGGCGATGAAGGCGGAAGGGCTGATCAAGCCGGCAGCGGCTTGAGGGCTCGTTTTTCCGCGCCGAGCGGTGCGCGTAAATCCTGGGCGCGCGGCCGGTGGCCGCGCGCCGGAATTGCAAAAGTTACTTCGGCTTGCCGATCGTCACCGTGAGCGAACCGACGCCCGCGACCTCGCACTCGATCTTGTCGCCGATATTGACCTGGCCGACGCCGGCCGGGGTGCCGGTCATGATGATGTCGCCCGGCGCGAGTTCGACCATCTCCGACAGCTTCCAGATCGTCTCCGGAACGTTCCAGATCATCTGGTCGAGGTCGCCGTCCTGCTTCACCGCGCCGTTGACCTTGAGCACGATGCGGCCCTTGGTTGGGTGGCCGATTTCGGAGGCCGGCACCAGCGGACCGCACGGTGCGGAGGCGTCGAAGGCCTTGCCGATTTCCCACGGGCGCTTGACCTCGCGGGAGGCGATCTGCAGGTCGCGGCGGGTCAGGTCGATGCCGACGCCATAACCCCAGATGCAGTCATTGGCCTTGTCCGGCTTGATGTTGATGCCGCCGGACTTCAGCGCCACCACCAGCTCGACCTCGTGATGCATGTCCTTGGTCAGCGGCGGGTAGGGCACCACGCCGCCATCCGGGACAATGGCGTCGGCCGGCTTGGCGAAGAAAAACGGGGGCGCGCGTTCGTCCTGCCCCATCTCGCGGATGTGCTCGATGTAATTGCGGCCGACGCACCAGATGCGGCGGACCGGAAATTTTTCGGATGAGCCTTTGACCGCGAGTGCGGCCTGGGGCGGCGGAGGTATGACGTAACGATCGCTCATAGCCGATGATGCTTTTTTGTCACAGGCAGCCGAAGTTCGGCAGGGAATGCGGCACGCGGTCGCAATAGCGATTGGCCGCAGGTGGGGCCTCCGCATAGCATGGCACTGGATGGCGTCAAAGCGCGCGCGGGTCGAACGGCCTGTTGCTGCTGCTGCCGGCGCCAAACATTTGAGCGGGGGCTGCGAACGCCGGGATTGGGGGATCCCGGCGTTCGTATTTTTTACGGACTAAAGTCCCGGCGCTCGCGTGACGAAGCGAACGCCCCTTGTGCTGGTGGCCTGATCTCAGCCCGAGATGGCGCTCAGGCTCAGCGCCAGCCGCCGCCGGGCAGCGGACCGTGATACGGCGTGTCACGGCAATGTCCCCACGGACCGCGCCAGTATCCCGGAGGGCACTCGTGCCACGTCCACATGTAACGGCCGTAATATCCGCCCGGATAGGGGCCGGTGCCGTAGCGATGGCAGGCACCGCCGGGGCCGCGGTAGCGGGCAGGGCCGCAGCCCTGGGCGACTGTCTCGACGCTGGGCTGGATTTCGATTTGCTGAACGACAGCCGGCGCAGCTTGCGCCGACGAGAGCAGAGCCGCTGCGAGCGGCAAGGCCAGAAGAGTTCTGATCATCGAGTCGCCTCCTGATTTGGACAGCGATTCGATATCATTCGTTGACGCCGGTCTGAAACGTCCAAGCGCGATAGCACTTATGATGATTTAACATCGCGGGTTCCAATGCCCGCAACCGCGCTTGTACGATTCGGTCCTGATATTTGTGCGACCGATCGCTCGCCGGAACGACTGCTTACTCCGCCGCGACGGTGTCCGCGGTCGGAAATTCCTGCGCCTGCAATTGCAGCCGGTAGAACGACGCATAGCGACCGCCCTGGCGGAGCAATTCGTCGTGACGGCCCGATTCCGCCACCACGCCCGCTTCAATCACGAAGATGCGGTCGGCATGGGCGATGGTGTTCAGGCGATGCGCGATGGCGATAGTCGTGCGCCCCTGGGTCAGATGCGCGAGCGCGCCCTGGACCAGCCGCTCGGATTCGGAGTCGAGTGCGGCCGTCGCCTCGTCGAGCAGGATCAGTCTGGCGTCGCGGATCAGCGCGCGCGCGATGGCGATGCGCTGCCGCTGGCCGCCGGACAATTGCAGGCCCTGCTCGCCGGTATGGGTGTCGTAGCCTTTCGGGAACGACATGATGAAGTCATGCGCGTTGGCGGCTTTGGCGGCGGCGACGATGTCGTCTTCGGTTGCGCCGTCCTTGCCGAACGAGATGTTGTCGCGGATCGTGCCGTGGAACAGGAATACGTCCTGTCCGACATAGGCGATCTGCTGGCGCAGCGAGTGACGCGACACGCTGGCGATATTCTGCCCGTCGATCTCGATCGCGCCGGATTGCGGCTCGTAGAGACGCAGGATGGAATTGAGGATGGTCGACTTGCCGCCGCCGGAGGGGCCGACCAATGCGCTCATCTGGCCGGCCTCGGCGACGAGTGAGATGCCGCGCAGGACCGGCTCATTCTCGCGATAGGACAACCACACGTCGCGGAACTCGACCTGGCCCTTGTCCATCACGAGTTTCGGCTTGTCGTTGTCGGCGGCTTCGGTCGACGGCGCGTCGATGATGTCGAACAGCTGGCGCACGCCGATCAGTCCGGCATTCAATTCGATATTGAGCCGCGCCAGCCGCTTGGCCGGCTCGTAGGCCAGCAGGAACGCGGTGATGAAGGAGAAGAACTCGCCCGGCGTGGCGTTCATTTCGATGGTGCGATAGCCGCCATAAATGACGCCCGCTGCGATGGCGACGCCGGCCAGCGCCTCCATCATCGGGCTCGAGCGGTTCGACACGCGCGCCATCTTGTTGGCTTCGTGTTCGACCGCGGCGACGTTGTCGTAATAGCGCTTGCGCAGGCGGTCTTCGAGCGTGAAGGCCTTGACGATACGAATGCCCTGGACGGTCTCCTGCATGGTCTCGAACAGCCGGGTGCCGCCGGTAAACTGCGCCTTCGCAACCGCCTTCACGCGGCGCACCAGCTTGCGGATCATCCAGATCGCCGGCGGCGCGATCACCGCGGCGGACAGCGACATCACGGGATCCTGGATCACCATCACGGTGGCGAGACCGACCAGAGACAGGAAATCGCGGCCGACAGCGGTGATCAGCAGGTTGAGCACCTGCATCGCGGACACCGCTCCGGTCGACAGCCGGTGCAGGAATTCCGACGAATGCCGCTCGGCAAAGAAGCCGAGATTCTGTTGCATCAGCCGGTCGAACAATTTCCGCTGGTTTTCGGCGATGATGGCATTGCCGACTTGCGACAGGATCACCGCCTGGAGATAGGTGGCGCCGCCGCGCGCGCAGAAAATCACGATCGTGAACAGGCCGATGACCACGATCGCGTGGAAGCTGCGATCGACATAGGCCTTGTTGACGATGGTGCCCATCAGATAGGCGATCGCGGCCGTGCCGGCCGCCGAGATTGCCATGAAGAAAAAGGCGGTGGCGTAGGATTTCCAGTGCTTCGCGCCGTACTCGGTCACGAGCCTGCGAATCAGCTGATACGAGCTTTCCTTGTCGGCCGGGACGGGAGGCGCCATTCGATATCAAGCCTGTACGGGATCATCGGACAGGGCGTCCGCCCCGCCGGCTACCTGCCCGCTTGGGGGCGAGATTTCAAGTCTATTACCCTTTTCCGGGCCATGACGTTCGCGGTCCGTAGCCCGGATGAGCGAAGCGAAATCCGGGGACCACCCGCATATCGCTTCGCTCATTCGGGCCACTGAATGGGTTACCGGCCGCGAGGGGGCGGACGGAGAAACCTAGCTGTTCCGGGTCCGCAATTTCTGTTCCCATTCCAGCGCGTCCCGCACGATGACGGGCAGATCGTCATAGCGGGGTACCCAGTGCAGGATCTCCCGTGCCCGCTCGGAGGCCGCCACAATCCGGGCCGGGTCGCCCGGCCGGCGCTCGGCTAGTTCGACCCGGAAATCGACCCCGGAAACCTGCTTCACGGTGTCGATCACCTGGAACACCGAGAAACCGCGTCCATAGCCGCAATTGAAGGTGGCGCTGTCGCCGCCCGCGCGCAGATAGCGCAGCGCATCCGAATGCGCCCGGACCAGATCGCTGACATGGATATAGTCGCGGATGCAGGTGCCGTCGGGGGTCGGATAGTCGGTGCCGAACACATCCATTTTCTGGCGCAGGCCGAGCGCGGTCTGGACCGCGACCTTGATCAGATGCGTGGCCGCGGGGGTGGACTGGCCGGTACGCATCTGCGGGTCGGCGCCGGCCACGTTGAAATAGCGTAGGACCGCGTATTTCAGCGGATGGGCGAAAGCGGTGTCGCGCAGGATGATTTCGGTCATCAGCTTCGACGAACCGTAGGGCGACATCGGATCCGGCGCGGCATCCTCCGCCACCGGCACCGACTTCGGATTGCCGTAGACCGCGGCGGTGGAGGAAAAGATGAAATGCTTCACGCCACCTTTCACCGCGCCCTCGATCAGCGTGCGGGAATTGGCGGTGTTGTTCCTGTAATAGCCCAGCGGATCGGCGACCGAGTCCGGCACCACGATCGAGGCGGCGAAATGGATGATCGCGTCGACCCCGTGCTTCGCGATGATCGACCGCGCCAGGTCCTCGTCGCCGGTATTGCCCTCGTAAAATGGCACATGGTCCGGAATGGCCCAGCGAAAGCCGGTGGACAGATTGTCGAGTACGACCACGTCCTCGCCGGCGTCGAGCAATTCGTAAACCATGTGGCTGCCGATATAGCCGGCGCCGCCGGTGACGAGGACGGTCATGGACCGGGATCTCCGCAAAAGAATCCCGCGACCATAGGCGACGGCCATGAAAAATGAGTAATAAGAGGTCCCGTTTTCCCCGATCAGGCCCGCCTTGACCGACCTCGACGTCATCATTCCAAACCTGCACTGGAACTATACCGGTGTGACGGCGACCAACCGGATGATCGCGCCCCGGATCGCCGGGCTTGCGACCGCGCGTTGGCTCGGCCCGGATGCGCCGGACGGCATCGAGACCATGCGCTTCTCCGAGTTGCTCGCCCTGCCGTTCCGGGGGCGGCGCCGGTTCGTCTGGCATGCACGCCGCAACAACGAGATGATGGTGGGCCTGCTGCTGAAATGGCTCGGCTGGCCGCTCAAGCTCGTGTTCACCTCGGCGGCGCAGCGCCATCACACCTGGATCACGCGCTGGCTGATTGCGCGCATGGACGGCGTGATCGCCACCAGCGATGCATCGGCGTCCTATCTCAAGGTTCCGTGCGAGGTCATTCTGCACGGCGTCGATACCGCGCGCTATCACCCGCCAAAGAACCGTGACGCCGAATTCCAGATCAGCGGTCTGCCGGGAAAATATGCCATCGGCTGTTTCGGCCGGGTCCGGCACCAGAAGGGGACGGACGTTTTTATCGAGGCGGTGTCGCGCGTATTGCCGCTCTATCCTGATTTCAGCGCGGTGGTGGTCGGCGCCGTCGACGACGCCGCGTTTGAAGCCGAGCTGAAAGCCCGTGTGGCGCAAGCCGGGATCGCCGATCGGGTGCGCTTTCTCGGCGAGCGGCCGATCGACGAAGTGCCGCTCTGGTTCCGCCGCATCCTCATCTACGCTTTCACGTCACGCAACGAAGGCTTCGGGCTGACGATGCTGGAGGCGATGGCGTCCGGCAATGCGCTGGTTGCGGCGCGCGCGGGTGCTGCGGAAGCGGTGGTGACCGGTGGTCAGATCGCGTTGCTGGTGCCGGCAGGAGACGCGACCGCGCTTGCGACGGCGCTCGAGACGCTGATGCGCGATCCGGCTCGCACTGCGGCAATGGGCGAACGCGCGCGCGACTATGTCGCATCGCAATTCAGCATCGAGGCCGAAGCGAAAAAGATCGCCGCTGTGTATCGGCGTGTGCTCGGCCGCGATACCGCGCCGCAAAACTCCGGCACCGACGCGTTGCGCTGACCTGCATCTCGAAAATTAAGGTCGTTTGCGGCGCTAAATTTGAGGGAAATACCGGTGATCGGTGTTGCCCCGCGCCAACCACGTTTGCGTGAAAGCTCCCGCGCGGCGTTGTCCCATCATAAAATTGACAACGGCTGCGACTAGCGATGAAACGCATTCAACAAAAAAGAACATGAGGAGGAGGCCATGACGGCAGCGTCCATGCGGCTTTCCACGTTCGGTGCTCTGCCTTGCGCACAATGCGGCGCGCAACTGAAACGTCCGGCCTGGTCGGAGCCGGTGAACCAGCGGCAGGTGCGTCACCTCTGGAATTGCGGCGACTGCGGCTATGTGTTCGAGACCATGGTGGTGTTCTGTTCGGACGTCGAACCGGCCGAGCCGCTGGCGGCATAGCGTCAGCCGCGCTGTACGCGTTGAGCCTCGATACGCGCCCACGCACGCATCCCAGCGCGACGCTTTGGCTTGCCGGGTAGGTGAGTGCAGTGGGCGAAAGCCCAAAGTTGCAATCGCTTTCGACTTGGATCATTGAAGTCCCGGAAAATTGTATACAGGCGCGTAACGGCGCGTCCGGGACAACAGGCCGCGCGTCGCGCCGCCGAGGGGAGAAGTCGATGGCTGCCAAGAATCTCGAAGATGTGCTGAACACCGTGAAGAATCCGGTCGATCTGCTGCGCAACCAGCAGACCGGGCCGAATGTCTATCCGGGCGTGCCGGCGGAATACACCAATTGGCGCGACGAGCAGCAGGCCTGGCAGAACACCTGCGTCCTGTTCAATCAGTCCTATCACATGGCCGATCTCGCCGTCGAAGGACCGGATGCGCTGAAGCTGCTCTCGTACCTGTCGATGAACAGCTACAAGGGCTTCGAGCCGAACAAGGCCAAGCAATTCGTGCCGGTCACGCCCGAAGGCTACGTCATCGGCGACGTCATCCTGTTCTATCTCGCTCCGAACAAGTTCAATCTCGTCGGCCGCGCGCCGGCGCTGAACTGGGTGATGTTCCACGCCGCCACCGGCAAGTATGACGTGAAGGTCGAACTCGACCAGCGCTCGGCTCTGCGCAGCGACGGCAAGCGCAAGTCCTATCGCTTCCAGGTGCAGGGCCCGAACGCCATGAAGGTGATCGAGAAGGCGATCGGCACCAAGCCCGGCGAACTGAAATTCTTCAACATGACCACGCTCACGATCGCCGGCAAAAAGGTCGGCGCGCTGCGTCACGGCATGGCCGGTCAGCCGGGTTGGGAATTGTTCGGTCCGTGGGAAGAGGGCGAGGATGTCCGTCAGGCGCTGATCAAGGCCGGCGAAGATTACGGCATGCGCCTCGTCGGCGGCCGCGCCTATTCGTCGAACGCGCTGGAGTCCGGCTGGATCCCGTCGCCGCTGCCCGCGATCTATACCGGCGAAGGTACGAAAGCCTATCGTCAGTGGCTCCCGGCCAATGGTTACGAGGCCGGGGCTTCGATCGGCGGCAGCTTCGATTCGAACAACATCGAGGATTACTACTTTACGCCCTGGGACATGGCCTATGGCGGCTTCATGAAGTTCGACCACGACTTCATCGGCCGCGAGGCACT
This sequence comes from Pseudorhodoplanes sp., assembly GCF_059499825.1. Taxonomy (NCBI): domain Bacteria; kingdom Pseudomonadati; phylum Pseudomonadota; class Alphaproteobacteria; order Hyphomicrobiales; genus Pseudorhodoplanes; species Pseudorhodoplanes sp. Next base: position 28,971 of record NZ_JCABZI010000010.1, read on the forward strand.
GGAGAAGAAGGCGAAGGAGCCGCACCGCAAGAAGGTGACGCTCGCGCTCGAGAACGAGGACGTGACGCGCGTGCTCGGCACCCAGTTCCAGAAGCACAACCGCGCCAAGTTCATGGACTGGCCGTCGGCGGTCTATTGCATGCATCCGTTCGACCGGGTGATGGTCGACGGCAAGACCGTCGGCGTCTCGACCTGGATCGGTTACTCCTCGAACGAGGGCAAGATGCTCACGCTCGCTGTGATGGACGAGGAGTTCGCGGAGCCCGGCACCGAAGTGATGTTCCTGTGGGGCGAGGCCGATGGCGGCTCGCGCAAGCCGACGGTCGAGAAGCATATGCAGACGCAGATGCGCGCGATCGTCAGCCCGTCGCCCTATGTCGAAGTGGTGCGCAAGGCCTACGCGCCCGGCGGCTGGCGCAAGGCGGAGGCGTAGGCGAGGCCCGCGGCAAAACGGATTTCGCGAGTACAGGCCGATCCCGGCGCCATCCGGGATCGGCTTTTTCGTTCGGACGCCGGCTCAGTCGGCCTTGATCCCGGCACCCTTGATGATCGGCCACCACTTGGCGATCTCGTCGGCCTGGAACTTCACCAGAAATTCGGTCGTTTGCTGGTCGGACGGATATACGTCCTGACCGACGCCGGCCAGTCGTTCGCGGACCACAGGGTCGGCGAGCGCCTTGCGCAATGCATTGTTCAAGGTTGCGATCACGTCCTTGTTGGTCCCTTTCGGTGCGAACAATGCGGTCCAGGTCGAGACATAGAATCCGGATAGCCCCGCCTCATCGACAGTCGGTACGTCGGGCGCGGCCTTGATGCGCTGCTGCGCGGTCACCGCATAGGCGCGGATATTGCCGCTTTTGACATGCGGCAACGAGGTCGCCGGCGTATCGAACATCAGGTCGATATTGCCGGCCACAAGATCCTGCATCGCAGGGGCCAGGCCACGATAGGGAATGAAGCGGAATTGCGTGCCTGTCTTGGCATGGAAAAACGCGCCGGCGACGTGACCGACACTGCCGACGCCGGATGTGCCTTGGCTGGCCTTGTCCGGGTTCTGTTTCAGCCATGAAATCAGTTCCGGAAGTGAGTTGGCCGGGAGTTTATTGCTGGACACGATCAACAGCGGATTGGATGAAATCAGGCCGACCGGCGCGAAGTCGTCCTTCACGTCATAGGCCAGCTGGTAGATGGCGCCGTTTGCGACATGAGTCCCCCAGATTCCGGTGATCAGCGTGTAGCCATCCGGTGCCGCCTTCGCCACGCGCGCGGCGGCGAGACTTCCGGCCGCGCCGCCGACATTCTCGATGACGAACGGCTGTCCGAGGATGTCCTTCATCCTTTCCGCCACAATCCGCGTCGTGGTGTCGATCGGACCGCCTGCGGCAAAAGGAACGACGATCGTGATGGGTCGATTCGGAAATGGCTGCGCAAGACTTGCGGTGATGCATCCAAGCAGGATGCCGGTTGCTGCGATTAGTCGCTTCATTGTGTTCCCTCCTGGTTTTCTTTTATGGCCGGCGATAGAGACAGGAATTCCGACATGCGCGTGCCCGGATAAAAGGTCTGCTGGAAAGACGGTCGCGCCTTGCTTCGCGCGTACCAGTCGGTGACGCGCGGAAAGTCATTCTCCCAGATCGAGCTCATGCCCAGATCCGCCATGCGGTCGATCAGGGGCGTCACGATGATGTCGGCCAGCGTATAGCGCTCGCCGAGCAGCCACGGCCCGTTCGCGAGAGCGGCGTCCATCCGCGAGCAGGTATTTCTCATCTGCTCGATCGAGGCCTCCACATCCTCCTTCCTGAAACCGCTCGGGCCCATACGGCGATAGAATTGCTTCCGGATCGGCCTCACGTCGGATTCGACACCCTCGAAGGTTTTGCGGTCCATGCCCTCGTATCGCGGCAGGAATCCCATGTTGAAGGACGGGACGCGCACTGCGGCCGTCGGCACTTCCTCCAGGAAGCGCATCCACGCGCGCATTCGCGCGCGTCCGGCCGGGTCTGACGGAGACAGCGGCACCTGCGGGTATTTTTCCTCGAGATATTCGCAGATGACGCTCGAATCGACGATGATGTCGTTGTCATCGACAAGGGTCGGCACCACGCCGTTCGGATTGAGCTTCAGATACTCGGGACGCAAATGCTCCTTGGCTTTCCCGAGGTCCAGCTTGATGTCGTCAAATGGAAGGCGCTTCTCGGCAAGGCAGATGCGAACCTTCTGGCTGCAGGTCGAATGCGCGGCATTATAAAGTGTAAGCATCGTTGGTCCTTGCTGATCGGCAAAAGGGTGGCGTCGGGCATGACTGGACCCCGCCCGCGGTCCAGGACGCAATTCAGCGCGCGCACATCGCGCTCAGTTCGGCGTGTGTGGTCAGCCACGCTGCGGCGTTCGCCTGCGCGAGCCGGATCGCCTGCTTGAATGCGATCGCGCCTGCCGGCCGGCCGAAGACATGCGCATGTGCGGTAAGGTCGAGGCAGGCGAATGGACTACGGATCTCAGACCAGCCGTCGAGCATGGATTGCAGCGTCTGCACGAATGCATCGGGCGAATGCCCGTAGCGAATACAGAGTGGAAAATCGTTCACCTCCATGGTGAACGGGATGGCGGTGATCGGTCCGGCGGCGGTATCCACGCGGTAGGGAAGGTCACGGTCGAATGCGTCGGCAAACCAGGAGAAACCCTCCAGCGCCAGCAATTCGGGGGTATTGAGGCTCGGCGTGGCGCGCGGACTGATCCAGCCTGCCGGACGGTGGCCCGATGACGATTGCAGGGCCTGGATGCAACGCTTCAGGTCGGCATGTTCTTGCTCGCGGCTTTGGTATGCGGGGATGATGTGCTGCGACCAGGAATGTGCCGCGACCGGATGTCCTGCGTTGACGATCGCCTGCATGAGGTCCGGATGGCGCTCCGCCAGCACGCCACTAACGTAGAACACGGCCTTCGTCCTGGTGTCTTCCAGCACGTCGAGCAACCGCCAGGCTCCGGTCCGGGCGCCGTATTCGGCCCAGGACTTGGCCTGCGTGTCGAACACGCCGGCGCGCAGGGGATTGCCCATGGGCCCGATGCCCGGCGCCGCGTCGTCGGTCCAGCCCTCGAGCATGACACTCACGGAGACGCCGACAGGTCGTTCTTTCGGCCAATTGTGCGGCAGCGCGGCCGGTGGCGTCATGACGATCACTCCCTATCCAAATGTTTTATCCATTTGGATAAATCAAACAGGATGAGTTAGGCTGTTGTCAATGGGACGCGCCATGAAGAATGAACAGCCGCTCCACAAGGACGTGCCGGTGGAGCTCGCGCAGAACGGCGGGACGCCGCAGCGCATCCTGCACGGCGCCATTCAGTTGTTTGCGGATCACGGCTTCGATCAGGTGACGGTCCGCGACATCGCCGAGCGCGCGAAGGTCAATCACGCAGCGATCAGCTATTATTTCGGTACCAAGGAGCAGCTCATCAGGCATGCGATTGCGACGGTGATCGCGCCGCTGAATGCGCAACGGCTCGAGACGCTGGATGCGGTGAAGGCCGGATCGCGCAAGCCGAAGCTCGACGCCGTGGTGCGCGCCATGGTTGAGCCGACCGTGGCGGCCTGCATGCAAGGTACGGGCGTGCAGCGTCACTACGCGCGCATGCTGATCCTTGCCTTCGCGCTTCGCCAGCCCTTCGTCGAGGAGGTGGTGTCGCAGCAAACCGACAATGTCGCGGCGCAATTCGTCGACGCGCTTGCGGCGGCTCTGCCGGGCCACGACAGGGCCGATATGTATTGGGGTTTCGATTTCATGATCGGATCGATGCTGCACATCCTGCTCGACACGTCGCGAAATCATCGGCTGCGGCGCATCTCCGGCGGATTATGCGACACATCCGACCCGGGCGAAGTCACCGAACATCTGGTGCGCTTCGTCACCGCCGGGATTCGGGCGAGGTCGGTCAAGTCGCGCTGACGGCCTGTGCCGGTGACGCGCGATCGATGGTGCGCCATTCAGACATGGATCAGCCGAAGCGCGTGTTGAGGGCGTCATAGACCATGCCCATGACCACGCTATAGGTCTGGACCATGGCGAATGAGAACAGTGCCGGCGACATGCCAAGGCCTGCATTGAGCGCGAACACGCCGAGGCCCAGCATCGGAAAGAAGGCCAGATTCATCAGGGCCCATCCGAGAAAGCCAAACACGAATCCTTTGACGGCGCCGTTGCGGCCGGGCAGAAACCGGTAGACCAGTCTGAAGATGAAGCTGATGACGATGAAGCCATTCAGGAAGGACAGTATCCAGCCTGCGCCCGGATTGACCGTTTCACCGGTCATGCGGGTGAGCATCGCCTGAAAGCTGCTGTAGGGATTGAAGGTCGGCAGCAATCCCGAGCGGGATTTGAAATACATCAGCAACCAATGCGCGATCATGCCGCAAAGGCCGGCGACGAGGGTTTTCCAGAGCCAGCGTCTGTTCGGTAATGTGAGGCCGCCGCGCATGTTATTTTACGTGGCCATCGTGCCCTTCGCATGCAGGATCAGCACGTCACGTACCGCGCGGTTAAGCGGCGTCGGCACATTCACCTCGGCGCCAAGATCGACCACGCCACCGCTCAACCATGGCAGTTCCAGCGGCTTGCCGGTCTGCAGGTCGTGATACATCGACGCGATCATGCCGGCGGGCAATGTGTCGGCAAAGGCGATCTGCCGGTCGGCAAAGTTCTCCGCGAGCGCCACTCCGCGCGCACGCCCCACCGCGACGATCTCCTTCATCAGGTCGAGCAGGAATTGCCGCGTCAGCGGATTGTCCCGGATCGCGCCGATCGGTGCGCGCATCGACGTGGTTGCGCCCGCGACCGACGCCAGGAAGACGAACTTCCGCCAGATCACCAGATTGATATCGGCGCTGATCTCGGCCTGGATACCGCCGGCGAGACAGGCTCGATGGAAATCCTCGACGCGTTTCGATTGCCGGCCGTCGAACTCGCCGAAAGCGAGCCCCTGCATCGATCCCGTCTGCGTGATCACGCCCGGCGCAGTGATCGCCGCCGAGACATAGCTGGTGCCGCCGACAAGCGCATGGTCGCCGACGATCGGTCGCAGCATGTCGTCTTTCTGCACACCGTTCTGGAACGAAATCAGGCCGGTATCCGCCCCGATGCACGGCAGCAGCGAACGCGCGGCGCTTTCGGTATCCCATAGCTTGACCGCGAACAGGATCATGTCGACGCGGCCCGCTTCGGCCGGATCGTCGGTCGCGTTGACCTTCGGCAGCGCGATCGGATCGGCACCGCCCTCGATCCGCAGGCCGTTCTTGCGCATGGCGTTCAGATGCGCGCCGCGCGCAACGAACGTGACATCGGCGCCGGCTTTGGCCAGCCGCGCGCCGAACACACCGCCGACACCGCCCGACCCCATGATGAGAATGCGCAAAGTGGATGCTCCTGGCGGTTTGTCCGAAGACACTTGTTGCCTTTCGGCTATAGCGAATGCGGTGGCTCAAATCCACCGGGCGGCGAGCGCATGTCCCATGCGCGATACAGGCTGGCACCGCGCCGCTGGCTGCAAACGTGTCAATTCTTCTGCGTCTTGATCTCGTTGAATTTGGATAAGGCCCGCTCGAACTTTTCGTTGAACAACCACATTGCATCGAGAATGTCGCGGTAGGTCGCCGATGACTTCGCCCGGTCGGCCTGCCCGAAGGTGAACATGGAATTGTTGCGCAGATAGCCCATGATCCGTGGGTCGGACACCCGGTATCCGGCAATGTTGCCCGATCTGATCGCGGCCTTGGTCGGTGTGGGAACGATCTGGATCAGCTCGAACAGCTTCAGTTGATCGATCGGGTCGGGAAATGCCTTTACGATCGTCGGGATATAGGCGAACGCGTCGGCATGTGCATTCATCAGCGCATCGCGCACGTTGATCCAGTGATTGTATCGCCGGTCGAGCTTGCCGACACGCGCCTCTTCCTTCGCGTCGCGCGCGATCAGGGCCGGATCGAAGACCGCGATGGACGGTTTGATCGCTGCCCATTTCCTCTGGCCGCTCTGACTCTCGGACACGCCGGTCTGGAAACTTCCCTTGTATTTGTTGGAGCGCGCATTGCCGATATTCTGGTTGCCGTTGCTTTCGGCAAAGAAGATGCCAAGGCTGATACGGCCGGCGACATCGGCATGAGCCGCGTCGAGGCCCCGGGCGCGCGCAATGGCGGCTCCGAGATCGACCACGTCCCGAAATGGCGTCTCGGAGCTTTGCGCATTAGCGGGCGGCGCCTGCATGATGCCGAACAGGCGGAGATATTCATCGATCAGCGGCTCGTTGTCGGCATCGAAATAGGCCGGCGGGATTGCGAACTTGTTTGGTTTCCCGATTTTCGCAGGCAGCGCATCGGTGAGATCCTTGTAGGTGCTGATCAGCGCATTGCGTGCGAGATAAAGCGCCTGGCCGGGCAGGTTCGGTAGTGGCTGCTTCGCGTCGATTTGTGCGCGCCGCTGGCGAAGAACCGATCGGAAGTCGTTGAGCGCCTGATTGTACCGGTTCAGCGCCTCCGACTGCGAGGCCGTAATTGGCGACTGCGCGCGGGCGTCCGGCAGCGAGAGGCATGCAAGCAACGCGAGGGCGGCGGCACTCAGTGCCGCAATCGCGCCGGACGTTGCTCCATGGACGATAGTCCGCATGTCACTACTTTTCGAAAACTACCCGCTCCACAAAATTCGCGAGATTGCCGCCGCTGAACAGGTGCCCTGTAATGCCGACCGCCTGCGCGGCGCGAAGATCCGATTCCTTGTCGCCGATCAGGAAGCTACGCGATGTCTCGACCGGCCATGTCTGCATCAGGTCGAGCAGCATGCCGGGCTTCGGCTTGCGCCAGTCGGAATCGATCCGGTAGGCGGCGAGCGGTGCATCCGGATGAAACGGACAGAAGCGGATGTCGTCGATGCGGGCACCGTCCCTCGCCAGTTCGCCGCGCATGTGGTCGTGCAGGCGCACGACATCGTCCTCGGTAAACAATCCGCGGGCGACGCCGGACTGGTTCGAGATCACGAAGACGTGGAAGCCGGCCTCGTTCAGCCGGCGGATCGCCTGCGCCGCGCCGTCAATGAAATGGAAGCGCTCGATCGTGCCGATATAGCCGTCGTCGCGATTGATCACGCCGTCGCGGTCGAGGAACGCCGCGGGTTTTTGTGCCGTCATTGATCGGTCCGCCGAGGAAGCACGCTCACTGCGCGATATCCTATGCTCGCGGCGCCTCGATGCCAGAGGAACGGTGCTTCTACGAGCATCAACGCTGGACGGCAGCGGTAAAATGATCGGGCAGGGTCTGTCGCACAGCGTCCATCACCCGATCCACCGTTACGCCGGCGGTGCTGCGGTCCTTGATATTGGCGAACGACCCGGGCGGCTCGACGATCGCCGACAAAGGGTTCAGCGGGGCCCACAAACGCGCAGATGTCGGGCCGAAGATCGCCACGGTCGGCGTCCTAATGGCCGCAGAGATATGCATCAGACCGGAATCGTTGGTGACGGCGAGGTCGGCCGCGGACAGCGCGACGATCGCGTTGCGCAGATCGTTTCCCGTGAGATTCAAGACACTTGGGCCGCCTGTCGCGGCGATTTGCGCGGCGATGCTTGTCTCGGCCGGTCCGCCGAGGACCCAGACATCGGCACCCTGTTCGGTGAGTTGCCTGGCCAATTCGGCATAATTCTGCACCGGCCACGCCTTTCCTGGTCCCACCGCGCCCGGCGCCAGTGCCACGACCGGCCGGCCTGTCCGGCGCAAGTCATTGCGCGACAACCAATTTTCCTGCTCGGCGGCCGGCACCACGATTTCCGGCAGCGGGTAAGTCGCTGGCGGCACAGCATTTTTCGGCTGGGACAGGGCGACGAAACAATCGATCATGCGCTCCAGCCTGCGCTCGCCGAAACGCATGTCATTGACCAGCAGAAATCGAAATTCCCCTGCAAAACCAGTCCGTTCCGGTATTCCGGCGAGGAACGGTGCAAGCGCCGCCTTCCAGGTCCGCGGCATGATCAAGGCGGTGCCATAATGTTCGCGGGCGAGCTGTTTCCCCAGCGCCGCATATTGCGCGAAGGGCAACCGACGTCGCGGCAGATCGGCGACGATGCCCTTTCGCACGCCCGGCAGATAATCGAGGATTGGCGAGCAGAGCGAGCTGGTCAGCAGGTCGATCGGCCGGTTCGGCCAGCGCTGCTTGAGCAGCCGGATCACCGAATGAACCCGCACGAAATCGCCGATCCACATATATGGGACGATCAAAATGGGGTTGTCCGGACGGTCGGCCGGATCGATTTCGCCGTATTTTTGTGAATCTGGACTCATTGTTTCGGAATTGAACTTGAGTTCACTTTTTTACGCGCGGCATCCGCAAATAGGCTGGTTTGCGTGGCTTTGTCGAATCCACCGTAAACACCGTCTCGTTGCGCTCAAGTTGCGCGCTTGCGCCCGGTGGGGCAAAGGAACGCCATTGGGGCCGGGCGGCGGAGCGCGTCAGCGATGCTTTTGGTGACCGGCGGGGCCGGTTTTATCGGATCGAATATCGTCGCCAGCCTCAACGAGGCCGGCCGGACCGATATCGCGGTCAATGATACGCTCGGCACCGACGGCCGCTGGCGAAATCTGGCCAAGCGGCAGATCGCCGATTTCGTTCAGCCGCAGGAATTGTTCGGCTGGCTCGATGGTCGCAAGCTCGACGCCGTGATCCATATGGGCGCAGTCTCCGACACCACTGCAAGTGACGGCGATCTCGTGATGAATTCCAATTTCCGCCTGTCGCTGGCGCTGCTGGACTGGTGCACGCAGACCCAGACCCCGTTCATCTATGCCTCGTCGGCCGCGACCTATGGCAACGGAGAGCACGGCTTTTCTGACGATGATCAGCCCGATCATCTGCGATCATTGCGGCCGATGAACCTGTATGGCTGGAGCAAGCATCTGTTCGACCAGGCGCTGATTGCCCGAAAGCTGCGGGGCGAAAAACTGCCGCCGCAATGGGCCGGCCTGAAATTTTTCAATGTCTTTGGCCCGAACGAATACCACAAGGGCAAGATGGCGAGTGTACTGGCGCGCATCTTCGACGAGGCAAAGGCCGGCCAGACCGTCCGGCTGTTCAAGTCGCACAAGGCCGGCATCGCCGACGGCGACCAGCGCCGTGATTTCATCCATGTCGACGACGTTGTCGCGGTGATACGCTGGCTGCTGGACAGCCCGCGTGTGTCCGGACTGTTCAATGTCGGCACCGGCGAGGCTCGCAGCTTCCGCGACATGATCGAAGCGATGTTTTCGGCACTGCAAAGGCCGCCGAAGATCGAGTATATCGACATGCCCGAAGCGATCCGCGGCCAATATCAGTATTTTACGCAGAGCGAGGTCGGAAAGCTGCGTGCGGCCGGCTACAATGCAGGCTTCACGCCGCTCGAAGAGGCCGTCGGCCGCTACGTCACCCAATATCTCGATTGCGAAGACCGGTACCGCTGAATGTTCGATTTCGACCAGAACCTGTCGCGGCTGTCCGGCGTCACCGTTCTGTGCGTTGGCGACCTGATGCTGGACGATTTCGTCTATGGCGAGGTTGCCCGCATCTCGCCGGAGGCGCCTGCGCCGGTGATTGCGGTGAAGCGCAGCGAGATGGTGATCGGCGGCGCGGGCAATGTCGCGCGCAATATCGCGAGCCTCGGCGCGCATTGCATCTTTGTCGGCCTCGTCGGCGAGGATGATGCCGGCCGCACGTTGAAGGCGGCGCTCGCCGCGGAGCCCTGCATCACCGCGTCGCTTGTCGTCGACGGATCGCGACCCACCACACGCAAGGTGCGGTTCGTATCGGAGCATTATGCCACGCATCTGCTGCGCGCCGACTGGGAAGAAGCGCGCCCGGCCGATGCCAAAGCCGAGAAGGCGCTGCTGGAGGCGGCAATGGCCGCATTGCCGCGGGTCGATGCCGTGGTCCTGTCGGACTATGCCAAGGGTGTACTGACGCCTGCACTGATCCGGCACTTGCTCGAGGCGGCCAGTGTGGCCGGGAAACCGGTAATCGTCGATCCCAAGGGCAACGATTACAGCATCTATCGCGGCGCGACGGTGGTGACGCCGAACCGCAAGGAATTGTCGGAAGCGGTGCGGCGCGAGACCCGCGGCGATACCGAGGTTGCCGACGCCGCGGAGGAATTGCGAACGACGCTCGGCTGCGAGGCGGTGCTGGTCACCCGCAGCGACGACGGCATGACACTGGTCACGCGCGATAGCGCGCCCGTTCATGTTCCTGCCTACGCCGTGAAGATCAGCGACGTTTCGGGCGCCGGCGATACGGTGGTTGCGGTTCTGGCCGCCATGCTCGGTCTCGGCGCCGACTACGAATCCGCGATGCGTGCGGCGAATGCGGCCGCCGCGGTGGTGGTCGGCAAGCGGGGCACAGCGACGGTTTCGCTCGGTGAACTGCGCCATCGCATTCTGCCGTCTGCGACGCTGGCGGCTGAAGACAAGATTCTTTACGACTGGCGGGATCTCGATGCCCGGCTCGATCTGTGGCGCAAGCAGGGGCTCCGTATCGGATTCACCAATGGATGTTTCGACATCCTGCATCCCGGGCACGTCAAGCTGATGGCGCAGGCGCGAGCCGCCTGCGACCGGCTGGTACTCGGGCTTAACAGCGACGCGTCGGTGTCGCGGCTGAAGGGGCCTGAACGTCCGGTGCAGAAAGTTCAGGCGCGGGCGGAGGTGCTGGCTGCGCTTGAAGCGGTGGATCTCGTCGTGGTGTTCGAGGAGGATACCCCGCGCAACCTGATCGAACGGGTCCGGCCGAATATGCTGATCAAGGGCGCCGATTATACGCGCGAGCAAGTGGTCGGGCACGACATCGTCGAGGCCTATGGCGGCGAGGTCCTACTTGTCGATCTGCTCCCGGGGCATTCGACCTCGGACATCGTGAAGCGATCGCGCTCGACGGCCAGGAACTGACGCCCGGATGGATCGCGCCGTGTCCGCCGTATTCAAGCCAGAGTTCGAAGCGGCAATGGTTCGCGAGTTTTTCCGCGACCGGCCCCGCGGCTTTTTCGTTGAAGTGGGCGCCAACGACCCGAAGAAGGATTCGCAGTCCTGGCATTTGGAGGAGGCGGGCTGGACCGGCATCCTGGTCGAGCCGCTGCCAGATCTCGCGGCCGAATTGCGACGCCAGCGCAAGGCTCAGGTGTTCGAGGTGGCGTGCTCGTCCCCCGATCGCGCGGGGCAGGTCATGCGGTTGCATGTGGCGGGCGCGTTCTCGTCGTTCGATCCCAATCTTGCGGTGACAGGGATGCGCGCCGACCGCACCATCGATGTGAAAGTCCGAACCCTCGACGACGTGCTCAGCGAGGGGCAGGCGACGGTGCCGATCGACCTGATGTCGGTCGATGTCGAAGGACATGAACTCGAAGTCCTGAGCGGTTTCGACTTCGAACGATGGAAGCCGCGGCTGGTGCTGCTCGAGGATCACGTCAGCAATCTCGACAAGCATCGTTTCATGACCCGTGCCGGGTACACGCTCATGCGCCGGACCGGGCTGAACGGCTGGTATGTGCCGCGTGAAGACGCGCCGCCGATGGGCTTGACCGGCCGCTGGCAGATCGCCCGGAAATACTATCTCGCCCTTCCGTTCCGGATGTTGCGGGACGCGCGGCGGCGCTTGCGTGATCGTATCCGGTTCAGGCGCGAGGACGCTTCGCGATGACCGTGCGCCTCTCAGCCATCGTGATTGCCAAGAACGAAGCGCACAACATCGAGGCGTGTCTCGACAGCCTTGCGTTTTGCGATCAGCGCATCGTCGTTGACGGCGACAGCGACGACGGGACCGCGAGCCTTGCCGAGGCAAAGGGAGCGAGCGTCACGGTCCAGACGGAATGGCATGGTTTCGGCCACCAAAAGAATCTCGCCCTTTCGCTCGCCACGGGCGAGTGGGTGCTGAGTGTCGATGCGGACGAACGGGTGAGCGGCGAATTGGCCGCAGAAATACGGCGCGTTATCACCGAGGGCCTTTCGCAAGCTTACGAGATGCCGCGGCTGTCGACCTTCTGCGGTCGTCCGATGCGGCATTCCGGCTGGTATCCGGATTATGTGCTGCGGTTGTTCCGGCGTGACCGCGCGCGTTTTTCCGACGATCTCGTGCACGAGCGGGTGGTCTACGATGGCGAGGTCGGGCGCTTGAGGCACCCGCTGACTCATCATCCCTTGTTGCGTCTTGAGGATGCGCTGTCTCGCATGGATCGCTATTCGAGCGCGCGCGCCGAGATGATCGTGAGTTCCGGGCGCCGCGTCTCCTTCTTCACCGGGATCGCCCGTGGTTGGTGGACGTTCGTCCAGACCTATTTTATCCGGCTCGGCTTTCTCGATGGGCGCGAAGGATTTCTGCTGGCGGTGGCCAATGCCGAGGGCACCTATTACCGCTATATGAAGGCGTGGATGAAGGGGCGAGGCCGTGGCTGACCTGATCTCCCTCATCGTCACGACCTGGAACCGTGAAGATGCGCTCGATGCAGTTCTTCGCTCGTTGGCGGCGCAGACCGACCGCAATTTCGAGGTCGTCGTTGCCGACGATGGCTCGGGCGAGGCGACGGCGAAACTGATTGCGGACTGGGCGCCGAAGTTCAATCATTCGCTGAAACATGTGTGGCAGGAGCATCGCGGTTTCCGCGCGGCCGAGATTCGCAATCAAGCAATCCTGGCGAGCCGCGGCTCCTATTGCATCTTCCTCGACGGCGACTGCATCGCCCGGCCCGGATTTGTTGCGACCCATCGCAGGCTTGCCGAGCAGGGCTGGTTCGTGACCGGCAACCGGATCCTGATGTCGGAAACGCTGACGCGAACGGTGTTGCGCGAAAGGCTCGATCCGGAACACTGGACCTATGGAGAGTGGGCACGCGAGCGCAGCCGCGGCGGCATCAATCGCACCGTACCGCTGATGCGCCTGCCACTCGGTCCTTTGCGCAAGCTGCGGTTCCGCGCCTGGCGCGGCGCACGTTCATGCAACCTTGGAATCTGGCGCAGCGATCTCGATCGCGTCGACGGGTTCGATTGTGCCTATCAGGGCTGGGGGCGGGAAGATTCCGATCTTCTGGTGCGGCTTCTGCATGCCGGAGTTCGGCGCAAGGACGGCGTGTTCGCCACCGGCGTGCTGCATCTGTGGCATCCGACCGCCGACCGGTCGTGGTTGCCGGACAATGACACCAAGCTCGATGCTGTCCGCAGCGACCGTCGAGTCACTGCGCTCCAGGGACTGTCGACGATGTCTCCAGCGGGCGCCCGCCCGCCACAGGTGACGGCATGACGGCGTTGTATGATCGCGCGCAATTGCGCAAGCTTGCCGACGGGCTCGCGGCCGCGGTCGTTGCGGTTTTGCCGTGGTCGACGTCGGCCACTTATATCTTTTTAGGCGTCTGGCTTGTTGTCTTCCTGATATCCGTCGATCCGGAGGAATGGTCGCCGGTGATGCAGTATCGCGCGGCGACCATTCCTGTGCTGCTGGTCGGGTTCGCAGCTGTTGGAATGCTGTGGGCTCAGGCGCCCTGGGCAGATCGTTGGGGCGCCTTCGCCTCCTTTGCGCGACTGCTGGTTATTCCACTGCTGATGGTGCAATTCCGCAGATCGGACCGTGCGCATTGGGTTTTTCTCGCCTTCGCCGCATCCTGCACGGTGGTTCTCGCCTTGTCCTGGATCATGGTCGCGACCGGCATGAAGCCGCTCAGCCGCGGCGCGAGTCATGGCATTCCGGTTCGCGACTACATTGCGCAAGCGCAGGAGTTTGTGCTGTGTGCGGCTGGGTTTGCGTATCTGGCCGGCCTGCGACTGATGCAGCGGCGCTGGGCCCTGGGCTTCGGCTTGCTGGCACTAGCGCTTCTGTTCGTCGCCAATGTGCTGTTCGTGACGTCTAGCAGGACCGGCCTCGTGACATTGCCGGCGCTGCTGCTGGTGCTGGTTGTTATGCAGTGCCGTCTGCGATATGCGCTGATTTTTGCAGGCGTGATCGTTGCGGTAAGCGCCGCTTCTCTGGCCAGCTCCTCGCTGATTCAGAAGCGCTTGTTCGGCATCTTCACGGAAATCCGCGACGCGCAAAGCAAGCAGATCGAGACATCGGCTGGCCAGCGGGTTGAGTTCTGGAAGGCCGCGGTCGAGATCATCGCCGACGCGCCGGTGATCGGGCATGGGACCGGATCGATCAAGCAAACATTCGCGCAGGAAGCGGCGCGCCGCGATCCCCGTGCTGTCCCGACCACCAACCCGCATAACCAGACGCTGACCGTGGCGGTGCAACTCGGCATGATCGGCACTGCGCTCCTGCTCGCGATGTGGCTGTCGCATCTGCTGCTGTTCCGTTGTCCGGGCTTTGCCGGATGGGTCGGCCTGGCGGTTGTGGCGCAAAATGTGTTGTCATCGCTGTTCAACAATCATCTGTTCGATTTCACCCAATCCTGGATTTACGTCTTCGGCGTGGGCGTGGCCGGAGCCAGCGTGATCAGAGCACGGCACGAGACCGCCGTACTCGAAAGGCCGGCATCTCCCGCGAGGTCGGACCGTGACCGCGAGTCTTGATCTCCCGCGCAAACCGCGGATCCTCGTGATCGCAATGCGGCGCCTGGGCGATGTATTGCTCACGACACCGCTGATCCGCAGTCTGCGCCGAGCCTGGCCGGACGCCATACTCGACGTCATGGTGTTCGCCAACACGGCAGCGATCCTTGCCGGTAACCCCGACATCGATTCCGTCATCGTCTGCCCGGAGCGGCCATCGGCCGTGGAAAGCCTGGCCCTCATCCGCAGGCTCTGGCGACGCTACGACCTTGCGGTATCGACGCAGGCCGGCGACCGGCCCTCCTTCTTTGCCATCGCCGCAGGCCGCCATCGCGCAGCCGCGACCGAAGATCGCGCGATCGGAAAATTCAAGGCGATGTTCATGCATCGGCGCGCAGCGATGGATCCCGAGTTGCACCGGGTCCAGGAAACATTGCTGCTCGCCCGCGCGCTGGGTATCGAGGCGTGTGACGAGATCGTCGCGCCGCTTGCGCCTGACTTTGCCGTTCCCGCGCAGGATTATGCGGTTCTGCATGCGGCGCCGTTCTTCCGCTACAAGCAATGGCACAAGCAGGGCTGGCAGGCATTGGCCGACGATCTTGTCCGTCGCGGACTGACGATCGTGGCCACCGGCGGCCCGCACCCGGAGGAACGCGCCTATTTGAATGCAGTGTGGCAGGACCGGCCCGATGTATTGCGCATGGACGGTGCGCTGACATGGCCGCAACTCGGTACGCTCCTGACGCAGGCGCGTGTGTATGTCGGCCCCGATACGTCAGTAACGCATCTTGCCGCCGCCACCGGCTGCCCCACTGTTGCGCTTTTCGGGCCGACCGATCCGCGCCGGTGGGGGCCGTGGCCCTTGGGCGGGCTGGCCGAGCCGTGGCAATCCGCCGCTCAGGTGCAACGACGCGGCAATGTCTGGCTCATCCAGAATCCGCTGCCCTGTATGCCGTGTCTGCTGGAAGGCTGCATGCGGCGCGTGGACAGTCACAGCCTGTGCCTCGATTATTTGCCTGTCGAGCCTGTCCTTGGTGCGGTCGAGGAGGCTCTGGGCCGGACCGGGGGTGGCGTCCCGGCGAAAACGCCGCTATTCAACGCGTCGTCCCCCTTTATCGTACCTTGATCGATGTTCCGGCTTCGCACTATGACCACAAAGAAGGCCCTGATCGTGTTGCACGATCTGGCTGTCACTGCGGCGGCCTTGGTCGTGGCTTTCTATATCCGCTTCGAAGAAGAGCGGCTGTCGGTACGCATCGAGTGGCTGTGGGTGCTGCTGCCCGGCATGCTGGTCTATGCCGGCGTCGTCTATCATATTTTCCATCTTGATGATGCGAAGTGGCGGTTCGCCTCGCTGCCGGACCTATGGAACATTTTCCGTTCCGCGACGGTGCTGGCGCTGACGCTGCTCGTCCTCGACTACATCCTGATCGCGCAGAACCTGTACGGGACGTTCTTCTTCGGGAAGGGAACCATCCTGATCTATTGGGTTCTGCAGATGTTTTTCCTGGGTGGTCCGCGGGTCGCCTACCGCTATTTCCGGTATTCGCGTGCGCGCACCAAAGCCAGCCGCAATGATTCCACCCCCATTCTGGTTCTTGGGCGCGCCGCCGATGCCGAAGTTCTGCTGCGCGCGATCGAAAGCGGTGCGGTCAAGAAAATCTGGCCGGTCGGCGTGCTGTCGCAATCTCCTGCCGATCAGGGCCAGTCGATCCGCGGCATTCAGGTGCTCGGCACTTTCGATGATATCGAACAGGCGGTGACAAGGCTTGCGGCGCGCGGCACCAATGTGCGGCGGATCGTGCTGACGCCATCCGCATTCGAGCCGGATGTGCCAATCGATACCGTGCTGATGCGGGCCCGCAGGCTGGGGCTCACGACAAGCCGGTTGCCGTCGCTGGACGACAGCGTGGAGGCGTTGCGGCTTGCGCCGGTGAATGTCGAGGATCTGCTGCTGCGGCCGAGCGTGAAGATCGACTATCGTCGCCTTGAGCAATTTGTCAAAGGCCGTTCAATCGTCGTGACCGGTGGCGGCGGTTCGATCGGCGCGGAAATCTGCGACCGCATCGTTGCGTTCGGTGCAGCCCGGTTGCTGGTGATCGAGAATTCCGAACCGGCCCTCCATGCCGTGCTGGAAAAGCTCGCCGGCGACCAGCAGGGCGCCCTGATCACCGGACGGCTTGCCGACATCCGCGACCGCGATCGCATCATGCGGCTGATGGCCGATTTCAAGCCGGACATGGTGTTTCACGCGGCGGCGCTGAAGCATGTGCCGTTGCTCGAGCAGGATTGGGGCGAGGGCGTCAAGACCAACGTCTTCGGTTCGGTCAATGTCGCCGACGCCGCTGCGGCGGCCGGCGCGACGGCGATGGTGATGATTTCAACCGACAAGGCCATCGAGCCGGTGTCGGTTCTGGGAGCCACCAAGCGCTTTGCGGAAATGTATTGTCAGGCGCTGGACGGGCAATTCGCACGCAAGGCGGAACCCGGCGCGGTGCCGATGCGGCTCATTGCGGTCCGTTTTGGGAACGTGCTGGCTTCCAACGGTTCTGTGGTTCCGAAGTTCAAGGCGCAGATCGAGGCCGGTGGGCCGGTCACGGTTACGCATCCGGACATGGTGCGTTACTTCATGACCATCCGTGAGGCTTGCGATCTCGTTGTCACCTCGGCGGTGCATGCGCTGGGCCCGGCTCGCTCCGACGTTGCGGTTTATGTTCTGAATATGGGGCAGCCGGTGAAGATCGTCGATCTTGCCGAGCGGATCATCCGGCTGTCG
Source organism: Pseudorhodoplanes sp. (assembly GCF_059499825.1). Taxonomy (NCBI): domain Bacteria; kingdom Pseudomonadati; phylum Pseudomonadota; class Alphaproteobacteria; order Hyphomicrobiales; genus Pseudorhodoplanes; species Pseudorhodoplanes sp. The sequence goes on from NZ_JCABZI010000010.1 coordinate 46,277, forward strand.
GGGCTCGAGCCCGGACGCGATATCGACATCACCTTTACCGGCATCCGTCCCGGCGAGCGGCTGCACGAAATCCTGTTCGCGCGCGAAGAACCGACCGCCGAGATCGGTGTGGAGGGTGTCGTGGCGGCGCGGCCGATGTCGCCCTCTCTCGACACCATGCGCGTCTGGCTCGCCACGCTCGAGCAGGGGCTGGTCCGAGAGGACAAAAGCGCAATCTATCGCGTGCTGCGCGATGCGGTGCCGGACTTCAAGGGCGAGGCGGCCTGAGGCGTCCGACGTGGCGGTGCGGCCTCAGCGTGCTCGCTGCGCCAGCTTTGCCAAGGCATGCGGGGCATCGGTGGCTGGGATCCAGCCGGCCTCCCGCAATTTGGCATTGTCGGCGATGGACGGATAGGCGATGCGGTCCCAAGCATCCGCCATGCCGACCAGTTTCAGCGTGCCGCGCACCCAGGATTTAGGGAGACGAATCATTTTCGGGCCGCGGCTTCGCGCTCGGCGCAGGATCGCAATCATCTCGGCGAGCGACAGCGCCGTCGGGTCCGAGACGATATAGGTCTCGTTGGCCGTCGCAGGCCGTTCCAGCACGAAGCGGATGGCCGAGAGCATATTCTCCAGTGCCAGGAGGGAGCGGCGCTGATCGAATGCACGGAAGGGCAACGGCACAGGCAGCCTGGACAGCTTTTCCAGTTGCGCAACATTGCCTTGCGCGCCCGGGCCATAAATCACCACCGGCCGCAGGATGGTCGCGGGCACCCCATAGCCACGCACGAATGCTTCCGCCGCGAGTTTCGAGCGTCCGTAAGCGTCTGTCGGCTGTGGCGTGTCGGTTTCAGTGAGAATGGTGTTCGCGGCGGGGCCGGTCTGGGCGCGGATCGACGAGACAAAAACCAACCGACGAATATTGGCGCTCAGCGACGCCGCCAGCGCCAGTTCCTTGGTCGCGATTCGGTTGATCCGGTCGTATTCTGAATCGGGGATAGCGCGGGAGACATGCGCGATCCCGGCGAGATGCACGATGGCATCAACATCCGCCAGCAAGGGCCGCCAGTCGACCGGGCGCGACAGATCGGGAAGCGTAACGATATTGACGAATTCGGCCGCGGGGACTTTCGCTGGGCTGCGTGCGGCAGCGCGCACATGATAGCCGGCGCGCGACAGACTTTCGGTCAGTGCACGTCCGACAAAGCCACTCGCGCCGGTCACCAGAACCCGCATCAGGTGCGCTTCCTTGAAAACCGCCTCAGCAGAAAGCCTACCATCGTCGCACCTGCTGCCAAGCAGACGATCTCGATAGCAGGCGTGTTCCAGTACACGCTCACAAACGCGAGGCCCACCAGAACGACATTGACCGCGAAAACTTGTGCGATGACCTCGCGGACGCTGAAGCCGTTGTCGGTGGCGCGCTGGTAATAGTGTGTGCGATGCGCCTGCCAGACGCGCTCGCCGCGGGACAGACGTCGGCTTAGTGTCAAAGTCGCATCCATCAGGTAGTAGAGCGGCAGCAACAAAGCGGCGGCAAGATAGCCCTTGACGGCGACAAGCGCGAGCAGCCAGCCTGCGATCAGTCCGAGCGGCAGGCTGCCGACGTCGCCGAGAAACAGCCGCGCGACAGGTTTGTTGAACGGCGCAAAGCCGATCAGGGCGCCGAGTAGCGCCAGGGCACAAAGCGTGGCGTACACTGGCAGGACGCCAACCCAACCGAGCAGGACCAGCCCGGCGGTGAGCGGCACCATCTCCGCCACCGTCATCCAGTCCAGCCCGTCCATGAAATTCACGAGATTGACGAACCAGACTCCGCCGATGACTAGCAAGATGCGCTCGGTCCACCACGGCAGGAACGGCGTCATCTGAAAATCGGCGGGCAGCGCGGCGATCGCGATGGCCACGGCCGCGAACTGGACCAAGAGGCGCGGCACGACGTCGATCGAGCGTATGTCATCGACCGCGCCGAGGATCGCGATCAGGATCGTCGCTACGAAGATCGAGACGATGCTGCCCGCCTGGTCCCCTATGACATCGCTTGCGGTGAGGGCCAGGGCTGAGACGGCGATCCAGGCGCCGATGACGCCGATGCCGCCGCCCTGCGGGGTTGGTATCGTGTGAGAGGAGCGCGCATTCGGCCGCGCCAGCGCATAGCGGATGAGCAGCGGATGCAGCAGCTTGATCAGCAGGATCGTGAGGGCGGCCGCGCCCGTAATGACGGCAATCGCCGCAACGCTGCCGTGGCGGAAGGGCTCAAGGAGCAGATCCATTCGACCGGGCTGTCAGGCCACACCAATCCGCAACAGGTCGTGCAAATGCACCACGCCGACCGGCCGCGATCCCTCCACCACGAACATGGCGGTGATCTTGGAGGCGTTGAAGGATTCGATCACCTCGCTGACCATCTGGTCGGGACGGCAGGATTTCGGGTTGCGGGTCATGATTTCGTCAACACGGGCCTCGGTCAGTCCCGGCCGCATGTGACGGCGCAGATCCCCGTCGGTGATGATGCCGCACAGATGCCCGCGCGTATCGACAATGCCGATACAGCCGACACCCTTCGCCGACATCTCGACCACCGCTTCCGACATCGGCGCGCCGGTTTTCGTCAGCGGCAGGGCATCACCCGTGCGCATCACATCGCGGGTGAATTTCAAAAGCGCGCCGAGCCGTCCACCCGGATGCAGGACATGGAATTGCTGCGCCGAGAAGCCGCGTGATTCCAGCAGGGCGATCGCCAGTGCGTCACCCAGCGCAAGCTGCATCAGCGAGGACGTGGTCGGCGCCAGATTATGCGGGCAGGCTTCGCGCGCCTGCGGCAGCTGCAGCACGACATCGGCGGCGCGCCCGAGGGTGGACGACGCATCCGCCGTCATGGCGATCAGGCTGATGCGAAACCGTTTCGCATAATCGGTGAGGTTTTTCAGTTCCGCTGTCTCACCGGACCAAGACAGGGCGACGATCGCGTCGTTCTCGGTGATCATGCCGAGATCGCCGTGGCTGGCCTCGCTCGGATGCACGAAAAACGCCGGGGTGCCAGTGGAGGCGAAGGTCGCCGCCAGCTTGCGCGCGACATGGCCGGATTTACCCATGCCGGTTACGATCAGGCGGCCACTGGCGGCGCGGATCTTCTCCACGGCGGCGATTAGAGCGGACCCGAGGCCGTCGCGCAGGGCGGCCGACAGGGCGGCGATGCCGCCGGCCTCCAGCTCGAGCGTACGAACGGCGGAATTGATCAGGCGGGCATCGTATTCGGACATCTGCGAAGCGGCATTGTCGCGGGGGGCAGCCATATCGAGAAACTTTCGCTGGATGAGCTCCCGGCGTCACATCGGTCGCGAACGGGGTGCACGCCACCAATTAGCCGGCAATGGGGAGTCGATACAAACGAAAACGCAGGGCATAGAGGTTTTATGGTACCTGCATTGGATAAGCCGGCCCAAAGCCAAGGGTACGCGGAACTGCAATCTTGTCCCATGTGGGACGGGGGCTTGGTCGGTTATCGCCCTTCATGTCGAGGCGAGGAAAGGTTCTGGCAAGAGAGCAGCGCCGGCGGGAGAAGCCTGCGCTATTGCTTGAGCCAGCGCTGCGACCATGCCTGTGCCATCAGGATATTCCACAAGCCGGTGGCATTGTCCTCGACACCCGCAATGTGCCGCCGCCAAATCCTTTCCACCGCTTTCGTGTCGAATAGCCCGTGTCTCTGCAATTCCTGAGGGGCGAGAAGGTCCGATGCCCATCCGCGCAGCGGTCCGCGCAGCCACTGCGACAACGGGACCGAGAACCCGCGCTTTGGACGGTCAGTCAGCGCCGGCGGAACGTAGCGCGCCAGCACATCGCGCAGCAGTCCTTTCGGCCCGCCATGATGGTGCACCTGTTCCGGAAGGCTCCAGACAAATTCCACTAGCCGGTGATCAAGCAATGGTTCCCGCGCTTCCAGCGAGACGGCCATGCTGCAGCGGTCGACCTTGGTAAGTATGTCGTCCGGAAGATAACTCGCGATATCGTTGGCTTGCATGCGCGAGATCAGGTCCGGCAGGCTGCGTGCAAGATCGGTGAGTGGCTGGATGCGGTAGCCGTCCACGGCATCGAGCACCGGCGAGTGGTCAAGTCCGACGCGAGCGAGTGCAAGGGCGGCTTCATCGGAGCTTAATGCGCGCATCGCTCTTGCAAGCCGCCGTGACTTTTCCCCGATGCGCTCGGCACGGGCCGGATCGAGCAGCCGCGCAGCAAGCGGCCTCATCAGCCCTTCCGGCAGCGCCGCCAATGTGCTTCCACCAAGCCTGCGGACCGGATGCGGCAGCCCGCCCAGGCTGCCCCAGATGCGCTCCAGCCAAGTGTACTTTGGGTAGCCAGCGAAAAGCTCGTCGCCCCCATCGCCGGACAGGGCGACCGTGACATGCTCGCGCGTGGCGCGGGAGACAAGAAACGTTGGCAATTGCGATGAATCCGCAAACGGCTCGTCGAACCAGTCGGGAATTTGCGGCACGAGGTCGAGAGCGGCTCGTTCGTCGAGCCGGATTTCGGTGTGATCCGTGTGCAGATGCTCGGCCACCGCACGGGCGACCTGCGACTCGTCATAAGCGGAGTTCTCGAAGCCGATGGTGAAGCTGCGCACGTGCGACCTGGACTGCGCCTGCATCAGTGCCACGACGAGGGATGAATCGATACCGCCCGAAAGAAATGCCCCGACCGGCACATCGGCCACCATGCGGCGGCGCACGGAATCGCGCAGCAGCGCATCCAGCGCATCGCGCGCGTCCGCAAGGCCATATGCACTTTGTCCGCGTCGGCGGACGACATCCTCGATGCGCCAGTAACGCCTCTCATTCACCTCACCGGACGACACTGTCATGATCGCGCCCGGTTGCAGCTTGAAGACGTTCCGGAAAACGGTGGCTGGGGCCGGGATGTAGCTGTAGGCGACCAGGGCCGCGATCGCCTCGCGATCGACGTCGCGCTTGAAGGACGGATGCTGCATCAACGCGCGCAATTCCGAGCCGAAAAGCAGTGTGTTGTCGGCAATGGTCCAGTAAAGCGGCTTTACGCCGAGCCGGTCGCGCACGAGATAGAGTATCCGCTCGCTGCGGTCGAACACCGCAAAGGCGAACATGCCGATCAGCCTTGCAACCGTCGCCTCGACGCCCCATTGCATGAAGCCGGCCAGCATCACCTCGGTATCGGACTTGCTGCGAAAGCTGTGACCGAGGTCTGTCAGTTCGCCGCGCAGGTCTTCGAAATTGTAGACCTCGCCGTTATAGGTGATGACAAAACGGCCATTGGCCGAGTGCATGGGCTGACGTCCAGCCGGCGACAGATCGACAATGGCCAGGCGGCGATGCGCGAGCCCAATGCCGGCTTCGGCGTCCTGCCATTCGTCGACCCCATCCGGTCCACGATGCGCCAGTGCGTCGACCATGCGTCGGGCCAAGGTTGCCGGAGCAGTCTCGTGCGCCGGCGCACGCAAATCGAAGAGGCCGGCTATACCGCACATCGCCATGAACTCCAGGGCGACACGGCCCGCTGTGACAAGGAGGATTTTGCTATCTAATCGTAGCACACGGACAATCTCGAAAACCACTGATCCGCTCCTATGCAGAGGAGGGCGGATGAAGGAGGGGAACCCAGGCCGGCAACATCGCGTCGACGCGCGCGTCGACTGGCCTGATGACGGTGTCTAACGATAATTGAAATAGCGAGCCGGCCAGCCACTTTCGCGCAAGATGCCGGCTTGAACCTCGGCCGGCATTGTGGTCCGCCAGTGATCCTCGGACTGAATGGTGTGCATGCCGGCAAAGGCAAAGCCCGGACTGCCACCGATTGCATGGTGTTTCACAGGTCCGTCTCGAAGTCTGGCTTCGCAGTCCGCATCTTGCAGAATATCGCGGCAGACCTTTTCCGGATTTGCACAAAAGTCCTCGTAAAGAACTGTTCTCCATGGCAGGCGCGGTGTCGCCCAGCGCAAGGCTAGGGTGGCGCCGTTGAGACGGCGCCAATGTCTTGCCATCTCCGATATTCCGATGCCCGTCCGGCGCTGGCCCGACTGGACCACGCCGCGGGGATCGCGGACCACGTGAATTGGGAACACCTTCACATCTCGCAGGGCCGCGTAAAGTAGCAATTGGTCCGGGTCTTTACTCGAGTCGATAAACACCCGTGCGGGATCCACCGCCTGGATCGCCTGCAATGTGTCCCTGAGGGACGCCGCTGCGCGGGATTCTGCCTTCAGCAGACGTCCACCCGCGGAAACGGCAACTGCGTTCCCAAGCATGCGGAGCCGTGAATGGTCCGTAGCGATAAAGTCGGCAACGCGAGGGCCCCAGATCTCACATGTTGCGATGTCGGCGCCGCAACCGCATTTCGCGCCTCGCGCGGCAAGCTGGGATAGCCGCTTCACCTCGCCCAGCGCAGAGACGCCATGAAACTGACCCAAAGCCGCTTGCAGGATTGTCGAGCCGCAGCGGGAGGTTCCGACAAGACAAATAACGTTCAACGGAGAGATCCGGGGTGTATCGAAAGCGCCAAACGATATTCAGAAATACCCATGTTCTTGCATGACGCGCTTATCAAGCCCGAACTCTTCGGCGAGCTTGAGGTTGCTGTCCTTGAAAGTTTCGAAGATCGTCTTTTTTTCCTGGTCGGTCACTGCCGGGATACGGACGCGGAGAGAATCCGCAAATTTCAGTCCGAACATCTCGAAAACCTTGATAGCCTGGTGCCGCAGCGAGTTCTTGTGAAGTTTCCTGATTACGATGGTGCCGGCCTCTTTTCGTGTCTGATTGAGCTGACCTTCGCCCAGGTTGGCCTTGATAATTGCGGGGTCGACACCGATAAGTTTGCTGAGTTCGGCGCTGAACCGGTCGCGATTGCGGACGAAATCCTCGAAAAATACCACGTGCACGCGCTCTTTGCCGAACGCCGAGGCATAGGCGCTCACCACATCGTAAAAGTTGAAGATCTTCGAGTCGCCGGCCCAGTTGCTCTCGACATTGTGTGCGAGGAAGTCCGCGAAAGTTTTCTTCTTCAGCTTGCGGTAGTTCTGCACGAAATAGGAGGGAACAATATCCGGCTGCTTCCTCAGCAAGATCATCACATCGACCTGGTCGGCCTGCGGTGCGAAATATGCCTTCAGCAGGTTCGCGCCGACGATTTGATCCGTGTAGTGCCGTTCGTTCATCATGAACAGACCTTCGGACAGGACGTTGGTCAGACTGTCCGACAGGTCGCCTAGGGAATTTTCCGGGTCGTAAGCCTTGCCGTCGACGACGTCGTCGAACCAATCCTTGTAATGCCCCTTGTTCTGTCTCACGCCGTAGAAATCGCTCTCGAAGGCCCTTCCAAGGAAATTGATCGCCCCCTGCTTGTGAAGCGCAAGGAACAGTCCGTTTTGCAGGCTGGTGCTGGCCGCCTTAGGAAATCCAACATGTAATAACAGGCGTTTCATTGCCTCGTATCCTTCCGAAATCCTCCGAACTTCGTGGTTCTTCCACGGTTTAGCGGCGACAGGCAAGCGGGGTGCGTTAGCACGAATGTCAGTGTTGCGGCGTCGTTTGCCGACGAGACGGGCGGTGTGGTGCGAACGGACTGTTGAGCGCATTCACCGGACGCACGATAGGCTGCCCGATCTTGGCGGGTAGCCACATCGCAAGGTGCCGGCTGCTGCAAACGGGATCGCCCTTTTCTGCGTGCGGGCAGCGACGGGCTCAATGCGCCCCATTTGACAGGCTTGCTTTCCCCGAGGGGAGCATGCAAGTCGATGACTGCCGCGGCATTGCCAGGCGGAAAGGCCCCGTATAGGTTGGCCGCACGAGCTGCAAAAAACTCAAATTCGCGTGAAAAATCAATGCGTAAGGTAAGGAGCAGGGACGCTGCGGACATTGGCTCTTTTTTGCTGCGGCTGGCTGGCCATTCGGCCGCGCCGCGCGGATAACAACGATCCGATCTACCACATGGAAAGCACCCACCATTCTCGCTCTGAAGCCGGACGTCAGTTCCGCTTGAATGCGAGGCCGGAAGCGCTGGGAGGGGTTGTATCAACCCCAGTCCGCATCGCGCGCCGGTTGTCCGGTATGATGATGGTGGCAGCAACCGCCTTTCCCCGCAGGTGTTCCCGGCCGCATCGGGCTTCGGCGCGCTGCCGGAATTTTGCAGCACTCTCCTATAAATCTCGCTTCGGCACGCTCGATTTCGTGGCGGGCTTGAATGGCTTCGACCGGCCGATCCTCGTCATCCGCAGATGCGGCCTCAAGCGGCTGCGCGCTACCAACGGAAGCGCTTGACAATGCTCCAGATGGTGCTTGCCTTTATCTGCCGTCATAAGCTGCTGCGCTCACCATTACTGGCGGCGTTGTTGTTTCGGGCCGCTTTGCATGAATCCAAGGGGCTGAAGTCTCGCAACGGACGCTATGTTGCGCTTCTGATGTCGCGGCCTGGCCTCACCGAAGATGCCATGAGCATATTCGGAACAGCTCAGCAATTTGAGTGCGTCTCCGCTCCACAGGGGCTACTGAAGGCGATCGCAAGCGGCATACTCAAAGAAACGATCGACGAGCAGAACTACGCCAACCTCTCTGAAGAAGAAGAGCGCAGCAAGCGGGTCTATCGTGAATTTCTGCAGAGGATGTTTGGCTGGCTTTTGCGGTTTTACCGCATCGATGTCATCATCAGCGGGAATTTTGCGTATTTTGCCGAACGCGAATTGCATTCCGCCGCAGAATCCCTCGGCATCCCGTTCGTGGTCCTTCACAAGGAGAACCTGAAGAGCGAGGCTCGAGTCGACTATTTCAAGGACATCTACCGCAACCGCCGTGGCCCGTTCACCGGCCGACGCATCGTTGTCTACAACTCAGTCGAGCGGGAGATTCAACTCGCGTCGGGCGTGGTGTCGCCGGATCGTGTCAGCGTCTGCGGCATGCCGCGCCTTGACCGATCGCATCAATGGCGTCTTGCCGCAGCGGGCACGACTCTGCCCGCCCGTCCAAGTGTCATCTTCTTCACGTTTGGAGCGAAGACCGGCCTGCCTGGGATCCGGCGAAAAAATCAGCTGCCTGGTCTCATCCGTAAGGCGCATGGCAAATTCACCGAGCCGATGGATCCGGAAGTCGAGCGGTTGACCTGGGCGGATACGCTTTCGCAGACCATGCGAGCCATTGCCGATTTTGCCGCCGGCAACCCGCATGTTCGCGTGATCATGAAGTCGAAGCGCGGTTATACGCAGCGAGAGTTTTTCCAGGACGTGACCGGCCAGGGCATCCCCCCGAATATCGAATGGGTGGAGGAGGGGGATCCCATGCCGCTCCTTGAAAAGGCCTGGGTTGTGGTCAGCATGAATTCGACCGCTGTGCTGGAGTCGCTGGCGACAGGAAAAACCGTGCTCACCCCGGCTTACGCGGAGGCCGGCACCGAATTGATGCGGCCGTGGCTTGCAGATTTTGGTCCTGCGATCGAGCGTATGCAAAGCGGCCAGCAACTGGTGACGCGCCTGACCGAAATCTGCTCCGGACCGCCACCCGTCGTCCCTGCAGAATTGGGTCGTGAGGCGACAGAGACGCTCGATCGCTGGGCCGGCAATTCCGATGGCAAGGCCAGCGAACGCGTGCGCAATGTGATCGAAGCCGAGGTCGTGCGTGCGCCAAGCAAGATTGTAGCAACCGGCAGCAACGCTGTGGTCAATACTTGAAACAGTTCTTGTCAGGTACGGCGCGGCTGTCTTTGCGCACCAACATGTGAAACGGACCTACTCCATGCTCGCGGCACTTTCGAAACAGGCCTATCGCCTTTCCAAAAAATGGCTACCGAAGGACCAGGAGAGCGCGCATAGATCGCATATCCACACAGAGGTCATGCATATCTGGCTGACCGAGGATATGGCGAAAGTTTCCGGCGATGTCGGCCTCGATGTCGGGGCGGGCTCACTCGTGAATCGCCCGTTGTTCAATACCAAGCATTACATCGCGGTGGAGCCTAACGCGCGGTCCGCGGAAACCGGGCGCAACAGGTTTCCCGATGCTGAAATCCATGTCTGCCGGATCGAAGACTACGAGCCGGAAAAGCCGGTCGACCTTGCGATCGCCTGCACCGTCATAGGCAACAAGCACTTTGCTCCTGAATCAGTCATGCCGACCATTGAGCGGGTTACGCGCTGGCTTGCGCCCGGCGGGACATTTTTTTTCGACGTGCGCCCACGGGTGATTTCCTACGAACCGCAGGTTGATGAATTCGTTTCAGGAGCTTTTGCCAGGGTGGAAAAGCGTGTCTATGGACGTTTCGACTGGACCGCTCCGCCTTTCATCACTGCGCGCGCCGGACGCATCTTGTCCAAACGTGCCGCGTGGAACGTGCCACCTGATCCCGCGCGGCGTCGGCTGTACTATGCGTGTTTCGGCAAGCGTTGAAACTTCCGAACACGTTTTGGTCGGTCGCGGTGGTTGAACGATCTGTTCGCGAATCGGTTACTTCCGCGGTCGGCGCTCACACGCGTCGTCGAAATTACCGATTAAAATCAATATCCTGGATATAACCCATCGCGGTTAAGGCGGAACGGTGGCCTTGCTACAGCCGGCTTCAGGGGCTATGCCGATCCGTGAAAAAACTCCCGGCAGCGCGGATCGTCGAACCTCCATGCCCTTACCGGATTTCCGAAGCGATTTTCCTACCATTGCGGATTTTCTGCACTGGTGGCTGCAGAATGATGTTCTGCCCGCGCAACACGCTGCCACGTTCAAGACCTATTACGGCGGCTACATCGGCCGGTTCGGTCGCTATGTGCGCCACCATTACTCCGATCAAACCCGCGAGATTTGTAATTTCATCAGGGAAGCAGGCTCGCCGCGGTTGCTTGAAGTGGGCGGGGGATGCGGCACGGAGGCGTTGTGGTTCGCGTTGCGCGGCGCGCGGGTGGTGGCCGTCGACATCAACGAGGACAGGCTGGCTGTTGCACGCGCGCGGCAGGAGATTGTCGAACAGTCGATCGGCTGTCGTCTCGACCTCGAATTTCGCTCGTGTTCTCTGTTTGAAATCCAGGAGAGCGGCGGCTTCGATCTGATTTGGATGGAGCAGGCGTTTCATCACGTCGAGCCGCGAGACGAGGTTTATGCGACGATTGCGCGTTTGCTTGCGCCTGGCGGGCGCATTGTGATTTCGGAGGCTAATGGCTGGAATCCGCTCTTGCAGCTCGTGCTGTTCCGCCGGCGCGGTTTCCGTACGATCGTCGATCGTACAACGGCTGATGGCCAACGCATCCTTTACGGCAACGAACGCATCACGGTGCCGTCGGCCATGTCGCATGGGTTTGAGGCTGCAGGTGTGAAGCGTGAAGCCGTGCGTTATTTCCGGGCCCTCCCGAATGTGGCGGCCGCCGATGCGCTGCAGCCGCTGGAGCGTCTGATACCCTCTTACGCGGCGCCTCTGTTCAGCCATTACAATTATGTCGGCCGTAAGCCCGTTGCCTAACCGCCGCGCGACGTAACGCACATGACGGAGCGGCCCTGGCTCATCATCCCGATCGAAACGAAGGTCCGGGAACTCGATGCCAAAACCTATCTCGCCTGCGCTGCCGCGGAGGCGGGTTTTCGCGTTCTTTTGGGTGATCAGAATGCTTTGATGAAGCGGCTGGCTTCGCTGCCTCGCGGCTTCTATCTGGACAAGAGCGTGGCGCGGCTGAAGGTGAAGAGTTTCCGGCGGCTCGAAGACCTTGGCTTCACGATTCTTGCCTGGTGCGAGGAGGGTCTCGTTTATCGCGACCGCGACGCCTATCTGCATGAGCGCGTGGCGCCAGCTGCCTTTGAGAAGGTCGATGCGTTCTTTGCCTGGGGCAAGGTCCAGCACGACGATATGCGACTCGCCGTGAATGATGGCGACCAGAAGATATGCGAGACGGGCAATCCCCGGTTCGATCTGCTGCGGCCGGAGCTGCGCGGGCTGTATCGTGCGCAGGCCGAAGCCCTGGTGCGGCAGCATGGCGACTTCATTTTGATCAATACTAACTTTGGCCGGTTTAATCATTTCTACGGTGCTAGCGGAGTGATGGACATTCTTCGCAAGCGCGGGTCCATCCGGAATGCGGCCGACGAGGAATTCTTCACGCAATGGATCGCGTTTCTCGGTCAGATCTACCAGGCCTTTCGGGACGTGGTGCCGGAGCTCGCGCGGGCATTTCCGGACCGGACGATCGTGGTGCGTCCGCATCCCTCCGAAAACCATGACAACTGGCGGCAGGTGGCCGAGGGGCTGCCCAATGTAAAGGTCATCTACGAGGGTGGCGCCATTCCTTGGATCCTTGCGGCAGCCGTTTCGATCCATAACAGCTGCACGACCGGACTTGAGGCGGCGTTGCTCGACCGTCCCGTTATCGCCTATCGGCCGTTTCAGTCCGAAACTTATGACAGTTTCCTGCCCAATCGCGTCAGTGTCGAAGCTGCAACGAGCGGCGAACTGATCTCCAATGTCCGGACTGCACTTGAAGGACGGCTCGATGCGCCGCTCGCCGTGGATGAAGCGGTGCGGAACGATGTGAAGCACTATGTTGCATCAATGGACGGCCCACAGGCGTCATATCTTATCGTTCAACATTTGCTGGCGTTGAACGAAAGTCGCGCAACCTTGCGTCGCCGTAATCCGCTCTCAGCTTTGCGCGATCGGGGTGAGCAATGGGCGCGGTCCGTTGCACGAACCGCGCTCGCACCGTTGCGGCCCACAGGTGCCTACAGCCGGCAGAAGTTTCCGGGACTTGAGCGAGAGGAGCTTGACCGATTGGTGCGAGACTTCCGCCAGTTGACCGGGCGATTTGAGAAAGTGCGCGTGCTTTCTGGCGAGAAGCATTCCTTTATCGTGACGATCTGAGCTCCGTCGAAACCGACTTCGTGAAGCATAGATGTGCGCTACGCGTCCTTGCCGATGGCGGCGAGGATCGCGAGCCGTGTTCGCTCGCCGGCGCGTCCGTCCGCATTGCCTGTCCAATGTTCGAGCGTGGATATTTCGCTGGAGCCAAGCTCTGCCGGCACCGGGCGGGAGGATCGTGCGTACTCAATCAGCAGATTGCGCAGTTCGACCGGATGACGGGCCACCTCGCCAAGGGCTCGCAGGTCGATGACGTATGGCTGCACGTCCGCGCGCTCGGCTTCTGCGAACCAAGGCAGAACAATGGGTTTGCCGGCGGCAACGGATTCGAGCAGCGCCGTGGAATTGAAACCGCAAACGACGGATGCCTCCGCAATCAGCGGCAATACGTCGCCGCTGTGAACAATCCGAAGATTAGAGGGGGCAGGCGCCTCGTCATCCACTCCGAACAGGCTTCCGCTTTCGGCCAAATCGCGTTGCCGGCCTTTGGTCTTTACGACGATCTCGATGTCCGGGTTCTCGCGCGCAATGTCGAGAATGGTCCGGCACGTCTCGGCGTAAAGAGTGCTGAGCGAAATGGCCCCAATGCCTTCTCCTGCGTCGTCATCGGCATCCTCAAGGTAAACAGTGCCGGTTCTCTCGCCCTTTCGGACAACGCGCGGCATGCCGGTCAGCGGCGAAAACAGGAAGAACAGAATTCGCCGCGGTGATGATGTCCCTGCGTTGGCGATGCGCCACTTGTGCATGCGATCCAGGCGCGGCATGCCAACGATATCGATTTGTGCCGCCGCCGCGATACCGGCGCGGAGTTGCAGGTCTTTCTCGATCTGGTTGTAAACCAGAATGTTGCGGCCGGTGAAGGGGCCGCGCCGTTCCTTGTAAATGTATTCGAAGAATTCAACCCGGCCCGGCGTCTTAAGGTTTTCCTTATGCAGCGCGATGAAGGGGATGCGCAATTCAGACAAGGCCGTCGCAAGTTCGCGTTCGGCGCGATAGCCAAAATTTCCTGTCACGACCGCATCAATCTGTCGGAAACGCGATAGCACCTTGAACAGTTCGAGAATGAAACATCTGTAGCGGGATTTGAGTCGATCGAACTCACTGCCTGCCGATGCATAGTTATTGTCATCGACGGAATTGGGCAGGAAGGCGCGAAAGCTCTCTCGCAGGATCAGCCGGGGGAGTGCGAGCACTTCGACATCGTCGGCACTGCCGAGTGCACTCATGATGTCTTGTGTAAAGCCGTCCTTCGGCAGGATCAGTATGCTGTATCGCTTGGTCGATGTGGCGGGCTTCAAGCGGGAAATGAAGGGCAGGACCAGGATCGCGGGGATCCACGCCAGTCCCAGCCCCGCGCTCTTTCGTAAGGCCGCCAGATAGGCAGATCTGAGCTTATTGGCGATGTGGTTCATTGCCATTCAGCACGGAGTCGACCTCGTTGGTATTGATGCGGTCGAGAGCAAACGGTATGTGCTCGGGCTGCACCCATTGCCCCGTCAAGGTCACGCCCACCGAAAAGCCGTGGCGCCTGCAGAATTCCGCCGGATCGGAAGGAAGAGCCCAGTCGCGGCCATAAGGGAACGAGACCCAGTTGGGCTTCCGACCCGTGGCTTCGGCGAGTGTGGCAACATTAAGCGCCATGAGCCGGTCCTCGTCCGGTCCAAGGCGCGTAACCGCGCGGTGATCGTGCGTGTGCGCGCCGATGCGATGCCCTCTGTCTTCGAGGCGGCGCAGGCCGGCCGCGTCCATATAGGTCTCGGCGCAGAAGCGCCGCTCATCGATGCCACGGTTTGAGAGCATCTTGCTGGTCACGTCATCGAGGATGTCTTCCGGAAGCAGCGAGTTGAGCAGATACTTGATCTGCCCGTGCTCCGGCTTGTCGTAGATGTAGGTGCGCTCCGCCTTCAAGCGTTCGTCTTGAGTCAATTGCCGGGTCCGCCATTCGGGCGGCAGGGCGGTCAGCAGTTCTTCCCGAAAGCGCGCAGGCTCTGTCATGGCGCGAAGATAGTGCACCTTGTGGACGGCGAGCGCACGGTGCTCCGTCAGCGGGCGAGAGCACACGAAAAAGACTGCCTTGATGCCCATTGGCTCGAGAATGTCGTGGGCGGCTTTTGCGTGATCGGTGAGCCCATCGTCGAATGTGACCAACGCGCTTGGTCCCGGAAGCTCCTTGCCGTGAAGCAGATATGCTTCGGCTTCTTCCGGTGTCGCCATGTAAAGCAATGACCCCAGAAATTCCATCTGGCGACGAAAATCCTCAGGCGATATCGGGTGAATTCCTGGATAGGCATACAATCCAGGGTCGCGCACATAGTGATAATTGACGAGAAGCAGGCGTTGATTCATGGGTGCTATAATTTGCCAGCGACGGCCCGGCCATAAACCTCGCCGAACCCACGACTCGCGATCGCGTCCTTGATATCGGCGATGTCCTTGTCGGCGAGAATGTTACGCCAGATTCCGACACGCTGATTTGTCAGTGGCTCCTTAAGCCGTTCCAGCGTTGTGGAAGCCTTTCCGGTCGCGTCGCGAACCTTCTCGAAATCTCCGTCGCGGCCGCTGAAGGTGCCGACCTGCGGCTCCCAGTCCTCATTCAGAAACGAGACAACCCGGCGCATCGTGGCCTCTGGGGCGTCGATCAGGTCTTCGTAGCGGATGACGAGATAGGCCGTGTCGTCTGGGTTGATCTTGTTGATCAGTTCGGTCCCGGCTCCAATCGTGTTGCACCAGCGTTCGGCAAACTCTTCTACCGAATCCCACTTTCTGGCCTCCCGGAGGGATGCGAAGACGTCACGCGGATCGCGCGTGATGTGGATGACCTGCGCGTTCGGCCAAAACGACCAGATGCGGTCGACATGGGCAATATTTCCAGGCGTTTTCTCGGCCCAGCGTCTTTTGCCCAACTTACTTGCGAGCTCGTTCATTAAAGCGTCGAGGAAGGCTTCCGTGCTTGGCGCGGATTGGGCCAAGGCTACAACCTCGTCGGAGGGAAGATCGTAAAAGCCCGCCAGCTGAACGATTTTGCCCTGCATTTTTGCGCTGTCGCGCTCTGCCCAGTTCCAATTGAACCAGTAGGTCTCGAGTCCGGACGCAATCGCGCTGTGCTCGCCCAGCATAGCCCGCAGCAGCGTGGTCCCCGACTTGAACATTCCGCCAATGAAAATGGGAGCGCTTGTCATGCGTGTCGTTCTCGGTTCAACAGCCACTCGGCCAGCTCAAGCTCAAATGGATCGTCGATATTCACGACGTGGCGTTCAATGACAACGGCTTGCGCATCGCGGTCAATGATGCGGCCGTGATCGACGAGATGAGATCTGGTGACGGCATAGCACAATCCGTTGCGATGATAGTAGGCCGGTATTCCCTGCCGGAGGCTGTGGCGCGCGCCGTCCGACAGGTAAAATCCGATCGTGCCGCGGTCGTCCAGGGTGAGCGTTTTGTGCGGCGTGAAATGCGCAGGTGTGCGGGAAACGGTCGCGGCCGCCGGCGCACCGGTTTCGATAAGTGTCCTCACCGTGAGGTTTACATCCTCGGGGCGGCGCATGGGGCTGGTCGGCTCCAGCAATACGGAAATATCGAACCGCCGGCCGTAGTGTTTTTCGGCCGCAAGCCAGGCGTGGCGCCACATGTCTGCAGAGCCGGCCTGATCGCCGGACAAGTCGTCCGGTCGCAAAAACGGGGTGTCCAGCCCGTAGCGCTCGGCCTCGGCCAAGATATCGCGATCGTCGGTCGAGATAAGCGCTGCGTCGATCCATGGCAGGGCGCGGGCGACCATTGCGGCGCGGCCCACCAGGGAGATGCCGCCGATCTCCTTCAGGTTCTTGCGCGGTATCGACTTCGACCCGCCGCGAGCGGGGACGACCGCCAGAACCGCGTGACCCTCAATCATCCGCGCTTGCCGTTCGCACGGTGCATCCCCTTGCGCTACTCTCGCGGATGGCCTCTATCAGTTCCATGACCTTAATGCCATCGGCCAACGTACAGGAGGGCGAGACCTGCCGGGTGACGACATCCAGATATTCGCGCGCCACAGCCATGAACATCTCGTTGCGTTCAAACGTGAAATTTTCTGCTTCCCAGACGTGCGCGCTTTGCCGGCCGATGGCGAGGCGATTAGGATCGGCGGACCATAGAAGTGTCCCCCCTTCACCGATGAAACGGATGTATTTTTCGTGGGGACGGCCGTACAGATCGAGATGCAGTGAAACCCTGAGACCGTCGGGATAAACGGCGAGCGCATCGACGTTATCGTCTGTTTCGATGTTCAGATCGGATATTTTTTCGACGCGTCCGGAGAGTTCGGCTGGCATGCCGAACAGCCAAATCATCAGATCAATCCAGTGGCTCTCGTCCAGCAGCGCGCCGCCACCCTGCGCGGCGCTGGCCATAAAGAATTCTTGATACGGTTCCCAGGGGTGCCAGTCCGCCAGATGTGCGGACATGTGAAACTGTACATGGCGCAGCGTACCCACCGCGCCGTCGCCGAGTAGAGCGCGGACGCGCGCAAGCGGTGGCCACCAGCGCCACGTATAACCGAGCAGGACAGGCACGCCGGTTCGCCGTTCGACCTCGCGCATGGCATGAGCTTCGGCTGCCGTCTTTGCGACGGGCTTTTCGAGCAGCACCGGCAGTCCGGCTTCAAGGGCCGAGATTGTCTGTGCTGGATGGAAAGCGGTGGGCGATCCGACAACGACCCCATTGAGCCCGCCAATAGACAACGCATCTTCGATGGTTGGATAAGAGCCGATCACCGGCGTTTCCGCCGCAAGCTCTTTGCGCCGCTCCTCGCGCGGATCGACGCACGAGATCCGGCAGCCCAGCGACGCCAGATTCCGCGCGTGGCGTTTGCCGACGCTGCCTGAGCCCACGATGAGGAGATGAGGATCGGTCACTGTCTGGCGTCCTACCGGATCCCGGCAACCATGGCCTCATAAGGCTCGGGCGCGAAGGGAATTTCAAGAAAGGCGGGTCCGTTCTCGGGACGCCAGGCAGCGAGGGCCGCTTCCGTCGCGGCGAGGGTCTCGGCGCGATGACTCGGAAGGCCGAGGGCGTCGAAGGACGCGGTCCAGCCTTTGCCGTCCATGGTCAGCGGCTTCTGTGTCAGGTTGTGTTTCAATGCGCGTGTGCGGATGGAGCTGAAAGTGTTGTCCGTCATCAGGACGATCAGCAGCGGGAGACGGTTCTGCGCGGCCAGCTTTGCCTCGGCCAGATGCATCGCGATACCACCGTCGCCAAGGATCGCAATGCTCGGCGTCGTGGGATCATGCAAAGCGGCGCCCAGCGCCATCGGCAGTCCTGTGCCCATGTAGCGGCCTTGGCCCGACATCAAACAAAGGTCGGCCTCGCGGGGCCGCAGGGCATGTTCGCCAATAGTGCAGAAATAGCCAGTATCGAGCACCACGCGGGCACGACGGTCGAAGCGTCGCTCGATTGCGTGGAAGACGCAGCCGGGGAGAAAGCCTTTCTGCATATTCGCCTGCAAAGCAGCGACGATGCGCGCAAGGTTTTCCAATCCCCACGAGCGCGGCCGCAGCGCGGTCAGGATCTCCCCGACATCGGCGATGTGGACGCGCGCAGCGGGCGCGAATGCGGCAGTGCCGGGTGTTTCGACGGCCTCGACGGCGACGTAGGGAACGGGAAACGGCTTCGTTGCGAGCGCTTCGCGCGCGGTCAAGCCGATGCCGACAATGAGATCGGCTTGGCCGAGCAAACCGCTCTCAGGAGTCAGGTTAAGCCCGACGCCGGTGAATACACCGGCTGCATTCTCGGCGGTCTCGTCGATGATCCCCTTGGATGCAGCGGTGGAGAATACCGGGAAGGGGAGGGAAGCCAGCGTGTCGCTAAGTTGATTGCGATGTGCGAGTGTTCCGGCGATCACGATGGGGCGTTCGGCACTGCTCGCCAGTTTCAACGCGGCTTGCAGGTCGCTCTTGAAAGCCGGCGCCTCGGCAAAGGCGGGTGCGTCCGTCTCCACTTTGCCGGCGAGAGTGACCACGCTTGGCCCCGGCTCCTCGGCACGTGCGAAAGCCGCAATCTCGGAGAATCCCGGACCGCCTTGCGTGAGGTAACGCATGTCTTTTGTTATCGGCTCGACAAGCGCAGCCTGATCGATGCGTTTGTGCGCCATGGACAGAGGCGCGTTGGGTGGGAAGCCCTCCGTGAAATGCACCAGCGGAAAGCCCTCGAACCAAGCCGCGGCAATGCCGGGAATCGCGTTGGTCAGACCCGGACCCTTGATCGAGAGAGACACCCCGGCGGCATGGGAAAGTCGACCGACGGTGGCCGCCATCAATGCGCCGGCGCCTTCCGAATGCGTCAGGTGAAACTGCGCGCCACGCGTCTCGAGCGCATCGATCAGTGACAGCGTTTCGCCGCTGCCGGGAATGCCGAACACGTGCTTGACGCCGTGCGCGACGATGTCATCGGAAAGGCGGGCGAAATCCGTCATGGGGTACTTTGCAGCTGATGGCGGATTTTTCCGGCCGCGTGCGCGCAGACGAGTCGGACCGCATCGGGGCTGAAGCCGCCGCAATGCGGTGTGATCAGCAGATTCGGATGTGTTCGCGACAGGACGACAAGCGGGTGATCGGCGGTCTCTGGTTCGCCCTTGAGGACGTCAAGGCCGACACCCCCGAGCAGCCCTGACTCGATTGCGTCGTATAAAGCCGCCTCATCGACGATGCCGCCGCGCGATGTATTGATCAGGATCGCGCCGGGCTTCATTTTCTGAACCAACTCGCGCGAAACAAGGCCTTCCGTTTCGGGTGAGAGGTGTACGTGGATCGAAACGAAGTCGCTCGTCGTTACCACTTCCTCGATGGGGCGTGGTTTGATGGTGTCCGGAAAAGCAGAAAGGTGCGGATCGAATCCGATGACCTCCATGCCGAATGCCTGCGCATAGCGCGACATCCATCCGCCGATCCGACCGCAGCCGACGAGGCCCAGCTTTTTTCCTTTGAGCATCACGCCCGGAAAGTCCTCGCGGGTCCATCCGCCGCTGCTGACGTGGCTGACGGCAGCCGGCAGCTTGCGCGCGCAAGCCATGAGCAAAGCAAAGGAGTGTTCGGCGGCCGGCGTTATATTGCGCAGAACGTCAGGGTCTTCCTTGAGCGTGCGCACGGGAATGCCGCGGGCTTCGAGCGCTGCGCGGGAAATATGGTCCGAACCGGTCGTCGCACAGGAGATGATCTTCAGGTTTTGCGCAGCCGCGATCATGTTGTCGGTAATGCGGGTCTTCATCGACGCATCGAGCAGCCCGTCAGCAAGGCGGAGGGCCGCGGCGACGTCTGTCTGCTCGGCCGGCACATGCAGGACACTCGCCACGCCAGCGAGAGCCGTCTCGGTGGCTTCGAAACCTTCTGCTGCGCCCAGATAGATCACCTGCTTCATGTCGGTGACTCTCAGTCCTTGCGAACCAGAACAGCGTAGAGATAATCGCCGTTGCCTTCCATCTCCAGCGTACGGGCCCAGACCGCGTCGAGCAGCGGGGCGTTGATACCAGGTAGCGCGGCATGGCCGCCTGGCTTCTTGTCTCGTAGCCAGATCAGCGCGTTCGACAAGCCAAATCGATGGACGCAACGCATCTGCTCGACGGCAAGCCCAGCTTGCCGCGCACAATTGGCCAGCGAGTCCGCGTCGAAATACCAGCGATGCACGGCGCGATAGAAGAATGACGGGTAGGTGTCAGGCAGGAGGCTCATCAGCAAATCCGCCCGATTGGGCGTCGAGATGAGAATGCGCCCGCCGGGCTTCACCATCGTACGAATGTCGGCCAGAAAGCTTTTCGGATCGCCGACATGTTCAATGACGCTGAAAGAAAATGCCCAGTCGACGCTCGCCGGGTCGTTCATGTCTGACGGCGACGCGTAGACTTCGAACCCGCGGTCCGAAAGCGACCGATGATACGGGATGCATGGTTCGACCGCGATGGCGCGCGCTGGCAGGCCCTTCACATGATCGAGGAAGCTTCCGGCGGCGCAGCCGATATCGGCAATTGTCTTACCCCGCAATGTTTCGGGCCAGACCTGCTGGAGGTTCTGCAATTGCAGCCGGTCGTGCTCGGCAAAGAAGCCGGCGGCGTCGGTGGCCTCGTTCAGCGCGGCTCGGTATTCGGTGCCCTTGTAGAAATCGTCGTCCTTGGTGCTTTCCTCGGCCAAACGTTCGACGCCACAATCTCCGCATCGCGCAACGATTGTCGGCTTGGTCAACCGGCCAAAAGCGCCGTCGCGCACCGGACCGCGATAGGCTTCGCGCCAGTCCGTCGAGCCGCAAACCTCGCACGCCCGAAAGTTGTCAACTGACATAGGAGAGCTTTTTCTGAATGCGGAAATTGGCGGTAGCAAGGATGTCGGCAATCCGTCTGCCTGCGGTTCCGTTTCCGAACAATGTCGACGGCTCGTAAGGACCATGCTCAAGCTGACGGCGAATGGCGGCTCCGATCTTCTCCGCGTCATAGGGGACGTCGATGACGTTTACGCCGCGCTCACGGCCTTGCTGCCGGGTGCCAATGTTGACGCATGGAACGCCCATGAACACGCCTTCGCGCAGCCCGGACGACGAATTTCCTACGAGGCAGGCACAATGCTTGATAAGCCGCAGATAATCTTCCGGCGAGAAGTTGCGGTAAAAATGCAGATAGTCCGGATTGGTGTGCTCGCGAAACACACGCAGTCCTTTCGAAACGTCGTCGGAACCGGCATCAACGTTGGGCCAAAGCCAGGCCACCTGCATCCCGATCGCCGATATGGCGTTCAGGGTCTCGCTGATCTGAGCGAAGCCTTGCCCGTATTCTGTCGTAACCGGGTGCTGCAACACGACGAGATACGGACGGTCTGGATCGATATCGGCGCCGACGCCGGCATAGCGCTTGAACAGATCGGGCGGGAGAGTCAGGTCGGCGTCGGCAACAAGATCCATCGCCGGGCATCCCGTCAGGTGCACAGTGTCCTTTTCCTCGCCCATGCGCAGAAGGAAATCATATGCCCGCTCTGTCGCCGGGAAGTGGATGTGCGAAAGCTTGGTGACGGCGTGGCGGACGCTTTCGTCGATCGATCCGGTAACTTCGCCGCCCTGAGTATGGGCGACCGGGATATTCATATAGCTCGCTGCAATCGCGGTCGCGATGGTTTCGAATCGATCTGCGACCGTCAGCACAACGTCCGGTCGAATGTTTTCGAATTGAGAAGCAAGTTCGAGCACGCCGAGGCCCGTCGATTTGGCCATCGTCGTCGGTGTTTCGCCCTCGACAATCGAATGCACCACCGCGGTAGGATCGAATCCATCGCTACGAATGATGTCGATCACGCTGCCAAACCGATGCAGCAGGGCCGAAGCGCCAACGAGAAGCTGCAGCTCCAGCTGAGGATGCTGTTGAACGGCGCGCATGACGCTTTTGATGCGCCCGTAATTCGCACGGCTGTTGACAACAACGCATATCTTACGGCGGCGCTCAGGCATCAATGTCTTCCCAGGAAAGCAGGTTTCGCGCGTCTACGGCACGTTTGAGCCGCTTTCCGACCAATTGGTCAATGTCAGCCGCGGGAATGCCGCTGCCGGGCTTCTTGAATGTCAGCATCTCACGGGTCAGCATTGTTCCTGCGGGCGAGTCATCGGTAAGCGCGACGCTTTTGCCGAAAATCTGCCGGGTTGGCCGGAGCGAGTCCGCCAGCATGTCCTTGTCGACCGGATGACTGCGCATCTGGTGGAAAGCGTCTCGGGCATTTGCGAGAAGACGGAATTCGTCGGGGGTCAGAGAGGCAAGTGTGTCCGGCCCGAACATGCGCCGGTCGAAAACGATATGCGCTTCGATCATGTCTGCGCCCCGAGCCATCGCGGCGAGCGCCGGGAACACGCTCCCTGAATGATCGGAAAGGCCCACAGGACAATGGAAACGCTGTCTGAACTCATCGATGACGTTCAGGCCAACATCCTTCAAGGCCACAGGGTATTGCGATGTGCATTGGAAAAGCGCCACGGCGCTTCCGCGTGCCCGCAGGGACGCAACGACTTGTTCGACTTCCGAGTAGCTGCTCATGCCGGTGCTGAGCAGTACCGGGCCGCCGGCTTTGACCATTGCACCAAGGAGGTCGCTCGATCCGACTTCGCCGGAACCGACCTTCCAGGCACCCATGTTGATGCGAGCCAGCATTTCGACCGCGCGAACAGAAAACGCGGAACTCAAGAAAATCAGCCCTCGCGCTTTTGCGTGCTCGGCCAGTCCTGCCCATTGCTCGGGCGAAAATTCCATCCGCTTCCAATATGCGTAGCGCGTATCATCCTGTTTGGAGAACTTGACCCGGAACGGTTCATCGAGCGTGGATTCAGCGTCGGCAATATGCGTCTGGAACTTGATAGCGTCGGCTCCAACCTCGGCCGCAACGTCGATATACGCGTGTGCAGCGCCGAGGGAGCCATCATGGGCCTGGGCGACTTCGGCGATCAAGAAGGCGGGGTGGCCCGAGCCGATCGGACGACCTGCTATGTCAATGACCTGGTTCACGGGGAAAGCTGGGGTCTCTCGTCGTGGTGCAGACGCCAAACCTGCCTGCAGCCTCGTCTTGTTTTCAAGTCGGGCGAGACCAGCTCGATGCCGTCCGACCTGGCTGATTTGGGCTTGCCCTTCATTAGTTCCTATCGGCCATTTCCACAAGTCTGCGGGGCCGGTGCCGGAGATAGTCGAAGGTCGAAATCAGGGAATTTCGCCGCGGATCACGCCGACGAAGGTCTTGGCATATTCCTGACCGATCGCCTCCGCGCCGAAATTAGCCGCAATCCGGTTGCGCGCCGCAGTGCCCAAGGCGCCGCGCTCTGGCCCGGACAGCCTCAGGATTTCGATCATGGCCTCTGCCAAGTCCCCCGGGGATTCCTTCGGCACGATGCGGCCGGTATCCCCCACGATAATGGCCGAATCTCCAACGTCCGTCACAACGCAGGGGACTTCCACCGCCATTGCTTCGGCGATGGTATTCGAGAAACCCTCGGTTCGTGACGAGGACACGTTCAGATCGAGAGCCGAGAGAATGGATGGCATGTCGCGACGTTCGCCGAGCAACAGGAACTTTTCTGCAGACAAACCCATGGCGCGGACGGTTTCGCGGAATTCTTGGCTGTCGGTACCGCGACCGACCAGCAAAAATCGCGCAGCCGGAATGGCGCTTGCGACCTGGGTTGCCGCAGCAAGAAAAGTGTCGTGCCCCTTCATCGGATCTACGCGCGCAATCAGCCCAACGAGAAGGGTCTCCGGGCCAACTCCAAGTTCTTCGCGCATGCGGGCTCTCGCACGACTATCCGGACGAAACGTCGACAGATCGAAACCGTTTGGGATGGTGAGCCAGTAACGTGCGCGGTATCCGTAAGCTTCATGTACGCGCCGCCCGGCATTCGAGTTCGTGACGATGGCGGATGCGCGGCGCGACAACTTCGCCAGGATGCGGGGCAATGCCCGGGTGAGCGCGCTGTATTTGGAAAGATCCATGTCTGCGCAGCGAATGTTCCACATCAGCGGTGCGCGTACGGCAAGGGAATTCGCCAGAGTGCCGAGAAGGTCAGCGTGGTAGAGCCACGTCACGATCAAGTCGGGGCGCTCTGTCCGAAAAAGCGTGGCAAGGCGAAAAATGGCGCTCGCGAAGTCGCGGGGTCCCTGGAGGCCGATCGCGGTGACTGGAACCCCCTTCGCCCGGATCTCGTCTTCGAGAATGCCGCCGCGTTTCAACGAAACGACGTGGTGTCGCATGGAATTCGGCAAAGAATTCGAAACTAGACGCATGAGCGCCATCTCGGCTCCGCCGATATCGAGGTCGGTAATGACGTGAACTATTTTCGGTTCGCGATCGGTCATAAAACTGGTGTGGTTTTGACCCGTCCGGCCTATTGACGGGACGTCCCTTCGCGATGGATGTCTGACGGGTCCAATTTCACTGCCTTGGCATTCTCGATCCGGTAGATGGCCTTGGCCGCAAAAATGATGTCCTGTCTGTGCGAAATAATGACAACAGGATGCGTTAGTGAGAGCTGGTAGATGAGATCGTTGACGATGGCCTCGCTGTCTCGATCCAGCGCGCTGGTCGGCTCATCGAAGATATAAAGATCGGGCCTGCGTAGCAGCTCTCGAGCCAGCGCCAGTCGCTGGCGCTGTCCCCCGGAGAGCAGGTGCCCCGAACGGCCGAGCTCGGTCGAGTATCCCTTCTCCATGGTCGAGACGAATTCGTCGACATGGGCGCGGCGCGCGACCTCAAGCATTTCTGCTTCCGTCGCATCGTCCCGGCCAATCATCAAATTCTCCGCAACAGTCCCGTCAAAGAGTTGGGGTTCCTGTGACAGGTAGCCGACCCGCGCCCGCAATGACCGCACGTCAAACTCACTCACATCCCGCCCGTTGACCAGAACGCGGCCGTGATCGGTGGTTCGCAGCCGGACAATCAGATCGACCAATGTTGTTTTGCCGCTGCCGGATGGGCCGACGATCGCGGTGAGGCCGACCGCTGGAATCCGCATGTTGAGACGGTCGAAGATGACAGGGCGCCCCTCAGGTTTGAGGGAGACGTCTTCAAAGACGATTTCTCCCGTGAAACCCGGAAACGGCACGGAACCTCGCAATTGCTCCGGCGCCAAACCCATCGCTTCATGTACCGCTTGTAGCGGCGCCAAGGAGCTTGCGATTTGCAAGCGTTTCGCAAAAAGCTGCGTTGCGCTGGCAGCAAGGCGCATAAACACCAATGCGAACAGCGCGGTAGTCGGCAAAACCTCCTCGATCCTCATCTTCAGGACTGCTGTCATGAAGAGAATGACAGCGCCCCCAAAGACAATGGCGATCAAGTCGATCATGTTGGAGGGCAAGCCGCTCGCAACCTCAAATCTGGTGTCGATCGAGCGATACTGCTGGAGCATCTTCCGCAGCGCCTTCGCCCGTCTTGTGGTCAGGTCGAGCAATTTGATAGTTCGCAACCCCGTGATGGTCTCGCTGACGAGCTTGCTGGCGTCGTTTCGGATGACCCGCCTCTTGCGTCCCGCCTCAATGGAGAAACGTTGCGCGCTCTTCTGCGAGAGTGCGAATGCCAACACTCCCAGGATCAGGACGAAGACGGTTGTTTGCCAGTTGGTCAGTAGCAACAACAGCAAAAGTACTCCGGCCTGAATGAGCCGGGCCGAGAAATCGACCAGCAGGAGCACTCCGCGCGCCGCGAGTTCGGTTTCTCCCACAATCGTCTGTATGACTTCTCCATGAGGGCGAGCAGCCACTATTGCGTAAGGTCCCCTCAAGTAAGCCAGCAAACTTCGCGTGGACCAGTCTATCCGCAATGTATTGATGAACCATCGCGTCAGACCGGACGAAACGATCAGGCTGATGCTCTTCACCATGAAAACGAGCACAAGTAAGCCAAGGAGCCCCGGTAGGCGCCATTCGCTAGGGAACAACTGACTGAGCCGCGAGAATGCGAGTTGAATGAAATTGCCGCCGCTGCCGGTTGAATCGGGCGACAGCAATGTTTGCAGCAGCGGGACTACGAGTGAAAAGCCAATGCCCTCGACGATGGCGGTAAAAAGGAATGTGCAGAATAGCAGAGCAACCTGATGCCAATGTCCTTTAAGCATCGGCAGCAAAAGTTGCTTCACCGGGATTTGCTCTGCGGCACCGGCTGGAATCTGTCGTGGAGTTGTCAGCAACTGCTCGTTTCTCTTCATGCGAGGGTTGCCGCGTTGGGCGCTTCTCTCGCCAGGCTTCGTCTAAAAAAATAGCCTGAACTCGGTCGCTCCGCTCTATTCTCCAGGGAGTGTTTTTTGGCCATTCGACACGATCTATAAGCAGCGAGGATACAACTAACAATAGACTTCGTGGCCACGCTGACGTGCCTTAAGATTGAAGCTACCCAGTACTATACGGGTGCTGCGAGGCGGTAGGGCCGGAGGGGGCATCTTCAGAAATGCGAGCCACGGTCCCGGCCGGTACGCGTCAGCGAGTTGTCCGCCGGTTTGGGATCACGCAATTTGAACTCCTCGGACAACTTTGGCGACGAGGTCCATCCAGGCAAAAGTCGGTTTGTCGATTGATTCTCGAGGATGGGCTTCCGAGGATTGACTTCTGGTGCCCGAGTCGCTGGCCTCACGCTGGTCGGTCCGCGGACCGGCGGGCTTAGAGGCCAAGTATCGCTCAACGGGAAATTTGAGACGAAAAAGTTCCTGGCGCTTTAGGACCAAACCACGGTTGGCTGCTCCACCCTCTGACAGGGAACCCACATCCGGAGCATCAGGAAAGCGTCTTTTTACGAGAATAGGCACCATTTCCTACCGTCGCGCTCGCTGAAAAGCGATCGGGCCTCGCCAGCGCGGCCGCGCAAAGCGCTCAACTCGGCGTTGAAATAAGGTTGAGTAGAACTGCGGGCCGTGTTTATAGTGATTCTAAAGATAAACCGGGATTTCTTCAGAAGACGGCAAGATGGCGGAACGCTCTGCAGGCGAAGACGCGTTCAACATGCTCAAGGTTGAACGTGGTGTTCTGACTGCATCTCTAATCTTCACGGTTGCACTTGCCTCGGACTTCCCGGCTTTGGCGGACGACTTGTTCGCGCTGCGCGCTCCGGGCCTCTCATACATCGCGCCACCGTTTTCGATTTACTACCTTCCGCTGCTCATCCTGTTTCTCTGGTTCAATTATTCGGCTCGCGAGTCCCAAGAAGCCAGCATCAAGGTTGGTCCATCACTCATCTCAGCGGCCTTGCTGTTGTTTTCTCTCCTCATGATCGAAGCGCTCCATGCGCTCCGTGGCTATGAGCCGAACATCGAAGTGATACTGGGCTTCGCTTGGATGATCCTTCTGCTGTTCACTTTGCGAAGTTTCAGTTATCTCGTTCATTGGAGAGCGACGATAATTGTAGCTGCATCTGTCTTCTGCACGGTGCTCTCGGTCCTAAGCTTGGTCGTTCCGGTCAACAGCCTTTCCGATTTGGGGAGGGCGGTGCTGGTCAGTCCGGATCGGCCTGAGTGGAAAGGCGTCAACTCGCACGCCTATTTTGCCGCAGCAATGTCCATTGTTGCGGCGAACCAGTTTCTGTTTGCGCGACGTCAAGAGCCGCTGACTTCCCTCTTCTGGACGGCCGTCGTGGCCGTGAACATCCTCGCCGTTGTGGTCAATCAGTCCCGGGGCGCATGGATTGCTGCATGTCTCGGGTTCGCCATGCTGCTGATCTCGCGGATCACCGGTTGGACTGCAATGCGTTCGGCCATAGCTGCAGCGCTTCTTGCGTGCCTAACCGTCGGGCTGCTTCTTGGTACGCAATCCTCACAACTCGAGAGCGTTCTTTCTCTGAACCGAGGTCTATCCTCAAGCCAGGAACTTGCTCAGTCCGGACGAGCACCAGTGAACGGTGATGTGTCGAGCGTCGCAGTTCGCTACGCGATGATTTCTGAGGCGGCCGCGCGTTTCTGGGCTAGTCCCTATTTTGGCAGTGGTTGGGCGAGGATTTCAGAGGAGAGCTTCGGCGGGCACTCGATGCACGGCGTGCCGCAGATATTCTCAGCTTCATACGGCTTGGTCGGCCTGATTGTGTTCGGGATCTTCGTTTATTGCAATTTTTCAAATCCGCTCGCTTCTCGAATGGCGATACCGTTGATTGTGTTGATGGCCATCGAAATCATGGCGCGGCCAATTATCCCTTTCTGGTTCGCGATAATCATTGCCTTGATCGGCCCGCAGGACAGGCAGCAGGCCTTGGGCGACAAATGACGCGCCGCAGCCTTGCTATAGACCTGCGTGGTTTCTCGAACCTGTGGCGACTTAGCTGGAAGGTGTTTGTAGTCGCGCTCTTGCTAGGCGGCGTAATCGCGGTAGTGACGGCAATGCGGGTGGAACCTCGGCCATATAAGCCAGTCATTCGCATCGGGTTGCCCGGTTCGGGTGCAGAGGTCGATGCCGATATGAAGGCAAGTGATGCCGCATGCGGTCCGATGCTCGGCCGCCGTAGCTATAGGGATATTTTGGCACAGTTTGAGCTGAATGCGTATTCGGCAGTCTTGCGACTTCAGCGCGACGAACTGTTCGTGACGCGTTTCAATATTTCGGAGGATGGAAGAATAAGACTGAGGTTAGAGTCCGTCGGCAGGGACAAAACAGATTCGCACCTGCAGGTTTTGATTCGCGACCTCAATGCCGCGCGATTACAATTGTTGCATGTGCTCCATGATCGATTGGCTATTGTTGAGAACCGACGGCGACTTTTGAGCGAAAGTCTTCAGTGGGTGCAGTCTAAAAGCGAACCGCAAGCCAGCGCGGTGGCCGCGTATCTCCAAGAGCAGATCTCTTGCAATGATTTTGAACTTGAGTTCCTGCGCGACCGTTATCGGGACAGTCAAACAAAAATAGTGCCGACTGCTTTAGGCAGCGATTCGATGTATCCGTCGAAAAGGAGAACCCTCGTCGTCTGCCTGATTATTGCTCTGATAGTCGCGTCGCTCGCAGCAATCTTGGTCGGCTATGCGCGTTTGTTGCGTCGTTCGATGAAAGAAAAAGACCGGAATGCCGCGAAACCGAGCGTGTTGTGAGCCTTCCGCTGCGACCGTACATGGAGTATTCGAGTGTCGCTCCGGGGGGTCGGCTTAGCGATAATCCGACTGCGCGAGGAGACTTCGCCCGGTTTTGATCGCTAGAGCATTTCATCGATGCAAACCGAAAGTCCATTGATCCTCTATCTCGTGACTGAGGACTGGTATTTTCTCTCCCACCGATTGCCGATGGCGCGGGCTGCGCAGCAGGCGGGGTATCGTGTTCATGTTGCAACGCGTGTTGGGAAGGGTGGGGCGGCTATCGAGGGGCTCGGGTTCACCCTGCATCCGATCATGTGGCAGCGCGGTAGCACTAATCCCTTCAATCTCGTCGCGAATATTCGGCAGGTGAGGGCACTTTACAAAAGGCTGAGGCCGGATCTCGCGCATCATGTCGGCTTGCAGCCTTCGGTGGTTGGGTCGCTGGCCGCCGTTGGGTTGCCGATTGCATTGCTGAATGCCCTCACCGGGCTTGGCTTCGCTTTCACTTCCCGCGATCTCAAGGCGGCGTTTTTGCGGCCCTTGATGTCGCTACTGCTTCGTCTCCTGCTGATGCGTCGTGGAGTCAGCGCGCTGGTGCAAAATCCGGATGACAACGCGGCGCTCCGAAGCCTGGGCGTGGATCCGGCCAAAATCGATATCATTCCCGGCTCGGGTGTCGACACCCAGGCGCTTAAGCCGTTGCCGGAACCGGGAGGCGAGGTAAGCATCGCCTTTGTCGGGCGCCTGCTCGACGACAAGGGCATCCGTCCGCTTGTCGCGGCCCATGAATTGATGAGGCGGCAGGGCCAGCAGGTCCGCTTGCTCATCGCGGGCGATCCCGATCCGGCAAACCCCGCATCGATTCCCACGGGCGAAATCGAGCGGTGGAGGCATCTGCCAGACGTTGAGATGCTGGGGCATGTGGTCGACATCGAGGCCGTCTGGGCGCGGTCCCATATCGCGGTTTTGCCGTCGCGGCGGGAGGGATTGCCGAAGGGGCTTCTGGAGGCAGCTGCCCATGGGCGACCGATCGTGGCCACCGACGTTCCCGGGTGCAGAGAGATCGCCAGGCACGGGCACAACGCTTTCCTGGTGCCCGTGGACGATCCCGCACCGCTGGCAGGCGCCCTGACCGTTATGGCGCGAGATCCCGCCTTGAGGCGTCGGATGGGGGCGGCGGGGCGCGCCATGGTCGAAAAGGAGTTCTCCAGTGATCTGATCGGCCGGGAGATTGTGGCCCTTTACGGCAGGCTCACGGGCCGGAAAGTGGAGCTATTGCCCGCGCCATAAGCTTCCGGCTATGACCCCCCTTTCGAAATCACAGGAAGCATCGTGTCCCCTCACAGGAAGATCGCCGTCATTGGCCTCGGGTATGTAGGCCTGCCGGTCGCGGTTGCGTTCGCACGCGCTGGCTCCGAGGTTGTCGGCTTCGACATCGACAAGAGCCGAATTGCTGAACTCAGGGATGGCGTGGATCGCACGCGGGAGATCGAGCAAGCGGACCTGCATCTGGCAACATTGGCATACACGGCCGATGTGAGTGCGCTCAACGCCGTGGATTTCTTCATCGTTACAGTCCCGACTCCTATCGACGGGGCGAATCGACCGGATCTTCGGCCGCTCCTCGGCGCATCCGAAACCGTCGCGCGGGCGATGAAGAAAGGATCGATCATCGTCTATGAATCGACCGTATACCCCGGCTGCATCGAGGAGGATTGCGTACCGATCCTGGAGCGCGTTTCCGGCCTGAAATACGGAGCCGACTTCACGGTCGGCTATTCACCGGAGCGGATTAATCCCGGCGATCGCCAGCACCGCTTCGAGACCATCACCAAAGTGGTGGCTGGGTCCGATCAGCGAACCCTCGATATCGTTGCCGATGTCTACGGCTCGGTGGTGACCGCGGGTATTCACCGCGCGCCCTCGATCAAGGTTGCCGAAGCGGCGAAGGTGATCGAGAACACACAGCGCGATCTGAACATTGCCTTCATGAACGAACTGTCGGCGATCTGCCATCAACTGGGCATCGACACCGGCGACGTGCTGGCCGCTGCCGGGACCAAATGGAATTTCCAGAAGTTCTACCCTGGTTTGGTCGGTGGACACTGCATCGGCGTCGATCCCTATTACCTGACCTATCGGGCCGAACGCGCGGGCTACCATCCTGAGGTGATCCTGGCGGGACGCAGGATTAACGATAACGTCGGACAGCGCGTCGCGCAGGCCTGCATTCAGGCGCTGTTCAAGCGGAAGCGCGTGGATGCGACCGTCACCATCCTCGGCATGACTTTCAAGGAAAATGTGCCCGACATCCGCAATTCGAAGGTCGTGGATATCGTGCGCAACCTCGAGGCGGCGGGCGTCACCGTTCAGGTGACGGACCCGCTGGCGTTAGCAGACGAAACCAAACATGAATACGGCATCGACCTGACCGCAAAAGATGCGTTGAAGCCGGGCGATGCGGTGGTTCTGGCAGTTGCGCATGACGATTATCTGCAAGGCGGATGGCCATTCATCTGCAGCTTGCTGCGTGACGGCGAGGGGCTCGTCTTTGACGTAAAATCGATGCTCGACCGGGATTCGAAGCCCGGCGGAATCGAATTATGGCGGCTGTGATGGACGCACCGATTCTGGTGACCGGTGCCGCCGGGTTCATCGGCTTCCATGTGACGCGTAGGCTGCTCTCGCAGGGGCGTCGCGTCGTCGGCGTCGACAGCTTGACGCCGTATTACGATCCTGCATTGAAGGATGCGCGACGCGCCGAACTGGCGAAGTCCAACCACTTCGACTTTGTGAAGCTCGATCTCGCGGACCGTGACGCGACGCACAAGCTGTTCCGCGACTTCGGGTTTCCCTATGTCGTGCATCTCGCCGCGCAGGCGGGCGTGCGCCACTCGATTTCGCACCCGGAGGCCTATGTCGATGCCAATCTGCAGGGCTTTGCCAACGTGCTGGAAGGCTGCCGCCACAATGGCTGCAAGCACCTGATTTTCGCCTCGTCGTCGTCGGTCTATGGCGCCAATACAAAGCTCCCGTTCCGGGCAAGCGACAATGTCGACCACCCGATTTCGATGTATGCGGCGAGCAAGAAGGCGAATGAATTGATGGCGCATTCCTATGCCCATCTGTTCCGGTTGCCGGTGACAGGGTTGCGCTTCTTCACGGTCTACGGGCCGTGGGGCCGGCCGGACATGGCGATGTGGATTTTTGCGCAGTCGATCCTCTCCGGGAAACCTATTACGCTGTTCAATTACGGAAATATGCGGCGCGATTTCACCTATGTGGACGACGTGGTCGAATCCGTGGTGCGGCTCATCGGCAAACCCGCCGCGCCCGACCCGCAATGGTCCGGCGATCAGCCCGACCCGGCGACCAGTTCCGCGCCCTACCGCATTTACAATATTGGCAACAATAATCCGGTTGAGCTCCTGCATGTAGTATCAGAACTGGAGAAGTGCCTCGGCAAGCGGGCGGAACGCGAGCTTATGCCCATGCAGCCGGGCGATGTGCCGGAAACCTATGCCGATGTGGACGATCTGATGCGGGATGTGGGTTTTCGGCCTTCGACGCCGGTCGAGACCGGAATTCGTAAGTTCATCGATTGGTATCGTGACTATTCGAGAACCTGAACAACGCAGTTTGTATTGCCGACATCCGGATGTTTGAGGTGATTTTAGCGCTATGAAGCAAATCGCAGCCTCCGACCGAATTGTCCCACTCGTGATGTGCGGCGGCGCCGGGACGCGGCTTTGGCCATCATCGCGCGAGGGACGGCCGAAGCAGTTCCTGTCGCTGCTCGGCTCACGCTCGACTTTCCAGGACACCATGCTGCGCGTTTCGGACGCAGCAATATTCGCGCGGCCGATTGTCATCACCAACACCCAATATCGATTCATCGTCAAGGAACAGCTTTCGGAGATCGGTATCGACGCCGACATCCTGCTGGAGCCGCTACGGCGCGATTCCGGGCCTGCCATCGCCGCCGGCGCAGCCTTCGGCGAAAAGCGTGATGGCAATCCGGTGATGATAGCGCTGGCGGCAGATCATGTAGTTGCGGACAACGCTGCCTTTGTTGCGGCCTGTCTTGATGCTGCCAAGGCGGCGCAACGTGGGCACATCGTTACATTCGGTGTGAAGCCCGATCGTCCGGCCACCGATTACGGCTACATACGTCCCGGTGCGAAGATAGACGGCGGCGTTTTCGCGGTTGAGCAATTCGTCGAAAAGCCAGATGCCGAGACTGCCAAGCGCTATATCGGAGAGGGTTATCTGTGGAATTCCGGTAACTTCATTTTTCGGGCGGGCGATCTCCTGGGTGAATACAGCGCGTTCGAGCCCGAGACGGTTGCCGAAGCGAAAGAAGCGATCGAGGCGGCCGGGGACGATCTCGGTTTCGTCACCATCGATCCAGCGCATTTCGCCCGCGCGAGGGCAACGTCCATCGATTACGCCGTGATGGAGAAGACCAAGCGCGCCGCGGTGATCCCGGTGTCATATGGCTGGTCCGACGTCGGTTCGTGGCACGCGGTGTGGGAATTGTCGAAACAGGACGAGTCCGGAAATGCCGGGCAGGGCAATGCCGTGTTCGTCGACACGCATAACTCTTTTGTTTCGTCGGAAAAGCCTCTGGTGGCGCTGTTCGGCGTCCGGGATATCGTGGTGGTCGCGAGCGAGGATGCTGTTCTGATCGCGGATCGAAAAAATACTGCGGAGATGAAACGCCTCGTCGGAAGGCTCAAGGAGGTTGCTCCCGCCGTAACGGTGGATCACATCCAGGTGCACCGGCCGTGGGGAAATTATCAGTCGCTCGATAACGGCGCCCGCTACCAGGTCAAACGCATCGTGGTAAAGAAGGGCGGTCGGCTGTCGCTTCAATATCATCATCATCGCGCGGAACACTGGATCGTGGTGCGCGGTACGGCGCGGGTGACGATCGGCGACGACGTGAAGATCCTGCACGAAAACCAGTCGATCTATATTCCGATGGGGACTTCGCACCGGCTGGAGAATCCCGGGATGATCGATCTGGAACTGATCGAGGTTCAGACCGGCAGCTATCTGGGCGAAGACGACATCGTGCGTATCGAGGACGATTATCGCAGGTCCTGAGTTCCACGCTCGGTCCGGAATGCGGGTGAAGCGCACGCCGCCGCATTCAGCCCTTTGCTTGTCGGCGCTTCGGAGTTATGGAATCCCGGCTTGCGAGCCCTTGCCCGCGGCAGGAAATGACGGAGAGCGTCATGGCGATCAAACTCGAAGACCTGAAGGTCAAGCTGTTCACCGACGGTGCCGACAAGGCCCAGATCGTGGAGATGGCGAAAAACAGGTGGATCGCCGGCTTCACCACGAATCCTTCGCTGCTCAAGAAAGCCGGTGTGACGGACTACGAGGCCTATGCCCGCGACCTGGTCGCGGCGGTTCCCGATCGCCACATCTCCTTTGAGGTGTTTTCCGACGACATTGAGGAGATGGTGGCCCAAGGGCGCGTGATCGCGTCCTGGGGCAAGAATGTCTACGTGAAGCTTCCTGTGACGACGACGCGCAAGGAGCCGCTATTCGACGCGGTGCGCACCCTGTCGCGCGATGGCGTGAACATCAACCTCACCGCGATTTTTTCGGCCGACCAGGTCGGCAAGGCCATGCAGGCGCTGGCGGGCGGGGCGCCCGCCTGTGTCTCCGTCTTCGCCGGGCGGCTGGCCGATTTCGGCATCGACTATGCCCCGCTGATGCGCGACGCCATCGCGCAGGCCCGCGAGACCGACAATGTCGAAATTATCTGGGCCTCGACCCGGGAGGTCTACAATGTCATCGAGGCCGATAAGATGGGCTGCCACATCATCACGGCGCCCGCCGATGTCCTGAAAAAGCTTCCGGCGCTGGGCACGAAGACGCCCGAGGAGCTCTCCGTCGGCGCGATCCAGGCCTTCCGGGAGGACGCCCTCGCGGTCGGCTTGAAGCTCGACCTGGGCGGGCGGGCGGCGGCGGAATAGCCCTCGGATTATCGCATTTCGGCTCCACGCGGCCTCTCTGCTCAGACTTTCGGCGGATTTGTCCGGTTCCCGTCCGTAACGCTCTGACTCAAAAGGTGTTTGGACGCGGAAAGCGAAATCTCGCCGCAATTGCGATGAGCATGCTAGGCAGATCGGGGATCTGGGCCGCTTCGGGGGTATGTCTGAGATGGTTCTTGCAATGAAGGGCGGCGAGGCTAGGCCGCTTCGCGTCGGCGTGGTCGGCGTGGGTATCATGGGGGCGAATCACGCCCGCGTATTTGCCGGATTGCCGGACGTGACCCTGGTCGGGGTGGCGGACCCCAATTCGCAGCAGCGCGAACTCGTCACCCGTATTCTCGGCGTCCCTGCTGTGGAGGATATCGACGATCTGCTCGGGCCCGGCCTCGACGCCGTGACCATTGCGGCTCCGACGCATATGCACCACGAGCTTGCGTTGAAATGCATCGAGCGGGGCATTCATGTCCTGATCGAAAAGCCGATCGCCTCCAATGTGGAGGAGGGGCGTGAGATCATCGCCGCCGCCAAGCGGCGCGACGTCAAGCTGATGGTCGGCCATGTCGAGCGCTTCAATCCGGCAGTGCAGGCGATCAAGGACGCGATCCGCGACGAGGACATTCTTTCGATCGCCATCACCCGGGTCGGGCCGTTTCCGCCGCGCATGTCGAATGTCGGCGTGGTGATCGATCTCGCGGTCCACGACATCGACCTGATTCGCTGGTTCACCGATTCGGAAATCGTCGAAGTGCAGCCGCAATTGTCCAGTGCGGTAGCCGAGCGTGAGGACATCGCCCTTCTGCAATTCCGCACCGCCTCCGGCGTTTTGGCCCATATCAACACAAACTGGCTGACGCCGTTCAAGGCGCGCACAGTGCACGTCGCCACCCGCCGCAAATACCTGATCGGCGACCTTCTGACCCGCCAGGTCACCGAATGCTTCGGGTTCCAGCCGGACGGCAGCTATTCGATGCGCCACTTGTCCGTCGGACATTCGGAGCCCCTGCGCGCCGAATTGCAGGCCTTCGTAAATGCGGTGCGGGACAACAAGCGGCCCCCGGTGACGGGCGAAGAGGGCGTCGAGAGTCTGGACGTCGCGATGCGCTGTCTCGATAACCGCCAGCCGGCCAAGGTGGCTTCGCATCCTTCGGTCGCGCGCCGCGCCGCCGGCTAGGCCTACGTTTTTCGCTCCGGATAGAGAATCGTCGTCAGCTCATGAACCAGCATGCCCGCGTCGAAGTGAAACCCATTCCCTTCATCGATGTGGCGGCGCAACGCCGCCGTCTGGGCAAGGCGATCGATGACGCGACCACCCGCGTTCTCAACCATTGCCAGTTTCTGATGGGGCCGGAGGTCGGCGCCTTTGAGGCCGAGCTCGCCGCGTTCTGTGGCGCCAAATACGCATTGTCATGCTCAAGCGGTACTGACGCTTTGGTCATGACCCTGATGGCGAAGGGGATCGGCCGCGGCGATGCCGTGCTCTGTCCGACCTTCACCTTCTGCGCGACAGCGGAAAGCGTTGCGCTGGTGGGCGCGACGCCGGTTTTGGTGGATGTGGATCCGGAGACGTTCAATATCGACGTCGCGAGCCTGAAATCGGGGATCGCGACCGCGAAGGCGGAGGGTCTGAAGCCCAAGGCCGTGATCCCGGTCGATCTGTTCGGACTGCCGGCCGATCACGATGCGATCGCCGAGATTGCCGCTGCCGATGACTTGTTCATTCTCGACGATGCCGCGCAAGGGTTTGGCGGCATCTATAAGGGCCGCGCTGTCGGCACCTTCGGCCACGCCACCGCGACCAGCTTTTTCCCGGCCAAGCCGCTCGGCTGCTACGGCGATGGCGGCGCCGTCCTGACCGATGACGAGGAACTGCTCGCGATCCTGAAAAGCGTCAGGGTTCATGGCGGCGGATCGGATAAATACGACAATGTGCGGCTCGGGCTGACAGCCCGTCTCGACACCATCCAGGCGGCGGTGCTGCTGGAAAAGCTGAAAATCTTCCGCGACGAGATCGAGACCCGCAATCGCGTCGCCGAGCGCTACAGCCGCGCGCTGAAGGATGTGGCGACCGTGCCGGTGGTGCCGGACGGCTATACTTCGGTCTGGGCGCAATACACGCTGCGGCTGGCGCCCGGTACCCGGGACGAACTCGCCCGCGCGCTGCAGGCCGAGGGCATTCCGACGGCGATCTATTACGCCAAGCCATTGCACCGGCAGACGGCTTATCGCGATTTCCCGGTTGCGGCGGCAGGGCTTGCGGTCAGCGAGCGGCTCGCCGACGAGGTCCTCAGCCTGCCAATGCATGCCTATCTCGACGAGCCGACGCAGGATCGCATCGTGGATGCGGTGAAGCGGGCGTTGCGCTAAGACACGGACCGCCTCTAGGCTCCGATCATTCCCGCGAAAGCGGAAATCCAGTGCTGGGTCCCCGCCTTCGCGGGGACGAACGGAAAGAATGGTTTTCCGGTCGTGATCGGACGCATTTTCACCGTCGGCGGTTTCACGCTGCTCTCGCGCATCACCGGCTTCGCGCGCGACATCATGCTTGCGGCGATTCTCGGCGCTGGACCGGTGGCCGACGCTTTCTTCGTCGCGCTGCGGCTGCCGAACCATTTCCGCGCCATCTTCGCCGAAGGCGCGTTCAACGCGGCATTCATTCCAGCCTACGCGCGCATCCGCACCCAGGACGGGCCGGACCCGGCCAAGCTGTTTGCCGACCGCGTCTTCACCATGATGGTGGTGGTCCAGCTGGTGCTGCTCGCAATCGCGCTCGTTTTCACATCCGATGTCATTTCGCTGCTCGCGCCCGGCTTCAGGGACGATCCCGGCCGCTTCGCGCTGGCGACCGAACTGACCCGCATCACCTTTCCCTATTTGTTGCTGGTCTCGCTGGTCACGCTGTACGGCGGCATTCTGAATTCGATCCATCACTTCGCGACGCCGGCCGCCGCGCCGATCCTGCTCAATCTGTCGATGATGGCGACGCTGGCGCTGGCCGCGTTTTTTCCGTCCGCTGGCCACGCTGCGGCCTGGGGCGTTTTCATCGCAGGCATTCTCGAATTGCTGCTGGTCGTGGGCGACGCTGGCCGCGCGCAGGTGCTCGCCTGGTTCACCTGGCCGCGGATCGATGAGAATGTCCGGAAATTCTTCCGCGCACTGGGACCGGCAACCGTCGGTTCGGCGGGCGTGCAGCTAGCGATGTTCGCCGATACGATCATCGCGAGCTTCCTCGCCGCCGGTGCGATCTCGGCGCTCTATTATGCCGACCGCATCAATCAGTTGCCGATCGGCGTCATCGGTATCGCGATCGGCACCGTCTTGCTTCCGGAAATGTCGCGCCGCCTCGCCGCCGGCGACGAACCGGGCGCGCGCAACGCGCAAAACCGTGCGGTTGAACTGACACTGCTGCTGACCATTCCCTGTCTGGTCGCCTTCCTGCTGATTCCCGACCTGATCATGCGCGCACTGTTCCTGCGTGGAAAATTCACCGCCGATGACGCGCTGGCAGCGGGTGCGACGCTCGCGGCTTATGCGATCGGTCTCATTCCCTATGTTCTGATCCGCAGCATGACCGCACCGTTTTTTGCCCGCGGCGACACTCTGACGCCGGTCAAGGCGTCGCTGATCGCGGTCGCAGTCAACATCCTGATCAAGATCGTACTGATGGGCCCGCTGGCACAGGTCGGTCTCGCCATCGCCACCGCAATCGGAGCCTGGGTCAATCTGGGGCTGGTCACCTGGTTTGCCTCGCGCGCGGGCATTGCCGCGATGGATGCGCGGCTTAAACGATCGATCCTGCTGCTGGTTGCAATCGGCTGCGTGTTTGGGATCACCCTCTTCCTGTCGCAGCGGATCGTAACGGCGCTCTATCGCGATCTGCCGGCGTTCCGCGATGAAGCGGCGCTGGCGACCCTCGCCGTGCTTGGCGGCGTTGTTTACGGTGCGCTCGTGCTGCTGTTGCTGGGGCGCCACTGGTTCGCGGCTTTTCGGGGCGAAAAGCGCGTCCCTGCTGTCAGCACAAAATCCGACTAAGCCCCTATAACCGATAGACAAATGCGGCGCGCGCCAGTAACAAACGGGCGCGGGGACAATGTTTGCAGTCTGACCTCAGCGTTCCTATGTGACGCTGGCGGTTGCAGTGCACAATGAGCCTCGAATGATTAGACGAAAGTATAGCCGCTTTGCAGGCTTGGCATTGGCTTTGACCGCAGTGGCTGGTCTTGCCGGATGCGGCCAGAATCCTCAGCAGCAGCAATCGGCGCCGCCGCCCCCTGCCGTTACAGTCGCCACGCCGATCGAGCGAACCATCACCGATTTTGATGAATATGTCGGCCGGTTTGTTGCGGTCGATTCGGTCGAAGTCCGGGCCCGCGTCTCCGGCTATCTGGACAAGATCGATTTCAAGGACGGCCAGATGGTGAAGGAGGGCGATCTGCTCTTCACCATCGACAAGCGCCCATTCCAGACGGCGCTGGATCAGGCGAAGGCGACGCTCGAAAAAGCGCGCGCCGAGCTCGCATTCGCGCAGGGCGACCTCGACCGTGCGGCCCAACTGGTCAAGGACAAGACCATCACCCAGCAGACGTTCGATCAGCGCACGCAGGTGAAGCGCGTCGCGGAAGCCAATGTTGCCGCTCAGGAAGCCGCGGTTCGCCAGGCCGAGCTCGATCTCCAGTTTACCGATCTGCGCGCGCCGGTCAGCGGTCGCATAGGCGATCGCCGCGTCTCGGTCGGCAATCTGGTCACCGGCGGCACGTCGGGCAATACGACGTTGCTCGCGACCATCGTATCGACCGACCCGATCCGTTTCGAATTCACCTTCGATGAAGGTTCGTATCTGCGTTACGAGCGCCTCGCCGCCAACGGCAATGTGAATGCAGCGCGAGACGGCATCGCAGTCCGCGGCGGCTCAACCGTGGTCCGGCTGAAGCTGATCGACGAGAAGGATTTTTCCAACGTCGGCCGCATGGACTTCATCGACAACGTGATCGAACGCTCGACCGGCACCATCCGCGGGCGGGCCGTGTTCTCCAATGCGGCGGGCATTCTGACCCCCGG
Organism: Pseudorhodoplanes sp.; assembly: GCF_059499825.1. Lineage (NCBI taxonomy): Bacteria > Pseudomonadati > Pseudomonadota > Alphaproteobacteria > Hyphomicrobiales > Pseudorhodoplanes > Pseudorhodoplanes sp. The sequence goes on from NZ_JCABZI010000010.1 coordinate 86,674, forward strand.
CATGTTCGCGCGGATTCAGGTCCCCGGTTCCGCGCCCTATACCGCGCTGCTGATCCCGGACACCGCGATCGGCAGCGAGCAGGCGCGCAAATTCGTCTATGTGGTGAATGGCGATAATACAGTCGTGCAGAAGTACGTTGAGCTCGGGCAGTTGTCCGATGGCGACCGGGTGATCAAGAGCGGTCTCCAGCCGACCGATCGGGTGATTGTCGAGGGCCTGATGCGTGTCAGACCCGGCAGCAAGGTCAGTCCGCAGACTGCCCCTGCGCCGGCGCCCGCATCGGCGGGCGCCTCCGGAACGGCGCAGAAATAGGCCTCGATATGAAGATCTCGCACTTCTTCATCGACCGGCCGATTTTCGCGGCCGTTCTCTCAACCGTATTCATCATCCTGGGCGCCGTTGCCTTTGTGCGGCTTCCGATCGCGCAATACCCGGAAATTGCGCCGCCGGTGATCAACATCACCGGGCAATATCCCGGCGCCAGCGCAGAAGTGGTCGCCGATACAGTGGCCGCGCCGATCGAGCAGCAGGTCAACGGCGTCGAGGGGATGCTCTACATCTCCTCAAACTCGACCACAGACGGACGCTTCTCGATTGCGGTGACGTTCGAACTCGGCACCAATCTCGATATTGCACAGGTTCAGGTGCAGAATCGGGTTTCGACCGCGACTCCACGCCTGCCACAGGCGGTTCAGCAGATCGGTGTGACCGTCGCCAAGAGCTCGCCCGACATTCTGATGGTGGTGAACCTGTTTTCGCCCGATCAGACCCGCGATACGGTGTTTCTGACCAACTACGCGAACCTGCAGATCAAGGATGTGCTGACCCGTCTCGACGGCGTCGGATCGATCACGGTGTTCGGTGCCCGCGACTTTGCGATGCAGATCTGGCTCGATCCGAACCGGATGCAATCACTGAACCTGACCGCACAGGATGTCACGACCGCCTTGCAGGGGCAGAATATCCAGGTCGCTTCGGGTATTCTGAACCAGCCTCCGGTCGACAACCAGCTCGCGTTCCAGGTCGCGGTGCGGACGCTCGGCCGTCTGTCTGACCCCGCCGAATTCTCGAATATCGTCATCAAGCAGACGCCGACCGCAGTGGTGCGGGTCAAGGACATCGCGCGGGTCGAACTGACCGGTCAGGATTATTCGTCGTCGTCCTATCTCGGAAAAAGTCCGTCGGTCGCGATGGCGGTGTTCCAGCGGCCGGGCTCGAACGCGCTGGCGACCGGTAACCTGATCCGCGCAACCACTGCCGAACTCGCCAAGAGCTTTCCCCCGGGGATGCAATACACGATCATCTACGACCCGACGCAGTTCATCCAGCAGTCGGTCAATGCGGTGATCGAGACGATTTTCGAGGCGGTTATCCTCGTCATTCTCGTCATCCTGCTGTTCCTGCAGACCTGGCGGGCGGCAGTGATTCCCATCGTCGCGATTCCGATCTCGCTGATCGGCACCTTCTTCATGATGAGCGTGTTCGGATTCTCGCTCAATAATCTGTCGCTGTTCGGGCTGGTGCTCGCGATCGGTATCGTGGTCGATGACGCGATCGTCGTGGTCGAGAATGTCGAGCGCAATATCGAGAAGGGACTCTCGCCGCGCGATGCTGCGATCCAGTCCATGGACGAGGTCGGGGGAGCGCTGGTCGCGATCTCGCTGGTGCTGTGCTCTGTGTTCATTCCGGCGGCCTTCATCACCGGCATATCCGGGCAGTTCTTCCGGCAATTCGCGCTGACGATTGCGGGCGCAACCGCGATCTCTCTGGTCGTCTCGCTGACCCTGTCGCCTGCGATGTGTGCATTGCTTCTGAAGCCACATAGGTCGGAGCACCATCAGCCAAGATGGTGGGAAAAGCCGTTCGTCACTTTCTTCCGCTGGTTCAATTCCGGCTTCAACTGGCTGTCGGCAAAATACGGCATGCTCGCCGGGCGCACGGTGCGGATGGTCGGGCTGATGCTGGTCCTGTACGGGGTGATCATCGGCTTCGGTCTGAATGAATTCCGGAAGGCGCCACAGGGCTTCATCCCGCAGCAGGATCTCGGCTATCTCATCGTCGCCGCGCAATTGCCGCCGGGCGCTTCGCTCGAGCGGACCGACAAGGTGATGCGGCAGGCGACCGACATGGCGCTGGCCACGCCAGGCGTCCTCAACGCGATCAACATCGTCGGGTTTTCCGGCGCCACGTTTACAAATGCGCCGAATGCCGGTGCGATCTTCGTGATCCTCGATCCGTTCGACAAGCGCGCGAAGGATCCAGCCCAGTCGGCAGCGGGGATCCAGGGGGCGCTGTTCGGAAAATATGCCGCCATCCGGGAGGCGCTGCTGCTGGTCGTGCAGCCGCCACCGGTCCAGGGCATCGGCAATGCCGGCGGCTTTCGCATGATGGTGGAAGATCGGGCCGGGCGCGGGCCGCAGGCGCTGCAGCAGGCGGTCGGCGCCATGATGGGGCGCGCCGCGACCACGCCGGGTCTGATGCAGGTGTATTCGCTGTTCGAGGTATCGACGCCGCAACTCTATCTCGACATCGACCGCACCAAGGCCCAATTGCTCGGGATCAATATGCCCGACGTCTTCAACGCGCTGCAGGTCAATATCGGCTCGTTGTATATCAACGACTTCAATCTGTTCGGCCGGACCTTCCGCGTGCAGGCACAGGCCGAGGCGCCATTCCGTCTCGAGCCAAAGGACATCCTGAGTCTGCGTGTCCGCAATTCGAGCGGCGAGACGGTGCCGCTCGGATCGTTCACGACGATACGCGACATCACCGGTCCGTATCGCGTGCCGCGCTACAATCTCTATCCGGCCGCCGAACTCGACGGCTCGGCAGCGCCGGGCTATTCGCAGGGGCAGGCGATCCAGATCATGGAGAAGCTTGCCGCCGAGACCTTGCCGCAAGGGTTTGCCTACGAGTGGACGACACTCGCCTATCAGCAGATCAAGGCCGGCAATACGGCGATGTTCGCGTTTTTACTGGCGGTGGTGTTCGTGTTCCTGGTGCTCGCGGCGCAGTACGAAAGCCTGACGATGCCGCTCGCGGTGATCATGATCGTGCCGATGTGTCTGATCGCATCGATCTTCGGCGTGGTGTGGCGCGGCCAAGACAACAACATCCTGACCCAGGTCGGCTTCATCGTGCTGATCGGGCTCGCGGCGAAAAATGCGATTCTAATCGTCGAGTTTGCAAAGCAACTCGAGGATCAGGGGCGCGACCGCTGGCAGGCCGCGACCGAAGCCGCCGAGCTGCGTCTGCGTCCGATCCTGATGACCTCGCTGGCCTTCATCTTGGGCGTAGTGCCGCTGGCGATCGCAATCGGCGCCGGCGCCGAATTGCGGCGCGCGCTCGGTACCGCGGTGGTATCCGGCATGATCGGCGTGACGATCTTCGGCCTGCTGTTCACACCGGTCTTCTACGTCATGGTGCGCTGGATCGAGGACCGGTTCGCGCGCCGAAAGACCACGCCGCCCGCGGCGGAGCATCCGGCAGAACAACGGAACTGACCGAGACGATCAGTCGAGTCCGCGGCCTGACCGACTCTCGTCCGTTGGAATGAGGCGGCGCGCAGAGCGCGGACTCGAATTTTCAGATGGCGTAAATTCAGAGGGGCCACCAGGTCATCTGATCCATTGCGCTGGCCATCTGGTGCATGCGCGATGCCATCTTCACATCCCTGACGCGAAAATGGAGCTGAAACGCAGCGCGCCAGCGCCGCGGGCCCATGCAAGCCAGAAGCGGGATCACGGCTTCGTGATGCCAATCAGGCGTGGTTCGCAATAGCGGTGTCGTCACTTTTTAGGAATAACAATCTGCCGTCCGGGTTTGCCAGTTGCCTGCCTCAATCGTTCTCCTTCCTTCGAAACACACGGGGAGTCTCCCATGATCGTCCGTACCGCCGTCTGCGCTGCCCTTGCCGTTGCCCTCAGCGCAAGCGCCGTGATTGCTCAATCCAAGGCGATTGCCGAGCGAAAAGAAATTATGAAGGGCGTTGGCGCCGCAGCGAAGGAAGGCGCGGCCATGGCGCGGGGTTCCGCGCCCTATGACAACGCCAAGGCGGTCCAGGTCTTCGTGGTCTACGCGAACGCCGCGGAAAAGATGCCCGGCCTGTTCCCGGATGATTCCAAGACCGGCGGCGAGACCACGGCAGCCCCGAAAATCTGGGAAGACATGGCAGGCTTCAAGGCCGCAATGGCGAAATGGGGCAGCGACGCCAAGGCGGCGCAGACCTCGGTCAAGGATATCGACACCTTCAAGACCGCGTTCGGCGAAGCTGGCAAGCAGTGCGGTGCCTGCCACGAGGTCTACCGCATCAAGAAGTAACACAATCCGATTCGGCATAGGAGGGCGGCCGTCCTTGGGGATGGGCCGCCCTTCGGCTTTTCTGACAACGCCTGACCGCCTAACATCCCGCCCGGAAACAGGGAGCCTCGCATGGTGCGCAAGCTAGTCCTGCTGGCGATCGTCGCCGGCTTCATCGGTCTTGCGATCTTCTGGTTCGTGACCATTCCGGCGACCGTTCCGGCGAGCGCGCTCGGCGCCTACACGCCCAATCTGGAAAACGGCAAGGCGATGTTTTACGCGGGAGGCTGCGCATCCTGCCACGCGACAGAAGGCCAGGACGACAAGCTCAAGCTCGGCGGCGGCCATCCGCTTCATTCTCCGTTCGGGACGTTCTACGCACCAAACGTATCTCCCGATCCGAAAGCCGGTATCGGCTCATGGACCGAGCAGCAATTCGTCAATGCGATGCTGAAGGGCACAAGTCCGAACGGTTCGCACTATTTTCCGGCATTCCCCTACACCTCCTATCGCTTGATGCCAGTTTCTGATGTGCGGGATCTGTTCGCTTTCATGAAGACACTGCCGCCCGTATCGGACGCATCGAAGTCGCATGATGTCCCGTTTCCGTTCAGCTTGCGCCGCCCGCTCGGCGGCTGGAAGCTGTTGTTCTTCGATGACGCGCCATTCAAGCCGGACCCGACGAAATCGGCGGAGTGGAACCGTGGCGCCTACCTTGTGAATGGCCCGGGTCATTGCGTCGAGTGCCATTCCCCGCGCAATCTGCTGGGCGGCATTCTGTCGGCGCAGAAGTTTGCCGGCGGGCCCAATCCCGAGGGCAAGGGATGGGTCCCCAACATCACGCAGGCCGGTCTGAAGGAATGGGAGAAGGACGACATCGAGTACATGCTCGAGTCGGGTATGACGCCGTCAGGCGACTCGGTCGGCTCCAATATGACGCCGGTGATTCACAACACCTCGAAACTCTCCAAGGCCGACCGGGCGGCGATGGCGGTTTACCTGAAGTCGCTCCCGGCGGTGGAAGGGCCGAAGCGCCCCGGCAAATAAACCTGCTTTCGTCCCTGGTGGGTCAGGCGTGAGCCGCCCGCATTGGCGGCATGCGGTGCTTGGCCTTGCGCGCCCCGCGTGTATCGGCGACAGGGGGCGTGCCGATCTGGCCTGCCTGCTGCGCCTCGGGCGCCGATTTTCCGTTCCATGAATGTCTACAAGGCGATCCTGTTCACGCTGATCTCGTCGCTGATGTTCGCGGCGATGTCGGCGCTCGTCCGGTCTGTGGGCGAATCGGCGCCGGTTGGACAGGTGGTTTTTTTCCGTGCCGCGTTCGGGATGGTTCCGATCACGCTTTTCGTGCTGTTCCGCGGCGAACTCTCGCAAATGATCCGCACGCGCCGAGTCTTCGGCCATGCCGGACGCGGGGTGTTCAGCGTCGGCGGGATGTTCCTGAACTTCGCCTCGCTTGCGAGACTTCCGGTGGTCGATGCCACTGCTTTTTCATTTGCCTCGCCACTGGTCACGGTGGTGCTGTCCGCGATCTTCCTGAAAGAGCGCGTTCGCATCTACCGCTGGTCGGCCGTGGTCCTTGGATTCGTCGGCGTCCTGGTGATGCTGTGGCCGCACTTCGATCCGTCGCGCTATGTGGGAATGGCCACCACGGCCACGGCGATCGGCGCGATCTGCGGCCTGACCGGCGCCATCATCAATGCCGGCGCGGTGATCCAGACGCGCAGGCTTACCCATACCGAGACGACGTCGTCGATCGTGTTCTATTTCTCGCTATTCTGCGCACTCGCCGGACTTGCGACGTTGCCATTCGGCTGGATCATGCCGACACCGACGCAGCTTCTGGCGCTGATCGCGACCGGCCTGATCGGCGGCTTGTCGCATATCTTTCTGACGGAGAGCTACCGCCACGCGCCGCAATCGGTGGTCGCGCCATTCAACTATACGACCATGCTGTGGGCGCTGGTCTTCGGCTATGTGTTCCTGGGTGAGATTCCCGTACCGATCGTTCTAGTCGGCGCCAGCATCATCGCGATTGCCGGGCTGATCGTGGTGTTCCGGGAGCGCCAGCTCGGCAAGCGCGAGATCGACGCGCCGCCGCCGACGCCGTAAGCGTCAGAATGCCTTGAAGGTGATGATGGTCAGGGTGTCCTGAATACCCGGGATGACCTGAACCTTCTCGTTCACGAAATGGCCGATATCGACCGACGGGTCGACATAGAATTTCACCAGCAGGTCGTAATGGCCCGCGGTCGAATAGACCTCGGAGGCGATCTCGGCATCGGCGATCGCGTTCGCCACCTGGTATGACTTGCCCATGTGGCACTTGATCTGAACGAAGAAGGGAATCATCGCACGTCTCCGCAAGCCCCAGGGGCCATTTCAGGCCAATCCAGCAAAAAGCCGAATGCTTGGCAAGCGAGAGCATGCCTCCGAAGCCGAAACCGGTCTTCATGCAGATCGCAACGCATGCGGCTACACCGCGAGCCGCAGCGCCAGCACCATGATCGCGCTGGCGGCGATCCACGATCCGGCAATGCGAACGGATACGCTCCGGATGCGCTGGGGCAGGGCGCCAGACAGCCACGCGGATGCGGCGGCGAGTGCGATCGCCGCGGTCACAATGCCTGCCAGGGAGAGTGCGGTCGCCTGCACGGACAGTACCGGCGGAACGGAATCGAACATCAGCGCGCCGGCGATCGTGGCGGTGAGGCCGGCAACAACCGGAAGCGGCAGCAACAGGCCGGCCGCGAGAACCAGACCGATTGCGGCACTCAAGGCCAGAAGGAGCGTCTCGGCCCGGGTCGCGCTATAGGCCATTGCGATCAAGGCACAGGATACGCACGCGGCGATCAGGAATGCCGCGAGCAGCAGGGCTTGAGCCGACCTGGTGAATCGGCCGGCCATCAGCCCGAGCGCGATCAGCGTGAGCGTATGCGCCGGTACGAGAAGCGGATGCAGCAGCCCGCCCGGAAATCCACCGATGCCAGGAATGACGGTGTGGGCTTGCGCGGCCGCCGACGTGAGACACAGGAGCGCAGCGGCGAGCGCCGCTCGTGTCATATCAATCGGCCGAGAAACACGAGGCCGGCGATGGCGATAGCACTGCCTGCGGCACGCACCGCCACGCGCCCGGCGGGATGCTGGGTCAGCATTCCGAAGGCGATACCGGCAAGATGCAGCAAGCCGGTTGCGATCACGAAGCCCAGCGCATAGCCCAGCGCGTTGGCGCCGTCCGGCAATTCGGTGCCGTGGGCGTGGCCGTGGAAGATCGCGAAGGCCGCGACCAAGATCGCGGCGACCGCGATATGCGGTTTGGCCGCCAGCGCTACCATCAGCCCGAGCACCACGGCGGACACCGCAATCCCGATTTCGATCCCGGGCAGCGGGACGCCGAGAATGCCGAGCACACCGCCCAGCGCCATCACCAGCGGAAACACGACCGGCAAAACCCAGATCGCAGGCAGCCCGAGAAACGCACCCCACAGTCCGACCGCGAGCATGGCCGCGACATGGTCGGGCCCGAGCAGCGGATGCATGAAGCCGCCGGCAAAACCGCCGGCCAGGCCTTCGCCAGTATGCGCGAAGGCCGGCGTCGCGCATGCGATCGTGGCCAGCGCGATGGCGGCGATCCGCTTCACGTCAGGCGGCCTTGCGCGCGGCCGCGACTGCCGCACCACGGAGCAGGTCGATCAGCGCCAGCGGGTCAGAGGGTTCGCTGTCGCCGCGCCAGGCGATGTGCTGGTCGGGCCGGATCAGCGCGAGCTTGTGCTGATAGAGGTCCCCTGCACATTCGGCAGGGAGGTCGACCACGACCAGCGGCATGCCGCGATGCGCAGCCGCCTGCACAATGCCGTCGATTGACACCGCAGGATCGAAGCGCAGGATCGAATAATCCGGTCCGAGCAGATCGTAGAGCGACTGCCCGTTCGGCAGGAAGAAATGCGGCGCCCGGCAACCCGGCACCGTGGACGGCGTGAAGTCGTACATCGTGTAGGTCGGATGCTCGCCATCGTCATAGGCGATGACCGGCGATTGCGAGTAGAAATAGCCGAAATTCAGCCCGCCGCAGCAATATTGGTGAACGTTGAGATCGTAGGCTTCCTGGCCGACGCGTGCGCGCACGGCATCGCCTTCCGGTCCGGGCAACTCGACCTCGGGCGGAGTGCCTTTGCGCTGGCGCATGTTGTTGAGCGCCATTTCCATCGCGAATTTGGAGACCTGCTCGGTGATCGGCTGGCGCTCGCGTTCATAGGCGTCCAGCAACGACACTGGCGCCCAGCCATTGAGGACGGCGGCCAGCATCCAGGACAGGTCCATTGCATCGGCGATCCCGGCATTCATGCCGTAGCCGGCATAGGGCATCCACAAATGCGCGGCGTCGCCCGCGATAAAGGCGCGGCGGTCCCGGAAGCGGTCGGCGACCAGACGACGACCGGTCCAGTCTTCTTTCGATACGATTTCGTATTCGAAATCGTCCGGCACGCCGAGAATGGTGCGGATCGCCCAGTCGCGGTCGATCGAGTCGAAGTCCGGCTCCCCCTCATAGAGATGATTGTGGATCAGCCAGGTCTCCTTGCCGTCGATCGCGATCACCGTGCCGCAGCGGCGGGGATTGAGCGACAGATACATCCAGGCCCGCTTGCCCGGCATCATGCCGAGGAGCTGCGGGGCGCGGATGCAGGTCGATTGCACACGCTGGATCACCGGTGTTCCGGACAGCGTTGCGCCGATCGCGCGGCGCACGATCGACCGGCTGCCGTCGCAGCCGGCGAGATATTTCGCGTCGATGCGGAAGGTCTCGCCGCTGTCGAGGTCGCGCGCGGTCGCGGTGACGCCGTGATCGCCCTGCGTGAAATCCTCGACCACCGTCCGATTGAGGATGCGCACACCCGGCATGGCGGCGGCATGGGCGAACATCACCGGCTCGAGGAATTGCTGGTTGATGCGGTGCGGCGGTTCCGGCGTCGGCCACCAGGTGTCGGGACCGCCGGTCGCGGTGTAGCGCTCGTCGCGCGCCGGGATCGGAATGCGGGCCAGTTCGATGCCGGTCGAGGTGGTGCGATATGAGGCGTCGTTCGGGTAGTCGGAGGGCAGTCCGGTGTCGCGCACTTTCTGCGCCAGCCCGAGACGGCGGAAGGTCTCCATCGTGCGGGCGGAGACATGGTTGCATTTCACGCTCGGCGGCTCGCCCGGATAACGGGTTTCGGCCACAAGCACATCGATCCCCCGCCACGCGAGGTCCATGGCGAGGGTGAGGCCCACTGGGCCGCCGCCCACGATCAGAACGCTGGTCTTTTCCTGTCTCATGTCACGCTGTCGCAAGTTGAGGGCTGCACTTCTATCACGGAAGCGGATCGCATATCATTGCTGCACACGGGATGAAAGATAAGCTCGGGAGGAGCATAGAATGTCCTTTTTTTCGCGGGTTTCCGCTTTGGGCCTTGCGGCGCTGCTGTCGCTGACGGCCGTTGCCGCCGCCCAGAATTACCCCAATCGCCCGATCCGGCTGGTCGTGACATTTCCGCCCGGCGGCAGCACGGATCTGCTCGCGCGCGCCATGCAGCCGTATCTGGAAAAGGCGCTCGGTCAGCCGATCGTGGTGGAAAACCGGCCCGGCGCCGGCGGTGATATCGGTGTCGACGTGGTGGCGAAGGCTGCGCCCGACGGCCATACGATCGGAATCGGGGCGGCCGGCGCATTGTCGGTCAATGTGAGCCTCAAGGACAAGATGCCGTATGACGTCCAGAAGGACCTTGAGCCGGTCACGTTGCTGACCGCCATTCCCTTCGTGATGGTTTCCGGTCCGGGCTTCCCCGGCAAGACGCTTGCCGATGTGGTGAAGATCGCAAAGGAGGACCCGAAGAAACTGTCGATCGGGCACGGCGGCAACGGGACGGCGATGCATCTGTCGTCGGAATATTTCAACCACCTGACCGGCGTCAAGATTCCGCTCGTGCCCTACAAGGGATCGGGCCCGGCGACGCAGGACGTCGTCGCAGGTCACATCCCGCTCGCAATCGTGGACATTCCGTCCTCGCAGGCGATGATCAAGGACGGCAAGATCAAGGTGCTCGGCGTGACCAGCACCAAGCGCGATAACCACGTGCCCGATGCGCCGACCTTCATCGAAAGCGGGCTCCCCGGTTACGAATCGATTGGATGGTTCGGTCTCGTCGCCCCGGCGGGAACACCGCCGGACATCATCAAGAAGCTGAACGAGGTGTTCGTCGCCGCCATGAACGACCCGACCGTCAAAGAGCGTATCCATCAGGGTGGAGCCGAAGCACGGCCGACCACGCCGGCGGAGTTCGCGGCGTTCATCAAGAAAGAGACCGACAAGTGGGCCGAGATCATCAAGGCGGCGGGACTGAAGGAACCCAAGCAGAATTGACCTCATCAGCATGCATCATTCCGGATCGCACGAGGTGCGATCCGGAATCGGATCACTGGCTGCATGGCTGACGGGTTTGAATTCCGCGGGCTCGCATTCCGGAAAACGACCGCCGGGCGGCTTGCATCGCCGCGGAAGCCGGCCTAGATAATCAGCAATCTCATGGGGTGCCCGACGGATCGTCCGTCGCGCTGAGAGGCGGCTACGCCAACCCATTGAACCTGATCCGGGTCATGCCGGCGGAGGGAGTGAGATATGCGTGCCCCCGAGGGCGGCCCTGACAGTGTTGGCTCTGCCGGCGTCGAACACCTTGCCCACCATGCTGCCGACCTGATCGAACGCCTGCGCCTGCGCCAGCCGCGTGTGCATTGCATTACCAATGCGGTGGCGCAGAACTTCACGGCCAACCTGCTGCTCGCAGCGGGGGCGGTGCCATCCATGACCATCGCGCGCGCGGAAGTCGCTGCGTTTGCATCGCGTGCGGATGCGCTGCTTGTGAATCTTGGAACATTCGATGCGGAACGCAGAGCCGCGGCGGACCTGGCGATTGTCGAGATCCGGGCAGCGGCCAAGCCATTCGTGCTCGATCCGGTCTTGATCGATCGTTCGCCGCCACGTGCCGCCTATGCACGCGGGTTGCTGTCGCATCGCCCGTCGGCGATACGCATGAATGCTGCGGAGTTTGCCGCCCTGTCTGGCGACGGCGCGCCGCAGGCGTTTGCGAAGGAGCAGCAGACGATCGTTGCCATCACCGGAGAGACCGACCTTGTGACCGATGGCAGGCGGACGTTCCGGATCGCCAACGGCCATCCGCTGATGGCGAGGGTCACTGCGATGGGGTGCGCGGAATCGGCGGTGGTGGCGGCTGCTCTTGCAGTCCAGCCCGATCAGCTGATGGCGGTTGGCGGAGCGCTCCTGATGTTCGGGATCGCCGGAGATATCGCCGGCGAGACCGCGAACGGACCGGGTACCTTCGGCGTTCATATCCTTGACGCGCTGTTCAACCTCGATCCCGCGACAATTCTTGCGCGTGCAAAGGTTTCATCATGAGTGTCGATCTTCGTCTTTACGCACTGGTCGATCCCGACCGCAGCGGCGGACACGAACTGGGCGCGTTGTCGCGCATGCTGGTCGAGGGCGGCGCAACGCTTGTCCAGTTGCGTGACAAGACCGGTTCGACGAAGCGCATGATCGAAGAGGCGCGCGCGATCAAGTCCGCGCTTGCCGGCTCCTTCGTGCCGCTACTGATCAACGACCGGGTCGACGTCGCGCTGGCAGCGGGCGCCGATGGCGTGCATGTCGGCTGGGACGACATGCCGGTCGCCGATGCACGGCGTCTGCTCGGGCGCGAGGCCATTATCGGTCTCTCGATCAAGACCCGTGCGCAGATCGACGCGGCGCCACTCGAACTGCTCGACTATGTGTGTATCGGCGGCGTGTTCGAGACATCCTCCAAGGACAACAAGGAGCCGCCGGTGCGGCCAGAGGGCTTCGCGGCTCTCGCGGCGCAATTGCGTTCGCGTGCGCCGAACATGCCGGTCGGTGCCATTGCCGGGATCGATGACACCAATGCGGCCGATGTGATCGCGTCCGGGGCTGACGGGATCGCGGTGATCTCCGCCTTGTCGTTGGCACCCGACCCGGCAAAGGCCGCGGCACAGTTGCGCGGGATCGTCGATGAGGGGCTGCGCCTGCGGGGTGCCGCATGACAGCGATTGCAGTCACCATCGCAGGGTCCGATTCCGGCGGTGGTGCCGGCATTCAGGCTGACCTGAAGACGTTCTCCGCGCTTGGAGTCTACGGGGCGTCGGTGATTGCGGCATTGACCGCGCAGAACACCCGGGGCGTCACCGGCATTCACGATATTCCGCCGGCCTTCGTCACCGCGCAGATCGACGCCGTGTTTTCTGATCTTGCCGTCGACGCCGTCAAGATAGGGATGCTGTCGCATCCGGATGTGATCGCGGCGGTAGCCGACGGGCTGGATCAATACAAGCTGGATAAGATTGTCCTCGATCCGGTGATGGTCGCCGCTTCGGGTGACCGGCTGCTGTTGCCGGAAGCAGTCGACGTATTACGCAGGGTCTTGATCCCGAAGGCGATGGTGATCACGCCCAATCTTCCGGAGGCGGCGGCCTTGCTCGAGACGGCGATGGCGCGGACCGAAGGCGAAATGCAGGAGCAGGGCGAGAAGCTGCTCGCACTCGGTGCCAAAGCCGTGCTGATGAAGGGCGGTCATGGGTCCGGCGGCGAAAGCGTCGATCTGTTGATCGAACCGAACTCGGTCGCGCGCCTCGCTGCCGAGCGGATCGCTACGGACAACACCCACGGCACCGGCTGTACGCTGTCGTCCGCGATTGCTGCCGGGCTAGCGAAGGGACTGTCGTTGGCCGAAGCAGTGCGTGAAGCCAAGGCCTATGTCACCGCCGCGATCAAGGCATCGGATCAACTCAAGATCGGTCAGGGACACGGTCCGGTGCATCACTTCCACCAATGGTGGGGCGAAGGGAAGGACTGAATGAGCATTACGCGACGCAATCTGGTCGGGGCGGCAGCGCTCACGACGGTCGTGGCGGCGCCCAATGTGGCGCGCGCGCAAACCAGGCGCTGGCGCATGGTCACCTCGTGGCCGAAGCGGTTGCCCGGACCCGGCATGTCGGCCGAACGCGTGGCCGAGCGGATCAAGGCGCTGTCGGGCGGACGTCTGGAGATTTCGGTCTCGGCCGCAGGCGAGGTGGTGCCGGCTTTCGAAGTACTGGACGCAGTCGGTGGCGGTGTCGCCGAGATGGGGCACACGGCGTCCTTCTTCTGGCAGGGCAAGGAGCCGGCCGCGGTGTTCTACACCACCGTGCCGTTCGGGCTGACCCCGAACGAGCATGTCGCCTGGGTCGATGCCGGAGGCGGACAGGCATTGTGGGACGAACTCTACGCGCCGTTCGGCGTGAAGCCGTTCATGGCCGGCAATACCGGCGTCTGCATGGGCGGCTGGTTTCGCCGCGAGATCAAAAGCCGCGAGGATATTCGCGGCGTCAAGATCCGCTCGCTCGGTCTCGGCGGCGAGGTCTACCGCCGGCTGGGCGCGGTCGCGCAAACCACGCCGCCGGCGGAGATCCTGACCAGCCTGCAATCCGGCGTGCTCGACGCGGCGGAGTTCGTCGGCCCCGGCTCCGACATCGCACTCGGCCTCTATCGGGTGGCGCCGATGTATTACGCGCCGGGCTTCAACAAGCCGAACGGCACCGGCGAATGCGTCGTGTCGCAGAAAGCCTGGAACGCGCTCGAGCCTGACCTGAGGGCGATCGTTTCCCATGCCTGTGCGGCCGAGGCCGCGTTCGCGCTGTCGGAGATGGAGCGGCTGAACATTGAAGCGCTCAATGCGCTGGTGACGAAGCACAATGTGAAGCTGATGACGTTTCCCTCCGACCTTGTCGCGGCGGCGTCGAAGGAATCGGCCGATGTGCTGGCCGATCTTGCCAGCAGGAGTGCGACATCACGCAAGGTGCACGACTCCTATCTCGCCTTCCGCGAACGGGTCAGCGCCTGGTCCAATATTTCGCTGCGGGCGGTACTCGAGGCGCGCGGCTGATCCGCCGGCGTCTGAGTCTCGGGTTTCGGCGTCCGCGCCGGCCACATTTCGGAATAATTCGCAAACCTGCGCAGCGTCTTGTCGTGTCTGGTCGGCTCGATCACCGGAAGCAGCCAGCCCAGCAGGACGTTGAGCGCCGCCGATGTATGTCGCACGTATAGATCCAGCGGCACCAGCTTGAACCGCAGCTGAAGCTTGGGTTCGTAGCTCAGCCCGGTGCTGACCCAGCGCTTGTAGCCGTTGGCGATGCCCCATGAGGCGATGTCGCGGAAGGCGTAATAATACAGATGCAGCTTGTGAGCGACCGTGTAATCGAGGCCAAGATACTCATTGTAGATGGTGTCGCCGTGCACCATCGACACGCTGAATGCGATCGGCTTGCCCGACTGCCGCCACACAAAGAAGCGCGCCTTGTCGGGCATCGCGCGTCCGAGGTCGCACAGAAATGCTTTCGTCAGCTTCTCGAAATGCAGCGGCGATTTCTCGAAGACCTGCAGATAGAGCGGATAAACCTCGTCGATGATCGGCGTGACATCGCGCGTGACGCTCATCTCGATCGGGGCGGCCTTGTCGGCGGCGCGGAATTTGCGGCGTAGCTCCGACCGGATTTTCGAACTCACTCCGCGCCGCAGATAATCTTCGAAATCGGCATAGCGCAGGTCCAGCGCGGCCATGGGGAAGCTCGGGATCCGCGTGTAGCCGTGGTCCAGCAGGCCATCGAGATCGTCGCGATACTCGGCCGGAAATTCCTTCATCACGATCAGGCTGGCGCCGGCCTCGACCGCGTAGGCGCG
The DNA here is from genome assembly GCF_059499825.1 of Pseudorhodoplanes sp. Taxonomy (NCBI): domain Bacteria; kingdom Pseudomonadati; phylum Pseudomonadota; class Alphaproteobacteria; order Hyphomicrobiales; genus Pseudorhodoplanes; species Pseudorhodoplanes sp. The sequence goes on from NZ_JCABZI010000010.1 coordinate 101,748, forward strand.
CAACGCCTCGGCGAACCCCGCCGGCCCGCCGTTGGATCGGCTTGTGCCGATATCGAGATGCCCTTCGCCGGCCGAGCATCCCACCATCAGCGTGCGCAATCGCAGAAATTTCGGCCACCATGACCGCACCAACCGATCCGCGGCGCGCGATAGCGCCGGCACGCCGGCGAGCAGGTCCTGATCGAGCAGAAACAGCGGCTGGATCGCTTGAGCCCGGCCGGTCTCGTCACGGCATACGAGATAGCGGTAATCGAAATCCGGACACAATGTCCGGTCGATCAACTCGTAGAACCGGTGATCCTTGCGCTGATGCGCGAAGGCCCGCGTCCAGTACGGTTCGCGCGCCAGCGCGGATCGCGTGACGACCTGAAAGCTGCGATCCGGTGCCGTGGAGACGGAACCGGTCGGTGGAATAAGCTTCAATTTGGGCATGATTGTTCCGAAGAGGCCGCCCCCCTCGCACCAAGCCCAATGTCCCGCGTTGGTTCCGGTCCGTACAGGAACACCGGTCGCGTCGCCGCGACCGGTGTCCCGAAACGGATCGTCCCGCAACCGCCTATTTCTTCAGCTCGACGATCTTCTGCTTCTGTTCGCCGAGCCCCTGGATGCCGAGCGTGACGACGTCGCCCGCCTGCAGGAATTTCGGCGCCGGCTTGATGCCGAGGCCCACGCCCGGCGGCGTGCCGGTGACGATGATGTCGCCTGGCTCCATCACGAAGAACTGCGAGCAATACCAGACCAGGTGTTCGACCCCGAAAATCATGGTCTTGGTGTTGCCGGTCTGGCGCCGCTCGCCGTTGACGTCGAGCCACATATCAAGATTTTGCGGATCCTTGATCTCGTCCTTGGTGACAAACCACGGGCCGATCGGGCCGAACGTCTCGCAGCCCTTGCCCTTGTTCCATTGCCCGCCCGATCGGTCGATCTGGAAAGAGCGCTCCGACACGTCATTGGATGTGAAATAGCCCGCCACCGCGCTCATCGCCTTGGAGCGGTCGAGATAGCGCGCGCGCTTGCCGATGACGATGCCGAGCTCGACCTCGTAATCGAGCTTCGTCGAATCCTTAGGGATGATGGTGTTGTCGTTCGGTCCGCAGATCGAGGTCGGCGCCTTGTTGAAGATGATCGGCTCCTTCGGGATCGGCATGCCGGCCTCGGCGGCGTGATCGGAATAATTCAGGCCGATGGCGATGAAGTTGCGCACATTGCCGACGCAGGCGCCGAGCCTGGGCTTGCCCGGCACCACTTTCAGCCGGTTGATATTCGCCTTCTTGATCTCGGCCAGCCCGCCAGATGCGAGCATCGCGCCATCAATGTCATCGACGATGCGCGACAGGTCGCGGATCTTTCCTTCGGAATCGACAATGCCGGGCTTCTCGCGGCCCGCCGGGCCATAACGCACAAGCTTCATGTTTCCCCCTGGGAGACTTGGTTGGATGCGCGGGGCCGGGTGCATAACCGGTGTCCGCTCTTGCAGGCTCCGCGCGGACGGCGCGGACTATGCGGCGATGGGCAGGCGAGGGCAAGGTGGCTGCCGGAAAGAAGGCAAGGCTTCGCCGTCCCTGTTCTTTGGCCGGCGCGGGCGCGCCCGTCGTCCCATCTCGCATTCCCTCCCTCGCACGATGCAAGGGCGCGCGGAACGCCGGGCTCTCAGCCAAGCCCATGGCCCCATGCGCTGAGTGTAAAGCGCATGAGCAGGTAGTCACCACGGACCGCCGAAAGGAATCCGGCGTTCCGCGCGCGGTGTTTATAGGCTTGCTCTGCGACAACCCCGGAGGACAGACACCGTTGACCGGCATTGCCGGGCGGACTTTCTTGGTATCCTCCGCTGGTGACCCACGGCCGGTGAGCCGGATCATCGCAGCTTGGGCCTCCGCTGCGATGCTGCGTCTCAGCACCCACAACGGCCACCGCATCCCGCCCCGCGTCTCGCGACGCTCATGAAACGCCCCTTGCTCGGGACGGAATATAAAGACTATATTCCTATTGGCCCGAAAAGTCAAGAGAAAGGTTTGCTGATCTCTATCCACCCGTTCGTCCCCGCGGAATTGCGAACCATAACCACCACTCTGGACTCTGGGTCACAGCCTTCGCGGGGACGCCGGAGGCGAGCGCCGAAGTGTGCTTTGCGATGGGTTTCGCTGCGCTCAACCCATCCTACAGGTCTGCCGATTACGCAGCGCCATTCACCCCGCCACCACCGCCACGGCCCGCACCGGACTTCCACTTCCGTGCAGGATCTTCAGCGGCGCGGCGATGATGATCGCGCCGGTCGGCGGCAGCAGGTCGAGATTGCACAGGCATTGCAGGCCGAGCTTGCCGTTGCCGTGCATGATGGCATGGCACGGATAGGGCGGGCGGAAATGCGCGGCCTGTCCGGCATCGGTGCCGATGGTCTCCGAGCCGAAGCCGAGCACACCGCGCTCATGCACCAGGAATTCCACCGCCGCGACATCGGGCCCCGGCGTATGCTGGCCGGCCGCATCGAAATTCTGATAGGCGACCGGATCGCTGCGCTTCGACCAGTCGGTGCGCATCAACAGCCACGCGCCTTCGGGAATGCGGCCGTGCTGCAATTCCCATGCGCGCAGGCGGTCGACGGTGAGCAGGAAATCCGGATCGCGCGCGGCTTGGGCCGAGCAATCCACCACGCAGGCGGGCGCGACGAATGAGCGGACGGGGAGCGAGTCCGTCGTCGCATCGGGCAGATCGCGGCCGGTGATCCAGTGCACCGGCGCATCGAAATGCGTGCCGGTATGTTCGCCGAACGAGATGTTGTTCCAGTACCAGCCGGGGCCGCGATCGTCGTAGCGCGAAATCTCCTCCATCCGGAACGGCGCGCATTGATCGAATTCCGGCGGCAGCACGATCTGCGGAAAGCGTGGCGACAGCGTCTGCGTGAGGTCGATCACGCGCAAGCGATGCGCGGCCAGCGCCTCGGTCATCTTCGCGAGGACCTGGGCGGGCGTGTCGGCGCTCATTGATCCCACATTTCGCGCTCGAGCACCTTGGCGCTTTCCTGCCACTTGGCGAACAGGTCCTGCGCCACGTCGCCCGGATAGATATCCTCGACGCCGTCCTGCAATGCCTTCACCACGGCCCTGGCGAGCGCGGCGGGCGCGAGCTTCGGCGGCGGGATCAGTTGCGTCCATTCGTCGTCGACGGGGCCGGGGAAGACGTTGACCACGCGGATGCCGGCGGCCCGCATCTCGGCACGCAAGGTCTGCGACAGCGAGAAGGCGGCGGCCTGCGATGCCGAGAAGGTGCCCTGACCGGGCAGCGCCGAGAGCGCGTAGATCGAGAGGATGTTGACCCATGCGGCGGCGGGCACGCTTCCCTCCGCCGCACGCGCGCGCAGGGCCGGGCCGAAGCTTTGCGCCAGGCGCAGCAGGCCGAAATAATTCACGTCCATCTCGGCGCGTGCGGATTCGACGCCGCGGCGGTCGCCGATGCCATGGCTGCGATGGAAATCCGCATTGCTGACGACGATATCGACCTTGCCACCGATCGAACCGGCAAGCTCCGCGACCGAGCGGGTATCGGTGAGGTCGAGCGGCACGATTGTGACTTGCGGGAGTTTCGCAATCGCGTCGAAGCCGGGTGGCATCTTCCATGGTTCGGCCACGCCGGCCCAGACGATGTCGGCCTTGGCCTCGACGAAGGCTTTCACCAGCGCCTGGCCGGTCGCGCTCTTGGCGTCGGTGACGAGGACTTTCCTGTAGGTCGGATCGGCGGTCATCTCACGCAGCATCCTGTCGTCGGCCATGTTCGGCGTGTCGGTTGCGGGAATCGCGATCAGCGTCGCCTGACCGGCCTTGTCGAGATGCGCGCGCACGCGCACCGGTGTCGGCTGGTTCGCCTGCGCCGTCGGGCAATCGCCATGCAGATGCGCGAGCACGGTGATGTTTTCCTCAAGACGGACGAGGCCGAGCCGCAGCGGCACGAGCGCGCGGTAATAAAGTTCGTTGGAGTGATGCAGCAGCGTTTCGGAAATCAGGTCGCCGCGCGCGGAGACCGGTTTCCATTCCAGCCGCACGGAGAGGCAATTCGCGCAGGCATCGCGCGGCGGATATTGCACCTGTCCGCAATCGTGGCAGGTCTGCAAGTCGAAGCGGCCTTCCGCGACCGCGGCGGTCATGCGTAGCGCCGCCCGGCTGCGCGTTGCAGGCGGCAGGGTCGGCAGTTTCAGCGCCAGGATCGGGTTGCGCGGGGCGGGGCGTTTCAGTGTGTCGGTCATGTCACGCCCGCCCGAGGATGGCGGCGCCGGTGCAGATGCCGCGATCGTAGTTGATCATGCCGAAGCCGCTGACCAGCGCATGGCGCGCATTCTCGACCTGCGTCTTCAGCGCCTGACCGGTGACCTGCCGCAACGCCTGAACGAGGCCGAGGAAGCCGCCGGCGGCGCCGGCCTGTCCGACCGAGAGCTGGCCGCCCGAGGTGTTGAACGGCTGCGAGCCGTCGATGGTGAATGTGTTGTTGCGGATGAAGGCCGGCGCGTCGCCTTCGCGGCAGAAGCCGAGCCCTTCAAATTGCAGGCAGTTGATCACCGGATAATCGTCGTAGACTTCCAGCACGTCGATATCCGGCGGGCCGAAGCCGGCCTGCGCATAGAGATGATCCTGATCGACCGCCCAGCCGCCGCGAAACTGGATCGGGTCGGCGGCGAACGCGTTATGCCGTTCGATGGTGCCGAGGATGCGGGCATAGGGGATGCAGAGCTGTTTCGCGCGATCCTCGCGCATGACGAGGAATCCTTCGGCGCCGGCGCAGGGCATCACGCAATCGAACAGCTTCAGCGGATCGGCGATCGGCCGGGCATCGAGATATTCGTCGAGGGTGAGGGGGCGCTTGAACAGGGTGGAGGGAAACCGAAGCGCATTGTCGCGCTGCGCGACACAGAGCTTGCCGAAATCTTCCGCCGTGGCGCCGGTCGACTGCATGTAATGCGAGGTCAGAAACGCGAAACTCGCATTAGGCCCGCCGGAGCCGAACGGATAGACCGCGTCGCGGGCGAAGCGGGAGAAATTGGCGAGATTGGCGCGGAAGGAATCGACATGGTTGGTGTCGCCGGCGACGCACGCGACCACGCTGGCGTCGCCGGATTGCACCGCGCGTGCTGCCCGTCGCAGCGCGATCACCCCGCTGGCGCCGCCATAGGGCAGGTGGTCGAGCCAGCGCGGCGAGAGCCCGAGATGCTGCGTCAGTCCGACCGCGGTGTCGGGAAACAGCGTGAAGCTCGAGACGCCGAGGCCGTCGAGGTCGTCCTTCTTGAGGCCGGAGGCTTTCAGCAATCCCGACAGCGCGCGCGCCAGAAACCAGTGCGCATCCTTGCTGGAATAACGCACATACGGAAGACTGACCGGAGCCGCGATCACCACGCCCTGATAGGCGGCTGCGGTCATGCGGCGAGCGATCCGTCGGCCTTGCGCAGTTCGAGCACGACCTTGCCGCGGGTGCGGCCGGTTTGCGAGAGTTCGTGCGCGCGGCGAAACTCGGACAGCGGCAGCGTCGCCTCGATCGGAACGCGCAGCGATCCGTCGGCCATCATTTTCAGCAGCGCTTCGAGGATGTCCTTGCGCGGCAGCACCGGCGCCTGCGTCACCGTCACGCCGAATTCCGCCGAGCGTTCGGTGAAGGGCTCCGCCATCAGGCAGACCATTTGGCCGCCGCGCTTCAGCACCGCATAGGACTTGTCGTGGACGTCGCCGCCCATGGTGTCGAACACCATATCGACATCGCGCACCGCGCTCTCGAACGGGGTGCGGTCATAGGCGATGACTTCATCGGCGCCGAGCGACTTGACGAAATCGACATTGCGCGCCGAGCAGGTCGCGATCACATGCGCACCGCGCGCCTTTGCGATCTGGATGCCGAGCGAGCCGACGCCGCCGGCGCCGGCATGGATCAGCACCCGCATGCCGGGTCCGACCTTGGCGATATCGACCAGCGGGATGAAGGCGCTGGTGCCGGTGAGCGGCATCGCGGCCGCGTCGGTTGACGACACACCATCGGGGATGACGGCAAAATTCGCGTACGGCATGACGATCTGGTCGGCCCAGGTGCCGACGCCGCGCGGGGCGAGAAATGCGACCCGGCGTCCGGCGAGCGAGGGATCGATGCCGGCCCCGGTCGTGGTGACGACACCTGAGCCGTCGCGCCCGGTGATCATCGCCGCTGCCAGCGGCGCGCCGCCGGCCATGCGGCCGGAGCGGATTTTCCAGTCGATCGGATTGACGCTGACCGCATGAACGTCGATCAGGACCGCGCCGTCGGCCAGCGCGGGTGGCGAAATCTCGCGCAATTGCAGGACTTCGGGGCCGCCATAGGTGTCAAATTCAATCGCGCGCATGAGATTCCTGCTTTAGGTTCCTGCTGTTGCAGGTGCCTATTTTAAGTGTGCCCGACCGGTGCGTCTGCCCATATGCGACGCTTGACCTGCGAACAATAACATACAGTATACTATTTCCAGCAAGCCCGGATGTTCGCCGGACTTCGACGCTTGCGGTTAACGGCGGAGCCTTCGATGCGGGATATGGCGAAGCGTGGTGCCGGCGCGGCGATCGGCCAATGACCGGTTTTCGGTCATGCCGAAATGCGCGACCGCGCATTTGTCCATGCGACGGGCAGGGCGAATGCAATGCCTTGACCGCTCGCAAGCGCGCGACGGATTGCCAAGCCGTAACTTGCCGGCCCAACATTTAACGGATCAATCTGCCGGCCAAGCTTCTCAACGAGCCGGCCAAGACGTGACCACAGAACGAACAGGGGACCACGATGAGCGTAAAGATTGAACTGACCAAACGCGAATTTGTATCGCTGATGCTGGGCCTTCCGGCCACCACCTTTCTTCCGCATCTCGCCGGCGCGCAATCCGCCGACACCCCGCTGAACATCGCCTTCATGGCCGACGTGCAGAGCTGGGATCCCACCGCGGTGACGTTCCCCGTCGGGCAGTCGATCTTCAAATGCGTTTACGATTCGCCGCTGACCTATTCGTCGGACCAGAAGCTGCAGCCGCGCCAGATCGCCTCGCGGAAATGGCTCGACGACAACTCGACGCGGCTCGAGATCACGCTGCGCGACGATATCTTCTTCCATGACGGCTCAAAGCTCACCACCGAAGACGTCAAGTATAGCTGGGTCACCCGTCCGCAAAAGGACAAGAAGCTCGCGGTCGCGGGCCTGCTGCAGGACCTGAAGGATGTCGAGATCATCTCGCCGACGCAGGCGGTGCTGGTCTATTCCAAGCCGTCTCCATCTGCCGAATTCTATCTCGGCTTCCTGACGGTCTACATCCTGCCGAAGGCCTATCACGAGAAGGTCGGCGACGAAGGCTTCCTCGCCAAGCCGATCGGCGCCGGACCCTACAAGCTGGTCGATTATCAGCGCGGTTCGCGCATGGTGATGGAAGCGTTCGACAAGTACTGGGGCGGCGTTCCCGCGATCAAGAGCGTGACCTTCCAGGTGCTGCCGGAAGCGTCCACCCGCGTTGCCGCGATCGAAGGCGGCCGCGTTGACATCGCCGTCCAGTTGCCGTTCCGCGAAGCGGTGCGACTGGAAAAGAACCCGCAGCTCAAGGTCGACATGTTCCCGCAGGCCGAGATGTACATGCTGCAGATCCCGAGCTATGTGGACACCTATCAGAACAAGGACGTGCGCACCGCCCTGCATATGGCGATCGACAAGGCCGCGCTGGCCAAGGCGTTCTTCAACAATCTCGCAAAGCCCTTGCAGGTGCTGGCGACACCGGGCTCGTCCGGCGACGTGCCGGGCTATACCTTCCCGTTCGACCGCAAGAAGGCAGCCGAGACGCTGGAAAAGGCCGGCTTCAGCAAGGCCAAGCCGCTGCAGATGACGTTCTGCACCACCAACGGCACCTTCCCGAACGATTACGAAATCGCCCAGGCGATCGCCCAGATGTGGCGCCAGATCGGCGTCGACGTGAAGCTCGAGGAAATGACGGTCGCGAAATATCTCGAGCTCAACCACGCTGCCAAGCTGCCCGGCGTCATGCTGTATAGCTGGGCCAATGCGACCGGCGATCCGGAAAACTATTCCGGCCGCATCCTCAATCCGGCGCTGCGGTTCTCGGCGTGGAAGGAGCCGGCCAACGGCGAGCGGATCGCAAAGCTGTTCGCCATGAAGCTCGGCGAGGAGCGGCTTGCGGGCTATCGCGCGCTGAACAAGGACGCATCGGAAAATTCCTGGAGCATTCCGTTGCTGCAGCCGGTTGCGAACATGGTCACCAAGAAGACCGTCTCGATCCCGAGCTATTCGCAGCTCTATGTCCTGCCGGCGGAAGCCAAGCGGACGGCGTAGTAGCCGACAGACGCATGCAATCGCTGCCACCGCCTGTTGAAAGGCGGTGGCTTGGGTAACACCCGGTGTCGTCCCCGCGCAGGCGGGGACCCATACACCGTGCTGTATCGATACGACGCGCGGGGCAGTCTTAACACGGGATGGATAGGGGCACGACGAGAGCCTGGTGGCTATGGGTCCCCGCCTGCGCGGGGACGACAGGCTGATGTTCAAGTCTCTGATCAATGTCGCGGCCAGGCGGTTGGTGGGTGCGGTTCCGACCGTGCTGCTGCTGTCGATCGTGGTGTTCTTCGTGCTGCGCGCGCTGCCGGCCGATCCGCTGGCCTTGCTGTTGCCGCCGAACGCCACCCAGGCCGATGCCGAAGTGGTGCGCAAGGCGCTCGGCCTCGATCGTTCGATCGTCGTGCAATATCTGATCTGGCTGCGGGATGCGCTGAGCGGAAATCTCGGCAATTCGATCGCCTTCCGCGAACCGGTGACGCGGCTTCTGGCCAATTCGCTGCCGGCGACGCTGGAATTGTCATTTGTCGGCCTGGCTTTTGCGCTGGTGATCAGCATTCCGGGCGGATTGCTGCTGTACGGCACGCGCGGCACCGTGATCGAGAATATTCTCGATGTGCTGGTCGTCTGCATGCTGTCGATCCCGTCCTTCCTCTGGGCGATTTTTCTGCTGCTCGGCTTCGGCGTGATGCTGGGCTGGCTGCCGTTTTCCGGCCGGGTCGATCCGGGAATCGTCATTCCGGACGGCAGTGGATTCCTGCTGATCGACTATCTCGTCACCCTGCAATGGGGCTATTGGCAGAATGCGCTGTCGCACCTGATCCTGCCGGCGATGGCGCTGGCGCTCGGCTTCTCGCCGCTGGTGATCCGGGTCCTGCGCTCCTCGCTTCTGGAGGCCTCCGAGGATCACTATGTCACCGTTGCGCGTCAGCGCGGGCTGAACGAGCGCCAGATCATCCTCGCGCATATGCTGCGCAATTCGGCGCTGCCGACTATCACGCTGATCGGCGCTCAATTCGGCTTTCTGTTCGGCGGCACATTGCTGGTCGAGACGATTTTCTCCTATCCCGGCATCGGCAATCTGATGGTGCAGGCCGTGCGCAATCATGACCTGCCGCTGATCCAGGGCATTGCCCTTGTCTTCTGCATCACAACGCTTGCGATCAACACCGTCGTGGACATTCTCTATGTCGTCCTCAATCCCAAGCTCCGGCGCGCTTGAAGCGTCGCGCCCGCCTTCGGCCGCGGCCGAAGCCATGCGCCAGGCGATCCGCTCGCCGCGCGTGGTCATCGGCGGCGCGATCGTCATTGCGATGGTGATCTGCGCGGTGTTCGCGCCGCAGATCGCGCCGAACGATCCGGCCAACCAGGATCTGCTCAACATGCTGCTGCCGCCGATGTGGGCGGAGGGGGGCAGCGTCGATTATCCGTTCGGCACCGACAGTCTCGGACGCTGCATCCTGTCGCAGATGATCTATGGCGCGCGGGTGGCGCTGTTCGTCGGCTTCGTCGCCGCCATCGGCGCAGCGTTGCTCGGCACCACCCTTGCTTTGCTGGCGGGCTATTTCGGCGGCTGGATCGACCGCGTCATCAGCCATTTCGTCGATCTGTGGATGTCGCTGCCGCCGGTGGTGCTGTCGGTGACGCTGATGGTCGGTTTCGGCACCGGTGTTGGCAACGTCATTCTCGCCATCGTGCTGGTGGACTGGACGCGGTTCTGCCGGGTGGTGCGCTCGGAAGTGATGGTGGTCGCGCGCAAGGATTTCGTGTCGGCAGCGAAGCTGCTCGGCTTCGGCAACCTGCGCATCATCCTGCGCGAGATCCTGCCGAGCGTGGCGCCGCTGGTCATCACGCTGTTCACGCTGCAGGTCGGTATCGGCATTATCGTCGAGGCGATCCTGAGCTTCGTCGGCCTGAGCGTGCCGGCCGACGTGCCGGCCTGGGGGCAGATGATCGCGCAGGCGCGCAACTACATGTACCAGGCGCCATGGGGCATCATCCTGCCGGTCATGGCGATGTTCATCACCGTGCTCGGGTTCAACCTGCTGGGCGAAGGCCTGCGGGTCACGCTCGACCCACGGCTGCGGCGGCGGAACTTCTGATGGCAAACGTCCTGTCCTTCGACAACGTGACCGTGACCGCCCGCATGGGCGGCCGCTCTGTCGACGTGCTGCGCGATATTTCGTTCGCGCTCGGGCCGGGCGATATCGCCGGGCTGGTCGGCGAATCCGGCGCCGGCAAGAGCATGATCGGCCGGGTGATCTCGGGGTTGTTGCCGGAGAATTTTTCGGTCACGGCGGGGCGGGTGACGTTCGACGGCGCGGACCTGCTCGCGCTGCCGAAAGCGCAGCGGCGCGCGCTGCTTGGCCGCCGCATTGCCTTCATCCCGCAGGAACCGTTGAGCGCGCTCAATCCGGTGCGGACCATCGGCTCGCAATTTTCCGAACATTTGCGCCACATCGGTATCGAGCGCGCGCGGCATCGCGCGCTGATGATCGAGCGGCTGCAGCAGGTGCAGCTTCGCAATGCCGAGGAAGCGCTGCTGCGCTTTCCGCATGAATTGTCGGGCGGCCAGTGCCAGCGCGTGCTGATCGCAATGGCCTTCGCGGGCGAGCCCTCGCTTGTGGTTGCCGACGAGCCGACCACCGCGCTCGACGTGATGACGCAGGCGCATATCGTCCGGCTGATCGCCGAGCAACAGCGGCTGCATGGCACCGCGCTGCTGTTCATCACCCATGACCTGCGGCTTGCCGGCCATGTCTGCCGCAATGTTGGCGTGATGTATGCCGGCGACATGGTGGAATACGGACCGGCCGCGGCCGTGCTGAAGGCGCCGTCGCATCCCTATACCAAGAGCCTGCTGGCGGCGATCCCGGAACTGACCGGCATCCGCCGCGTGCTGCCCGCTTTGTCCGATCACATGCCGGGACTGGCGAGCTTTGCCGGGCTCGCCGGCTGCCGGTTTTCGCCGCGTTGCGCGGTCAAGGATCCGGCCTGCATGAGCACGCGTCTGCCGCCGCGTTCGGTCGGCGAAGGCCATTGGGTGCGCTGCGCGGAGCGCTGCGAACAGGTCGGCGCCGCCGATCTGGGCGAGCCGATTGCGCTTCCTGCCGGTTTGACGGACGCGCCGCCCGCGGTCGCGTTCGACAAGGTGCGGCTCAGCTATCACGCCTCGCGCGGCTTTCTCGGGCTGCACCGCTCGCGCTTCGATGCGGTGAAGTCAGCGACCTTCTCGGTGCGCGAGGGCGAGATCCTCGGCATTGTCGGCGAGAGCGGCAGCGGCAAGACCTCGGTCGGTCGGCTGATCGTCGGGCTCGAAAAGCCGAGCGCGGGCACGATCCGCATCGACGGCGCGGAGCGCGCGACCGGCGCGGTGCATCTGTCGCATCGCGACACCCAGCTGATTTTCCAGGACCCGCAATCGGCGCTCAATCCGCGCCGCAGCGTGATGCGGCTTCTGACCCAGGCGCTGGAAGTGGGCGAGAGCTATCAGCCGGAAGCGCAGCGGCGGCCGGCGGCGGAAGCCCTGCTGCGCGATACCGGCCTGCCGCCGGATTGTCTCGAGCGGTTCCCGTCGCAATTATCCGGCGGCCAGCGGCAGCGGGTGAATATCGGCCGCGCGCTCGGCGCCAAGCCGAGACTGATCGTGGCCGACGAGATCGTGTCCGGTCTCGATGTGTCGGTGCAGGCGCATATCCTGAACTGCCTGCTCGATCTCAACCGGAAACACCGGCTGACGATCGTCTTCATCAGCCATGATCTTGCGGTGGTGCGCTATCTGTGTTCGCGCATCCTGATGATGCATGCCGGCGAGATTGTCGAAGAGGGCGAAACCGAAACCGTATTCTCGAATCCGCAACATCCCTATACCAAGGCGCTGCTGGCTGCAGTGCCGCCGGACAATGCCGACCGGCCCTGGCCGCCGGTTTCCGTTGCCGAGTCCACGATGAGTGTGCCCCGATGAGCGATCGATCGACCAGGCCGAAGGCCCATGAGAAGCTGCCGCTGAAGGTTGTGAAGACCATCAGCCTGCGCGAGCAAATCTACGACCATTTGCGCGAGCGCATCCGCACCGGGCAACTGACTTTCGACGACCGGCTGGTGGATGTGGACATCGCCAGCGAATTCGGCGTGTCGCGCATGCCGGTGCGCGAGGCGCTGATGCAGCTCGTGCATGACGGCGCGCTGGAAAGCACGACCCGCGGCTTCATGCTGCGGCGCTACAGCGATCAGGAGATCGCCGATATTTTCGAGATCAGGCGCCTGCTCGAGCCGGCGGCGGCGGAGATCGCGGCCGGGAAGATGACGGAGTCCGCGCTGCAGATCATGGAGGCCGCGATTCAGGCCGGCATCTCGGCCAGCGAGGCCAATGATTTCACCGCCTTCGTCGTCGCCAATGCGGCGTTCCGCGAAGCCTGGATGGCGCAGGTGCCGAACAAGCAATTGATCGCGGCGCTGGCGCGCTATTTCGATCACGTACAGATCATCCGTCTGGTGACGTTGTCGCAGCGTGCGGTGCGAGACGACGTGCTGGCCCGGCTGCGCCAGATCCACGATGCGTTTCGGGCCGGCGACGCGAAAAGGACCGCGGCGCTGTTTCACGATCATGTCGATGCGGCGGTGCTGGCCTATCGGACCTATTCCGAGGACACGCGCTGACGGGCTGGCTGCCGGGTGGCGCTGGCCATTGTTGACAGGGCGGCCACGGGCGGTAATCTGGATACAGTATACTGTTTTGAGATGGAGCCTCTGATGCTGGCCGTCAATCCCACGCAGGTCGCCAACCCGATGTCGGACCCGGCGCAGAATGGTTTCAAGCTGGGGGTGTTTTCGTCCAATGCCGACCGCGGTCTGACCTTCTCCACCGTCCCGGAAGCCTGGAAGGCGGAGTGGGACGACATCGCCGAGGCCTGCCGCATCGCCGACCGCGGCGGGCTCGATTTCTTCCTGCCGATCGCGCGCTGGCGCGGCTATGGCGGCTCGACCAATGTGCGGGAATGGTCGTTCGAGACCTTCACCTGGGCGGCCGGACTTGCCGCGATCACCGAGCGCATCGCGCTGTTCATGACCGTGCATGTGCCGCTCCTGCATCCGCTTTATGCGGCCAAGGCACTGGCGACGGTCGATCACATCAGCCACGGACGCGCCGGGCTCAACATCGTGTGCGGGTGGAATCCCGACGAGTTCGACATGTTCGGGGTGACGCTGGTGCCGGATGCCTATGTGCAGGCCAAGGAGTGGCTCGACATCATCGTCCAGACCTATAACAGCGACACGCCGATCGACTTCAACGGCAAGTATTATCAGTTGAAGAATGCGGTGAGCCGGCCGGCCTCGGTTCAGAAGCCGCGGCCCGTGACCATGAATGCGGCGTTCGGTCCGCCCGGCCGCGACTTCGCGGCGGAAAATTGCGATCACCTGTTCACGAGCTTCACCGATATCGAGGTCGGCAAGGGGCACATCGCCGACATCAAGGGGCGCGCAGCGAAGTTCAACCGCGACATCGGCGTGTTCACCATCGGCCATGTGGTGTGCCGGCCGACGCAGGCAGAAGCCGAGGATTACTATGATTATTATTCGCGCCAGCATATCGACGAGGAAGCCGTCGATTATCACATGCGGCAGAAGAAAAACTTCAGCCACAGCCATGAGGACGAGGCGTTCAAGCAATACAAACAGCGGTTCTCGGCCGGGACCGGCAGCTATCCGCTGGTCGGCACGCCGGAGGTGGTCGCCGCCGAACTTGCAAAATTCGCAGGCGCGGGCTTCAACGGCGCGGCCTTGTCGTTCGTGAATTACAGGAACGAGTTGCCGTATTTCTGCGAGTCGGTGATGCCGCTGTTGAAAGAGGCAGGGTTGAAGAAATGACCGCGCGGTCATGAGAGTGCCGATATGAGCGCCGATCCGCGCGCGCAATTCGTTCCAACCGAGCGTACGCTTCCCGTCATGTTGCGGCGGCAGGCCGAGCGCTATGGCGAGCGCCCGCTCTTCGTCTGCGGCGACGCGCGCTGGAGCTATGCCGACACGGTCGACGTCGCGGCTCAGAGCGGTGGCCGCTTTACTGCAGCCGGCATTGGTAAGGGCGATCGCGTCGCCATCCTGTGCGGCAACCGGCCCGAATTCCTCGATCTGTTTCTCGGTCTCGGCTGGATCGGCGCGATCTCGGTGCCGATCAATGTCGCCGCGCGGGGCCCGCAACTCGAACACATGCTGAAGACATCGGGTGCCCGGCTGCTGGTGCTGGAGCGCGAATTGCTGCCGGCGCTGGAATTCGTGAACTTCCCGGCGCTGCAGGTCGAGGCGATCTGGGTGATCGATCCCGACGGCGATACGCCCGACCGACATCAGCATGTCCCGATTGCCGGACTGCCCGCCCGCGGCGCTCCGGCGGCGCCCGCCGATCTCAAGCCACATGAGCTGCTCACCATCCTGTTCACGTCGGGTACGACGGGACCATCGAAGGGCGTCTGCTGTCCGCATGCGCAATTCTTCTGGTGGGGCTTCAACGTGCTGCGTCAGCTCGCCCTGCGCGACGGCGACGTGCTGCACACCACGCTGCCGTTATTCCATGTCAACGCAATGGCCGCCTTCTTCCAGGCGCTGCTGAATGGCTGCACGCTGATTGCGGAGAAGCGCTTTTCCGCATCCAACTTCTGGCCCGCGCTGGTGTCGTCAGGCGCGACGGTGACGTATGTGCTGGGCGCCATGGTGCCGATGCTGCTGTCGCGTCCGCCGTGTCCCGAGGAAAAGCAGCACAAGGTGCGCGTGGCGCTTGCGCCCGGCGTGCCGGCGCATCTGCACGAGGTGTTTACCGAGCGCACCGGCATCTATCTGCTCGATGCCTATGGCGCGACTGAAAGCAACGCGACGATCGGCACCATGATCGATACGCGGCGGCCGGGATGGATGGGCAAGCTGTTCGACGGCTTTCAGGCCCGCGTTGCCGACGAGGACGACAACGAAGTGCCGGACGGCACGCCCGGCGAATTGCTGCTGCGCGCCGACGAACCGTTTGCAATGGCGACCGGCTATATCGGCATGGCGGACAAGACCGTCGAGGCCTGGCGCAATCTGTGGCTGCATACCGGCGATCGCGTGGTGCGCGACGCAGAGGGCTATTACAAATTCATCGACCGGATGAAGGATTCGATCCGCCGCCGCGGCGAGAACATCTCCTCGTTCGAGGTCGAGCGGGTGATCATGTCGCATCCCGCCGTCGAGATCGCGGCGGTGTTTCCGGTGCCGTCCGATCTCGCCGAAGACGAGGTGATGACCACGGTGGTGGTGAAGGACGGCGCCACGCTCGACGGCGCCGAACTGATCAGGTTCTGCGAGGGCCGGCTGTCGTATTTCGCGATCCCGCGCTTCGTGGACTTCGTCTCAGAACTGCCGCGCACCGAAAGCGGCAAGGTGCAGAAATTCAAGCTGCGTGAACAGGGCCGATCCCCGGTAACGTGGGATCGCGAGGCGGCAGGGATCAAGTTGAAGCGGTGATGGCGTGGCGTTGATTGGCGGCGGTGTCTGATCCGTCGCCCTGAGGTGCGAGGCGCAAAGCGCCGAGCCTCGAAGGATGGACGGCCAAAGTCGGCCGTCGCCCTTCGAGGGCCGCGCAGGCGCGGCCACCTCAGGGTGACGGGTCCAAACATGGGAATTGTTCATGGCCATATCCTGGTTCTGCCAATGGGACGCGGGCGCCGGAACGAAGGACGGCGCCAAGCCCGTCCTCGACGAACACGACCACCAGGGTCTGGTCGCGCTGATCCGCGGTGTTCCTCGTCTGATCGAAGGACACATCATGACGCCCGTCGCGGCGCATGATCCGCATTATGCGGCCGATCTACACGCATCTCCGACGTTGATCCTGCAACTCGAATTCGCCGAGATCGCCGATCTCGAACAGGCGCTGCGGCCGCACGGTTATCTGCAGGCGCTGGCGCATGACGATATGCTGCCGAGCCTGCACGGCACGGTCGCCAGCCATCACGCGATGCTGACGCGCCGCTATCCGGTGGCGGAGCCTGCTGACGGAGCATCGCGCGAACTCCTGAGCTACATGGTCGAATATGCGGGTCCGGCGAAGGATGAGAATGCGTGGCATCTTTTCTATGTCTCCGGGCATCCGCCGCTGCTGGCGAAATTTCCCGGTATCCGCAAGATCGAGATCTACACGCCGGCCACCGTCATTTCCGCGTTGCCGTTCGGGGTGCGCCGGAGCATGCAGCGGAACAAGACCGCCTGGGACAACGCCGAAGCGATGAACGCGGCCATGGCGAGCCCCGTGCGCGCAGCATTGCGCAAGGACTTTCACAACTTTCCCGAATTCGAAGGCGCCGCGGCGCATTATCCGTTCCGCACCGTGTCGGTCCGCGGCGAGCGTTACAGGGCGTGATTAACCTTAAGGCTTTGTGGCGCTGATGGCTGCAATACAAAATGAACATCTGCGGGCTCAAATGGGTACACTGCAAGAATAAGAAGAGCAGGCGCGAACAGAGTGGAGAGGGCGCACCGCTGATGCGGGCGCCCTTGAGTTGGAGTTGAGGATGTCTGGCAGTCCGTTGCGTCACCGGATCGGGCAGCGTGAGCCGATCGGGTTATTCTGGATGACGCTTGGCTCATCCACCGTCCTGGAACTTGCGTCGCAGGCGAAGCCGGATGCGGTCGTGATCGATGCCCAGCACGGGCTGTGGGACCGCGCATCCCTCGAGCAATCGGTTGGCGTGGTGGCGAGCACGGCACCGGTGCTGGTGCGGGTCGCGGAGAATTCGCCGCTCGCCATCGGCCAGGCGCTCGATGCCGGCGCCGAAGGCGTGATCGTGCCGCTGATCGAGACCGACGAAGAGGCCGCGGCCGCGGTCGCAGCGGCGCGGTTTCCGCCCGAGGGCACGCGATCGGGCGGTGGCGTGCGCCCGCTGAGCCGCAATTTCGGACAATATTATCTCGACTCGATCCGCCGCACCGTGGTCGGCGTCATGATCGAGACCGTTCGCGGCGTGCGAAATGCCGCGGCTATCGCCAATACGCCTGGCGTCGACTTCGTGCTGATCGGGACCGGCGACCTCGCAATCTCGCTCGGCGGCTTCCCGCATGTCGATGCCCGGCACGGCGAGGCTTGCGCCACCGTGCTGCAGGCCTGCAAGACAGCCGGCGTCGCCTGCGGCATCTTCACCCTCAATGTCGATGCCGCGATGGCGCGCCGCAAGGATGGCTATCCGATCGTGGTCGTGGCCAACGATATCGATATCGTGGCGGGCGGCTTCACACGCGCCATGAACACCTTCACCGGCAAGGGCGCGCCGTCAGGATCGATTGCCAAGGACTCGACCGCGCCGGTAGGCTATCTGGCCCGGAACGACGAGCAAAACGAAGAGGATGACAACGTGTCCGACCTTCTGTTGAAATTCGCCTCTTTCATCGCCGATGGCAGCATCCGCGTGGTCGACCTGACCCAGACGCTGAAGCCGTCGACCCCGGTGATCCAGCTGCCGCCGCCCTTCGCGCCGTCCGATCCGTTTCGGATTTCGGAAATCTCGCGCTACGACGATCGCGGTCCGGGCTGGTACTGGAACAACATCGCCTGCGGCGAGCATACCGGCACGCATTTCGATGCGCCGGCGCATTGGGTGACGGGACAGCATTATCCCGACGGCTATACCGACACGGTGAACGTGCAGCGCTTCATTGCGCCGGCCGTGGTGATCGACTGCAGCAAGGAATCCGCGGCCGACGAGAAATTCCTGGTCGAGCCGTCGCATCTCGAGGCCTGGGAAGCCAAGCACGGCCGCATCCCCGACGGCGCCTGGGTGCTGATGCGCACTGACTGGTCGAAGCGCGAGGGCGATCCGGCGAAATTCCTCAACATGAAGGAAGACGGTCCGCACGTGCCGGGGCCGTCCGCCGCCGCGGTGCGCTTCCTGGTGCAGCAGCGCAACGTCAATGGCTGGGGCGTCGAAGCGGTCGGTACCGATGCCGGCCAGGCCTTCGCCTTCGAGCCGGCCTTCCCGGCGCATCACCTGATGCATGGCGCCAACAAGTTCGGGCTGGCGAGCCTGTGCAATCTCGACAAGCTTCCGCCAACCGGCGCGATCCTGATCACCGCGCCGCTGAAGATCGAGAAGGGATCGGGAAGCCCGCTGCGGGTGCTGGCGCTGGTGCCAGCGTAGCATCACAGCAGCCACACACTCCGTTCATTCCCGCGCAAGCGGGAATCCAGTGTTTCGCGGCTCTGGGTCCCCGCTTTCGCGGGGACGAACGGCTGAACTATTTCAATTCAATCCCGGCCTTGCTGACGACATCGCGCCAGACCGCGGTTTCGCGCGCGATGCGATCGTTCAGGCTGGCCGCGCCGTCCGCCGCGACCTCGACACCGGCTGCGTTCAGCTTGGCGCGGACATCCGGAGCGCCGAGCGATTCGACGATCGCCTTTTCCAGCTCGGCCCGGATTGGAGCCGGTACCGTCTTCGCGGTGAGAATTGCGAACCAGGCCGGTGCATCGAAGCCGGGATAACCCATCTCCGCGATCGTTGGGACATCCGGCAGCAGCGACGAACGCTCGGCCGTGGTAACGGCCAGCGCCCGCAGATTGCCGGACTGAATCTGGGGCAGGGCGGACGGCAGATTGTCGAACATGAGTTGAACGCGGCCACCGAGCAGATCCTGCACTGCGGGTGCCGAGCCCTTGTAGGGCACATGCCGATAGTCGATGCCGGCTCGCTGCGCGAATTGTTCGGCGATCAGGTGGCCATTGGATCCGACGCCCTGCGACGCGTAAATCAATTCACCCGGCTTCTGCTTGGCGACTTCGACCAGTTCCTTGAGGTCCTTCGCGGGCACCGAAGGATTGACCACCAGCACATTGCTCACCTGACCGGTGCGCGTGATCGGCGCCAGATCGCGCGCGACGTCATAGCTCAACGACTTGTAGAAGATCGGATTGAGGGTCAGCGCGCTGGAGGCGACCGCCAGCAACGTATGCCCGTCCGGGTCGGCGCGCACGACCTGATTGACGCCGATGGTGCCGTTGGCGCCGGGCCTGTTTTCGATAACGACATTCTGGCCGAGCCGCTCCGACAGCTTCTGCGCCAGGATGCGCGCGATGATGTCGCTGGTGCCGCCGGCCTGATAGGGCGACACGATGGTCACGGTGCGGGAGGGGAAGGTCTGTGCCTGTGCGCCCGCCACCAGAGACAGCGTGGCAAGGCCGATAACGAGTCCGCGGATCATCGCGATATGCTCCTGGTCAATGGTCCGCCGGTGCGGCACCGGTCTTGATCTCGATCAGCACGTTTCGGTATTGCCAGTCGCTGATGTTGAGCAATTCATGCGGAATCCCTGGCTCGCGCCAAAGGACGCCGCCGACGGTCTCCTGCGTTTCCTTCTCGCGGCCGTCCTCGAAATACATGATGTTCTTGCCTTCGGTCATCGGCACGATGACGTAAGGCAGATCGTGCTTGTGCCAGGCCTGCCGTTCGCCGGGATCGAGCTTCACGCTCCAGATCCGCACGTATTCGTTTTCGAACAGGATCTTGTCGCCGAGCGGTCCAAGCTTGTCGCCGCGTGGTGAGGGACCTCTCATGATGTCGTCTCCTTGATAAGCCGCTCGGGATTGTCGCAGAAGATCCGCTCGCGTCGCCCCGGCTCGAGGGCAGCCATCTGCCGATGCGGTTCGATCACGCCCATGGGGAACGGCCAGTCCGAGCCGAACATGACCTGCGTTTCCCCGAACACCCGTTCGGCAAGCGTGAGCGCGTCAGGATCGTGGACGATGCAGTCGACGCAGACATTGCGGAATGTCATGCGCGGCGCCGCCGCCTTGGTATCGATGCCGGGACGCGCGGTGTCGAAACCCCGCTCGAAGCGACCGGCCAGCATCGGCAGCACGCCACCGCCATGGGCGAAGCAGAATCGGATGTCCGGATAACGCTCGAACACGCCGCCGAAAGTCAGATGCCCGATGGCGACAGCGGTCTCGTACGGGTTGCCGAGCAGGTTCGACAGATAGAACGCCGTGAGCCGGCCGTCGGCGCATTCGCCGGGATGGAAGAAGACGAAGGCCTTCGCTTGGTTCAGTGCCCGCCAGAGCGGCTCATAGGCTTTGTCGGACAGCACCTGTTCGCCATGCCCGCCGGACGGTGCGCCGAAGCGGCGATGGCCGCGCGCGATCCAATCGCGTGCGGTATCGGTGGCGATCTCGGGATCCTGCAGCGGCAGATGCGGCAGCGGCGACAGCTTGCCGGGATAGTCATCCGAAATCCGCTGCAAGCCGCGATTGGCGTAGCGAACCCAGTGGCGGGCGTCGTCGCCGCGCAGATGCGCGCGATACAGTGGCGGCGGGATCGAGATCCAGGCCTGCGCGATCGTGTTCTGCTCCATCCACGCGACGAGGGCCGGTGGATCGAACAGAGGCTTCATACCGACGGCGTGGCCGTCGACGGTGAGCGTCTTCGTGCCGGCGTTCCAGCTGACGCCTTCGACCGAGTCGATATCATCCGGATAGACCGGCGCCAGATGCGCATGCACGTCCAGCGCAATGGGTTCGGTCATGCGTCGGCCTTTGCTTTTGCTGCGGCGGGCGCTTCGCTTCGCGTGATCTTGCGGTAGATTGTCTCGACCAGGCCCTCGCGCATCGGCGCGATTGCGGCGATATGATCGTCGGGCCGCACCAGCATCACCGTGTCGGTTTCGCAACCGGCGCGCTGCCGGAACTTGTCGCCGACATCGAACAGCGAACGTTCACGCAGTCCGGAATCGATCGGCGCATCGCGGCGCGACACGATCAGATGTTTGAGGCCCGTACCGTCGGCGGGAAGGACCGGGCGCCGCCGCACGTCGGTGAAATACAGCGCAACGAACGAGTCATCGACCACATCGTGGAGCCGAACCGGGCGCCCGAAGCCATCATGCAGCGTCACGTCGGGAATGCGTTCGCCGACGCGGAGCGGCCCCGGTTCGGTGCGCACCATCGACCAGTCGCCGGACTGGTCCACGTCAAGCCGCACCCCAAGCATCGTCCGGGTCAGCGCATTGGCGAAGGCGCCGCCCGACATGGCGCGCACGGCGTCGTTCTGCCCGAGCATGTATTTGCGCGCGGCTTCCGCCATCTCGCCGGAACCATGCGCGGCGACCGGACGCTGCTCGCGGGCATAGCTTTCCAGCAGCGATGGATCGGCGAGGCCGCGCGCCACCCAGGCCAGCCGCCAAGGCAGGCTGATGGCGTCAAGAATGCCGGTGTTCAATCCCAGCGCCCACATCGGCGTGATCAGATGCGCGGCATCGCCCATCAGGAAGACGCGGCCGCGCTGCCATTCGGTCGCGATCCGGTGATGGATTCGGTAGACGATGGTGTTGAGGATCTCCATGTCCTCGACCGGACCGATGAAGCGCAGGATCTTCTCGCGCATCTCCTCGCGCGACGGCTCTGGCTGGCTGGCCGGAAAAGGAAACAGGAAGCGCCAGCAATGCGGCTGGCGCACCAGGATCATCCATTCGGTCGGATCGGCGAAATAGGCAAGATAGGGATAATCCCGCGGGTTCTGCACATCGAGGTCTACTTTCACGTCGACCAGGATCGTGAGCACGTCGAGCGACTCGCCCTCGACCGGAATGCCGAGTTCGCCGCGGATGAAACTGCGGCCGCCGTCGCAGGCCAGAAGATACGAGCCTTCGACATCGCGCGGGCCGTCCGGGGTGTCGAAGCTCGCGACCACGCCGTCGTCCGTCGTGCGGAATCCGGTGAGTTTGTGCTGCAGATGCACCTGGCCGGAATGCTTTTCGTTCAGTGCCTGGTGCAGGATCGGCTCGAGATGGTGCTGCGGCATGTTGATGACGAAGGGATAGCGCGTCTCGTCTGCCAGCAGATCGGCGCGGACCGAGGGGCGGGCGGTACCGGTCGCCCGCTCGACGTCGCCGATCTCGTCGACGCGCAGCGCCTTGGCCAGCACCCGGTCGGCGACGCCATAACGGCGAAACGCCTCCAGCGTGCGGGTCAGCACCGTGCCGGCCTTGGTGTCGCTGGAGAGCCCGGCGTCTTCCTCGAAAAGCTGGAATGGCAGGCCGTAAAAGCCCAAGCCCAGCGCCGTGGTCAGCCCGACCGGGCCGCCGCCAACGACCAGCACCGGCTTCATGTTCGCAAGCGGCTTCGGTGTCGTCTTCACTGATCCTCCGCGGAATAGGCGAAGTCGCGCGACAGCACGGAGGCCGTCATCGACGCGGCATCGGACAACAGGAACATCAACGGGCCGACGGCATCCTGCGGCGTGCCGACACCGGTCGAGTTCTTCCAGCGTTCGTGGTCGGCGCCTTGATTGGCGGCGCGGTATTGCGGCGTATCGATCACGCCGGGCGCGATCAGGTTCACCTTGACGCGATGCTTCGCCACTTCCTTGGCCGCACTTTTCACGAACGCAATCAGCGCGCCCTTGGTCGCGGCATAGGCCGAGGCGTCCGGCCAGCCCTGATGCGCAAGCCCCGATGAGAAGGCGATAATGCTGCCGCGGCGGCGCGCGATCATACCGGTTATCGCGGCCTGATAGCACCAGACCACGCCGTCGAGATTGATGGCGAGCACCCGGCGCCATTCCTCCGGCGAGGTCTCGTGCACCGGGTTGCGCGGCTGGATGGCGGCGGCGCATACAAGTCCATCGATGCGGCCGAAGCTCTTCTCGATGTCCGCGAAGGTCGTCATCACCGCATCGCGGTCGGAGACATCGAGGCGGCGCGTTGCGATCAGCGCATTTGCCGCTTCCGCCTCGGCCATGGCATTGTCATCGACATCGCAGATCACCACGCGCCCGCCGGCACGCACCACGGCATCGGCCAGCGCGCGGCCGATGCCGTTGGCGCCGCCGGTGATGACGACCACGTCTCCGTCCGCTTCGAACCGCGCTTTCATCGGTCAGCCGTTCGGCAGGACGGCGATGGCGTTGATCTCGATCAGATAGTCGGGCGAGGTAAATTTGTTGACCTCGACCATGGTGGAGGCGGGCGCGATCCCGGTGAAATACTCGCGCCGCACTTTATGGATGGTGTCGAAATGCTCCATGTTGCGGACATAGACATCGACGCGGACGATGTCGTCCAGCGTACCGCCGGCTTCCTCGACCGCCGCCTTCACATTCTCGCAAACCTGCCGTGTCTGTTCCTCGACATTGCCGAGCCCCGCGATCGAGCCATCCGGACGCCGTGCCGTCATGCCCGAGATGAAGACGAAGGTGCCTTTCGCGGCAATCGCTGTCGCGTGCGAGAAATGCCCGTTCGGCTGGCGGAGCTTGCCTGAGGTGATCTGTTTCTTCATTGTGCGGCCTCTTCAGATTGCGTGATCGATATCGATTCCGGCGCGCCGGCCGGACTCGATGAGAGCGTTCAGGGTCTGCCGGCTGAGCGTGCAGCGGCCGGCATTGGATTCCCGCGTGTCATGGACGAGTTCGCCCGGCGCATAGACCCGCACGACGCCCGGCGCGCGTTTTGATGCGCTGACCCGTTGCGCCTGTTCGTGCACCCGTTGCGGGAACGCAGCGCCATCCGGAAACACGCCAAGGTCGATGGCAATGAATGTCTGGCTGCAGCGATAAGGCTCGGCGGCATCGCCGTAGAGCGGGCGGACATCCGAGCCGATGGCGCCGCCCGACAGGCCGCCGCACAGGAGGTCGATGATAAAAGCGAGTCCGAACCCCTTGGGGCCGGCGGCGGGCGCCAGCATGCCCTTGATCGCTTCAGCCGGATCGGTGGTCGGCTGACCGTCCGCGGCCATCGCCCAGTCCGGGGGAATGCTCTGGCCTGCGGCAGCCGCGAGCCTGATCTTGCCCATGGCGGTCGCGCTCATCGCCATGTCGACCTCGACCGGAAAATCGCCTGCGCTGGGCAGCGCGATGGCGATCGGATTGTTACCGGTGATGGCTTCGGCGCCGCCCGGCGCGGGCATCAGCGGACGGGTGTTCGACATCACGATGCCGATGCAATTCTGCTCCGCGATCAAGCGCGCATAGCGGCCGGCGGTGCCGAAATGGAAGGCGTTTCGCACTGCGACGATCGCCATGCCGGCATTCTTCGCCCGCGCGGTGGCCAGCCTGACCGCCTGATGCGCCGTGAGCTGGCCAAGCGCGTTATCGGCATCGACGACGATGGCGGTGCGGATATCGCTGACCACGTCGCCCTGGCTGCGCTTCGACACCGAGCCCTTGAGGATGCGCTCGACATACATCGGCATCAGCATCACGCCGTGCGAACTGACGCCCTCGAGGTCGGCGCGGACCAGGTCATCGGCGACCACATCCGCATCGGCCGGCGCAATTCCAAGCGCCACGAAAATGCGCGCGACGGGCTGGGCGAGACGTTTGGCGTCGACCAGGACGCGATCCGGCAGGGCGCTTGCGGTAGCATTGGACATCAGCGCGCGTCCTCGTCGTTGGTGTACCAGGACGGCCGGATCGGATAATGCGGCCCGTCATAGACTTCCACCACGACGGTGTTCTCATGCGCGATCGCCGGGCCGTGCACGTTGCCCTTGGGGTTCCAGTAAAAACTGCCCGCGGTCAGCGTCACGCCGGTGCTGGTGTATTCGTATTTTCCTTCCAGGCAGAACATAAACTGGTTGGAGGCATGGCTGTGCGGCGCGGGGATGCCCGCGCCTTTCTCGAAGCGGATCAGCGCGATCGAGGCGCCGGTTTCCTCGTTGCGCCACAGCATCTTTTCCGACACGCCCTTCAGCGATTTCTCGCGCCAAGGCAGATCGTTGGCCTGCAGCAGCACTTCATCGAGGCTCGGCATGGCGCCTTCGCCAAGCTTGGGTATCCCGGAATAGGCGGACATGTTCGACGCTCCCTGACGTTTCGTCCCATTATTTCAGCGGCAGCGGGCCGTGCCCGCTGGATGCTTCCTGCGCACGCATCAGCCGGGTGCGCAGACTTTCGATGTGAGTGCGCACGGCTTCGGCTGCGGCATCCCCGTCGCCGCGTGCGATCGCGTCGGCAATGGCGGTGTGCTGCTTGATGGTCGCCTTGTCGTCCAGCGTCTGCCACAGATGCAGATACCAGTAGCGGATCGAGCGCTCATGCAGCGTCCGTGCAAAATCGCTCAGCACGGGATTCTCCGCGAGCTCCGCGAATTTGCGGTGGAAGTCGCGGTCGGCGCCGATGAAGCTGTCGAGCTCCGACATCTTGCCGTTGGTCGCGCCGGCGCGCGCCAGCGTTTTCAGTTCATCGACGTCTTTTGAGGTCGCCCGCTGCGCCGCGTTGCGTGCCAGTTCCGCCTCGACGGTTGCGCGCGAGTCCAGGATCTTGAGGATTTCGGAAATGCTGCCGGGCTGAACGATCACGCCCTTGCGCGGCATGACCTCGACCAGGCCTTCATGCTGCAGCCTCTGCAAGGCTTGGTGGATCGGCGTCCGCCCCATATCGAGCAGCGCGCAGAGCGCGCCTTCGTTCAGATACTGGCCGGGCAGGAAATAGAGCTTCAGGATCTTTTCCTTGATCGCCTCGAACGCCATGTCGGCGAGCGAGGATTTGCGCGGCGCGCGCGAAGCGATCTTGCGCGGGGCCGCGCGGACCTTCTTGGTCGTGCCTTTTGTCGCGACCCGCTTCTTTGCGACCTTCCTTGTCACAGCTTTTTTGGCCATGGCTCAGTGCCTTTGCGGCGCCGGCGGCAACCAGGGCGCCGCCAGCCGCTCCGCCAGTTCGACCAGCAGATACACGAACATGCCGAGGAAGGAGAGCGCGAACAGCGCCGCAAAAGCGAGCGGCGAATCGAGCTGCGACGTCGCGCTGAGAAGGAGGAAGCCGAGGCCTTCGCTGGAGCCGACGAATTCGCCGATCACCGCGCCGATGACGGCAAGCGTGATCGCGACCTTGGCACCGGTGAAGATGAAGGGCAGGGCGGCCGGGAGTTGGACCTTGAGGAAAACCTGCATCGGTGACGCCCGCAGCGACCGCGCCAGTTCCAGCAATTCGCGCGGCGTCGACCGCAGGCCGGCGACGGTGTCGACGATGATGGGGAAGAATGCGACCAGCCAGACGATCGCCAGTTTGGATTCCATCCCGGTGCCGAGCCAGACCAGGATGATCGGCGCCAGCGCCACCTTCGGCACCGATTGCAGGCCAATCAGCAGCGGATAGAACATCAGGTTCATCGCGCGTGAATTGGCGACCGCGACCGCCATCGGAATTCCGACCACCAGCGCGAGGATGAAACCGTAGAGCGTTTCCTTCAGCGTGACCCAGCCTTCCGACACGATGAGGTCGAAGCGCGCAATGAAGGCGTGCAGCACCTTGTCCGGTGTCGGCAGCACCACGGTCGGCAGGTTTGCATAGACGCAGACGAACGTCCAAAGCGCGATCAGCAACAATGTGCCGGCGAGCGGATAACCGATTTGCGTTGCGAGGCGGTGCGTCATCAGGCAGCGCTCTCGACCGGCGGGATAACGCCCAGCGCAATGCTGGCGAGGCGTTCGGCCTGCGTGAAGGCGGGCGTGAACCGAATTTGCTGGCTGCGCGGATAGGGGAGGTCGATCGGGATTTCGGTTGCGACGCGGGCCGGACGGCGGCTGAAGACAATGACTTTGTCGGCGAGATAGATCGCTTCCGAGATCGAGTGGGTGACGAACACGACAGATGCGCCGGTTTCCTTGCGGATGCGCAGCAGCAGATCGTTCATTTCGAGCCGCGTCAGTTCGTCGAGGGCGCCGAACGGCTCGTCCATCAGCAGCAGCTTCGGCTGATGGATCAGCGCGCGGCACAGCGCCACGCGCTGCTGCATGCCGCCGGACAATTGATGCGGCCGCGCCTGCATGAAGCCGGAGAGGCCGACGACATCGAGGAGATGCGTGGCGCGCTCGCGCGCGGCGCGGTCGTTGCGCTTGAGGATTTCCATGGTGAACAGCACGTTGTCCAGCACCGAGCGCCAGGGCATCAGGCTGGGCTGCTGAAACACGAAGCCGTAGTCGCCGAGCGGTTCGGTTACCTCTCGGCCGCCGATCATCACCGAGCCTGAGGTTTTCTGGATCAGGCCTGCCATGATGCGGAGCAGGGTGGTCTTGCCGCAGCCGCTGGGGCCGAGCAGGGCGACCAGTTGTCCCTCGTCGAATTCGAAGCTTGCATCGTCGAGCGCAACCACCGGTTCTGTCGAGCCCGATGCCAGCTCGCTTGCGGCGAACACTTTCCTCACATTCCTGATCGTGCCGAAGGCCATGTCGCTGTGAACGCCCTTGATGCTGAAAACTGCGGCTGTGCGGCCCGGTTCTTGCTTTTCGACGAGGGCTTTGGCGCTCCGCCATCGCCCCGCACCGCGTGCCGCTAAAGGGCGCTTGTGCATATCTGGTGAAATATCTTATGATATTTGAAGTGTCAATTTGGTCCGCCCGCGGCGCGTCCGGATCGTGAGGGGAGAGTCGCAATGCCAATGCTGAAGAGACTGATCGGAGCTGCCGTCGCAGCCTGTCTTGCGCTGCCGGTCGCGGCGCAGGCGCAAACCACGGACGTGAAATTCATTCTCGACTTCATCAGCCTCGGCCGCCACGCACCGTGGTATGTCGCGCTCGGCAAAGGCTATTTCAAAGACGAGGGGCTGAACGTCACCATCCTGCCGTCGAAGGGCACGGCCGACGCGATCCGTACGGTGGTGACCGGCGGGGCGGAAATCGGCTTCATCGACGTGCCGAGCCTGGTCGCCGCGGGCGGCGCCGGTGCGCCGATCCGGATCGTCGCCGCGAACTACCAGAAGCCGCCATACTGCATCTTCAGCCTCAATCCCGGCGCCAATATCGACGACGCCAAGAAGCTTCAGGGCATCGAGCTCGGTTCAAGCTCCGCGTCGTTCCTGCCGAAAATCTGGCAGGCGGTGATGGAGATGAACGGGGTCGATTCCAAGACCATGAAGATCGTCAATATCGATGCGCCGGCTCGCGTGCCGATGCTGGCCGCCCGCAAGGTGCCGTCCATCGACCTGTTCATCATGAGCGAACCGGCGATCAAGCGCGCGGTGCCGGACGCCAAGCCGGTCTGCCTGTTTGCGGGCGATCTCGGGCTCGAGATTTACGCCAATTCGATCGGCGTGCATGAGGACTACCTGAAGAAGAACCCGGAGGTGGTGAAGAAATTCGTGCGCGCGGCGCTGCGCGGCTGGAAGGATACCTTCGACAATCCGCAGGAAGCCGCGAAGATCCAGCTGCAATATGTGAAGGCGCTGGACCCGCAGATCGTGGTCGAGGAGATCGAGATCCTGAAGCGCGTCGCGATCACGCCCGAGGTGCAGAAGAACGGTCTCGGCTACATCACACTCGACCGGATGAAGAAGACGGTCGATTTCATCAACAAGAATATCGAGGTGCCGGGCGAGAAGCTGACGGCGGAGCAGATCTTCGCGCCGGGCTTCCTGCCGGAGAAGCCGGTATTGCCGTAAGTGCCTACGGCCCCCGCGTAAGCGGGGGCCGATACTCCAGAGCGGCGGTTAGGGGTCCCCGCTTCCGCGGGGACGACCGCTCAGAACGGCACCACCAGTCCGTCCATGGGCGCGTCGCAATTGACGAGGTCGACGCGCTTGAAGGCGATACGGATATCGCCACCGGTCTGAACCAGCGTGTGCCGGTAGGTGCCGGCGAAGATGCGCTGCTCCTCGCGGCGATATTCCACGATCATAAATTTGGAGCGGACTTCGGTGGAGTTACCGTCGCCGCCTTCGATCGTGACGTTGGTCACGATGCGGCTCGTGCGCGAGCGCGGCTCCTGCGAATAGATGCGCGGCGAGGAGAGGCGGCGGACCCGGGTCTCCAGCAGGCGGCGGTCGTCATACATCAGCGAGATGATATCGAGCGCGCTCTTCTGATCGGGCTCGCTCGGCACCCAGTAATGCGCTTCGGCCGTAAACAGCGCCAGCCATTCGTCGTAGCGCGCCTCGTCGAGCAGGCGCGCCTCGTGAAGCAGGAAATCCTCAGCATCGGCGCGGGACAGGCCGCTTGCGGTCTTGCGGGCGGTTGCGGTCATGCGCTGGCCTTCATCTCGTTCGCACTGGCCGTTTCGCCCAGCATATAGCCGCGCCAGGCGTCGAACATGTTGCGGATATAGACTTCACTGGTCGAGTTCTTGCCCTTCAGGCCGCCATGCTCGTCGCGCGCGTCGCTGGTATAGCCGCGGCCGATCTCGATCCATTCGGCGCCTTCGCTCGCAAGGCCGATGCCGACACGGTTGTAGATTTCCAGATCGTCGGTCAGCACCAGCGAGCCGGTGCCGTTGACGATATTGGCGAAGGCGACGGTGTTGCGGAACATCTGCTCCGGCGCACCCTTGAGCTTGAAGTTGTAGGTGCAGACCAGCGTACGATTGACCGCAAGCGGGTGAATGACCCGTAGCTGCTGGAACGAACTCATGAAGGACAGGTTTGGATAGAGGTTGGAATTCCAGCGCCGGACTTCGAGGATGCGCTTGACCTCGTCCTTGCCCTTCTTGGCTTCGAGTATCGCGATGTACTCGCGAAACA
Source organism: Pseudorhodoplanes sp. (assembly GCF_059499825.1). Classification (NCBI taxonomy): domain Bacteria; kingdom Pseudomonadati; phylum Pseudomonadota; class Alphaproteobacteria; order Hyphomicrobiales; genus Pseudorhodoplanes; species Pseudorhodoplanes sp. The sequence continues at coordinate 131,526 of NZ_JCABZI010000010.1, forward strand.
GCGGGTCTTCCATCGAAGCGATCAGCTTCTTGTCGTCGTGATAGTCGCCCAGATAGGAATGTCCGTTCGGGTAGGTCCAGATGCCAACCTGGTTTTCCCAGAACGAGTAGGGCGCGCCGTTCTGGCGCATCTGCCGGATGGCGATTTCGCCGGTGCCGTCGGAATAGACGTCGTCGCTCTGCTGCTGGGCGGCGTCGATCGAGGAGCGGTGCGTGAACCACGGATGCGCGGCGTCGCACAGGTTCTCCAGATAGAGCTTCCAGTTGGCGTTATAGACATGGCGGAACACGCCACCGGCCATCTCGATTTCGCCGTCCGGCGCGCGGTCGACCATGTCGTCGATCGAGGTCGCCATATAGCCGAGATGCTCTTTCAGGCTTTTGCCTTCCGCCGCCTGGCTGATGAAGATGAAGCCGCGATAGCTCTCCACCCGGGGCACCTGCGTCATCGCGGTGCGCGGGCTCTTGGTGTCGAAATCCTGCGGATAGCCGTGATTGAGCGGCACCGCCTTCAGCCGGCCGTCGAGGTGATAGGTCCAGCCGTGATAGACACACTGGAATTCCTTCGCGTGGCCGCAATCCGACGCCACCACCATCGCGCCGCGATGTGCACATTGATTGTGCAGCACCCGCAGTTGGCCGCTTTCGTCGCGGGTCACCACCATGGCCTTGCGGCCGACCTGGGTCAGGAAATAGTCGCCGGGATTGCGCACCTGGCTTTCATGGCCGACATAAAGCCATGCATGCCCGAAGATGCGCTCCATCTCGAGCTTGAAAATCTCCGGATCGGTGTAGAGTTTGCGGTGAACGCGCGCGGGCTGTACCGCTGAGGAGAGGTCGTTCGGTGTCGGCACGATAGAGCCTCCGGACGTTTGGAATTGGAATTGGGCTAAACGATACTGCGGAGTATCGTTTGCGGCAAGCAGGGAATCGACCCATCGTGACACTCGTGCTGGAAAAATCCGCGGGCCCGGGCCGAGGCGGTCTCTCGGACAAGAAGCGCGAGGCGATCCTGAAGGGCGCCAAAGCGGTCTTTCTCAAGCACGGCTTCGGCGACGCGAACATGGATGAGGTCGCGGCGGTTGCCGGCGTGTCGAAGATGACGGTGTACCGGCACTTTGGCAGCAAGGAAGACCTGTTCGCCGGCGTCATCACCGAATCCTGCCAGCAACTCGTCAGCGGCGAGATCGAGGAGGTTTTCGCCCTGCCGGTGCGGGATGCGCTGCGGGGTTATGCGCGCAAGATGACGGATATCTTCTTCGCGCGCGACACCGCGGAACTGCATCGCATCGTCATCGCCGAGTGCCGCCGTTTTCCGAAACTCGGCCGCCTGTTTTACGAGACCGGACCGCAGGCCTGCATCGACCCGCTGGAGGCGTTTTTCGTCCGGCACAGGAACGATCGGTCGTTGAAGGTGAGCGATCCGCATCGCGCGGCCGAGGAGTTTCTGGAATTGCTGCGCGGTTATTCGCACCTGAAGATGCTGCTCGCCATCGACAAGGGGCCGAGCGCGCGCGACATCGAGGCGCGGATCGAAGCGGCGCTGCGGCATGTGATGGTGTAAAACCGGTCTCGTGTCCCGGGCGCGGCGCATCACCGCCGACCAAACCGATGCGGTTTAGGATTGAAGTTCGATATCTCCCGGCCGCCACGTCTTGTCGAAGAAAGTCTGAAGCGGCCCGTAAAGCCTCAACAAAATGTTCCAGCTCGCGCCAGGAACCGTCTGGACCCAATTCTCTTCCTGACCGGCGGGTGCCGCGGGTCCAAAATAGACGTCAACCGAACCATCGGCGTTGAGCCTCAGCATCTTATTCTGGCTGGTGACGCTAGGATATCGCTGGTTTGTCTGTAGCATAGACCGCGTCTGGTTATCGTAGACGATCACTGACCAGAAATTTTTGACCGGGATATTCGGCGGCAGTCGCAGCTTGTAATTCTTGCCGCCGTCGAGAACATTATCTTTGGAGTCGACGAACATTGCGAGATATTGCGATCCCTCGCCAACGGTCCTGGAATCCATCGCGGGCGTTACGCCTGTAGCGTAGAAAAAGAAGCCCGAATACGCATTCAACAGGCGCGCGCCATTCTCCTCAAACTTGTAGCCACCAACAAAACCAAGCCGCCACTTCCTGTCCGGATACCAATAGCCGTCAGCGCCGCGCCACCTGTACATGACCGCACGCGCGGTCGCGTCGCCGACCAGCGCCGCTTCAGCCAATATTCTCTTCATGCGTTCGTCGGGCGCGAAGGGCCTACCCTTCATGATGCCGACCGAAGCCCAGAAACCCAAAGTCGTCGCATCGACCTGATCGGTCGCTTCGTCTTGCACCACCTTGTTCAGTAATTCCCAGAACCGATAGTCCGCAGGCGCAACCATGTTAAATGGCTTGCCGGACATATCGATGAAATTGAGTTTCGGCGGATTGACCACGTCGGAGAGACGATAGATTTTCGTGTGCTTCTTGACCAGGTCGACACCGGGCTTTGGATCGCCTCCAACCAGGAAGCTGCGCCATGCAATCCAAGTGTGGTATGACCCCGGCCGCAAGACGAAATAGCCGGAAGGGGCGCTGCCCTTATAGCCGGGCGGCAGCAGCAGATATTTTCCGCCCTTGCCCTTGTCCGGCCCAACGAGCCCGATGTCGCCGACCCAATTGTACCACATATCATTAGCCAGCCCGAGCACGTTCGGCGGGGCCCTACGACGACCGGCCCACCGCGTAGGTCGAGCCAGAACCAAGTGTTAGGGGTATTGTTATTAGCGGTGAGTTCAACCGTGCGTGAATCGACCATGCTCTCCCAAATCGGCACGGTCGTATTGGCCGGACCGAGCGAGAGTATGCCGTCACGATTGCCCACCTGATTGACTACAGGCAAAGCCAGCAGATACGCCTGTACCGCACGCTGGAAATCGAGGTTGTCATAAAGCTTGTCGACGCTTGGCTGGTCAGGGAACCCTCCAAAGAAGTTCAGCTTGCCAAATCGCGTTTCCAAAGTATCGGGTATGGCGACACCCTGCGGCATTGGAGTTGAAAACTTCAAATGGGGCGCGGCTGGCGAACCTGGGAGCATCTGAGCCAGCACAGTCGCTGGCTTGGTCGCGGCAACCAATGATGCCAATGCGCCGGAGTAAAGCAAGTCGCGCTTTGTCCACATAGGGAACCTCCCAAGCAACGTCGATATTCTCTAAGCCTTGGAGGCCGCAATGCTCTTGATGTGTATCAACCCCGCCGCGCTGACGGGATAAGATGAGCAGTTGTCGAATCTCAAGATACTGCACGGGATCGAGGCGCGCCGTCGCCCGCGACATCGACGCGCGGGTCGAAGCGGCGCTGCGGCACGTGATGGTGTGATACTTCTCTCTCCCCGTAAGAACGGGGAGAGAGACCACGCGGGGATGACGCGTTAAATCCCGCCCGCCGCGCGCTTCGGCATGTAGTGCAGCACGCGCATCTCGGCCAGGATCACCAGCAGATAGGCGACGCCGCCGACCAGCGTGAGCATGATGATGGTGACGAACACCATTGCGGTGTTGCCCTGTCCCTCGCCGAAGGAGAGCAGGTAGCCCAGCCCCGAATTGCCGCTGACCAGCTCGCCGACCACGACGCCGATCACCGCCAGCGTCGAACCGATGCGAAGGCCCGCGAACAGCGGCGGCAGCGAGGCCGGAAACTCGATCTTCCAGAAAATCTGCGAGCGCGTCGCCTTGAACGAACGCGCGAGATTGATCAGGTCGGGATCGACGCCGCGCACGGCCGTCAGCACATTGACCATGACCGGAAAAAACACGATCAGGATCGCGACCAGGATCTTCGGATAGATCGTGAAGCCCATCCACAGGATGAACAGCGGCGCGAACGCGATCTTGGGCGCAATCTGCAGCGCCAGAATGTAGGGCGAGAGCGCGAATTCCGCAGTCGGCGACATGCCGAGCAGATAGCCCATCAATGCACCGAGCAGGCTGCCGAGGATGAAGCCGACCAGCACCTCGAACGCGGTGATGCCGGTGTGATAGGGCAGCGCTGCCACGCCCCACATCCGCAGAAATTCGTTCCAGGTCGCCGACATCGGCGGCACGATATAGGGCGGGATATTCAGCAATCCCGGCCCCCATTCCCAGGCGACGAGGAAGACGATCAGCATCCCCACGCTCGCGATGGTGCCGCGGCGGACGAGGGCGGAGCGGTCGGCGTCCATCAGGCCGGCTCCTTCTGCGCATCTTCCTGCGCGGCGTGTTCGCCGATATCGAGCTTGTCCATCAGTCGCGCGACATAGCCCGCAACCTTCGGATCGCGCCGCCGTTTCAGCGGATGATCGCGTTCGGGGATATCAATGACGATCTCGTCGATGATGCGGCCGGGGCGCTTGCTCATGACCAGCACGCGATCTGAGAGGATCACTGCCTCGAGCAGGTCGTGGGTGATGAGCAGCGCCGTCTTTCGGGCTTTCATCAGCGTTTGCGCCAGGTCGTGCTGCAGCATGATGCGGGTCTGCGCATCGACGGCGGAAAACGGTTCGTCCAGCAGCAGCACCGAAGGATCGACCGCGAGCGTGCGGGCGAGGGCGGCGCGCTGGCGCATGCCGCCGGACAACTGGTGCGGGTAGCGTTCGGCGAATTCGCCGAGCTTGAAGGCCTGAAGGAGTTCGCGCGCCTTCCTGCGGCTCTCCGTGCCATCGAGGTTGCGAATTTCGGTGCCCAGCATCACGTTCTGCTCGATGGTGCGCCACGGCAGCAGCAAGTCTTTCTGCAGCATGAAGGCGACGTGATCGTTGGGCCCCTCGACCCGTTCGCCGTCCACATAGGCTTCGCCAAGGCTCGGCGAATAGAGCCCTGACCCGATATTGAGCAATGTGCTCTTGCCGCAGCCACTCGGGCCGATCAGCGATACGACCTCACCGTCGGCCACCGAGAAGTCGACATCCTCGATGGCGGTGAAAGTGGCGCCTTTTGCGCCCGCAAAGCGCATCGTAACCTTGCGATATTCGAGCCGCTTCATGCGGGGACTTTCGGCTGGCGGATTGACGGCATGGGTGACACCGGGAGCAAACTTCGGACCAATTGTTGGGCTGTGGGCAGCATAGCGCACAACGAGACTGTCGAGTATAGTAAGACTTATCCGAGGGTGTCACGCCCGCGGGAATGGGGCACAACGACACAAGCACCACCGTGAGGGATATTCAGTTCATGACCGCTTCCAGATCATCCGCCATCACCCGAAGGCTGGCCATCGCCGCTTTGGCTGCAGCCCTCGGTACCGGGTTCGCCGCGCCCCAGGCGCTGGCGCAGGAAAAGGTGACCTATCTGTTTCCCGCGCCGCCGATCCTTCCGGCTTTCGCTCCGCTGCAGCTTGCCAAGGGCAAGGGCTATTTCAAGGATGCCGGACTTGACGTCGACTTTCAGGTCGCGCGCGGCGGCGTCGAAGTGGCGAAGATGGTCGGCGCCGGCAATGCGCCGATCGGCGGCATCGTCGGCGACGGCCCGATCATGGTGCGCGCCAATGGCGTGCCGGTGAAGATCGTCGCGCTGTTCGGCGGCAAGGGCTTCATGCAGACGGTGGTGCGCGAAGATGCTGGCATCGAGAAGCCGGCCGACCTGAAGGGCAAGACGCTGACCGTGCTGTCTTTCCAGGACACCACTTTCTATGCGCTGATCGGGTTGCTCGCGAGTGCGGGCCTGACGCAGAACGACGTGAATGTGCAGCAGGCCGGCCCGACCGGCGTGTGGGAATCGGTTGCCACCGGCAAGTCGCAAGGCATGGCCGGCGTTCCGGACTGGCTGGCGCTGGTTCAGGCCACTGGGACCAAGGTGAAGGTGATCCCGACCGATCAGTATTTCCCGCACCTCGCGCAGGGCATCGCGGTCTCGGACGAGATGATCAAGAAAAACCCGGAGATGATCCAGAAATTCGTGACCGCGGCGATGCGCGGCATGAAGGACGTGATGGACAACCCCGACCAGGCGGCGGCCGACTTCGTGAAGTTCGTGCCGACCTGGCAGGGCAAGGAAGACGTCGTCAAGAACGCGCTCAACTATTACGCCAAGCACGTTTATGTCGATCAGAAAAAGCTTGGCGAAATCAATCCGGAACGGCTGGCGAAGCTGCAGGACTTCTATCTGGAGAAAGGCTTCATCCAGAAGAAGACCCCGGTTGAGGAGCTCTATAGCAACCAGTTCATCAAGTAACCCGCCCGTTTGATTTGCGTCATGGCCGGCCGCGCATAGCCGTTCTTCGAATGGCTATGCGCCAGTCCGGCGGCGGAGGCACCTGCACGTGGTAACCAAACGACATGCCGAGATTGTCGGCGGCGGCTTCTCCGGACTGGCCGCCGCAGGCGCGCTAGCGCAACGCGGCTGGAGCGTGCGGCTGCACGAGCGCTCGCCCGAACTCCGGCCGTCAGGCGCCGGTATCTACATCTACGAGAACGGCCTGCGCGTACTCGAAAAGCTTGGCGCCTACGATGAGGCGGTCAAGGGTGCGCCGTTCGCGCATACCCGCGAGATGCGCGACGAGAACAACACGGTGCTCTCGGTGCATCGCTGGGACCCGTCGAAGCGGGTGTTCTCGGTGGTGCGCCAGCGCGTGATCAATGCGATGGCAGATGCCGCGCGCAGGAACGGCGTCGAGATCGTGCTGGGCTCCGAAGCGGTCGCGGCAACGCCGGACGGCGAACTGATAATGGCCGACGGGACGCGCCACAAAGCCGACCTCATCGTGGCCGGCGACGGCGTGAATTCGAAAATCCGTGACTCGCTGAACCTGGTCGCGAAACGCAAGGGATTGCCGGACGGCGCTATCCGTGTGCTGATTCCGAAAACAGCGGAAGAAATGGCGTCCGGCGACGGCGGCACCACGATCGAGAACTGGTCGGGCAGCCGGCGCATTCTCTATACGCCGGTGAGCGAGACCGAGGTCTATATCGCGCTCACCATGCTGCATTCCGACGAGATCGGAAAGCGGACGCCGATCGACAAGGCGGACTGGAAGCGCGCCTTCCCCCACTGGGCGGACCTGATCGACCGGATCACCGACGATGCCCGCTACGACCGCTTCGAATATATCCGTCTCAAGTCGTGGTCGTCCGGCCGCGTCGCCGTGCTGGGCGATGCCGCGCATGCGCTGCCGCCAAATATCGGGCAGGGCGCGGGCTGCTCGATGATGAACGGATTGTCGCTCGCTTATTATCTCGACCGCGAGAAAGACATGGCGACGGCGTTGAAGGTGTGGGAAGCGAACGAACGGCCGCTGACCGAGCATACCCAGCGCATCTCGGTGTTTCTCGGGCTGCCGACCACCTGGCCGACGCCGCTCCGCCGCGCGTTCCTGACGCTGGCCGGCAAATCGAAGTGGCTGATCGCGCAGCGGACCAAGACGGCACGGCACGTGCCGACGGGGACCTAAGACATGCGCTGACTGCGCGGCTGCTGCGCCCGATAAGTGCGAGCGTTTTTCTCGTATGGCTCTAAAAATGAGCCTCGGATTTGCCAACAAAGAGCAAAACCACGCGTCGGGAGGCCAAGGCTACATGCAATCAAGCGTGAAGGTGTTCGAGTATTTTCCAGACAATTATTCCTGGAACATGGCCGTCCTGATGACGGTTCAGGTCGGCGGGGAGATGTCGGAGATCGAAGAAGCCTGCCGGCCGCTTCGCGATGATGCGCCCAAGGGAGCGTCGTCCAAGGAGCGACAGGTTCAGTGGTTCGAATCCTGGTGCAAGCTTGCCGATCGGGTCCGCGGACTGGCGGACCGGGATCGCGCCAACGGCCATAGCCGGAGCGCGGCGCGGAAATATCACCGCGCGTGCCTGTATTACATGGCGGCTGAACGCCAGATGAGTCATCGCGATCCACGCAAGATGCAAAGCTACGATGCGATGCTGGATGCGTTCCGGCTCAGCATGGAGTTGTCGGGCAATCCGGTCGAGTTCGTGGATGTGCCATACGAAAAGACTGTGCTGCCGTCGCTCTATGTCGCACCGCCGAAGGCTGAGCCCGGCGCCTGCATGATCGTATTCGACGGATTCGATGTCTCGAAAGAATGGGCGTTTCTCTCCGACCTGACAACGGAACTGAGCGCGCGCGATATTGGCTGCCTGCATGTAGATCATCCTGGCTGCGGCGCGGCGCTGAGAAAGCTGAAACTGCCGGCGATCGCGGATATCGAGCGTGCCGCCACCGCGTGCGTGGACTGGCTCTCGCAACGCCCCGAGATCGATCCGAAGCGGATCGGGATCATCGCGCCCAGTCTCGGCGGCTATTACGCTTTTCGCTCGGCCGCGTTCGAGCCTCGTCTCGCCTGCGCGGTGGCGCATGGCGCACGCTGGGACAATGACGGGTCGCATGGTCGCATTCTCCGGAACCCGGGTGCGGCGCGCTCGATCGCCGACTGGCTCGATCATGCGATGTGGTATTACGGCACGAGCACGGAGCAGGAGACGGCCAAGGCGATCGCCGCGATGTCCCTCGAGGGCGGCGTTGCAGAACGCATCCGGTGCCCGGTGCTGGTCGCTCATGGCGGGAACGACCGTCAGGTGCCGCTCGAGCAGGCAACCACGATGGTGGAGCGCGCCATCAACAGCCCGCGACGCGATCTCAAGGTTTTCGATGCAACTGAAGGTGGCATCGAACATTGCGGCGTCGACAACATGTCGATCCAGATCGATTATATGGCTGACTGGATTGCGGAGGTTCTTGCCCCCGCCCGGTAGGCTTTTCGACCAACGCAAAAACGCCAACAAAAAAATAAGCAGCCAGGAGGAAAGTTATGAAGGCCTTGAGTGCAGCATTGTTGCTTCTGGCGGGTGCCGCCGTTACCACGCCGGCACTGGCACAGAGCGACTATCCCAAATCCACGATCCGCTTCATCAATGCGTCCAGCGCCGGCGGCATCAGCGATATTTTCGCGCGCGCGGTGGCCGACGAACTCACCAAGCGCCTGAAGCAGCCGGTCATCATCGAGAATCGCCCGGGCGGCGGCTTCAATATCGCGTCGCGCGCCTGTGCCGATGCCGATCCGGACGGCTACACGTTCTGCGTCCTGCCCGGCGAGGCGGTTATTTTCAATCCGTATCTGTTCAAGAATCTGCCATACGATCCCGACAAAAGCATCGAACCGGTCATGACCCTGTTCTTCATGCCGCAGGTGCTTGCGATCAACGCCGACCTGAACGTCAAATCGGTCGACGACCTGGTAAAGCTCTCCAAAGCGAAGCCCGGCACGATGAGTTATGCCTCGCCCGGTGTCGCGCATGCCGCGTTCGTCGAAACTTTCGTCAAGAGGCAGAAGGGCGGCGATGTCGTGAAGGTTCCGTTTCGCGGCGGCGGGGATGCGGTCAACGGCATGCTGACCGGCGCGACCCCGGTCGCGTTCATTGGCTTCGGAAACCTGCAGGCGCTGCTCGAAGCCAACAAGGTGACCGCCCTCGTTGTCGACGGCGAGAAGCGGCTTCCCAGCCTGCCGAACGTGCCTACGGCAGCGGAGCTTGGTTACAGCGGATATCTGGGGAGGCCGTTCTTCGCACTGTTTGCTCCGGCAGCAACGCCGCAGCCGATCGTCGACAGAATGCGAAGCGAGATTGCCACGATCATATCGGATCCGGCTTTCGCAAAACGTAATGTTGTCGATCGCGGATTGGCCTCCACAGCCGGCACAGCGGCTGAGTTGCGCGATCTGATCGTGACCGGCCGCAAGTCCGCCGAAAAGGTGGTTTCGGAAGCCGGCATGAAAGCGAACTAGGACAGAAGCCGGCGGCTCCGGCATCGTCCCGGAGCCGCGCCGCTCAACTTTGACGTAGCTATTTGGCCGGCTGCATCTCGGCGGCGTCAGCCTTCTTCGCGGTGTAGGTCGGCGTGCCGACCCAGCCATGCTTCGAGATGTCGAACACGACGCCGTCGTGGTCCTTGAACTTCTTCTCGAAATTACCGTGCTTGGCATCGCCGAAGTCGAAGAAGAACGAGCCGCCCGCCTTTGCGATATCGGCTTCTGCCGCCTGAAGGTCGGCGACCTGAAAGCCGCAATGATTGGCGCCGGGCTTGTACTTGTCCTCGGGCATGCCGGGCCGGATCAGCGCCATATTGGTGGTGCCGTCGGTCAGATAGATCGCCGAGCCCATCGGCTGGTGGTCGTATCCGAGATGCTTGAGCCCGAATACCGCCTGATAGAAGGCGGCCTCCTTTTCTAGATCGCGCACGAACAGAGCCATGTGCATGATACGGCCCTTGAGGTTGGCCTGCGGCACCAGCGTCTCGTCGAGGAAAGCGTGCGCCGGATCGGCCTTGATCTTGCGCCCGTCGGTGCCGACCCAGCCGTTTTCCGAAATGTCGAAGATGACGCCTTCGGGATCCTTGAACTTGCGCTCGAAATTGCCTTTGCGCTCGTCGCCGAGGTCGAAGAAGAAGGTGCCGCCGTGCTTCTCGATCAGCGCCTGCGTCTCCTTCATGCTTTCAACCTGAAAACCGAAATGATTGGCCCCGATCTGGCCTTCCGGCTTGTCGCCGAAATCGTGGCCCTTGCTGCCGGTGAAGTTGAGCAGCGCGAGATTGATGCGGCCGTCGCCCATATAGACCGCCGAGCCGATCGGCAGGTCTTCGCGGCCGTGCCGCTTCAGACCGAAAACGTCGCCATAGAACTTCGCCGCCTTGTCGAGGTCGCCGACACAAACCGCAAAATGACGCAGACGGGCCATGATATGCCTCCGCAACTGATCCGATGCATTCGATTGAATGCATTATAGGCCTGAACCGGAGCGGTTGAAATAGCGCCGATCGGGCGTGCCGGATTTGATGCTGCGCAATGTTTGCGCGCAGGTTGGTCAGATCGCGACCGGCCGGGTTTGCTGCTCGATCAGGCGGACCAGCGAGAGTGCCGTCAGTTCCGACGATTTCGGATTGGTGGCGAGCGGGTTGTTTTCCAGCGTGATGGTCATCCGCCCGAACCCGCCCTCCGCCGTGATGGTATGCCCGTTCAGGTGCACGGCCGGATCGGCGACCAGTTCGACGCGGGTGCGATCGAGCCCGATCCCGGCCAGGGACGTGACGACCGTTGCGTTGGCGTTCTGCGGGTACTGGCTCGCCGCGTCGCGCGCGGTGCCCTCGAAGAATACGGCGCGCTGCGTCAGAGTTGAAAGATCGAGCAGCTTTTCCGCTGGCGTGCCCTTCCAGGCGACCGGCGGCTTGACGATCCGGTGGGTCACTGCGTCGAGCCCGAGCACGGCCGCGCCCGCCAGCGCATCGATGCCGCCGATGGCGCCGGAGGGAATGAGGATGCGGCTGCCCTGCTTTTCCGCGAGGTCGGCGAGGCGCGGCAACAGCGCATCGTCGCAAAAGGCCGAGGTGGAGGCGATGATCATCGCGGGCGACGCGGCCAGCGCGGCCGGTGCCCATGCATCGATCGCGGCGCGTCCTGCGGCTTCGATCACGAGGTCGGGTTTCAGCGCCGCCAGGTCGGTCGGGGCAGCGAGGAACGGCACGCCGGCCGGTATGCGCGCGCGTTCGGCCGGGTCGTCTTTGGTGGCAACCGCCACGAGGTCCACGGGCGCCTTGCGTGCCTTCAGCAGATCGGCGACGCGCGAATTGATCGCGCCGAACCCGATGAAAATTACACGCAACCGTCCGTTCATGATCACTCCGCTGCCTGGTTCAGTTCGCCCGGCGGTGTCATGCGTTGCAGGATCGTGTCAATACGATCCTGCCAGGCTTTCCACGGCGCCTCGCGATAATTGTGGTTGCGCACCACGAAGGATGCGCCCGGAAAGAATTTCTCGTATTGCAGATGGCGCCCGCCGAGTTCGGACCCGACGATGTCCCAGGCGAGGCGGAACAGCTTCATGCGCTCGAGCGCGCTCATATGCGGCGTCTGCCAATAGGTGCGGAACTGCTCGCCGAGCTCTGCGTCTTCCAGCACCGCGCCGTCCGCCGGCATTTGCAGCATGCCGCCGCCGCAGAGTTCACGCAGCGTATCGATGACGGCGGAGTAATTCTCCACGCCCCAGTTCAGCCCGGCATACATCATGCGGCGGTTGAAGGTGACGTAACCCTTCACCGGCCATTCCTCGCAGGCCTCGATCTGGCCGGCGACGATGGCTTCGAGCAGCGATTCCAGCGCGGCCAGGCGGCCGAGATTTTCGCGCACCGCAGGCACCTCCGATGCGCCATTGGCCTGTGCGATCCGGCTGCACAGGCCGACCAGGAACTGCATCTTCACCATCAGCCGCACATTGGAATGGTGATTGCCGTAGGAATGCGCGGCGGTCTCGATATAGAGGCCACGCGACAAGGCGGGGTCGTTGTGCACGAACACCCGCTCCCATGGCACCTTGACGTTGTCGAACATCACCATGGCGTCGGCTTCGTCGAAGCGGTAGCTCAGCGGCGCTTCGAACTCAGATTGCGCTGCCGGCGCAAACGGCTTGCGCGACCATAGCGATACCCCCTTGGCGTTACAGGGAACCGCGAAGGTGATCGATTCCGCTTTCGCTTCCGGCGACAGCGGCAGGATATTGCCGATCCAGATCTCGTCGGCGACGGCCGAGCCGGTCGCCAGCATCTTCATGCCGGAGATGATGACGCCGTCGTCCTTCTCCGCGACCACCCGGCAGGCCGGATTCGGTAGATTCTTCTTCTGGAAGAAATCGGGATCGCGCGCGGCCTGCGGCGACACGATCGCGTGCGCGGCGAAGATGTCGTTGTCGCGCATGAATTTGTAATAGTTGCGCACGTTGTCGGCATATTGCCCGAACAGCTCGGGCTTCAGGTTCATGCCGGTGACGAAGCTCGCGATATAGTCGGGCGAGCGGCCGAGCAGGCCGAAATTCGGTTCGGCCAGGATGCGATGGGCGTTGGAGCGCTGCGCAAGCTGCGCCTTCGTCTTGGCCTTCATGTAATAGATCGAGTGGCGGTCGCCGTCCTCCTCATAGGTGAGGGCGTCGCGTTGCGCCGGATTGCGCTTCAGGTCGTAGAAGTCGGCGAAGGCGCGCGCGAGATTGCGGAACGCAGGGTGCGTGGTGACGTCCTCGACGCGTTCGCGCCCGATATAGACGGTGCGGCCGTCGCGCAGGCCTTCCAGATAGTCCTTGCCGGATTTGAGCATGATGTGCGGCTCCCGATGGCGGTTTGCCCCATCAGAGCCCCGGAACCGGCGGACTGCTAGCCGAAAGCCGCATGACTTGTCCGGATTCCGCAGGCATGATCCCCCAGACATCCTGGGACGATCGAGACCATGGCCTACGACATTCCGCATCTGCGCGAGCTCGACGCTTTGCTCCCGGCGACGCGCACAACGCGGCCGGATATCGCCCGCTCGCATCTCGCCGCGATCTTCGCCGATCACGATTTGCGGCTCTCTGCGGGGCGTGTCGATTTCAGTCACCGCCAGGCCCGGCTGTGCGACACTTCGCTCGGCATGCTGCGGTATGGCACCGAAGTCGAGGTCGTGGCGCCGGCGCTGGATTTCTACGTGGCGCAACTCACGCTCGACGGCGAGATTGGATTCCGTACCGGCCGGTTCGAGATCGCGCTGAAGCCCGGCACCCTGTTTGTGATGAATCCGGGCCTGCGCTATCGCAAGACCTGGAGCCGGGACGCGCATCAGCTCATGATCAAGATTCCGCGGCAGCGGCTCGCCGCGCGTGCGACGCGACCGATCCTGTTCGCGGCGGTTCCCCTGCCCATGGATGAGGCGGACGGCTTCGTCGGCCTGATCGCGCATCTGTGCCGCGATCTTGCCAACCCGCGCGGTCTTTCGGGGCATGCAGGCCTGCGGCGCGAACTGGAAGATCTGCTGCTCTCGGCGCTGGTCGCGACGCAGCCCGCCGAAGCGGAAGACGTGCCCGCCTATTTGCGGCGTGCCGAAGCGCATATCCACGCCAATGCCGGGCGCAGCGTCGGCATGGACGAGCTTGTTGCGGTATCGGGCGTCAGCGAGCGCACGCTGCAGCAGGCCTTCCGACGCCATCGCGCCTGCACGCCGCTGGAGCTTTCGCGCGATCTCCGCCTCGATGCGGCGCGGGCGGCGCTGCGCGCGGGGGAGGGCGTGACCGAGACTGCGCTTGCGTTCGGTTTCAACCATTTCGGCCGCTTCGCCCAGGCCTATGCGGCACGGTTCCGGGAAAAGCCTTCCGAGACGGTGAAGCGCGCGAGGCATTAGTCAGACTCGTGTCCCGGATGCCGCGCAGCATGAGCGAAGCGAAATGGTGCGCTGCTGATCCGGGACCCAAGATGTTCTCGTGCAAGGCGATGGGTCCCGGTTCTGCAGCGCACCACTGCGTGCTGCGCTGCGCCCGGGACACGAGATCGAGTTACCCCTTGGCCGGCCGGCCCGGATTGATGTGGCCGCACTTCTTGCAGTGCTGGTTTTCCGGATCGCCGTAATAGGCCTCGAACACCGGCGGCATGTCGCGCTCGAGCAGTTCGATCACCACGGTCTTCTCGAACAGCACGTTGTTGCAGTTTTCGCAGTACCAGCGATGGGTGTCGGTCATCCCGTTCTTGCGGATGCGCTCGACGATCAGGCCGACCGTATCGGGGCCGCGCATCGGCGCGTGTGGGGTATTCGCCGGCAGGAGATAGATCGAGCCTTCCGGCAGCACCACGTCGTGCGGCTTGCCCTCATGCTGGATGCGAACCTTCACCGTGCCCTTGAGCTGGAAGAAGAATTCCTCGGTCTGGTTGATGTGATAGTCGGTGCGCGCGTTCGGCCCGCCGACGACCGTGACCATGAAGTCGTCCTCGCGGAAGATGGTCTTGGCGCCGAGCGGCGGCTTCAGCTTGTCGGGATTTTCCGCGATCCACTTCATCAGGTTGAACGCGGTGGGGCCAGACGATTGCTCGGTGGCTTGGGCGGTTGCTGCTTGTGCCATGGGGTGGCTCCTTCAGGCGGCTTTGTCGGGTGAACCAGGAATGTGATCCGACGGATCCCATCCGGTCTTGTCGGCGAGGTCGAATTGCGCGGCCCAGTCGAGCGTGTGCTGATCGAGATCGGTATGCAGCGTGTCGTTGAAGCGGTTCTGCCAGCCGAACAGCGCGATCACTGCGGTCATCTCGACAATCTGCGGTGTCGAATAATGTTGCTTCACGCGCGCGAAAATCTCGTCGGTCACCGCATTGGGCACCACCGACGCGCCCCGCGCGTAGTCGAACGCGGCACGCTCGGCATCGGTGAAAAGCGGCGAGGTCTCGTAGTCCCAGATCGCGTTCAGCTTGTCGTCTGAGATGCCCCAGCGCGCGGCGCTCGAAATGTTGTGCGCCTGACAGAACTGGCAGCCGGCGGTGCGGCTGGAGATATACGCGATCAGGAAGCGGAAGCCGCGGTCGAGCGTGCCCTCGTCGCGGATCACGGCCTTGGACAGATCCATCAGCGCCTTGAGGATCGGCGGCCGGTGCGCGAGCTGCATATAGCTGTTCGGGATATAGCCGTTCGACTTCTCGATGACGTCGAACCGCTCCTTGAACTCTTCCGGCAGAGCATTGCGGTCGGCGAGTTCGATGCGGGCCATATAAGGTCTCCGGAGTTCCGCAAAGGCAAAAGAGCGCTATCTCACCGCCATCCCATTCATTCTGCAAGCCGACAAAATGTTATGGATTGATATGGCGAGCTTATAAGTTTCTATCGCGACACGACCTTGGCGATCGCAGCGCGAGTCTGCTGCCGCAGGGTCCGCGCGAAACTCTCCGCGGCCGGTGAGAGCGACCGGCCGTCCGGCTGGATCAGGAAAATATTGCGGCTGACCTGCGGATCGACCATCGGGCGCGACACAACATCGCGGCTGCGGGCGAACGACCAGGCATAGGCCGGCAGCACGGTGACGCCGAGGCCGGCCTCGGCCAGCATCACCGCGGTGGTCATCTGCGAGACCTCGTAGAGTGGCTTGCCGGCCTCAAGACCCGCCTGCGCCAGGGTTCGCTCCGTCAGTGCGCGGATGGAGGAATCGCGCGTCAGCATGATCAGTTTCTGGTCATGCAGGTCCGCCCATTTCAGCCGTCGTTTTTTCGCGAGCGCCGAAGACGGCGCACAGAACAGCGCCAGCGCATCCTGCGCCAGAACCTCGCGGCGGATGCCATCGGCCCGCTCATCGAAGGTCCCGATGGCAAGGTCGGCGTCGCCGGCCCGCAGCCGGTCGAGAATCTGGTCGTTGCGGGCATCGACCAGCCCGACATCGATTCCGGGAAACGCCGCGTTGAAGTCCGCGATCGTGGCCGGCACGATCATGGCAGCGAGAAGCGGCGGCGCGGCGATCACGATACGGCCGCGCTTCTTGTCGGAGAGATCGCGCGCGTCGCGCACCGCGCGGTCGAGATCGGCGAGCAGTTTGTCCGCCGATTGCAGGAATTCGCGGCCGGCCGCGGTCAGTTCGACTCTACGGGTCGTGCGGTCGAACAGGCGGAGGTTCAGTTCCCGCTCCAGTTCGCGGATCGAGAGCGAAAGCGCGGGCTGCGCCACCTTCAACCGCTCGGCGGCGCGGGTGAAGGAGCCGAATTCGGCGACGGTCTTGAACGCCTGGATCTGGCGGAGCGTGATATTCATAACCCAATCATATCAATAGATATGATAATGTCATCTTGCTCAATGAATGGGCTGGGCCGAAACTATTCTGCGCACGCCCCCGGACACGGCAGGATCCGTTCAAACGCCATGGATGGTACGCGAGACCAGGTCTTACGGACGCAATGGACCGGCCGGCCGCTGCGCCGGTTCGAGGATGCCGCGCTCGTCACCGGCAAGGGCCAGTTCGTCGACGATCTTCGCCTGCCGGAAACGCTGTTCCTGGAATTTGCCCGCAGCAACCACGCGCGCGGGCGGATCGTCAGCCTGGATATTGCGGACGCCGAGAACATGCCGGGCGTTGTTGCGGTGTTGACGGCGCCCGAACCGGGCACGCTGGGCCATGCCACGGTCAATCGCGTGCTGCCGGACCTTCGCATTTTGCCCTTTCCGGTGCTGCCGGTGGCGGAGATCAACGCCGTCGGCCAGCCGATCGCCGCGGTGGTGGCGACCCGCGCTTCGATCGCGGTGGATGCGGCGGAGGCCATCCAGGCGGAGATCGAGCCGCTGCCGCTCTGGGCCGATGAAGAGCCGATCTATCGCCATGACTGGAAGGCAGGGGATGTCGAGGCGGCGTTTGCCTCGGCTGCGCATGTCGTGCGTGTCGTGGTCGAACACGAACGTCTGGCGCCGGTTGCACTCGAACCGCGCGCGGCGATGGCCTTCTGGGACGAAGGCGCGCAAATGCTAAATGTCTGGCTCTCCACCCAGACCCCGCATCGCGCGCGCACCGATCTCGCTACGATCCTGAACCTGTCGGAGAAGAAAATCCGCGTCGTCGCGCCCGATGTCGGCGGCGCGTTCGGCGGCAAGGCCTCGATCTATCCCGAGGATGTGCTGGTCGCGCTTGCTTCGCTGCAGCTGAAGCGGCCGGTGAAATGGCGCGGCTCGCGCACCGAGGATTTTCTCGCGGCCTCGCAGGGCCGCGGTGCGACCATTGCGGGCGAGCTGGCGCTGGATTCGAACGGCAAGTTTTTGGGTCTGCGCGCCAGGCTCGATTATCCGCTCGGCCACTGGCTGCCCTACAGCGCGGCCGTGCCGGGCA
Source organism: Pseudorhodoplanes sp. (assembly GCF_059499825.1). Taxonomy (NCBI): domain Bacteria; kingdom Pseudomonadati; phylum Pseudomonadota; class Alphaproteobacteria; order Hyphomicrobiales; genus Pseudorhodoplanes; species Pseudorhodoplanes sp. Next base: position 149,105 of record NZ_JCABZI010000010.1, read on the forward strand.
AGAACGCGGCGCGTTGTCTGCCAGGGCCGTATGTCTGCGACCATGTCGATATCGTGCTCGAAGGCCGCGCCGAAAACACTGCGGCCGTCGGCATCTATCGCGGCGCCGGGCGTCCCGAAGCGGCGATGCTGATGGAGCGGCTTGCCGACAAGGCCGCACGCGCACTCGGCCTCGATCCCGCAGAGATCCGCCGCCGCAATCTCATTCCGGCCGATGCCTTTCCTTACCGCATGGCGACAGAATCGGTTCTCGATTCCGGCGATTATCCGCAACTGCTGGAGATGGCGAAACAGAAGGCCGGTTACGAGGATGCCTTGCGCGAGCGCGACAGGCGTCGCGCCGACGGTGAGGTCTGCGGGGTCGGCATCGCGGTCTATACCGAGCCCTGCGGGCATGGCTGGGAAAGCGCGGAGGTCCGGCTCGATCCGGACGGAAGCATCATTGCGGCCACCGGATCCAGCGCGCAGGGGCAGGGGCGCGTGACCGCCTATGCGCAGATCGTCGCCGATGTGCTGCGCACGCGTCCGGAACGGATCACGGTCGCGCATGGCGACACCGCAAGCTGCCCGGCCGGGATCGGTGCGCTGGCCAGCCGCTCCACGCCGATCGGCGGCTCTGCGCTTCTGCAGGCGGCCGAGCGGTTCCGCGAGAAGGCGCGGTCATGCGCCGCGCGGCTGTTGCAGGCCGATCCCGATCATCTCGCGCTGACCGAAAGTGGATTCGAGACCGCGATTCCGGTGCGCCGCGCGTTGACCTGGCGCGATCTCGCCCGAATCGCGCAGGCCGACGCGGAGATTGCCGCCGAGTTCGGCAAGGGCCTTCGAACCCATTGCGTGCATGAGGCCGAAGGCGAAGCCTGGTCGAGTGGCTGCGTGATCGCGCAGGTCTCGATCGACCGCGATACCGGGACGCTGGGTGTCGACCGTATCGTCTGGATCGACGACGCCGGCACCATCGTCAATCCCATGCTGGCGCAAGGCCAGATGATCGGCGGACTCGCCCAGGGTCTGGGTGAGGCGATGCTGGAGCGGATCGTCTATGACGAGGACGGTCAGCTCGTGACTGCAAGCTTCATGGATTATGCTATACCACGCGCCGGACACATGCCCGAGCTTGTGCTCGGCAAGATCGAGACGCCCAGCCCGTTCAACCCGCTGGGCGCCAAGGGCATCGGCGAAGCCGGCTGCGTCGGCGTGCCGGCCGCGATCGTGAATGCAGCGGTGGACGCGCTGGCGCCCTTCAGGGTGACGCATCTCGACATGCCGCTGACCGGTGAAAAGCTCTGGTCGGCGATGAAACACGGAATGACGGAAAAAGGAACGAAGCGATGAAATACGGCAGAAACGATGCGAAGGCCTATTCCCGCGAACATATGAAGGGTGTGTGGGCCGCGGGTCTGACGCCGTTCACGCAGGACTACAAGATCGACGAGAAGGGCATGGCGTCCAATCTCGCGCATTGGCACAACGACCTCGGCATCGACGGCGTGTTCATCGCCGGCAAGCAAGGCGAGTTCTTCTCGATGTCGGTGCCGGAACGCAAGCGCACGTTCGAGATCGCGGTCGATGCGGCCAAGAAACATGGCTTCCAGACCATCATGTCCTGTTCCGACCAGAACATCGACGTCGTGATCGACCTCGCCAAGCATGCCGAAGCGGTCGGCGCCGATTACATCGTGGTGCACGCGCCGGTCCTGCATTTCCTCAAGTCGCAGGACGAGACGCTTTACGAATATTACAAATACATCAGCGAGCAGACCAATATCGGCATCGCCATGTGGAGCCACCCGGATTCGGGCTATCTGATGAGCCCGGAGCTGTGCGCGCGCATCGCCGAATTGCCGACCATCGTCGCGATCAAGTACTCGGTCCCGCGCGAGATGTACGCCAAGCTGACCAGGCTTGCCGGCGACAAGATCCTGGTTTCAACGGCCTCCGAAGAGGAGTGGCTCGACAATATCCTGGAGCTGAACTGGCGGCTCTATCTCTGTTCCAATCCACCCTATCTGTACCAGACCGCGGTCGACAAGCGCATGCGCGAATACACCGATCTGGCCTTCAAGGGCGATGCCGCCGGCGCGCGCAAGGTCCGCGACAGCCTCAACCCGGTACGCGAAGCGTTCAAGAAGTCGCGTCCGCCGGAGAAGGGCCATGCGCACGCAAAATATTGGCAGTCGCTGCTCGGTCAGGCGGCAGGCCCGGTGCGCCGTCCGATGCTGGAACTCACCGATGCCGAGAAGGCCAAAATCCGTGCCGCGCTCGACGGCTGTGGCTTGAAACTTGCAAACAATTCCGGTGCGTTGAAGTCCTCCGCTGCGTAGGGCCCGATACGACCAAAGTCAAAGCCCGCGTGGCGAAGGAGATGAATTAGAAATGATGCGTTTTGTGTGTGTGGCGTTACTGGCTGTGCTTGGTCTGACACCGGCTGCGGCGCAGCAGCCTCTGAAGATCGGCTTCATTACGACTCTGTCCGGTCCTGGCGGCTATCTCGGCCAGGATATCCGCGATGCGTTTCAGCTTGCGATCGATGCGGAAGGCGGAAAGCTCGGTGGCGTGCCGGTCCAGCTCGTCATTGAGGACGACGGCCTGAAGCCCGGACAGGCCAAGCAGACCGCCGAGCGGATGATGAAGACCGACGGCATCAAGCTGTTCACCGGCGTGGTATTCTCCAATGTCGCCGGCGCGATCGTGCCGGACATCGTCGACAATGGCGGAATCTTCGTCAGCGCCAATGCCGGCCCGTCGAATCTGGCGGGCAAGGAATGCCACAAGAATTACTTCGTGATGTCGTGGCTGACCGACACCATGCAGGGCAGCGCCGGCCAGAACGCGAACTCGCTCGGCTTCAAGCGCGCTTTCGTGCTGGCGCCGAACTATGTCGCCGGCAAGGATGCGATCGAAGGCTTCAAGCGCTTCTTCAAGGGCCAGGTGATCGGGGAGGTCTATACGCGTCTCGATCAGACCGATTACGCGGCCGAGATGGCGCAGATCCGCGCCGCAAAGCCGGACGTCGTGTTCCATTTTCATCCGGGTGCGCTCGGCATTGCCTTCATGCGGCAGTATCAGCAGGCCGGTCTGCTCGGCACAATTCCGATGGTGCTCGCCGAGCCGTCGATGGACCACACCTTGCTCAGGACCGTCGGTGAAGCAGCCCTCGGCACCGATGTGTCGGGCGCATGGAATGCCGACTTCGACAACCCGGTGAACAAGGCCTTCGTGGAGGCGTTCACGAAGAAATACGGCCGCACGCCGACGATGTATGCGGCGCAGGGTTACGACACCGCGATTGCGATCGGCGCTGCGCTCAAGGCGATCGACGGCAAGATCGACAATGTCGACGGTTTTCGTGCGGCAATGTTGAAGGCGGACTACAAGCTTACGCGCGGCGCCTTCAAGTTCGGCAAGAACCAGCATCCGGTGCAGGACTGGTACGCAATGAAGGTCGAGAAGGATCCGTCCGGGGCAATCGTGCTGAAGACGCGCGAGAAGATCCTGACGGATTACGGCGATCCCTACGCGGCGGATTGCAAACTGTGACGGTGGTTGCCGACACCGTGCGGCTGGTCGGTCCTGATTGCCTGCAACTCGGGACCGCCACCATCCATCGGCTGGCGGACATCGAGCGGATCGGGTGGCCGGTCACGGCTGTTTTTCGCGACCTGACCGGCGATGCATTGCATGAAGCGGCGGCGTCTTATCCAGGCGCCGTCGATGCGGCGGCAGGGACGCTGGCGCTGACCTTCAATTCCTACATCGTCCAGACCCCAGACCATCTGATTCTGATCGACGCCGGCGTCGGCAACGGCAAGGAGCGGTCGGATCGTCCCGCATGGCACCGCCGCGACGGTGACTTCCTCCAGCGGCTGGGGGCGCTCGGCTACAAGCCCGCAGATTTCGACATCGTCATCAATACGCATCTGCACGCCGATCATGTCGGCTGGAACACGATCGGCGGCGGCACCGACTGGCGGCCGACATTTCCCAATGCCCGTTACGTGGTGCCGGAGCGCGAGCTGTCGCACTGGCGGTCGCGCTTTGCCGAAGATGGACACACCCTGCATGGCGCATACGCGGATAGCGTGCAGCCGATCATCGATGCCGGCCAGTACGACCCGGTCGATCTGCCCGCGGAAATCCTGCCCGGCCTCTGGCTCGAGCCGGCGCCCGGCCACACCGGCGGAATGGCGACGGTTCGGCTGGTCGGCGATGGCGGACAGCTGGTTTTTCTGGCAGATGTGCTGCACAGTCCGATCCAGCTCGCGACGCCGGATCTGACATCCAATTTCTGCGTCGATCGGGCGCAGGCACGCGCCACGCGGCGCAGACTGCTTGACGCCTGCGCCGGGACAGAGACAATTGTGGCAACGTATCATTTTCCGCCACCGGTATTCGGGCAGATTGTGAAATCAGGGGCGGGCTTCCGGCTCGTTCCCGTGACGTGAAACCGGACTCCGGATATCGACGGATGAGTGACAACAGGAGGGTACAGTGAGATTAGCCAAGCTTGGCGCCGGAGTGGCGTTGTCGGCATTGCTTGCGACCGGTGCAGTCGCGCAGGAGCCGGTGAAGATCGGATTAATCACGACGCTCTCGGGGCCCGGCGGCTATATCGGCGCCGATGCCCGCGATGCTTTCAACCTCGCGGTCGAGATGGAAGGCGGCAAGCTCGGCGGCGTACCGGTCCAGGTGGTGGTGGAAGATGACGGTCTGAAGCCAGGCCAGGGCAAGCAGATCGCCGACCGCATGATGAAGACCGACGGCATCAAGCTTTTCACCGGCATCATCTTCTCCAACGTGCTCGGGGCGACCGCGCCCGACATCCTGGATGCCGGCGGCATCTATGTGAGCCCGAATGCGGGGCCCTCGAACTTCGCCGGCAAGGACTGCCACAAGAACTATTTCGTGGTGTCCTGGCAGAACGACACCCTGCACGAGAGCGCAGGCCAGAACGCGACCAACCTCGGCTACAAGAAGGCCTTCATCCTGGCGCCAAACTATCCGGCCGGAAAAGATGCGCTCGCGGGCTTCAAGCGCTATTTCAAGGGCGACATCGTCGGCGAGACTTACACGCGTCTCGACCAGACCGACTTCGCGCCGGAAATGGCGCAGATCCGCGCCGCCAAGCCGGACATGGTGTTCCACTTCCATCCGGGCGGCCTCGGCATCACTTTTGCGCGGCAGTATCAGCAGGCGGGCCTGCTCGGCACGATCCCGCTGGTTGTGGCGGCTCCTTCGGTTGACGTAAATATCGTGAAGGCACTGGGCGATGCCGCAGTCGGCACCAATGGCACTACGCATTGGAATGCGGATTTCGACAATCCGGCCAACAAGAAGTTCATGGACGCCTGGGCCAAGAAATATCCCGGCCGTCTGCCGACCTTCTATGCCAGCCAGGCGTACGACACGGCGCTTGCGATGGGAGCTGCGCTGAAGGCGGTCAACGGCGATCTGAAGGACACCGAGAAATTCCGTCAGGCGATGCTGAAGGCGGATTTCGAAGCGGTCCGCGGCAAGTTCAAGTTCGGCCCGAACCAGCATCCGATCCAGGACTGGGTTGCGATCCGGGTGGAAAAAGGTCCGGACGGCGCTCCGGTGATCAAGACGGTCGGCAAGGTCTTCACCGACAAGGGCGACTTCTATTCCAAGGACTGCAAGCTGTAAGAAGCAAGTCGAAGACCGGGAGACATTGTCCTCCCGGTCTTTTCCGCGTTTGAGGTGATGACCGACATGATGTGTTGCCCGGTATGACGCTCGCGCTTGAGCAGATTCTGAACGGCGTTCAGTTCGGCATCATGCTGTTTTTGATGGCGGCGGGACTGACCCTCATCTTCGGCATCATGAACGTCATCAATCTCGCGCATGGCTCGCTCTATATGATCGGAGCCTACGGCGCGGCGCTGGTGGCGGCAAAAACCGGCTCCTTTCTTCTGGCCGTGCCGGCCGGGCTGCTGGCGGCCGCGGTCGCGGGCCTGCTGATCGAGTTCGTGGTCATCCGCAAGCTCTATGATCGCGATCATCTGCAACAGGTGCTGGCAACCTTCGGGCTGATCCTGTTCATCAACGAAGGCACTACGATGCTGTTCGGCCGCACGCCGCTTTTCGTTGGCATGCCGCCGTTCCTCTCCGGCTCCGTCGAGATCATTCCCGGCGTCCCGTACCCGACCTATCGCATCGCGATCATGGTGGTCGGCCTCCTGGTGGCGCTCGGGCTGTATCTCCTGGTCAACAAGACCCGCATCGGCATGCTGGTGCGTGCGGGATCGACCCACCGCGAAATGGTCCGCGCGCTCGGGGTCGACATCCGCCTTCTCTATACTGTCGTCTTTGGGCTCGGCGCGCTGCTCGCGGGGCTGGCCGGGCTGATGGCCGGCCCGTTGCTCGCGGTCCAGGTCGGGATGGGGGAGCAGATCCTCATCCTTACCTTCGTCGTGGTCGTGATCGGCGGGCTTGGCTCGATCCGCGGCGCCTTCTACGGCGCGCTGATCGTCGGCGTCACCGATACCCTGCTGCGCGCTTTTCTGCCGGGGATGCTCAAGACCGTGATGAACGCGTCGGAAGCCGACGCGCTCGGTGCCGGTCTCTCGTCCATGGGCATCTATCTCGTGATGGCGCTGGTGCTCCTGATCCGGCCGCAGGGGCTGTTCCATGCTCAAGGTTGACGAGAAATATGTGGGGCAGGCCGATGCGCCGCCGCACCGGAACTGGTGGCCGGTTGCTGGCACCATCGTCTTCATCCTGTGCGCCGCGGCCTTTCCGGCCGTCGCGAAGTCGATCGGCGATCCGTCGCTGATCGGCCTCGCCATCCGCATCACGATCTACGCAATCGCCGCTGCCAGTCTTAATCTGATCCTCGGCTATGGCGGCATGGTCAGCTTCGGACACGCCGCGTATTTCGGGGTCGGCGGGTATGTCGTCGGTATCCTTTATCACCATTATGTCGACGGCAACCCGTTCCTCGGCTTCATCCCCGGTACCAACCAGTTTCTGATCACCGTGATCGCGGCGGTCGCGATCAGCGGCCTGTGTGCCCTTGTGCTTGGCGCCCTCTCGTTGCGAACGAGCGGCGTGCCCTTCATCATGATCACGCTCGCCTTCGCGCAGATGCTGTTCTTTCTGTTCCTGTCGCTGAAGGCCTATGGCGGCGACGATGGGCTGATCGTGCGGCGCCGCAACGTTCTCTTCGACCTCAACATGGCCGACGACACGACCTTCTATTATCTGACCATATCGATTGCGGTGGTTTACTTTGTGGTCTTTGCGCGGCTGGTGCGCTCGCCGTTCGGAATGCTGCTCGGCGGCATTCGCCAGAATGAACGGCGCATGGCTGCGATCGGGGTATCGACCTATCAATACAAGCTCACCGCATTCGTGATCGCCGGCATGGGCGCAGGCCTTGCCGGCGCGCTGATGGCGAACTACTCCAAGTTCGTATCGCCCGACATGCTGCACTGGACCAAGTCGGGCGACCTGATGATCATGATCATCCTTGGCGGCACGGGAACGCTGCTTGGTCCGGCGCTCGGCGCGGCGTTGCTGATCGGGCTCGAGACGGTCCTGACCTCGTGGACCGAACATTGGAAGTTCTTCCTGGGCCCGATCCTGATCGTGATCGTGCTGTTCTCCTCGGGTGGGTTGATGTCGCTGTTCTCCGGCTGGAGCCGCAAACGTGAGTGAGCCGCTTCTCAAGGTCGATCGCCTGACCAAGCGCTTCGGCGGCCTGATCGCGACAAACAGTCTTTCGCTCGATGTCGTGGAAGGCGAGCTGCACGCGCTGATCGGTCCGAACGGCGCCGGCAAAACAACATTTATCTCGCAGATCGCGGGCGAATTGCATCAGGATTCAGGCACCATCCATTTCGACGGCAAGGAGATCAGCGGCTGGAAAACGCCGGAGCGCGTGCAACATGGACTGGCCCGCTCGTTCCAGATCACGCAATTGCTTCCCGACTACACGACCCTCGACAATGTGGCGCTTGCAGTACAGACGAGGCGTGGTCATTCGTACCAGTTCTTCGTCGATGCGCGCCGCGTCACCGATGTCCGCGACGAGGGGCGCCAGCATCTCGATCGTGTAGGCCTGGGCGGCCGCTCGGACATCTTGGTCTCCGAGCTGTCGCACGGCGAACAGAAGCAGCTCGAGCTTGCGATCGCGCTGGCGACGAAGCCGCGCATGATGCTGCTGGACGAGCCGATGGCCGGCCTCGGTACGGCCGAATGTGCGCGAATGATCGACTTGCTCAAAGTGCTGAAGACGGAAGTCACCATCCTTCTGGTCGAGCACGACATGGACGCGGTGTTCGCTCTGGCCGATCGAATCTCCGTGCTCGTCAACGGCGAGCGGATTGCAACCGGCTCCGCTGAAGACATCCGCACCAACGAGGCGGTGCGGGTCGCCTATCTCGGTGAGGGCGACGCATGATGCTGAAGGTCGAGAAGCTGCAGGCGCGCTATGGCCGCAGCCAGGTGTTGTTCGACATCGACCTGTCGGTCGGCGACGGCGAGATCGTGACCCTGCTCGGTCGCAACGGGATGGGCAAGACCACGACCATCCGGTCGATCATGGGGCTGACGCCGCCCGCCGGCGGCAGCGTCGAATTCGCAGGACAGTCGGTCGCCGGGCGTGCGCCGGAAGTCATCGCACGCGGCGGCATCGGTCTCGTGCCGGAGGGGCGGCAGGTGTTTCCGCTTCTGACCGTGTTCGAGAATCTGGTCGCGACCGCGGCCAACCGCCTGAAGCGCAAGAATCCCTGGACCCTGGAAGAAGTCTTCAGGCTGTTCCCGAGGCTGGAAGAGCGGCGCAATCAATATGCCCGCACGTTGTCAGGCGGTGAGCAGCAGATGCTCGCGGTCGGGCGTGCGCTGATGACCAACCCGCAATTGCTCATTCTCGACGAGGCGACCGAGGGGCTTGCGCCGGTGATCCGGTCCGAAATCTGGAACTGCATCTCCCTGCTGAAATCGCGCGGGCAGTCGATCCTGATCGTGGACAAGAATTTGTCGGTGCTGAAGCGCATCGCCGACCGGCATTTCGTTATCGAGAAAGGCCGCACAGTGTGGCGCGGCACCAGCGCCGATATGGATCGTGACGCCGATCTCGTGCACCGCTATGTGACGGTGTAGGGCGCTGAGCTTACGTCAGTTGATCCTGACTGCATCTCCATCGGTTCGTCCCCGCGCAAGCGGAGACCCAGATTCTGGATTCCCGCTTTCGCGGGAATGAACGGAGTTTGTTGCAGCTCCGCAGACCGCCCCGATCATGACGATCGTTGGTCCCTCGGGAAGCACCGCGTCTGCGAGCGCGCCGATCGTTGCTGTCACAACTTGCTCCTCAGGCCGGGTCGCATTGGCGATCGCGAGGGCAGGCGTCGTCGGATCGAGTCCTGCCGCAAGCGCGCGATTGGCGAACTGCCGCAGTGTCTTCTTCGGCATGTAGATGACAGTGGTCGCAGCCGGGTCGGCGACGCTGCGCCAGTCGATGTCCTCGGGCAGCAAGCCGTTCTCGCCATGGCCGGTGAGATATTGCACGCGACGCGCGGCGCTGCGATGCGTCAGCGACAGTCCAAGTCGGCTCGCGGCGCCCTGTGCGGCGGTCACGCCCGGCACCACCTCGATCGCGATGCCAGCCTCGCGGCAGGCTGCGATTTCCTCGCCCGCGCGCCCGAAGATCATAGGGTCGCCACCCTTCAGCCGCACCACCCGGCGGCCCGACTTGGCGAGCCCCACCATCAACGTGTTGATTTCGGATTGCTTGCATGATGGGCCGTGCCCGGCTTTGCCGACCAGCATGCGCTTGGCCTCCCGCCGCGCGAAATCCAGCACCTCATTCGAAACGAGATCATCGTACAGGATCACGTCGGCTGATTGGAGTGCGCGCACGGCGCGAAGCGTGAGCAATTCCGGGTCACCGGGGCCGGCGCCGACGAGGGTCACCGATCCATGCTCGGCAGCGGGGGCCTCGCTTCTTGTTTGACTCAGCAGCGCATCGAAATCGGCAGGAGAGGGCGCGCCGTTCGGATTCTGCAGGGCGGTGCGGGTGAAGACCTGCCAGAACAGGCGGCGGCCATTGAACGGCAGACCCGACTGTTTCAACGCTTCGCGCCAGTTGCGTGCGGCCTCCGCCCAGCGCGCGAAGCCCGCGGGCAGCATTGCTTCGATGCGCGAGCGGATCGCCTGCGCGAAGACCGGGGCCGCGCCATCGGTCGAGATCGCAACAACGAGCGGCGAGCGGTTGACGATGGCGCCGAACGAGAAATCGCAATAGCCCGGCTTGTCGATCACGTTGCAGGGGATGCCCGCGGCACGCGCAGCGGCCTGGAATTGCCGGGCCTCCTCATCGGTGTCGCAAGCGGCGATGGCAAGGGCCTGGCCTTCCATCGCATCAGGAGTCCAGGGCTTGCGATGCAGCGTGATCTCGCCCGAAGGCGGAGTGGCTGCTACCGCGAGCAATTCGTCGCTCGGGTTGGTGGCATAGACCTCGACGTGAGCGCCGGCCGCCGCCAGCAATTCCACCTTCCAGGCTGCAGCCGCGTTGCTTCCCGCGATTAACACGCGCTTGCCATGCAGCGAGAAGAATACCGGCAACCGTGCCAGCGGGTTCATGCGCGGCGGCGGGCTCTCAGAGGGCGAGCGAGTCTTGTCGTGCATGCCGGTCACGATGTCCTTCTTGAGCCACGATTTTCTTCAGTTCGGGCAGGCAGGAGCCGCAATTCGTCCCCGCGCGTAGTGCTCTGCCGATGCCTGCGACGTCGGTCGCTGCGCCGGTGACGAGCGCGATGCGAATGGTGTTGAGGCCGACGCCGAAGCAGGCGCAGACGACAGGTCCGGCGTCCACCATGCCATCGGCCGATTGTCCGGACAGGAGAATGCGGCGCTGTCGCTCGTCCAGTGTTTCCGCGGCGAGATGTGCTTTCGCGACGTCCCATTTCGGCCGCCGCGAGGCCGGTCCGACAAACAGGCAACATACAAGCCGTCCATCGGCGAAGCCTGCGGCTCTGTAGATGCCGTGTGGTTCGTCGAGATATTCCGACAAAGAGACATCGGGCGGAGCGTTGTCATGCATCCAGCCGCGCCAGCGATCGGGGCCATCGTTGCAGGCGAACAAAATGCCATCGCCGCCGTCTACGGAGGAGCGCGCCCACCACGTGTGGTTCGGCAGGCTCACGGACTGCTTGCTGAGCAGGAACCCGGCGAAACGGAAATCGACGCGCGTGATCGAGGCCGGTGTGGCCTTGGATTCGGGCTGCCCGGAGAACGGGTCGGTCGCCGGAGTGACGAGTTCTCCGATACGTGCGGAAGATGCATTCGCCTCACTCCAGTGGATCGGCACGAACAACGATCCGCGTTGCTGGCCATCGCTGACGCGCACCTTCAGCACGACGGCTCCGTACGGTGTGGTCACGTTGGCGAAATCGTCGTCCGCTAGTGCGGCGTTCACCGCGTCATCGGGATGAATTTCGACGAATGGCTCAGGCAGATGCGAGGCGAGCCGGGAACTCAGACCCGTTCGTGTCATCGTATGCCATTGGTCGCGAATGCGACCGGTATTGAGAATGAACGGAAACGCGGCATCGGTCGCCGACCGCAGCGCCGGCCGTTCCGGTGCAACGAAGCGACCCCGCCGGTCCGGTGTGAAGAATCCGCCCTCCGCGAAGAAGCGCGTTTCCGCGGCTGTATCTGGCGAGGCTCTCGGCCATTGGAACGGCGCGAGGGCATCGAAAGCCGCGTCGTCAAGATCCGCACAGGCGCCGATATCGAAATCGCGACTGCCATCGTTTTCAAAAGCGGAGAGGGCGGCATGCTCGCGGAAAACATCCGCCGCGCTTTCGTAAGCGAAGGCGTCGCCAAAGCCGAGCCGCCGCGCGACCTGCGTGACGATCCACCAGTCGGGCTTCGCTTCGCCCGGCAACGGCAGAAAGGCGCGCTGGCGCGAAATGCGGCGCTCCGAATTCGTCACCGTCCCGCTTTTCTCGCCCCAGGCTGCGGCCGGAAGCAGAATGTGCGCGCCGCATGCGACCGTGTCGTTCGACAGAACGTTCTCGGACACGACGAACAATTCGAGCTGGCTTAATGCCGAGCGTACGGCGCCTGCATCCGGCAGCGACACCGCCGGATTGGTCGCCATCACCCACAGCGCCTTGATCTCGCCGCGGGCGATTGCCTCGAACATCTGCACCGCTTTCAGCCCCTGGCGCTGCGCCATGTTCGGCGCATCCCAGAAGCGGCCGACGCGATCGATCTCGTCAGGCGAGAAGCCCATATGGGCGGCAAGCTGGTTGGCGAGCCCGCCCACCTCGCGGCCGCCCATCGCATTCGGCTGACCCGTCAGCGAGAACGGTCCCATGCCGGGCTTGCCGATGCGGCCGGTGGCGAGATGGCAATTGATGATGGCGTTGACCTTGTCGGTGCCCTGCGCCGACTGGTTCACACCCTGTGAATAGCAGGTGACGACGCGTTCGTTGGTGCGGAACAGATCGAAGAAATGCGCGATGTCGGCCGGGTCGAGACCGGTGGCCGCCGCAACCGCATCCAGACTCGGGGCCAGTGCGCGGCATCGCTCGAGCGCGGCTTCGAAACCGGACGTGTGGGTATCGATATAGCCGAAGTCAATCGCGGTGCTGTCGGCGAGATGCGCGAGCAGGCCGGCGAACAGCACGGTGTCCATGCCGGGTGCCATGGAGAGGAACAGGTCCGCCTCTTCGGCCGTGACCGTGCGGCGGGGGTCGACGACGACGATCTTGGCGCCGCGTTCGCGCCTGTGCTTCACCATGCGCTGGAACAGAACCGGGTGGCACCAAGCGGCGTTCGAGCCGACCAGCACGATCACATCGGCGCAATCGAGATCGGCATAGCAGCCGGGCACGGTATCCGCTCCGAACGCGCGGCGGTGGCCGGCGACCGAGGAGGCCATGCAGAGCCGCGAATTGGTGTCGACATTGGCTGTGCCGATAAAGCCTTTCATCAGCTTGTTGGCGACGTAGTAATCTTCGGTCAGCAATTGGCCGGACAGGTAGAAGGAGACCGCATCCGGTCCGTCGCGAGCGATGATGCGGCGGAAACCGTCGGCGGTTTGATCGAGAGCTGTGTCCCAGTCCGTGCGGATGTAGGTCGCGTCCGGCTGGCGCAGCATCGGATGCAGCAACCGCGTACCGAGCGAGAGGGTTTCGCCGAGCGCTGAGCCTTTCGAACAAAGCCGCCCGAGATTCGCTGGGTGATCGGGATCGCCGGAGACCATTGCGCCGCCGCGCCCGTCGGGCGAGGCAAGCACGCCGCAGCCGACACCGCAATAAGGGCAGGTGGTGCGGATGACGGGTGGCGTGTTTGAGGGCGCGTTCATGACGCGCCGTATTCAAACGACGTCAGGTTCTGCGGCCGCTGAGACACCACGACCATCAATATACGTCCTGCTGATAGCGTCCGCGCTTCTTCAGGTCGGCGACGAAGGCAATCGCCTCGTCGGTCGAGCGCGCGCCGTGCTGCGCAACGATGTCGACCAGCGCGCGCTCGACGTCCTTCGCCATGCGCTTGGCATCGCCACACACATAGATATGGGCGCCGTCGGCGAGCCATGACCATAGATCCCGCCCCACCTCTCGCATCCGGTCCTGGACGTAGAATTTCTGACCGCTGTCTCTGGACCACGCAAGCGATAGACGCGTCAGCACGCCGGCGGCCTTCATTGCGGCGAGTTCATCCTCGTAGAAATAGTCATGGTCGCGCCGCTGATGCCCGAAGAACAGCCAGTTTCGGCCCGGAGCTTTGGTGATCATCCGCTCGTGCAGGAAGGCCCGGAACGGCGCGACTCCCGTGCCGGGGCCGACCATGATGACCGGGACCGACGGATCGGCGGGCAGGCCGAAGGCGTGCGCCTTCTGCACATAGACCTGGATCGGCGCACCCGGCCCGATACGCTCGGCGAGATAGGTCGAGGCGACGCCGAGCCGCGTGCGACCTGCAATCGGATAGCGTACCGTATCGACGGTCAGCGACAGCCGGCCGGGTTCGACCTTGGGGGACGACGAGATCGAATAGAGCCTGGGCTGCAGCGGCTCGAGCGCCTCGATGAAGGCTTCCGGATCGGGTGCGATCCCAGCGAATTTCTCGAGCGTGGCCAGCACGTCGAGCGTTTCCGCGTCGCCATCCGGGTCTTCGCCGGAGGCGAGCGCCTTGGCCTTCTGCCGCCGCTCGCCGCCGGTGATGTAGGAGAACAGCTGGAACAGCGAGTCCGGTGCGGGCGATAGCGCGACCGTCTCGATCAGGATATCGCGCAATGCTCGGCCGCCGATGTCGAAATCGGGCGAAACGCCAAGCGCCTTGACGATGGCATCCGCAAGGGCGGGATCGTTCTTCGGGAACAGGCCGAAGGCGTCTCCCACGACGTAATCAAGTTTCGCCGCGCTGAGATCGAAATCGAGGTGCCAGGTGTCCTTCTCGGAGCCCGGCTTGTTGAGCCTGTAGCGGCCGACGAAAGTCGCGGTCGCAGGATTGTCGCGCGAGCGGCCGGCGTCTCCTGCGGGTTGCGGGTTAGCGGGCCTGGCCTCTGCCGGGACTTTCGCCACGGCCGGCGCCTTGTCCATCTCCTCGTAGAGCGACTTCAGCATGCGGGCGGTTTCCTTGCCGCCGGGCACGCAAAGGTTCAGCCGCTCCTCGGACTTGTCGACAATCTTGTCGGCATAGTCGCTGCAATTGTAGCCGCACTGGCCGCAATCCTGCTGGGCCATCGCCGCCATCATCCGCCGCCGCAACGGACGGCCCTCGGCGAGCGTCATCCGCTCGGCCATCGGCAGGGTCTGGTCGTGCCACGGCGCTTCGCCGTCGTCGCCGTCGCCAGTGCTGCCGGACATCATCGCCGCATTCTGCTCGGGCGACAGCGCGGTGACGCCCGCGCCGTCTAGCGAAACGAGGCCGGCGAAGAATCCGTTCAGCCAGGCGCGCTGCTCGGGCGAGAACGGCGCGGTCTCCGGAATGAGGTTGGGGATGGGAGGCGGCAGGGCGGTCATTCTACCGCCTCCGCGTCGAACATTCCCTTCAGTGCTTCGACCTCATGGCGCTTGGCGAAAGCCAGGAAAGTCTCATCCGCCGACGCACGATGCGCGAGATAGCCTTTCAGCATGCGCTCGACGACCTTCGGCGCGGTCTCCGCCTTCACATCGCGGTAGATTTCGCGGCCGATCGCGGCATCCGGCCCGAAGCCGCCGCCGACATGGACATGATAGCCATCGACACTGTCGCCGTCGTCGTTGATCGCAACATGCGCACCGATCAGACCGATATCGCCGATATAATGCTGTGCGCAGGAGTGATGGCAGCCGGTGAGATGGATGTTGACCGGCGTATCGAGCGATACGCGCGCGTCGCACCAATGTGCGATCTCCTCGGCATTCTCCTTGGTATGTGCGCCGGCGAAGCGGCAGCCGGTGGCACCCGTGCAGACGACAAGCCCGGCGCGCACGGAGGTTGCCTGCGTGCACAGGCCGAGCGCCGCGATCTCGCTTTCGACCTGCGTGACCTTGTCCGCCGGAACGCCGGAGAGCAGCAGGTTCTGCCAGACGGTGAGGCGGATATCGCCATCGCCATGCTCGCGCGCGATCCTCGCGACGCCGCGCATCTGCTCTACCGTCATCTTGCCGACCGGGAGAACAACACCGATCCAGAACAGCCCGTCCTGCTTCTGCGGATGTACGCCGATATGGGCGAGCCGGTCGAATACCGGACGTGGCTCCAGCGCGTCGGCCGGAACACGGGTGAGCGCGCGGCCGAGCTTTTCCTCCACCGCGGACAGGAATTTGTCGAAGCCCCAGGCATCCAGCACGTATTTCAGCCGCGCCTTGTTGCGGTCGGTGCGGTTGCCGTGCTCGATGAAGACGCGAACGATGGCGTCGGAAATCGCGGTCGCTTCCGAGGGCTTCACGATCACGCCGGTATCGCGCGCGAAATCCCTGTGACCCGTGATGCCGCCGAGCGTGAGCTTGAACCAGATGCCGGGCTCGGCGCCGAACCCGTCCTTCACCAGCACCGCCTGGAAACCGATATCGTTGGTCTCCTCCAGCACCGCGATGCGGCCGGCGCCGTCGAAAGCGACGTTGAACTTCCGCGGCAGTCCGTACAGAGAACGGTCGTTGAGGATGTGATGGTGCCACTTCCGCGCATAGGGCCGGGTGTCGAGCAGTTCCTGCGGGTCGATGCCGGCGGTCGGCGTGCCCGTGACATTGCGGATATTGTCGGCGCCGGAGCCGCGCGAGCACAGCCCCAGGTCCTGGATCGCTTCGACCACATTGGTGGCGTTCGCAGGCTCGATCTCGCGCAATTGGAGATTGGCGCGCGTGGTTACGTGCGAATAGGGCCCGGCATAATTTTCCGCGACATCGGCAAGGCCGGCGAATTGCCAGTGCGTCAGGATGCCGTTCGGAATCCGCAGCCGGCACATATACGAGGATTGCGCCGGCGCGACATAGAACAGGCCGAAATAGCGCCAGCGGAAATTGTCGGCGGGCTTGGGCGGCTCGTTCTTCTCCGCTTGTTCGCGCAGCCTCGGATACGCATCGAAGGGATGCAGTTCGCGCTTGAACTTCTCCTGATCGGCGAGCTTGCCGCCGGCCGCTATGGTGCGGTCCTGTGCCTTGATGTGGATCGCGTCCGGGCCGGTCGGCTCGCCTTTTCCCCCGCCGCCCGCGCCTCTGGCAGCACGCGCCGTGGAAAGGCCTGACACGAAGCCTTCCAGATAGCGTTTCTGATCGGGGGTGAAATCGCCGGACATGTCAGGCCGCCAGATCCTGTTTGGTCTTGTCCTGTTCGGTCTTGTCCCGGTTGATCTTGTCCTGTCTGGTCCTGTCCTGCCTTATCTCGTCCGGATTGTGCTGGTCCAGCCTGGTTGCGCGTTCGGCCAGGGCACGACCGAACGCGAGTTCGTTGCGGAAGCGGTCCGTCGGTGCGCCGGTGCGGATCAGGTCGAGATACCAGAGCCCGTCCGCGGTATCGCCGAACAGCACAGCGCCGACGAGGCGGTCGTTCCTGATGACGAGCTTCTTGTAGACGCCGAGGCCGGGATCGCGGAGCAACACCTGCTCGGTGCCGGGCGCACCGAGATAGTCACCGGCCGAAAACACGTTGACGCCTGTTACCTTGAGATTGGTGGCGGGGGTGCTGCCGATATAACGCGCACTGCCGCCGCCAAGGCGGTCGGCCAGCACCGTGGCCTGCTCATAGGCCGGCTCGACAAGGCCGACGCAACGTCCGTCATGCTCGGCGCATTCGCCGATGGCGTAGAGGCCGGGAATATCGGTCTGCATGCCGTCATCGACGACGATGCCGCGATTGATCGACACGCCGGCCGTGCGCGCCAGTGCGACATTGGGCGCGATGCCGGCCGCCATCACCACAATATCGGCTGGAATGATGCGGCCATCTTTCAGTTCGACATGCTCGACATTCTGGCTGCCCGCGAACCGCGCGGTCTCGGCATTGAGAAGGACATCGATGCCCTTCATCTCCACCGCAGCCTTCAGCATCTCCGCTGATTCCGCGTCGAGCTGGCGCTCCATCAGGCGGTCCATCAGATGCACGACCGTGACCTTGGCGCCGGCCTTGGCGAGCCCGTAGGCCGCCTCGAGCCCGAGCAGACCGCCGCCGATCACCACGGCATTGCATCGCCCGGCGGATTTCAGCACGTCGACATCGCGCAGGTCGCGGAAGGTCATCACGCCCGGCAATTCGCGTCCCGGGATCGGCAGCACGATCGGACGCGAGCCGGTGGCGAAGACAAGCTTCGAATAGGGAATGGTGGCGCCGCTCGCGAGCCTGACGCGGCGGATGTCGCGGTCGATCGCGGTGGCGGCTTGGCCGTAGAGCACGGTTACGCCGCGATCGCGCCACCAGCGCCTGGACTTCAGTTCGATATCGCTCTGCGCGACCTCGTCGGCCAGCACCGACGAGAGCAGTACGCGATTATAGGCCAGCGCCGGCTCCTCGCCGATCACGGCAATGGCGTAGCGCCCGAGCGCGTGCGCGGACAGCCGCTCCACGAGCTTTGCCGCGGCCATGCCATTGCCGACGATGACGAGGGACTCGCTCACCTTTGCCTCACGCCGCTTCGACGAAGCGATGTCGTTCGTAAAGGAATTCCAGCACGCGCTGGCGGCATTTCAGGTAGGTCTGGTTCGCTGCGAGCTCCAGGCGCTTGCGCGGCCGTGGCAGCGGCACGTCCAGAATCTCACCGATGCGGGCGGCTGGGCCGTTGGTCATCATCACGATGCGGTCGGAAAGCAGAACCGCCTCGTCGACATCGTGGGTGATCATCATCACGGTGTTGCCGAGCTTCTGATGGATCGCCATGACCGAGTCCTGCAGGTGGGCGCGGGTCAGCGCGTCGAGCGCGCCGAACGGTTCGTCGAGCAGCAGAACCTTCGGCTCCATCGCGAGCGCGCGCGCGATGCCCACGCGCTGCTTCATGCCGCCGGAAACTTCGCCCGGCCGCTTGTCCTTGGCGTGCGTCATCTGCACCAGTTCGAGATTGTGCATGACCCAGTCATGACGCTCGGTGCGCGACTTGACGCCGGAGAAGACCTTGTTCACCGCCAGACTCACATTGTCGTAGACGGTGAGCCACGGCAGCAGCGAATGGTTCTGGAATACGACGGCGCGGTCGGGTCCGGGGTCGTTGACCTCCCGGTCTTCCAGCAAGACGCCGCCGGATGTGGCATCGGTCAATCCGGCGACGATGTTGAGCAGGGTGGACTTGCCGCAGCCGGAATGCCCGATGATCGAGACATATTCGCCCTTGTCGATGCTGAGGTCGATATCCTTGAGGACGTTGGTCTCCTGCGACCCGCGTTTGAAAATCTTGTTGACCTGCTCGATCTGCAAATAATGTTTCATCGTAACCTCCTAATTCGCAGCCGTGCCGCGGGTGACGATATTGGCGAGCATCGCGACGATGCGATCCAGGATGAAGCCCACGACGCCGATGTAAATGAGCGCGACGACGATGTCGGACAGGCGCGACGAGTTCCAGGCATCCCAGATGAAGAAGCCGATGCCGACGCCGCCGGTCAGCATCTCCGCCGCCACGATGGCGAGCCACGAGAGGCCGATCCCGATGCGAAGCCCCGTGAAGATGTAGGGCGCCGCAGACGGGATCATGATTTTCCAGAAAAACTCGAGATGGTTGAGCCGGAGAACGCGCGAGACGTTGCGGTAGTCCTGCGGGATGTTGCGGATACCGACCGCGGTGTTGATGATGATCGGCCACACCGAAGTGATGAAAATTACGAAGATGGCGGAAGGCTGGCTGTCGCGGAACGCTGCCAGCGAAATCGGCAGCCAGGCAAGCGGCGAGATGGTGCGCAGCACCTGGAAGATCGGATCGAGACCGCGCATCGCCCAGACCGATTGGCCAATGATGGTGCCAAGCAGGATGCCGATCACAGCGGCGAAGCCGTAGCCGACCGCGACACGCTGCAGTGACGTCAACACGCGCCAGCCAAGCCCGATGTCCTGCGGACCGGCCACAAAGAACGGATCGACGATCAGGTCGTAGGCTTCGCTCCAGATCTTGGTGGGAGAGGGGAGCGTGGCGCCCGGCTTCATGCAGAGGATCTGCCAGACCGTCAGGATGAGCGCGAGCATCACCAGCGGCGGGATCACATTGGCGGCGATGTCACGCAACGCGGGGAGAAGCTTCGCGCGCACGAAACTCGGCTTGGGCGGCGTGATGCGCAGAACATCAGCCGTTGGCAGGGTCGTTGCGACACTGGGCTCTGTCTTCAGAACGGTCATCGTCATCTGCAATATCTCCGCGAGGGGAAGCGGCGCCGCGGCATTGCGCGGCGCCGTACGCGATCATTGGCGCGACTACACTTCGACGCGCTTGATGGAGAGCGACTTCAGGTAGGCCTGCGGGTCGGCGGGATCGAAGACCTTGCCGTCAAAGAAGGTCTCCTTGCCGCGTGAGGGCGATGCCGGGATATCGGCGGCCGCGACCGAGAGTTGCTTGGCGGCTTCGCGCCACAGGTCTTCGCGGTTCACCTTGTTGACGAGGCCGCTGATGTCGGTCGACGGCTCGAACTTGCCCCAGCGGATGTCCTCGGTAACGAACCAGGCGTCATGGCTCTTGAACGGGTAGGACGCGTGGTCCTGCCAGAACTTCATGAACTGCTTGGTGCCCTTCTCGACGCGGCCGTTGCCGTAGTTGATGTCGCCATTGGCGCGGCCGATGATGTCGGCGACCGGCACGTTGAACCACTGGCGCTTGCCGACGATGGTCGACATTTCCTGCCGGTTCTCCGGCTTGTCGCACCATTGCTGGGCCTCCATCACCGCCATCAGCAGCGCTTTCGCAGCGTTCGGATATTTGTCGACCCATGCGGCGCGCATGCCGAGCGCTTTCTCAGGATGCTTGGCCCAGAGTTCTCCGGTCGAGCAGGCGGTGAAGCCGATATTCTGGTTGACGAGCTGCTCGTTCCACGGCTCGCCGACGCAGAACGCGTCCATGTTGCCGACCTTCATGTTGGCCACCATCTGCGGCGGCGGAACGACGATGGTCGAGATATCCTTGTCGGGATCGATGCCGCCGGCGGCGAGCCAATAGCGAATCCAAAGATCGTGGGTGCCGCCCGGGAAGGTCATTGCGACCTTTACTTCCTTGCCGGAGGCTTTCTTCTTCTCGAAGGCAGTCTTGAGCGGCGAGGCGTCCGTGGTGACCTTGAGGTCCTTGTACTCGTTGGAAACGGAAATCGCCTGTGCATCGAGATTGAGGCGAGCCAGCAGATACATCGGTGTCGGCACGTTGTTCTGCGTCACCTTTCCGGTCGAGATCAGGTAGGGCATCGGCGTCAGGATATGCGCGCCGTCGATGCCGTTTTTCTCGGAGCCGAGCACCATGTTGTCGCGGGTGGCGCCCCAGGAGGCCTGCTTGGACACTTCGACGTCGGGCATGCCGTATTTGGCGAAGATGCCTTTCTCCTTGGCTATCACCAGCGGAGAGGCGTCCATCAGCGCGATGTAACCGAGGATCGCTTTCTTCACTTCGGGGCCGGACGCGTGCGCGATCGGGAGGCCGAACGGGAACTGGGTCTTCACCGCGCCAAGCAAAGCCGCAGTGCCGGCCGTGCCCTTCAGAAGCGTGCGGCGGCTGATCCGGCCTTTAAACTCATTCCCTCGTTCTTTCGACATCGACTATCCCTCTGTCAGTCTCTGATGGGCCCGGCGGGGTCCAATGGGTCGCCAAAACAAAAAAGCCGCTCATCCGGCAGGCGCCCGTTCCCCTCGCGGGGCTGGCTCCTTGGGATGGCGGCTTCGCCTGGTCGATCCGTCGTTGGATCGGATTTGGCACCCGACGACACGGGTGCCTTTCGCACTCTTCTTTACAAGCTTCGTGCCAACTTCGGTTCGGAACGATTCCAGAATTAAGTCAGAGACTTATCGAAAATCCCGCGAATCGCCTGTCGGCGCGAAAAGCTGAAGATTGCCGCATCAGGGGTCTCATCTGACGCGCGATTGTGCAACGCAGCGCAGCTGACCGCCGCTCGATAAGCGGATGAGAAGGGCTTATCGGCGCCGGATTTTCCAGCCGTCGAGATGCGCCGCGATGTTGTCCGGATCGAAGGCCGGACCGGTGAAAGCGCCGACGCGGTCTGCGGGTTCGGAGGCCGGGAGCGGCGGCTGCGGCCCGAGGATTTCGTCATAAAGGTCCGGCCGGAACGTCGCCTTGGCCTCCGCCAAATTCTCCGCGGACATCAGGGCCTGGCCCCAGCGTACCATTTGCGCGTAGAGCCAAGCGGCCTGCACCGGATCGGGACGCGCGGCGCCGTCGCGTCCGACCAGGAGATAGCGGCCGCTCGATCGGAAGGTACCGTCGGGCGACACTTTCAGCCGGCCGTCTAGCGTGCGGCGGATGACCTCCGGCGCCACGGCGATGCGATCCGGAGCGGACAGGATGGCGGCGACCTCGTCTCGGTTGTCCGGATTTTCGACGAAGTCGGCCGCGCGGCCATGCGCCCGCACCAGCCGGCGGAACACATCCGGATTGTCGTCGGCCCAGCGCGCGCGTACCGCCAGCACCTTTTCGGCGGCTCGCTGAAAGATCTCCGACACGAAATGCAGGATGTGCCCGATCCCGAGATCGACCGCGACCGAATTCCACGGCGCGCCGACACAGAAGGCATCGACATGCTTGTTGGCGAGACTCTCCACCATATAGGGCGGCGGCAGCACGATCAGCCGCACATCCTGATCGGGGTCGACGCCGCCGGCCGCCATCCAGAACCGCAGGTGATAATTATGCGTGGAGTAGGGGAAGGTCATGCCGAAGGTCAACGGCTCCTCGCCGCGGGCGCGCCGGTCCATCACGACGCGGGCGAGCGCGCGCGACGACACCATCGGATCGGTGAGGTCGCCGTCGGCGGCGTCCTTCAGCGCGGCATGGAGGGCAGGGGATACCGTGATTGCGTTTCCGTTCAGCCCGAGGCCGAAGGCGGTGATGATCGGCACCTTGACGTGACCCAAGCCGAGGCTCGAGGCGATCGCCACCGGCGCCAGCAGGTGCGCCGCATCGAACAGCCCGATATTGAGCTTGTCGCGGACATTCGACCATGACACCTCGCGCACCAGTTCGACATCCACGCCTTCCTCGGCGGTGAAGCCCTTGTCGACGGCGACGATCAGCGCGGTTGCGTCGGCCAGCGGGATAAAGCCGATGCGGATGCGTTTGCCGCCGGTCATTTGAACATCTCCGCGGCGGTGATCACCGATTGCGCGATATCGGCGATCTTCTTGTTTTCCTTCATCGCGGTACTCCGCAACAACGCATAGGCCTCGTCTTCCGTCAGCTTTTTGGCCGACATCAATATTCCCTTGGCGCGGTCGATGACCTTGCGCTCCTCCAGCGCGCTTTTGGTTCGGTCGAGCTCTTCCTGCAGCCTGGCGAAGGCGTTGAAGCGCGAGATGCAGGTATCGAGGATGTACTTGATGCGCTCTTTCTTCAGCCCGTCGACGATGTAGGAGGCGACACCGGCATCGACCGAGGCCTGGATCGAGGCGGTGTCGCTCTGGTCGACGAACATCGCAATGGGACGCTTCACGATGCGGCTGACCTGGAACATCTGCTCCAGCACGTCGCGGCTCGGATTTTCCAGGTCGATCAGGATGACGTCGGGGTCGATCTTGTAAATGCGGGCGAGCAGATTCTGCATCTCGGCGATGCGGATCACGTCGGTAAACCCGGCCTCGCGCAGGCCCTCTTCGAGGATTGCAGAGCGCACCGGGCTTTCGTCCACGATGACGATCTTCAGCAACAGGTCCACGCCCGGGGAAGCAGTCATTCCGGGTCTGCAGCCGGGCGTTGGGCCGGGTTTCCTAGAAAGATCGCCGGACATCGCAATGCCACGCGAATGGGCAAGACCTGCCATGCGAAGCGGCAGAGCGTCTGGCCTTTTGACCCCCGGCCGATCTAGTATTCTCGTGACAAATCCGGCGCATGTCCGGGGCAATGCAGGAACGGGGCCATCCCGGTTCCAGCCGACCCCGACCGATGCCAATACGGGAGAACGCCAATGTCCGCCGCTTCGTCTGCCGCCTCAATCGCCGTTTCAGGTTCCGTCGCCCCCATCCACGGCCTGCACCATTTCGCCTGGCGCTGTCGGGACGCGGAAGAGACCCGGCATTTCTACGAGGATCTGCTCGGGCTCCCGCTCGCCCATGTCATCAAGGCCGACCACGTTCCCTCGACTGGCGAATATTGTCCCTATGTCCATGTGTTCTTCGAGATGAAGGACGGTTCCTACATCGCCTTCTTCGATCTCGGCGACAACGAGGCTGCGGTGCCGTCACCCAACACGCCGCCCTGGGTCAATCATCTGGCGCTGCGCATGGATTCGATCGAGGAAGTGGTCGACGCCAAGAAGCGGCTGGAAGCAGCCGGCGTCGACGTCATCGGCATCACCGATCACGGCTTCATCCACTCGATCTATTTCTTCGATCCGAACGGCATCCGGCTCGAACTGACGACCGAGAACCTGTCCGACAAGGAAGCGGCGGAGTTCAAGGCCAGCGCGCACCGCGAACTCGACGCCTGGACCAAGGAAAAGGCGGAGCGGGCGAAGGCGCCGGCGGCCTGACGGCGCTCCTCTGGCGCACAAGCGACGGTTCGCCGAGCGGCGGCGGCGCTTGACCGTGCCGCCCGGAGCGACGACAAGCCTCCACGCATGAACCTCCATCAGCCTTTCACGTTACCGCCGCCATCGGCGCGCGCCGACCTCACCATGAAGGATGGCGCGATCATCCGGCTGCGCCGCTACGGGCGGCCCGGCGCCACCCGCATCGTGCTCGGCCATGGCAACGGGCTTGCGATCAACGCCTATGCGCCGTTTTGGCTGCCGCTGGCCGAACGCTACGATCTCGTCGCCTTCGACATGCGCAATCACGGCGAGAACCCGCTGCATACCCAGGAGGGGCATGTCTGGGAGAATTTCTTCTCCGATATCGAAGAGGTATTCCAGGGCATCCGCACGCATTTCGGTCCGGCCAGAACGGTTGCGGCGATGCATTCGCTGTCGTCGATGGCGACGCTCGAACATGCATGGCGCAATCGCGGCCGCTGGGATGCGGTCTGTGTGTTCGATCCGCCGATGTCGCCGCCGGCCGATCATCCGCTGATGGCGACGCAGGGGCCCGACTCGGCGCGGCTGTCCTCGCGCGCCGCGCGCCGGCAGGCGATCTTCGACACGCAGGAGGAACTGGCCGCGCAATACGACCGGCCGGCTTTTGCCCTCTGGCGGCCTGGACAGGCCGGTCTTCTGGCGCAGGCGACCTCGCGCCGCATGCCGGACGGGCGGTGGACGCTATGCTGCCCGCCCGCATTCGAGTCTTATGTCTTCGGCCACAAGAAAGACCCGACGCTGTTCCACCGCATGCGCGAGATCGGCGTGCCGTTGCGGATCATTGCGGGCGATCCGGATTCGCCTTACGCGAGCCCGTCCGCGGCGGTGGCCAAGGCGGCGCATGACGAACATGGCGTCGATGTCGCGATGATTCCGGGTACGACGCATTTCCTGCAATTCGAGGAGCCGGAAGCCTGCCGCGACCGGCTGGTCGAATTCATCCGGATGCATGGACTTGATTCTGAATAAGCGAGCGCACGCATGACCGCACTCTCCGACCTTCGTATTCCCTACGGTGCTTACTGGTCGACCCCGTTCACCCGATGGCAGGGCGCGCTGTCCGATCTGAACAGCCTGAAGCTTGCGGCTGCGACCGGCGCAAAGGTTGCGAAGCAAAAACAATGGGCACTGGAGACGCTCGATCACGCCGTACTCGGTCTCACGGTGCCGCAGGAAAAGAGCTTCTGGGGCGCGCCCTGGGTGATGACGATGATGGGCGCACCGTTTGTCGCAGGACCCACGGTATCGCAGGCCTGCGCCACCTCCGCGCGGGCGCTGTCGGCCGCGGCCGCGGAAATCGCCGGTGGTGACGCGACCGCCTCGCTGGTGGTGACCTGCGACCGCACCTCCAACTCGCCGGTTGTCATCCATCCCAATCCGAAGGGCCCGAGCGGCGCGCCGATTGTCGAGAACTGGATGCTCGACAATTTCAACGATGAGCCGACCGGACATTTCGCCATGGTCGACACCGCGGAAAATTGCGCCCGCGACTGGCAGATTTCGACGCAGGAGCAGCATGAACTCGCAGCGTTGCGTTACGACCAGTACCGCGACGCGTTGAAGGACGACAAAGCCTTCCTGCGGCGCTTCATGACCTTGCCCTTCGCGGTGCCGGATCAGCGGTTCAGGAAGGATGTCGCCACGCTCGACGGCGACGAGGGCATCCACGACACCACGCTCGATGGTTTGAGCAAGCTGAAACCGGTGCGCGAGGGCGGCACCGTCACCTTCGGTGCGCAGACCCATCCGGCTGACGGCAACGCCGGGATGATCGTGGTGGCGAAGGATCGCCTGTCCGATTTCACGTCGGAGCCGGGCATCGAGATCCGCATCCTCGGCTTCGGGCAGTCGCGCGAGCGTCACGCCTACATGCCGGCGGCGCCGGTAAAGGCCGCCAGGCGGGCGCTGGATGCGGCCGGGATGTCCATCGACAGGATCGACGCCTTCAAGTCGCACAATCCCTTTGTTGTTAACGATATCGTGTTCGCGCGCGAGACCGGCGTCGATCCGGCGAGAATGAACAATTTCGGTTGCTCACTGGTGTTCGGCCATCCGCAGGGACCGACCGGACTGCGACTCATCATCGAACTGATTGAAGAACTGGCGATGCGTGGCGGCGGGACCGGGCTGTTTCATGGCTGCGCCGCCGGCGATACGGCGATGGCGGTGGTGCTGTCGGTTACGGACCGGCGCGGGTAGGACGCGGCAGGCCGGGACGGTTCGCCAACAACTGATCGCGCAACAACTCTGCGATCAGCAGGCTGCATAATCTCCGCCGGTTGCGGCGCGGACCCGCCGGCAGCCATTCCGGTTCGGTTTGCACCCTTGAACGCTGCGCCTTGATCTGCCGCCATATCGTGGCGTTATGGGGCGCCGTTGCTTTGGCTTGGTCCGATAGGCTCATGGCCGTCATCCCGTGGCGCATCGAGCCTGATCCACCTTGGTTAACGGGCCGTTAAGCTTCTTTGGAGCCGCGGAAGCCGTAAGCCCGTATGCTTTTTGAATGCAGACTGCGGCTGCGCCACGATCAGCGTTGCGTGCTGGCGCGATGGGTTTTCGCGGGCCTGGTCGCGCAGAAGCGTTCGACCGCTTCGGTGACGGCGCCGGCGATCTGCAACTGGTGCTGTTCGGAGCCCATCAGCACTTCCTCGTCGCGGTTGACGATTGAGCCGGCCTCGAGCAGCACGCTCGGCATGCGCGCGGTGCGCAGGATCAGGAGCTGGTCGTAGCGGTACACGCCGCTGTCGGCATCGAGCAATTGCCGGCGCCGCGAGCCCATGAACGCTTCCTTGTAGTGCGGCGTATATTCGAAACCGCGCGCCTTCAGCCGACCGCCCAGAATTTTCGCGAAAGCGAGGCTGCCCTGATAGTCGGCGTTATCGCTCGATACGAAGATCGAATGGCCCTTGAAGCGGTCGCTGTATTCGCGCTGCACGCCGCCGAAATCCCACATCGATTTGAATGCGGCGGGGACGGAATCGTGGTGGATCGACACCAGCAGGTCGGCCGACATCGCGTTGGCTTGTGCCACGCGGCGGATCAGGCTCGGGATCGCCTCGCCATTGGCAAGCAGGAGATGGGCGCGGTTGAAGCCCGCGTCGCGCAACTTCCCGTCGATCACCTTCGCCAGCGCGAGGTTGAACGTATATTCCTCGACGCCACGAGCTGAAATCGCGCCAGGACTTTCCGGCGTATGGCCGACATCGACGATGACCCGGAAACTAGCCGGATCGCATTGCGGAGCACGCGGATTGGCCGCCTGCGAAAAGGCCGGCGCTGCGATCGGCGCGATGCCGCACAGCGACAGCGCCGCGACAATCGCGGCGGCTATGATCGGGCGTCGGTGCATCGAACGCGTCAAGCGAATCGGACCTGTTGCGGAATGCCCAAATCTAGGTTGGCTGCAGCGGGCCAAGCAAGCAGAAGCCGCCGCTTGTGTCTTTAATATGGTCGGGTTGTCGTCCCGGAGACGGGCTAGCATCCCCGGCTGCGGCTGAAGCCGGGGCCGGCGGACTATGGCTGTTTTGCGACCCGCTCGCGCGGCAGCAGCAGCGCGGCGCCGATGCGGCGGCGGCGCTTGATCTCGTCCCGGTCCTCGCTGTCCACGAGGGTCATCCGGATGCCGATGACCACGGCCATATGCGCTTCCGCATAATCCTGCGCATCGGCTTCGCTCAGGCCGGCCTCGCGATACAATTGCGCGGCAAACGCGGTCCGGCTTTGATCGACGGCACGAACCACCTTCGCGACTTTCGGATCGCGGCGCGCCCAGTCGCGCAGCGTGATCTCGAACGGTCCGCCGGGCACGTCCGGCCGTCCGGAAATCGCGATACGCAGCAGCCGCTCGAGGCGCTCCCACGGCGTTCCGGACCGGTCGAGGATCAGCGACTGGATCTCGCTGGTCATGCGCAATTGCCACTCATCGAGCACAGCGGACAGGAGATCGTCGCGCCCCTTGAAGTGCCAGTAAAAGCTGCCCTTGGTGACGCCGAGCTTTTCGGCGAGCGTGTCCACCCGCAGCGCCTCGACATTGTCTTCCGCCAGCATGGTGATCGAGGCGGCAATCCAGTCCTTGCGGCCGAGCGGCGGCTCGGCAGCGGGCTTCTGTGATTTGGTTGCCGATCGTGCCATCGATGCCGGTGCTTTCGTCAGGCCTTCTCTGTCGCAGGACCGACTGCGCGCAGGAGGTCGACCAGCCGTTCGTTCCGCCAGGCGATGATGTCGGGCAGGGTGCGTCCCGCGGTGATCGCCTCCGCCGCGGCGATGAGTTTGGCTTGCACCTCGGGGGAGGTCACCCGCGGTGTGCCGCAAGCATCCATCCATTTCTGCAGTTCGGGCGCCATCTTCAGCACATGCGGCATGCCGCCCTCGCCGCCGGCGAGCGTCAATGTCGTCAGCGGGCCCATCACCGCCCAGCGCGGTCCGAGCCCGTAGCGCATCGCATCCTCGATCGCCTGCGGGCTCGCGATGCCTTCGGCGACGCAATGGATGGCTTCGCGCAGGAGTGCGAATTGCAGCCGGTTGGTGAGGAAGGCTGTGACTTCCTTGTCGACTCGGATCGGCTTCTTGCCGAGTGCTGTGAAGAACCGCAGCGCCCAGTCGACGACTTCGGGCGCGGTCTTCTCGCCGCCGATGATTTCGATCAGCGGCACCAGATGCGGCGGATTGAACGGATGGCACACGATCAGGCGCTCCGGGTGGCGCATCTTCGCCTGCAACGCAGTCGGCGGAATGCCGCCGGTGCTCGATCCGATCACCAGCGTCGCAGGTGCTGCCTCCTCGATCTCGGCATAGATATTCTGCTTGAGGGTCAGGTCTTCCGGTGCGTTTTCCTGCACGAAATCGGACAAGGCCGCGACCGCGCCGGCGCCGGCCGCAAACGAGAGTTTGTTCTCCGGCACGCGATCTGCGGTTGCAAAACCGATGCGTTGCAGCGTGTCCCAGGTGTCGGCGATGAAGGCGCGCAAGCGGTCGTCCGCATCGGGGGCCGGATCGCAGGCGACCACCTCATACCCGCGTGCGATGTAAATCGCCGCCCAACCCGATCCGACCGATCCGGTGCCGACAAGGCCGATCCGTTTTGGCTGTTCCTGCGGCAACATCGGACTTCACCTCGTTCCGTAAAGGGCGCAGTCTGTCGCGGGGCAAACGGGGTTTGCGAATTGACACCGCAGAACCCGCCATCCATACTTGTACGTATTGAGCCAGGGAGGACATCATGTCAATCAAGAAACTGCTGGCTTCGGCGTGTGCCGTAGCCTTCGTTGCGCTTGCGACCCCAGCGCAGGCCGACATCAAGATCGGTGTCGTGCTGGCACTCACCGGTCCGAATGCATCGCTCGGCATTCCCTATCGCAAGGGCGTCGAACTGATGCCGAAAGAAATCGGCGGCGAGAAAGTGCAACTGATCTTCCTCGACGACGCGTCCGATCCGTCGACCGCCGTCAAGAATGCGCAGAAGCTGATCGCCGACGACAACGTCGACATCCTGATCGGCGGGTCCAACACACCAGCGTCACAAGCCATGGGCAACGTCACGTCGAAAGCCGGCGTTCAACAGGTTTCGCTCGCGCCCGCGGCTTTTCCGGCGGACAATAACAAGTGGATGATCGCGATGCCGCAGCCGGCCAATCTCTGGGCCGCGGCGCTGGTCAAGGACATGCAGAAGCGTGGCGTCAAGACCGTCGCCTATATCGGCTTCAGCGATCCCTGGGGCGACATCGCCTATAACGGATTGAAGGATGCGGCCGAGAAAGCCGGAATCAATGTCGTCACCAACGAGCGCTATGCGCGCGCCGACACCAGCGTGACCGGGCAAGTTCTGAAGATCATTGCGGCAAGGCCCGATGCGGTGATGGTCGGTGGGTCGGGCACGCCCGGCGCGCTGCCGCATATCGCTCTGGCCGAACGCGGCTTCAAGGGTCCGGTCTATGCAACGCCGGGCGTGTTCAACCAGGACTATCTGCGCGTCGGCGGCAAGTCGGTCGAGAACGTCATCGGCGTGACCGGTCCGATTGGCGGCGCCGACCAGTTGCCGGATTCCAACCCGATCAAGAAGGTGTCCCAGGACTTCATCAAGAAGTACGAGGACGTCAACGGCAAGGGCAGCTGGAACTCGTTTGCCGCGTTCTCTTATGACGGCGTGCTCACGCTGCAGGACGCGATTGCGCGCGCGCTCAAGAAGGCGAAGCCTGGCACGCCGGAATTCCGCCAGGCGGTGCGTGACGAAGTCCGCAACGTCAAGGAGCTTGTCGGCACCAACGGTGTCTACATGTTCCCTGAAGGCTCGTCCTACGGTGTGGACGATCGCTCCGTCATTCTCGTCCAGGTCAAGGATGGGCAGTGGAAATATCTGCCGAACTGATAAGCGAATAAGCAATCATCCGGCCGGGTACGCCCCGGCCGGATGATTGTCCGGTTATGTAACGGCGTTCGAGGGGCAGGCGCAAAACGCGTCTTCAAGGAACGCGTGAACGACTTCCAAAGAGACAGTCGCGCGCGGGCGGGATCATGACGTTCGAGATTTTCGTCCTTCTGGTGCAGGATGCGATCGGCACCGGCGCGATCTACGTGCTGATGGCGCTCGGCATTGTGCTGATCTTCAATGTGACGCGCGTGATCTTCGTCTCCTATGGCGATCTCGTCGCCTATTCCGCGCTGACGTTGGGCTCGTTCGAACTAGGACGCATGCCGGGCACGGTCTGGCTGGTGCTCACGCTGGCGGGGCTTGCGTTTCTGGTGGAAGCCGGCTCGCTGATCCAGCGAAAGCGGCTGTCGCTCATTCCAAAGGCATTCCTGACCTGGGTCATTGTCCCGGCAATCCCGGTGGCGGTCTGTTTCGCGGTCGGCGCACAGAACCTGTCGTTGCCGGTCGCCATGGCGCTGACCATCGCGCTGGTCCTCCCGCTCGGGCCGTTGCTGTATCGCGTGGTGTTTCAGCCGATCGCGACCGCGCCGGTGCTGGTGCTGCTGATGGTCGCGGTGGCGCTGCATTTCGCGATCACCGGCCTGGCGCTTCTCTATTTCGGTCCGGAAGGTTTCCGGACACAGGCCTTCGTGACCGGCGATGTCATGATCGGCCGCTATCCGGTTCCGCAGCAACTGATTATGATCGTCAGCGCGGCGGCGATCTTCTCGGCCATTCTGTTTGGCTTTTTCAGGTTCACCATCCCGGGAAAGGCGTTGCGCGCGGTGGCCGTCAACCGCGAGGGCGCAAGGCTGGTCGGCATCTGGACCACGCGCGCGGGCGCGATGTCGTTTCTGCTCGCCGCCGGGATCGCGGGCGTTGCCGGCATCCTGATCTCGCCAACCACCACGATCTACTACGACACCGGCCTGATCGTCGGCTTGAAGGGCTTCATCGGTTCGGTGGTCGGCGGCTTCGTCAGCTATCCGCTCGCGGCCGTCGGCGCGATCCTGATCGGCCTCGTGGAGTCTTTCGGTTCGTTCTATTACAGCGCGCTGAAAGACGCGATCGTGTTCGCCGCCATCATCCCGATCGTGCTGTGGCGCTGGTTCTATGTTTCGGCGCATGACGCCGACGAGCACGAGGAAGAATAGCGATGCCGTCGTCGCTTCGCATCGCATTGCTCGTTCTGCTCGCCGTCGCTGTTGCAGCGCTGCCGCTGTTTCAGCATGGCTTCATCGTCACGCTGATGAATTACATCGGCATCTACACCCTGATCACACTGGGGCTTGTTCTGCTCACCGGCTGCGGCGGCATCACCTCGTTCGGTCAGGCCGCGTTTGTGGGGCTCGGCGCCTATGCCACGGCTTACCTTTCGACCACGGCCGGGCTGTCGCCGTGGATCGGATTGCTGGCAGGGATTGTGCTGACGTCGGTCGTCGCGCTCATCCTCGGCTATATTACGCTGCATCTCGGCGGACATTACCTGCCGTTGACCACCATCGCCTGGGGCATGGCGATCTACTACAGCTTCGGCAATTTCCAGTTTCTCGGCTCGCATGGCGGCATCGGCGACATCCCGCCGATTTCACTGTTCGGTTACAGCTTCGACGAGCCGGAGAAACTTTACTACATCATCTGGATCTTCTGCGGCGCGGCCTTGCTGGGCGCCTCGAACCTGCTGAAATCGCGGCAGGGCCGCGCCATTCGCGCCCTGCGCGGCGGCAAGGGCATGTCGGAAAGTCTCGGTATCGATGTGTTCTGGGTGCGGCTCTGGGTGTTCATCCTTGCCGCGGCCCTCGCCGGCATTGCGGGGTGGTTGTATGCGCACATGACGCGCTTCGTCAGTCCGGCGCCGTTCGGACTGAATGCCGGCATCGAATATCTGCTGATGGCGGTGCTCGGTGGCGCCGGCACGATTGCGGGCGCGGTGGTCGGCGCGGCCTCGGTCGCACTGCTGAAGAACTGGCTGCAGGGGATCCCGCAGTGGATCGAGGGGACGTTCCCGAACATCCCGACCACCAACAGTGCGGTGTTCGAAGTCGTCGTATTCGGTTGTCTGTTCATTCTGCTGCTGCACAAATCGCGCAGCGGTATGGTGCCGCTGATCCGTCAGTATCTGCCGCAGCCGGTGCAGGCGGCGCCGGCCGGGCTTGCGTCCGCGGCGGAGCTGCCGAAGAAGGCGCCACCCGAACGCGCCGCGGCCTTGTTGAAGATCGATGGCCTGACCAAACGATTCGGCGGCCTGGTGGCGGTCGACAACGTGTCGTTCGAGGTAAAGCCCGGCACGATCACCGCACTGATCGGACCGAATGGCGCCGGCAAGAGCACAACCTTCAACCTGATCACCGGTGCGTTGCCGGCGACCTCGGGCAGCGTGATCTTTGCCGGTCAAAAGCTTGCCGGGATCAAGCCGCACGAAGTCGTATCGCTCGGCATGGCGCGCACGTTCCAGCACGTGAAGCTGCGGCCGACCATGACGCTGCTCGAAAACGTGATGCTCGGCAGCTATCGCCGCACCCATGCAGGCTTCCTCGCGGGCGCACTTCGGCTCGACCGGGCTGAGGAGGCCTCGGTTTACCGGGAGGCGATGCACGAACTCGCTCGCGTCGGGCTTGCCGACAAGGCCTACGAATTGGCGGGCAATCTGGCGCTCGGGCAGCAGCGCGTCCTGGAAGTGGCGCGCGCGCTGGCGGCCGGTCCGCTGCTCATCATGCTGGACGAACCGGCCGCCGGTTTGCGCAGCCTTGAAAAGCAGGCTCTGGCCGAATTGCTGCGTACGCTGCGGGCCGACGGCATGACGATCCTGCTGGTCGAACACGATATGGATTTCGTCATGAGCCTGGCCGACCGCGTGGTTGTGCTCGACTTCGGCAAGAAGCTCGCCGAGGGCGTGCCGGCCGAGATCCAGTCCAATCAAGCGGTGCAGGAAGCCTATCTCGGGAGCGTCGAATGACCACGATGCTCGAGGCGAAAGGTCTGTCGGTGTCTTACGGCAAGCTCACCGCTGTGAAGGACGTGAGCTTCGCCGTGGAAGAGGGGCAGATCGCGACCATCATCGGGCCGAATGGTGCCGGCAAGACCACGCTGCTCAAGGCGCTGATCGGGCAATTGCCGTCGGTCGGGACGATGACCTATAACGGCGCCGATATCGGCCAGGCCGAAGTCGAAGCGCGGGTGGAGCGCGGTATCGTACTGGTGCCGGAAACGCGCGAATTGTTCACCGACATGGTGGTCGCGGACAATCTCTTGCTCGGCGCCTATGTGCACCGTCGCAAGACCGCGCAGGTGAAGGAAGACACAGAGCGGGTCTACGACCTGTTTCCGCGGCTGCGCGAACGGCGTCAGCAGCTCGCCGGCACGCTGTCCGGCGGTGAGCGTCAGATGCTGGCGCTCGGCCGCGCGCTGATGGGCCGGCCGAAATTGTTGATGCTCGACGAGCCGAGCCTCGGTCTGGCGCCGCTGATCGTGCGCGAGATTTTCCGCATCATCGCGCGGCTCGGCAAGGAGGGCGTCACCATGCTTCTGGTCGAGCAGAACGCGCGCGCCGCACTGGAGACCGCGGATTACGGTTACGTGCTGGAATCGGGCGAACTCGTGCATCAGGGCAAGGCCTCCGATCTGATGCGCGATCCGAAGGTGATGGCGACCTATCTGGGCAAGAGCGCGGGTTAAAAAGTTTCGCATTTGCAAATCTATCCGTTCGTCCCCGCGGGAGCGGGGACCCAGAGCCAAGGACTGGATCCCCGATTTTGCGGGAATGAACGGAGGGGAGAGCTACGAAGAACAATAACAGGAGTAACACCGTGGACTTCTCATTCACCGAAGAACAGATCCTTCTCCGCGACAGCGTACGCAAGCTGATGGAGCGTGTCGCGACACCGGACTATGTCGCGCGTCTCGATCGCGAGAAGGCCTATCCACATGAATTGTTCGATGCCTGGATCGAGGCCGGTCTGCTGGGGCTGCCATACCCGGAAGACCTGGGCGGGGCGGGCGGCAGCGTGCTCGATCTCGCACTGGTGTCCGAAGAAATCGGCAAGACCAGTGCCGACCTCGTTATGGCCTATGCCGGCGGCTTGTTTTGCGGGATGACGGTGGCGCGCAAGGGCTCCGACGAACAGAAGAAGAAATGGATTCCGGCGCAGATCGACGGCCGGATCAAGTTCTCGATCGGGATTTCAGAGCCGGACGCTGGCTCCGATGTCGGCGCCATCCGCACCGTCGCGCGAAAGGACGGCAGCGACTGGGTGCTGAACGGCCACAAGGTCTGGCAGTCGGGCGCGGGCGCGAAAGACAATGTGATCTGCCTGTATGCGCGCACCGACATGGATGCGCATTACCGCCAGGGCATGTCGCTGTTCCTGGTCGACAACAACCGGCCCGGCGTTTCGATGAAGAAGCTCGACATGCTCGGGCGCTATTGCATGGGTACCTATGAGGTCACGCTGGATAACGTCCGGGTGCCGGAGGATCAGCTCATCGGCGGTGTCAACAAGGGCTGGGATTGCCTGCTGTCGGGTCTGCAGACCGAGCGGATCACAGTCGCGGCCTGCGATGTTGGGTCGGCGCAGGGCGCGGTCGATCTCGCGCTGGCCTACGCGAAGGAGCGCAAGCAATTCGGCCGGCCGATCGGCAACTTCCAGTCGATTGCGCATATGCTGGCCGACATGCAGACCGAGGTCGAGGCGGCGCGCTCGCTGATGTATCGCGCGGCCTGGATGGTCGATGCCGGCAAGAACGCCATGAACGAGATCAACATGGCGAAGCTGTTCGCGTCCGAGGTCTATGTGCGAGTGGCCAATCTCGGCATGCAGATCTACGGCGGCAACGGCTACAGCATGGAATATCCGATGCAGCGGCACTACCGCGATTCACGCATCGCGACGGTGGTGGCCGGCACCTCTCAGATCATGCGCAACATGATCGCCGGCGGCATGGGGCTGAAGCCGCAATAGTCAGTTGCCGGGGCTGCTCGGACTTTACCTCTCCCTTTCAGGGAGAGGTGGGAAGAGTGTGGTGCCGCTCCCATTCCGCAACAAACTTCGGCGCGACCTTGCGGATTCGCTCGATATCCATACGACCGGTGCGCGACAGATACGACATGGCGAAGTCGTAGGGCGGCAGCGCCATGTGGGTCCCGAAATTCTCGTACCATTGCGCGCTGGCATTGGCCGCCTTGACCAGCTTGTCGAGGATCGGCTTGCGCTGCGCTTCGTAAGCTGACAGCGCCGCCTTGACGTCGCGTGGATTGGCCTTGATGGCGCGGGCCAGGGCGATGGCGTCCTCGATCGCGAGCCGCGTGCCCGAGCCGATTGAAAAATGCGCGGTATGCAGCGCGTCGCCCAGGATCACCTTGTTGCCGGCGGACCAGCGTTCGTTGTGGACGATGGGAAATTGCCGCCAGATCGAACGGTTGGAAATCAGCGGATGGCCGTCGAGCGTCTTTGCGAAGATGCGTTCCAGCGCGATGCGGGTCTCGTCCTCGGTCATTTTGTCGAAACCGGAATCAAAAAAAGTCTGCTCTCCGCATTCAACCAGGAACGTACTCATGGTCGGCGAATAGCGATAGTGATGGGCGTTGACGGGCCCGTGCGGAGTCTCGATGAAGGTCTGGCTCAGGGTGCCGAACACCTTGCTGGTGCCGAACCAGGCAAATCGATTGGTGAGATAGGACAGGCTGGCGCCGAAGGCCGCTTCGTCGGAGCGGCGCACCAGCGAGGTGACGCCGTCCGCACCCACGATGATGTCGGCATCGGCGAATTCGGCAAGATCCGTGACCGGATGATTGAAGGTAACGGCGATTCCCTCGTCGCGCACCTGCTTCTGCAAAAGCTGCAGGAGATGCAGCCGCCCGATCGCGGTGAAGCCGATCCCGTCCAGCATGACGCGCTCGCCGCGGTGGTAGATCGCAATACCGCTCCAGCGCTCGAGTTCCGGCGTGATCGCGTTAAAGATCGCCGGATCGTCCTGCTTGAGAAATTCGAGCGCATCCTCGGAAAAGACGACGCCGAAACCGAAGGTGGAATCCGGCGCGTTTTGCTCGACCACCTGGAGCGATAGGTCGAGGCCGCTGCGCTTCAGCAGCAGCGACAGATAGAGCCCCGCGGGGCCCGCACCCAGGATCACGATCCGCATGTCTAAACTCCGGATTTTGAACGCCCGTCCAAATTGACAAATGACGGGGTAAAAGTCCATACTAGGCGGTATGGACGCGGGGTGAAACCCGCGCCGAACCGGGAGGCGCGGTGACGGACCCCGCATTGAACGTTATCGGCGATGTGTACCGGCGCAACGTAGCGCTGCACGGCGACAAGCCGGCCTTTATCATGCCCGACGGCCGCTCGCGCTCATTCGCAGAGGTCTGTGACCGCGCGACCCGGCTCGGCAACGCGCTGCTGGCACGAGGGCTGAAGCATGGCGACCGTGTCGGCATCCTCTCGCGCAACCGCATCGAATATATCGAGGCCTATGGCGTATCCGCGGCCGGCCTGATCGCGCTGCCGCTGAACTGGCGGCTGGTGCCGCGCGAATTGCAGATCGTGCTAAAGAATGCCGAGCCGGCCGCACTGATTATCGATCCCTCGTTTCTGCCTGTGGTTGACGAACTGCGCGCCGCCCTGCCGTTCGTGCATTGCTTTCTTGCGCTTGATGACGCGGCGGACGGTTACGAACGCTACGAGGATCTGGTGGCATCAGGTTCGCCGCAGCCATCCGGCGTCGGGGTATCGCCAGAGGCCACCGCCTGTCTGCTCTACACCAGCGGCACGACCGGCGCTCCGAAGGGGGCGGAGCTTACGCATCGCGGACTTCTGCTCAATTGCGCGGGCGCAATCACGGACATGCTCCAGCTGACAGCTGCGGACGTGACGCTGGCGCCGATGCCGTTCTTTCATGTCGGCGGCATGTGGTACCATTTATTCCCGAGCTTCGCGGCCGGATGCACAACGGTCATCATGCCGCAATTCGATCCGCAGGGCGTGCTCGCGTTGATGGCGGAGCACCGCGTCACCAACACGCATCTGGTCCCGACCATGATCCACGCGCTGCTGGAGCAGCCGAATATCGGCGAGTTCGATCTCTCCGAATTGCGCCTCATGTACTACGCGGCGTCATCGATGCCGACTGAAACACTGAAGCGTGCGACCGCCACGTTCGCCTGCGACTTCGCGCAGGGCTATGGCTCGACCGAGGGCGGCATGGTGACGCGCCTGACGCCCGAAGATCATCGCAAGGCCCGCGGCGGGCGGGACGATCTGCTGCTCTCCTGCGGCCCGCCGCTTGCCAGCGTGGAGGTGAGGATCGCGCCGCCCGGCAATTCCGAGGACGACACCGTCGGCGAGATCATGGTGCGCAGCCCGATGACCATGGCGCGTTATTGGCGCAACCCGGACGCGACAGCCGCCACAATCCAGGACGGCTGGCTGCGCACCGGCGATCTCGGCCGCATCGATGAAGAGGGTTACCTCTACATTCTCGATCGCAAGAGCGACATGATCGTGACCGGTGGCGAGAATGTCTATCCGCGCGAGGTCGAGGACATCATGCTGCAGGATGCCGATGTTCTCGAAGTCGCGGTGTTCGATCTGCCGGACGCGCGCTGGGTGCAGAAGGTGGTTGCGGCGGTGGTGCCGCGCGATGCCGCGCTCGATCCCGATGCGCTGCTGCTGCGCGTCAGGCAAAAGCTCGCCGGCTACAAATGCCCGAAGCAGATCTTCGTGACCGACAGCCTGCCGAAGAATGCGGCCGGCAAGGTGCTGCGCAAGGTGTTGCGGGAGAGCTATCGCGACCGTGCTGCGATCAAATGAAACGCCTACACAAGGAGACAGCAGAATGAACACGACTGGCAAGGTCATTGTCACCATCGCGCCGACGGGCGGCATGGCGTCGAAGGCGCAGAACCCGAATCTTCCGACACAACCGAAGGAAATCGCGGACGACGTCTTCCGCTGCTACAATGCGGGTGCAAGCCTAGTTGCGGTCCATGCGCGCCGGCCGGACGATCTGGCCACCTGCAATCCGGACATCTACCGCGAGATCAACGGCCTGATCCGCGAAAAATGCGACATCATCATCAACAACTCGACCGGCGGTGGCATCAACGGTGACATGGTGCGCACCGGACCGAACGGTTATCCGGAAATCATCTGGGAGGAGCGGCTGAAGGGCATGGAGGCAGGCGCCGAGATGTGCACGCTCGACCCGACCACCATCATCGCGACCTTTGAGGGCCGCGAAATCCTGATGAACACCTCGCCGACCCGTTGCATGTTTCTCGCAAAGGAAATGCAGAAGCGCGGCATCAAGCCGGAATGGGAAGTGTTCTCGCCGACGCATCTTCTGCAGGACGTGCAGTCCTGCCTCGATGCCGGGCTCGATACCAAGCCGTATTTCGTTAACTTCGTGCTCAACGTGCATCGCGGATTTCAGGGCGCCATGCCCTATACGCCGAAAATCCTGCAGCAGATGGTCGAGCTGATGCCGGAAGGTGCAATCTTCAATGTCAGCGCGATCGGCATCGCCCAGCTCAACGCCGCAGTCCAGTCGCTGCTGCTGGGCGGCCATGTGCGTGTCGGGCTTGAGGACAATCTTTATTATTCGAAGGGCCGGCTCGCCAACAATGTCGAACTGGTCGAGCGCATCGTGCGCATCATCCGCGAATTCGGTCTGGAGCCGGCGACGCCCGCCGAAGCGCGTGAGATCATCGGCTTGCCGCAGCTGAAGGTGAAGAGCGCGGCATAAACGAGTATCGCGCAGGACCTCTCCCTCAACAGGGGAGGGGTCGGCTGCAACATGCACAAAAGCAAGGCGTCCCGCTGCCGTCCGATATGACCGCCGCAGGAAACCAGAACCGGCGTTGCGCGTTCAGGTCCCAACATCAGGCGCAGGGATCACCGCCATGCCGCATTGCCGAAACGCCCTTTTAGCTGCAGGTCTTGTTGTATTGACGGTCGGGGCAGCACAAGCTGTTGAAAACGTTCCCGATTTTGACGTCGGCCCGACCTGTCGCGGGGCGACCAGGCCCGAAGCCGCATTGCGCGATCAGAGCGGCGAGGCGCTGCGCGAAGCGTGCGTCAATCAGGAGAACCAGGCGCGTGACGACCTGAGGGGGAAGTGGGCCGGCTTTCCCGCCGATCACCGCGCCAGTTGCATAAAGACGACCACTGTCGGCGGCATACCTAGCTATGTTCAATTGCAGACCTGCCTCGAGACCAGACGGGACGCAGGACGGATTCAGGACAGGCGAAACAACGGCGCAACGACCACCACGGGACAGGACTCAATCTCTCGTTAACGCGCAATCGGCGTTGATTGGAGTTGCGACTCATTCAGACTCTCATGGCATCATCCGGCGCCAGTGAGAGCACCGATGCCCTTCGTTTATATCCTCGGCACCACAACCCCGCGCGGCCCGATCTCCTATGTCGGCTGGACGCTGGATCTCTCGCGCCGGCTGGAGCAGCACAACGCGGGGAAGGGCGCGAGGACGACGCGCGGCCGCGTGTGGTCGCTGCTATATTCTGAAAGCTTTGACACCCGCGAAGACGCGATGAGCCGCGAGTGGCATCTCAAGCGCGACCGGAAATTCCGGAAAGACGTGTTGAGCGCTCTTGCTATTCCGCCGCCACCATCCCGGGGAAAGCGTGCTCGATCAGCCGCTTCTGCACCGAGATGAGATGCGCGCGCATCGAGGCTTCTGCCTGCGCCGCATTGCGCTCAGCGATCGCGTTCGCAATCTTGCGATGATCTGCGGCATAGACCGCCTGGTTGTTGATGCAATGCGCGGTTTCGCGGCCGTGCCGCCAGGCGCCTTCCAGCGCCGTTTCCAGCATTGCGTCGAAAATCGCGATCAGCAACGGGTTGCGTGCGGCGGCTGAAATCCGGCGGTGAAACGCGGCATCCGCCTTTTCATAGGACAGCGGGTCTCTCGCGTCGCGGCTCGCATCCGCTGCTTCGAACAGCCGGTCGATGTCGCCGCGGGTTGCGCGCAGGGCGGCAAGCCGTGCCTGCATCGGCTCGACCGCGAGCCGCGCCTCCAGCGTGTCGACCGGGTTTGTCAGCCGCGACATTTCATGGACGAGGCTTTCGGTTGCGTGCCGCGCATCGGTGGCGAAGGTGCCGCGGCCATGCTGCCGGCTGATGCGGCCCTCGGCCTCCAGCAATCCGAGCGCCTGCCGCAGCACGCGACGGCTGACGCCAAGTTCTTCCGACAACTCGCGCTCCGACGGCAGGCGCCCGGAGCCCAGCCGTCCGGGTCCGCGCAACCGGCCACCCTCGATCATGGCGCGGATACGTTCCGCCGCATCGCGGTAATGCAGCTTCGCCTCGGCGCGCGGCGATGTGTCACGCGCGACCGAAGGCGAGATGGTCATCCCGTGAGAGAGTTCGTCCACCTGCAGGCTCCGCCCGATCCATTGGTCCGGAAAACGTATACCAGTACGCACCATTTCTGCAAACTGGTGCGATTTGCGCGATTGACGGCCGAACCAGCTTTGCTAGCTTTTTGCCAGATTGATCGACTTCACCCGGCGGAGAATGACCATGAACCCACCCGCAAACGTCCACCGCCTGCCCAATCGCGATGCCGCGATGAAGGCGCTTTACGACGATGTCGCAGCCAAAAACATGTTCCCTTACTGGGCGCAGACCAAGGATGTGGCCAACGACGAAGACCGCGTCCTGATGGCGCCGCAAAAGGCCATTCCCTATCTCTGGCGCTGTGCGGAAGACATCGAACCAATTTTGAACCGCGCCGTCGAATTGATCAAAATGGACGATTCGGAGCGACGCTCGCTGGTGCTGATGAATCCCGGTCTCGCGCCGAAGCGCGCGACGGTTTCGACCATGTACACGGCGTATCGTCTGAACGACGCCAACGAGATCATGCCGCCGCACAAGCACTCGCCGAACGCCATCCGGTTCGGCCTCAAGGGCAAGGGCAATTTCACCGGCGTCGACGGCGAGAACATCGTGTTCGGCCCGGGCGACATGGTGCTGACGCCAAACGATACCTGGCACAATCACGGCACCGTCGGCGACGAGACGGCGCTCAATCTCTCGGTGCTCGATTTCCCGCTGGTCGAGACCCTCAATGCCGTCCACTTCGATCACAATTATTCCGAGGTGATCGACGGCAAGGTCGTGCCGCTGAAGCAGCAGAGCGAGCGCTTCACCTCGGATTACTCGCAACGCATCTACGGCTATGGCGGTTTGATGCCGCGCTTTGCCAGCAAGGAAAAGCGCGGCGCCGGCTTCTCGTCGCCGATGTTCGTCTATCGCTGGGACATGATGCGCGAATTGCTCGACCGGCATAAGGACTGGGACGGCGATCCGTACGAGGCGCTGATGGTCGAATATGTCGATCCGACCACCGGCAAGCCGGTGTTCAAGACGATGACGTATTTCGCGCAGATGCTGCGCCCGGGCGAGAAGACGTTGCCGCTTCGGCAGACCGCCAATCTCCTGGTCGCGCCCTTCGAAGGGCAGGGCTATTCGATTGTGGATGGCCAGCGTTTCGATTGGAAGCAGTTCGACACGCTCGCGGTGCCGGGCGGTTCGTGGTGCGAACACGTCAACACATCCGACAAGGACCCTGTGCTGCTGTTCGTCGCCAGCGACGAGCCGGTGCTGAAGTCGCTCGACCTCTACAAGAAATGGGGCCGTAACAAGAACGACGCGATCGAGTTGCTGGTCTGATCGAGGGATTGATGCGGCCCCGCCTTGCGGCGGGGCCGTTTCGTTGCTTTACAGCGTTTGTCTGCGTTCGATCAGATAG
This sequence comes from Pseudorhodoplanes sp., assembly GCF_059499825.1. Taxonomy (NCBI): domain Bacteria; kingdom Pseudomonadati; phylum Pseudomonadota; class Alphaproteobacteria; order Hyphomicrobiales; genus Pseudorhodoplanes; species Pseudorhodoplanes sp. The sequence goes on from NZ_JCABZI010000010.1 coordinate 191,435, forward strand.
GTGAATTTTGCTGTCGCGTTCCAACACCACGCTTGTTTCGCATATCGACTGTCCCGGTGGCGGCCAGGTCTGGGTCGAAAACGGCATCATGTATGTCGGCCATCAGCGTCCGACGTCCGGTACGACCATCGTCGATGTGCGCGATCCCGCCAATCCAAAGCATCTCGCCACCATCGACGTCCCGGAGGGCTGGCATTCGCACAAGGTGCGGGTGGCGAACGGGATCATGGTCGTGAACCATGAGAAGTTCGGCCAGACGGGCCCTGCGGAATTCGGCGGCGGGCTTGCGATCTATGACGTGTCGAAGCCGTCCGAGCCGAAGCTCATCACCAAATGGCTGACCAAGGGCGGTGGCGTGCATCGCTTCGATTTCGACGGTCGCTATGCCTATATTTCGCCGACCGCCGAAGGCTATGTCGGCAATATCGTGATGATCCTCGATCTTATCGATCCGGCGAAGCCGCAGGAGGTCGGACGCTGGTGGATTCCCGGCCAATGGACCGGGGGCGGCGAGGAATATCCGTGGGACAATTGGGTGCCGCCGCGCTGTCACCATCCGCTGCGCTTCGGCGACCGGCTGTATGTCAGCTACTGGCATCACGGCTTCTTCATTCTCGACATTTCCGACATGTCGAAGCCGAAAGCGATTTCCGGCGTAAATACCTCGCCGGTCTATCCGCATCCGACCCATACCTGCCTGCGCATGCCGCAGAAGCTGCGCGGCCGCGATATTCTCATCGTCGCAGACGAGGATGTGGCTAAGCTTTGGCCCGCTGCGCCGAGCTTCACCTGGGTCTACGACATCACCAACGAACAGCTGCCGGTGTCGATTGCGACATGGCAGGTGCCCGGGCTCGACATCGACGGCGCACCGCAGCCGCCGATGACCGGATGCCATCAGCCGTCGGAGCGCTTCCTCGGCACGATCGTTCCGTTCGCATGGTTCGCGCAGGGTCTTCGGCTGGTGGATTTCGCCGACCCCTATGCGCCGCGCGAAGTCGGTTACTACATGCCCGACCCCGCGCCCGGCGCCGAGCGTCCGTCGTCCAACGACGTGACGGTCGACGATCGCGGGCTCGTTTATCTGGTCGATCGCGTCAATGGCGTCGACATCATCGAGACCAGCGTATTCTCGTAAAAGGCCGCAGTCGTAAGAAGGCAAGATTGATGGATGACGTGACCAAGACCAAGCGCGCCGATGTCTATCCGATCGGCAAGAAGAATCCGAACCTGCCGTTTCACCCGGCGGTGCGTGCCGGCGACTTCATCTTCGTCTCGGGGCAGGTGGCGAAAGACGCCAACAACGACATGATCGAGGGGTCAATCGAGGTCGAGACCCGCGCCACCATCGAAACCATCGAGCGTATTCTCGCCCACGAAGGCGCGACGTTGGCCGATGTCGTGCGTGCGACCACTTACCTGCAGGATACCCGCGACTTCGGCCGCTACAACAAGGTGTTCGGCGAGATGTTCAAGGACGCGATCCTGGCCCGCACCACGGTCGAGGCGCGGGCCGTCATCAACACCAAGATCGAGATCGACTGCATCGCCTACAAGCCGTTGAAAAAGTGAGCGTGCGGTTTCGCGCGCGGACTGCAAAGGGAGACTAAACGTGATCAGATTGCTCGGCCGCTCCACCTCCGGCAATGTCCAGAAAGTGCTCTTCGTGCTGGAAGAGATCGGCGCCAAATACACCCGCGAAGACTACGGGCGGCAATTCAACAACACCCAGACGCCCGAATACAAGAAGCTCAACCCCAATGCGAAGGTGCCGACCCTGATCGACGGCGAAACGTCGATCTGGGAAAGCCACACCATCCTGCGCTATCTCGCGGCCTTGCATAAGCCGGTGCTGACGGGCTCGACCCCGGCCGAAAAAACCCATGTCGAACGCTGGATGGACTGGCTGCTGGCGTCGCTGAACACTCCGTATGTTGCGGTGTTCAAGGATTCCAAGAACGAGCCCGAGAAGCGTGCTGCCGATTACGCCGCGCAATGCGCCGATCTCGTCGCTCAGCTCAAGATCCTGGAGGGCCAGATCGCGGGCAAGTCGTATTTTGCGTTGGACCGCCTGACGCTGGCTGATATCGCGCTCGCGCCCATCGTCAAGCGCTGCTTGGAATTCCCGATCGAGAAGCCGGAGCTTCCCGAACTCACGCGCTGGATGAAGGCGATGGAAGCGCGACCGGCCTTCGCGGTCGCAACCGGTGCCAAGCCGTCGGCGCTCAACACGGCGGCTTAAGGCAGCGCCATGACGAGTGAGGACAAGGCCGTCTCTGCGCCCGACGCCGGGGCCGGCCTTGCCCGTTTTGCTCTGTCAGCGGTGCGAAAGCTGCTCGGACTTGTTTTGATTGGCCTGGTCCTCCTCAATGTGGTGAATGCGGTTGCACGCGCGGCCGGGACCGTGGTGATCGGCGTCGATGAATTGCTGGTCTTCGGCATGATCTGGATGGTGATGATCGGCATGATGCTGGTCACCGCCGATCGCAGCCACATCGCGCTGGAGATCCTGACGGCACGCGTCGGTCCGCGTGCACGCTGCCTGCTGTCGATTGTGACTCACGTCGTCATGATGGCGGTCTGCGCCTATGCCGCCGTGCAGTCCTTCGGCTTCATTCAAAGGGTGACGTCCTCCGGGCAGACCAGCATGGCGCTCGGCATGCCGATGCTGATCCCGCATTCGGCGCTGCTCGTGGGCTTCGGCGGCACCGCGATCATCGCCGCCATGATCCTGGTCAGCGATATCCGCTTCCTGACGCAGCGGGGCGGACGCGCATGATCTGGACCCTCGGCGCGATCCCGCTCTCGCTCTTGGCGATCGGCACACCAATTTTCGTGCTGCTGCTGGCCGGGGCGATCCTCACCTTCATCTTCACGCTGACGGTGTCGCCGGTGGCGATCCATCAGATCATGTTCGGCGGGCTCGAGAATTACGCCCTGCTGGCGATCCCGTTCTTCATTTTCGCCGGTGAATTGATGGGTGCGGCCGGCATCGCCGACCGGCTGATCGTCTGGGTGCTGGCCTTGATCGGCCGTGTTCCGGGCTCGCTCGGCGTTGCGACGGTCGGTGCATCGACCCTGATCGGCGCTATTTCGGGTGCAAGTGTGGCGACCGTCGCCGCGGTTGGCAAGTCGCTCTATCCGGGGCTCATTCGCGATGGCTACGGCGCGCGGTTTTCATCCGGTCTGGTCAGTTCCAGCGGCGCGATCGACATTCTGATTCCGCCCAGCATCGCCATGATCCTTTATGGTGCAGCCGCGGAGCAGTCGATCCCGAAACTGTTCGTCGCCGGCATTCTGCCGGGCCTCTTGATCGCGCTGATGATGGCCGCCTTCGTGGTGGTGCGTGCGGTGCAGATGGACATCCCGCGTTCCGGCAACTTCAATTTGCGCCATTTCCTCTGCACCAGCTGGGGCGCGTTGCCGGCGCTGTTCATGCCGGCCTTTGTGCTGGGCATCATCTATTTCGGCTATTCATCGCCGACCGAGGCCGGCGGCTTTGCCTGCCTCTACGCCATGATCGTCGGGCTCTTTGTCTACCGCTCGATGTCCTGGCAGGACGTGCTGGATGCGGCGGCCCGTTCGGCGATGCTGACCGCGCAGATTCTCGTCATTGTCGCGACCGCGGCGCTGTTTTCCTGGATCCTCACCATCAGCGGCATTCCACGTGCGCTCACTGAATGGCTGCAAGCCTTGCAATTGACGCAGTGGGCCTTCCTGATGGCGATCAATATCATCCTGCTGATCGTCGGCTGCTTCCTCGATCCGACCTCGGCCATTCTGGTGCTGACGCCGCTGCTCATGCCGCTCGTGAAGTCGGTCGGGGTCGATCCGATCCATTTCGGCATCGTTATGACAGCCAATCTCGCGATCGGCATGTTCACGCCGCCGTTCGGGCTCAACATTTTCGTCGCCCGAACCGTGCTCGGCGTTCCGTTGGAGACGATTTATCGCGGTGTGCTGCCCTTCGCCGTGGTGCAAATTGCTGCGCTGCTGATCATCACCTACTGGCCGGACCTGTCGCTGATCCTTACGCGTTCGATTTAACTCTGGGAGAACTACCATGCACGTGACACGACACAGCATATTCGCCGCGGCAATTGCCACGGCGTTTGCCGTCCTGCCGGCAGCGGCGCAGGAAATGAAGCTTGCCAGCGCCACCATCAACGACGGCCAGCACGAATGGCAGAAGCTGTTCGTCGAGGGCGTGAAGGCGCGCATCGGCGACAAGCTGAAGATGGGCATCTACCCGGCGAGCCAGCTCGGCGCGATTCCGCGCATGGCCGAGGGCGTGTCGCTCGGCACCATCGAATCCTTCATCACACCGACCTCGTTCGTCACCAATCTCGATCCGCGTTTTCAGATTTTCGAGGTGCCGGGGCTGTTCCGTTCGCCCGAGCATCAATATGCGACCATTCAGGATCCGGCCTATCGCGATCATCTGGAGACGATGTTCCTCGACAAGGGTCTGCGCGTAATCGGTGCTATCTATAACTCGCCGACCGTGATCCTCACCAAGAAGCCGGCGCCCAAGCTCGAAGACATGAAGGGGATGAAGGTCCGAACCTTTGCATCGCCCCTGCAGATGGAGCCGATGAAGTCGATCGGTGTGATCCCGACCCCGCTGGCGCTGTCGGAAGTGATCCCGCAATTGCAGTCCGGTGGCCTCGACGGCATGCTAGCCGGCATGCCGATCCTCACCGCGTTCAAATATTACGACGTGGCCAAGAACGTCACCGACCTGCAGTTTTCTTACATCCTGTCAGTCGCACTGGTGAACGAGAACTGGTTCAAGGCGCAGCCGAAGGACGTACAGGAGGCGATCCGCGCCGCCGGACGCGAAGCCGAGCAGAAGGCGTTCCCCTGGGTGCTCGACAACAACAAGAAGGCGAACGAGGTGTGGCTCGCCAACAAGGGTGAAATCCTGAAGCTGCCGGCGGCCGAGCAGGAGAAGATGATGAAGGATTTCGTCGCGCTCGGCACCAAGATCGTCGACGCCAATCCGGCGGTGAAGAAGGAATTCGACGTCCTGAAGAAGGTGGTCGACGCCAAGGCGCCGAAGTAAGGCTCGCTCCGTCATCCTGAGGTGCCCGCGCGCAGCGCGGGCCTCGAAGGATGAACGGCCTTGGCCGCCGCCCTTCGAGGCTCGTGTACAGGCAAGCAGGGCTTGCCTGTACACTCGCACCTCAGGGTGACGGCCTTACCTCGTGCCTGTCAGATTCATTGCCATGACCACATCCGAATACGACTACATCATCGTCGGCGCCGGGTCCGCGGGCTGTACGCTCGCGGCCCGGCTGACGGAGGATGCCAGCACGCGCGTGCTCCTGCTGGAGGCCGGGCCCTGGGACTCGGGCTTCTGGCTGAAAATCCCGCTCGGCTGGGGCAAAGTCTACAAGGAGCGGCTGTTCGACTGGCACTACGACACCGAGCCGGAGCCCTATGCGGGCAAACGCAAGATGGAAGTCGCGCGTGGCAAGGTGATCGGCGGCTCGTCGTCCACCAACGCAATGGCTTATGTGCGCGGCCATCGCGGCGATTTCGACCGGTGGTCGGACAATGGCGCGCGCGGCTGGTCGTACCGCGACGTTCTCCCGTATTTCAAAAAGCAGGAAAGCTGGGAGGGCGGCGAAACCGAGTATCGCGGCGGCTCGGGGCCGCTGACCACGCGCCGTTCGCGCTACGCCGATCCGCTGGTCGATGCCTATATCGAGGCGGCCGGGCAGGCGGGGCATCCCTTCAATCCGGATTACAACGGCGAGGAGCAGTACGGCTTCTCGCGGATGCAGGCGACGATCCGCAACGGCCGCCGCTGTTCGACCGCGGTGGCGTATCTGCGGCCGGCGCTGGCGCGCAGCAATCTCACCGTCGAGGTCAATGCGCAGACGTCGCGCGTCATCTTCGACGGCGCGCGAGCGACCGGCGTGGAATATCGGGAGGGTGGCGAGACGAAAGTTGCCCGCGCGGCAAAGGAAGTGCTGCTTTGCGGCGGCACTATCAACTCGCCGCAACTGCTGATGCTGTCGGGCATCGGCGCGCCGGATGAACTCAACGCACGCGACATCCCGGTCAAGGTCGCACTGCCCGGCGTCGGCAAGAATTTGCAGGATCATGTCGCGGCGCTGATCGTCTATGGCCGCAATGGCGGCGGCCCGGTGCAGAAAAATCTTCGGCTCGACCGCATTGCGCTGTCGCTCGCGCAGGGCGCGGTGTTCGGCACCGGTTTCACCACCGATCTGCCGGGCGGCCTGATCGGATTCCTCAAGACACCGCGCGCCGCGAACCAGCTGCCGGACGCGCAGCTTCTGTTCATTGCCGGGCCGCTCGGCGCCGCGCCTTATCTGCCGCCGTTCAAGGCTGCGTTCGAGGATACCTTTGCCTGCAGGATCGTGGTGCTTCGTCCGGAAAGCCGCGGTACGATCTCGCTGGCATCGGCCGATCCGTTCGCACATCCGCACATCCAGCAGAACCTGCTGTCTACCGACGGCGACTGGCAGACGCTGAAGGCGGCGGTGGCGATGTTCGGCGAGGTCGCCAGTCAGCCGGCGCTGAAACCCTTCATCGCGCGCCAGATCATGCCGGGCGCCAACGTGAAGACCGATGCGGAGTTCGAGACCTTCATCCGCAACAGCGTCGTGACCACGCATCATCCCTGCGGCACCTGCAAGATGGGACCGGCGAGTGATGACATGGCGGTGGTCGATCCGGAGTTGAAGGTGAGGGGGACCGAGGGCCTGCGGGTCATCGATGCCTCGGTGTTTCCGGACATCATCGGCGCCAATATTAACGCGGCGGTCATCATGATTGCGGAGCGCGCCGCGGATATGATCCGGGGGCGGGTGTAACGTCTTCCTTCACCCTCCCCCTTGTGGGTCGGGGTGGGGGGGCATCAGCAGACGCGTTTGGTGGCCCTGCGAGTCGAGTTACCACCCCCACCCCGGCTCGCGTCTCACTTCGTTCGTCGCTCACCGACCCTCCCCACAAGGGGGAGGGTGGCGGAGCGGCGCCGACTCCAAATCCCCCTTGCCGAACCCACAACCCATCGTTATCTTCTCTTTTTGAAGCCACTCCTTCCGGCGCTGCCGGACGAGGGCTTTTTGCTTTTGTGGGGCAATGTCATGTCCACGAACAGGGACGGTCACATCCGTCTCACCTCGCATCCCGGGCATAGGACGCCGGGACGTTTTCCGCTCCGCTGGGGCGCGCCAACCGCGCGCGAACGCGGGCCGGTGATCGGCACCGTCAATGCAGGGCCGGACCGCAACGCCATCGGTGCGCATGGCGGCTCCTATGCCTTGTACCGCGCGCTTGCGGTCTCCTCCGGCGCGCTCAATCCGATCGCCCGGCCGGACCTGCGCGACACCGCGCCAGTGGTCGATATCGGACCGTTCGCGCAATGGGCCGATGCCAAGCGCATCGTGTCGCTCGATCCCTGGGGCCACCGCGTGGCGCAGGATTTCCGGACCGAGATTGCCGAAGGCATCGATATCCGTCCGACCATCGCCATCACCAAGGCGCGGCTGACGCTGCCCGAACTCGATCATTTCTTCGATACCGGCTTCATCAAGGTCGACGGCGAACTGGTCCACAGCGCGCGTGACGTTGCGGTGACCAAGGCGGCGATCGATCCGGTCTGGTATCTGCCGGGCATTGCCGAACGCTTTGGCACCACCGAAGACAAGCTGCGCCGCACGCTGTTCGAGCAGACCGGCGGCATGTATCCGGAACTGGTGACGCGGCCTGATCTGTCCGTGTTTCTGCCGCCGATCGGCGGGATCACGCTATACATCTTCGGCGATCCGGCGGCTTTGGCCGATCCGAGGAAGAAGCTCGCCTGCCGCGTGCATGACGAATGCAATGGCTCCGACGTGTTCGGCTCCGACATCTGCACCTGCCGGCCCTATCTCATTCACGGCATCGCCGAGTCGATCCGCGAAGCGCAGAACGGCGGCGTTGGGCTCATCGTCTATAACCGCAAGGAAGGCCGCGCACTCGGTGAGGTCACGAAATTCCTGGTCTACAACGCGCGCAAGCGCCAGCCCGGTGGCGACCAGGCCGCGACCTATTTCGAGCGCACCGAATGCGTCGCCGGTGTGCAGGACGCGCGCTTTCAGCAGTTGATGCCGGACGTGCTGAACTGGCTCGGCATCACCAAGATCGACCGCTTCGTCTCGATGTCGAACATGAAGTATGACGCCATCACCGGCTCCGGCATCGACATCGTCGAGCGCGTTCCGATCCCGGACGACATGATTCCGGACGACGCCAAGGTCGAGATGGAAGCCAAGAAAGCCGCGGGCTATTTCACGCCGGAAGGCGCGCCGACCGAAGACGAACTGAAAGCCACGGTCGGCCGCAACCTGCGGGATTTCTGAGCGGGATTGGTTTGACCATGAACCCAACCTCCGTTCGCTCCCGCGAAAGCGGGAGCCCAGTTCTTTTCCCGAACCGTCTCATTACGGCTCTGGGTCCCCGCTTTCGCGGGGACGAGCGGAGTGTGTGTTCGTGACAGACGCGATCGATGCAGCCGACTCCCTTCTCTCCGCCAACGCCGTGCGCGAGCGTGCGCACGAGATGCTGGCCGCGGCTGAGAACGACAAACTCGCAAACTTCACGCTTCATCCGGAGAAGCTCGATTACGCGGCCGACGTGGTCGCTGGGGTGATCCGGGAGAATTATCCGTCGCTGCACGTGCCCCTGCATGCGCGCTGGCGCCACTTCAGGCTGGCCGGCGTGGATCTCTGGCCGCAGCTTGCGGCCGCGCGCCAATGGGACGACGCGGCCGCGCAGGCGCGGGCCGCTTTCGATCTCGCCATCGTCTCCGTGCTGCTCGATGCCGGCGCCGGGCCTGACTGGCGCTATCGCGACGGCATCACCGGGCTGCAGGTCTCGCGTTCGGAAGGACTTGCGATTGCAAGTCTGCGCATGTTCGAGGCCGGATACTTCTCGGCCGATCCGGCCGATCCCATGCGGGCCGATGCCAGTGAACTGGCGGCGTTCACGGCGGAGGATCTCGCGCGCGGCTTCCAGGTCAGCGACCACAATCCGCTGACCGGGCTCGAAGGCCGCGCGGCGCTGATCGCGAGGCTCGGCCGGAACGCACTCGACAATCCGGCGGTGTTTGGCCTGAACGATGCCGCGCGGCCGGGCGGATTGTTCGATCATCTCGTACGCGCTGTGGGCGGGAAGCCGCTGCCCGCACCGGACATCCTGCGCGCGGTGCTGCATCATCTCGGACCGATCTGGCCCGGCCGCATTGCACTGGACGGCGTGTCCCTTGGCGACACCTGGCGGCATCCGGCGATTGCTCGCGACGACGAGACCAACGGGCTAATCCCGTTCCACAAGCTGTCGCAATGGCTGACCTATTCCCTGATCGAACCGCTGCAGGACGGCGGCGTGACGGTGTCCGATCTCGACGGGCTTACCGGGCTGGCGGAGTACCGTAATGGCGGTTTGTTCATCGATGCCGGCGTGATCGCGCTGCGCGATCCGGCGGCGGCCGGGCAGGGCCATGAAGTCTGGTCCGAACTGGTGGTGGAGTGGCGGGCGCTGACGGTGGCGCTGCTCGATCGGATCGCGCCGCTGGTGCGGCAGAAGCTCTCGCTCGACGCGGCGGATTTTCCACTCGGCGCGGTGCTGGAAGGCGGCACCTGGGCCGCCGGCCGCAAGCTCGCCAATGCGAAGCGTCCGGGCGGGCCGCCGCCGATTCATGTTATCAGCGACGGCACGGTATTTTAGCCATTTGAGGATCGCCGGGTTTTTTTGGAGTCCATCATGCGCGGCGTCACCATTGTCGATCACCCGCTGGTGCAGCACAAGCTGACGCTGCTGCGCGACAAGAACCGCTCGACCAAGGCGTTCCGCGAATTATTCGCCGAGATCGGCGAACTGCTCTGTTACGAAGTCACGCGCGACCTGCCGCTGGAGATGATCGAGATCGAAACGCCGTTCGCGAAGATGCAATCGCCGATCCTCACCGGCAAGAAGCTGGTGCTGGCGCCGATCGTGCGCGCCGGCATGGGCTTTCTCGAGGGCATGCTCAATCTGCTGCCTTCGGCCCGTGTCGCCCATATCGGGCTGTATCGCGATCCGCGCACGCTGGTAGCGGTGGAGTATTTCTTCAAGGCGCCGGAAGATATCGCCGAGCGTCTGGTGCTGGTGCTGCATCCGATGCTGGCGACCGGCAATTCCGCCGTCGCCGCGGTCGATCGGCTGAAGGAAGCCGGCGCGCGCTCGGTGCGTATCGTCTGTCTGCTGGCAACCCCGCAGGGCGTCGACAAGGTGCAGGCGCATCATCCCGACGTGCATATCTGGACCGCCGCGATCGACGAGGAGCTGGATGCGTCCGGCTATATCGTGCCGGGCGTCGGCGACGTCGGCGACCGGATGTACGGAACGAGATAGGGGCGAGCATGCGACGATCATTCCTGCTGCCGCTGGCGGTCTCAGCCCTCGGCTACGCCATCGTCTCCATCGCCGGAGGCATGCTGACCGATATCGGCCCGTGGTATCGCGCGCTGGTCAAGCCGTCATGGCAGCCGCCGGACTGGCTGTTCGGACCCGTCTGGACGACTATTTTCATTCTCGCCGCCGTCTCAGCCGCGCTAGCCTGGCGCGCCGCCGGTGAGACGCAGCGGCGCATGGTCGTGATCCTGTTCGTCACGAACGGGATCCTCAACGTCGGCTGGAGTCTGCTGTTCTTCCATCTGAAGCAGCCGCTGCTGGCCGGCCTCGAAGTCGTGCTGCTCTGGGCGTCGATCGTCGCACTGATCTGGTACGTGCAACGCTTCTCGCGCCCCGCCGCGTGGCTGCTGGTTCCCTACGTGCTCTGGGTCAGCTTCGCGACGGTGCTGAACTGGACCATCGTCGCGCTCAACCCGTGAGCGCGACGACCCTTTGACTTAAGCCGCATCCTATTTCTTCTCAGCGCTCGCGGCCGACAAGGCGGTCCACTTGTCGATATCGGCGCGGATGAAGGTGGCGAACTCCTTCGGCGTACCACCGATTGCGTCGATGCCCTGTGTCTTCATCGCCTTCATCACCGGCTCCGTTTTGAGTGCATCGTTGGCGGCCTTTGATAACGTGTCGACGATGGCCGCCGGGGTGCCGGTCGGCGCGAGCAGTCCGATCCAGATGCCGACATCGAAGCCCGGCATGCCGGCTTCGTCCATGGTCGGAAGGTCCGGCATGATGCCGGCCCGCTTCGGCTGCGCCATCGCGATCGCATTGAGCTTGTCCGCCTTCACATGCGGGGCGAGCGTGGCCGCGACATTGAACATCAGCGTGATGCGGCCGGCGAGCAGGTCGGTCAGTGCCTGGTTGCTGCCGCCCTGATAATGCACCGCGACGATCTTGGTGCCGGCCTTCTGGTTGAACAATTCCGCGGCCAGATGGCTTGCGGTGCCGGCGCCCGACGTGCCGAAGGTCAGGCCATCCGGATTGGTCTTCGCTAGAGCCACCAGATCTTTCACGCTCTTGGCTGCAACATCGGGATGCGCGACCAGCATGTTCGGCACCACGCCGAGCAACGCGATCGGCTCCATCTGTTTCGACAGGTCGAAGCCGGATTTGGTCGTCGCCGGGTTGAGCGTCTGCGCCACCGTCGCCATGAACAGCGTGTATCCATCGGGCGCCGAGCGCGCGACGGTCTCGGCCGCGATCATCGACGAATTGCCGGGCCGGTTCTCGACCACGACCGGTTGGCCGAAGGTCTGCTCCATATGCTTGCCGACAAGCCGCGCCAGTGTGTCCGCCGTCGAGCCCGGGCCAAAGCCGACGAGGATGCGAATGGAGCTGGAGGGCCAGGTCTGGGCGGTGGCGGGTGCGGCAAAGGCGGCAAGCGTGGCGGCAAGCAGAAGCGACGCGATACGGCGTGTCATGATCGTTCCTCCCGGACGCGGCCGGTTGATCCGGCCGTCGTGTGCGTGTCTTCATCTTGAAGGTGGCTAGGGGACGCGGTCAAACGCTTTGCCGGATCGGGACGTTTGAAACTGCTGTAAACCGCGCTGGTTTTCGGGACACGAAAGGGCGCCCCTGCATTGATTGGCCAGTCAAACACATCGTTGACATAGCAACTTTGCGCCTTCTACCTCGCCGCGGAATGCAGGGCCCAAAGCGCATGTCACTCCCGCTGGAAAATACCGTCGTCGTCGAACTCGGCCACAGCGTTGCTGCGCCCATCGCGGGCCTGGTTCTGGCCGAGCTTGGCGCCACCGTGATCAAGATCGAGAACCCGCAAGGCGGCGATGACGCGCGCAACTGGGGGCCGCCGTTCCTGCATGGCGCCGCCGGCATGTTCCAGGCCATCAACCGCAACAAATATTCCGCGGCGCTCGATCTGAAGAACGATGCCGAGCGCGAGACGCTGCGCCGCTACATCGTCGAGAAGGCGGATGTCGTGGTGCAGAACATGCGGCCCGGTCTGGTCGAGCGTTATCAGCTCGACGCTGCGGCTTTGCGCAAGGACAAGCCATCGCTCATCTATTGCAATCTGACCGCCTTCGGCGCCGAAGGACCGCTGAAGAATACGCCGGGTTACGATCCGCTTTTGCAGGCGTTCGGCGGACTGATGAGCGTGACCGGCCATGAGGGCGCGGAGCCGGTGCGCACGGGGCCGTCCATCATCGACCAGGGCGCCGGCATGTGGGCCGTCATCGGTATCCTGTCGGCGCTTATCCGTCGCAACCAGACCGGCGAGGGCTGCGAGGTCAACACCTCGCTGTTCGAGACGGCTTTGTCCTGGATGTGCATGTCGACGGCGATGTATCTCGCCTCCGGCAATGTGCCGAAGCGCGTCGGCTCCGAGAATGGCGGCATGGCGCCCTACAAAGCGTATGAGGCCACCGATGGCTGGGTGGTGATCGCGGCGGCGAACGACAATCTGTTCCGGCGCTTCGCGCAGGCCGTCGGCCATCCGGAATGGGCCGACGATCCGGAGATGAATTCCAATTCCAACCGCGTGCGCAACCGGGTGAAGGTCAACGCGCTGGTCGCCGAGGTGATCAGGACCAAGCCGCGACAATACTGGATCGATGCGCTGGCGGCCGCCTCGGTGCCCTGCGCGCCACTGCAATCGCTCGATGAGGTTTTGAACCATCCGCAAACCAAGGCCGTGGAAATGCTGCAGCAGAGCGCCGACGGCAAATTCCAGCTCATGGGGCTGCCGCTGCAATTCGATGGCGAACGTCCGGCGTTCCGCAAGAATCCGCCGGCGCTGGCGGAAGATACCGCACTGCTGCTGCCCGGAAGCGTACGCCGCACCACCGCCTGATCGCGCAAGAAGAAGGAAACATCATGGATGCCATCAACTCGTATGCACTCAACGTCTCGGTCCCGCTCGGCGAGGATTATCCGGAGATCCGCGAAGGCGTGCGCGCGATCTGCAAGAAATATCCGGGCGAGTATTGGCGCAAGCTCGAGGACAACGACGATTATGCGGAAGACTTCATCCGGGAGCTGACCGAGGCGGGCTATCTCGCAGCGCAGATTCCGGAGGAGTATGGCGGGTCGGGCCTGCCGCTGCGTGCAGGCTGCGCGATCCTTGAAGAGATCAACGCCAATGGCTGCCAGGCCAGCGCCGGTCATGCCCAGATGTACATGATGGGCATGCTGCTGCGGCACGGCAATCAGGAGCAGAAGAACAAATATCTCCCCGGCATCGCCGAAGGCACAATCCGCTTCCAGGCGTTCGGTGTCACCGAGCCGACCACCGGCTCCGATACGCTGCAACTGAAGACCCGCGCCGAGAAGAAGGGCGACCGCTACATCGTCAACGGCCAGAAGATCTGGACCTCGCGCGCGCACAAGTCCGACCTGATGACGCTGCTGGTCCGCACCACGCCCGCCGATCAGGTGAAGAAGCGCACCGAAGGGTTGTCGGTGCTGCTCGTCGATGTGAAGGACGCACTCGGCAAGGGTCTGTCGATGCAGCGCATCGACACCATGATCAACCACCAGACCAATGCACTGTTCTTCGACAATCTCGAAGTGCCGGCAGAAAATCTGATCGGCGAGGAAGGGCAGGGCTTTCGTTATATTCTCACCGGCATGAATTCCGAGCGGCTGGTCGCCGCCTCGCAATCGTCCGGCGATTGCCGCTTCTTCATCAACAAGGCGGTGGCTTATTCGAAGGAGCGCGAGGTGTTCGGCCGCCCGATCGGCCAGAACCAGGGCATCCAGTTTCCGTTGGCGCGCTGCTATGCCGAGTGGAAGGCGGCGGACCTGATGATCCGCGCCGGCTGTGCGCTGTTCGAGGCGGGCCAGCCCTGCGGCGAGGAGGCCAACATGGCGAAGCTGCTGGCGAGCGAAGCCGCCTGGCACGCGGCGGAAGCCTGCATGCAGACCCATGGCGGATTCGCCGCCGCGCGCGAATTCGATGTCGAGCGCAAGTGGCGGGACGCGCGCATCTCGCTGATCGCACCGATCTCGACCAATCTGATCCTCGCCTATCTCGGCCAGAACGTGCTCGGCATGCCGCGGTCGTATTGAGCTATCGCTCAATCCGGCCGGGCGGGCGGCCTTCGGGTGCGGGCGCACCGGTCGGGCGCATTGGTCCGGGGAGGCGCGGAGTGGCTGGCTGATCTGGGTGCCGCACCGGACTGGTGGGCGGTCGTTTTCGCGCCGGGCGGTACCGGCATTGGCCAGCACCGGGTGCAGTGACCGCAGCAGGAAATTTCGTCGGCTTCCCGGGCTTCCCGCCTCGATAATTGCCTTTCGCAATTTTTTTGCCGTCGGTCTCCGTAATGGGTCCGCATTGCTTAAGGCGCGCGCAATTGCTGCCCACTCCGGGTGCTTGCCGCCCCTCCCACGCCCCGCTATCGTGCGCCGGCTTGAGCCTGTCAGACGCGAATTGCTCCGCTCAACGCTCGTTTCCGCTTAAGCCGGGACGAGCGTTATTTGGCTCTCGGTCCCCGCCGATGCAGGGGACGAGCGGGAAAGTGGGATAACCGGCAATGCTCGGCGATTGGCTGCACAATGATCTCAATTGAAGGCCTTTCCAAAACCTTCGACACGCAGCGCAACCGGCCACATCTCGCGATTTCCGACATCGACCTGAAGGTAGGCGACGGGGAGTTCGTGTCGATCCTGGGCCCGTCCGGCTGCGGCAAGTCGACCCTGCTTTATATGGTCGGCGGCTTCGTGCCGCCCTCGACCGGTGCGATCCTAGTGGACAACAAGCCGGTCGAAGGGCCCGGCCCCGATCGAGGTCCGGTGTTTCAGGAATTTGCCCTGTTTCCGTGGAAAACCGTGCTCGGCAACGTCATGTATGGACTGCTCGAGCAAGGGGAGAGCCGCAAGGCGGCCGAGGCGCGGGCGCGCGAATTGCTCGCGATGGTCAATCTGACCCGCTACGCCGATTTCTACCCGAAGGAATTGTCGGGCGGCATGAAGCAGCGTGTCGCGATCTGCCGGACGCTCGCCTACCGGCCGAAAATCCTGCTCATGGACGAGCCGTTCGGAGCGCTTGACGCCCACACCCGCGTGCGTCTGCAAAACGAGCTTCTCGACATCTGGGAGCGCGACCGCAAGACGGTGATGTTCGTGACCCATAGCGTCGACGAGGCGGTCTTCCTGTCCGACCGGGTGATCGTGATGACGCGCTCGCCAGGCCGCATCAAGGAGATCGTCACCATCGATCTGCCGCGGCCGCGCCACCGGGCCGAACTTCTGGTCAACCGCAAATACCAGGAGTACGTGGTCGGCATCGAGCAGATGATGGACCATCCGGCGGACGAGGCGGCATGAGCATGAGTCTTTGCGCATGAAGAACCTCACCGCCATCCCCGGCGTGCCGCCGCTGATCGCGTGCTTCGCGCTGCTGGTGGCTTGGGAGATCGGCGCGCGCCTGATCGGGCTGGAGTCGCTGCCGACCGCCTGGGAGACGCTGCGCGACCTGCCGGCGATCCTGACCGATCCGCGCTCGCTCTTCGACATTTTGTCGTCGATCCGCCGCATGGTGATCGGCTTCGTACTGGCGTTCCTGTTCGCCGTTCCTGTCGGGCTGATGATGGGGCGCAGCAAGAAGGTCGCGGCCTTCTTCAATCCGCTCTTCATGATGATCTATCCGGTGCCGAAAGCGGCGCTGATGCCGATCATCATGCTGTGGCTCGGGATCGGCGAAGCATCGAAGACGCTGGTGATCTTTCTCGGCGTGTCGCTGCCGCTGATCTACCACACCTATCAGGGCGCCAAGGCGGTCGGCGAAAAGCTGCTCTGGTCGGGCGCCGCCATGGGCATGAATGCGCGCGAGCGGCTGTTTCGGATCGTGCTGCCGGCGGCCTTGCCGGAAATCATGGTGGGCTGCCGCACCGGGCTCGTGCTGGCGCTGATCACCATGGTGACCAGCGAGATGATCGTGCGCCAGGCCGGGATCGGCAATCTGCTGTTCAACTCGCTCGATCTGGCGCAATACCACACGGTCTACGCCACTATCGTGATCGTCGGCGTGCTCGGCTTCGTGCTCGACCTGATCTTCGAACGCTTCCGCAACGTGGTGGTCGGCTGGGCCGATCCGGTGCATCAGATCGCGGTCGGCTCGGCATGACCGCGCGCACCCGCCTCTCCGAGCTTGTGATCGGGCTGATCCCGATCCTGCTGCTGCTCGCGCTCTGGCAATATCTGACCGTTGCCAAGATCGCCCCGCCGACGCTGTTGCCGCCGCCGGGCGCGGTGTTCGGGCGCTTTCTGCATCTGCTCGGCGATCCG
Source organism: Pseudorhodoplanes sp. (assembly GCF_059499825.1). Taxonomy (NCBI): domain Bacteria; kingdom Pseudomonadati; phylum Pseudomonadota; class Alphaproteobacteria; order Hyphomicrobiales; genus Pseudorhodoplanes; species Pseudorhodoplanes sp. The sequence goes on from NZ_JCABZI010000010.1 coordinate 208,142, forward strand.
GTTTTCCTCGGCCATGCCGCGACCACGCTGTACCGGCTGTTCTGGGGCTTCGGCCTCGCTGTGATCGTCGGCGTGGGCCTGGGCATCGCCGCCGCGGGCAGTCCGGCGATCGGCGCATTGCTGCGCCCGCTGATCCGGGTGCTGGCGCCGGTGCCGAAGATCGCGCTTTATCCGGCCTTCATCCTGACGCTTGGCTTCGACCATTCGTCCAAGATCGCGCTGGTCTTCGCCGATGCGCTGTTCCCGATCCTGCTCGCAACTTATCAGGGTGCCATCTCGGTCGAACCGAAGCTGGTCTGGTCGGCGCGCGCCATGGGCGTGAGCCGGTTCAAGAGCCTGTTCACGGTGGTGCTGAAGGCGGCTTTGCCCTCGATCCTCACCGGCTGCCGGATCAGCCTTGTCATTTCGTGCATCGTGGTCTTTCTGTCGGAGATGATATCGTCGACCGACGGGCTCGGGCATCTCCTGGTGCGGGCCGCGCGCAATTTCCAGACGGTGGACATGTTCGTGCCCATCATCGCGATCTCCGCGCTCGGCCTGATCCTGAATGCGGCGTTCAACGCGCTGCGTGCCTGGCTCCTGGTCGGATTTCCGGAGGAAAACTGATGCTGGCGGACCGGATCGAAGGCAAATGGATCGACGCCTTCTGCGAATTGTTCGAGAAGTGCAAGGTCAGGAAGGGCGACACCGCCGCGATCCTGTCGGAGACACAATCCCGCCAGCTCAATGTGCAGCTCGCCGAACTGGCGCTGCTGCGCCTCGGCGCCCGTCCGTTCCACATCGTGCTTCCCACGCCGCGCAATGAATATGTGGTGCCGATCCGCTCGACCGGCGCGAGCCAGGCGATCGGCAAGCTTGCGCCTGTCGTATCCGCGCTGGGCCAGGCCGGCTTCGTGGTCGACTGCACGCTGGAAGGCCTGATGCATGCGCCGGAGACCCCGGACATCCTGAAGGCCGGCGCCCGCATCATGGTGATCTCGAACGAGCACCCCGAGGCGCTGGAGCGCATGCGGCCCGATCCCGCGCTCGAAGGGCAGGTGCGCAACGCCGCGCGCATGCTGCGCGGCTCCAAGCGCATGACGGTGACGTCGGAAGCCGGCACCGACCTCGACGTCGACATGGAGGGCGCGCAGACCGTCGGCATCTGGGGCTGGACCGAAAAGCCCGGCACGCTGGCGCATTGGCCGGGCGGCATCGTGGTGTCGTTCCCGAAGGCGAATTCGGTCAACGGCACGCTGGTGCTGAACCGCGGCGACATCAATCTCACCTTCAAGCGCTACATGTCCGAGCCGATCCGGCTCGACTTCAAGGACGATTACATCACCGACATCATCGGCGAAGGGACGGACGCCGAGATGTTCCGCAAATATCTTGCCGCCTGGGGTAACCGCGAGGCCTATGCGGTGTCGCATGTCGGTTGGGGCATGAATCCCGGCGCCCGCTACGAGGCGCTGGCGATGTACGGGCAGCGCGACACCAACGGCACCGAGATCCGCGCCGTGCCGGGCAATTTCCTGTTCTCCACCGGCGCCAACGAATTCGCCGGCCGCTACACCGCGGGACATTTCGACCTGCCGGTGATGAACACCACGATCACCCTGGACAATACGGTGGTGGTGAAGAACGGCGTGCTGCAGGACGTGTTCGGGTAGCGTTTCTTTTCCTTCCTCCGCGATCGAACCGTCATCCTGAGGTGGCCGCGTAGCGGCCCCTCGAAGGATGCACAGCCAGGATCGGCCCACTCGGGCCGTCGCCCTTCGCGGCTCGCTTCGCTCGCTCCTCAGGGTGACGGATCACACCACCGGCGGCTTCACCAGATCGAAATGCCGCAGCATCGCCACGAACGCACGCAATCGCTCGGCGCGATACGCCTCCACATCCATCCCCTCGTAATTCAAAAAGCCGCGCTGCGTCTTCAGGCCAATATGACCGGCCTCCATGTTGCGCGCAATGATGTCGGGTGAGGCGTAGCGCGGATCGTCCAGCGCCTTGGTGAGATAGCGGCTGGCATAATAGAGAATGTCGCCGCCGCCCCAGTCGATGAATTCCAGCATGCCGAGCACGGCGAAGCGGAAGCCGAAGCCGTATTTGATCGCCTTGTCGAGGTCTTCCGGCGAGGCGACGCCTTCCTCCACCATGCGCGCGGCTTCGTTCATCGCGAGTGCCTGGATGCGCGGCACGATATAGCCGGGCGCTGCGGCGCAGACCACCGGCACCTTGCCGATGGCTTCCAGCATCGCCTTGAGCCTCTCTGTCACTGCGGGATCGGTATGCTTGCCCGGCGACATCTCGACCAGCGGCACGAGATATGCCGGGTTCAGCCAATGCGCATTGAGGAAGCGCTCGGGATGCTCGACCGCGCTCGAAATGTCGTCGACCAGAATGGTCGAGGTGGTCGAGGCGATGATCGGAGTGGGGCCCGCGAGCTTGGAGACCTGCGCCAGCGCCTCGCGCTTGAGGTCGAGCACTTCCGGCACGCCTTCGAAGATCACCGCGGCCGAGGAGAACGCGGCCTGCGCGCCGCTCTCCGGAACGATGCTGACACGCGACAGGATCGTTTCGACCTGCGCCGGATCGAACATGCCGAAGGTCGAGAGCGAGCTCAGCACGCCGCGGATTTCGCCGAGCGCTTCCGTCTCGAGCTTCCTGAAGTCGGCTTCGCTGCGCGGCTTGAAGTCGACCACCTTCACCGGATGTCCGGCATAGGCGAACACGACGGCAATGCCGCGCCCCATGCGGCCGGCGCCGAGACAGGCGATGGTGTCGCGGTTTGTCATGGCATTGCCCGTTGTGAGAACGTGTCGAGCGCAGCGACCTCGGTGCGCTCCCTCCCCCCTTGCGGGGGAGGGTTGGGGAGGGGGGTAAACCGTACAAACCTAGCGTGCCATTCACCCCCCTCCCGACGGCCTTCGGCCGTCGACCTCCCCCGCAAGGGGGGAGGTGAAGCAAGAGCCGATACCTCCGGAGTTGAGGCGAGCGACGTCACTTTGAAAAGCCTTCCGCGAGCAGCCTCTGCAATCCCGCCTTGTCGTATCGCCCGAGCCCCATGCCCTTCAGCGTGCGGCCGGTCACCATGAAATTCTCGCCCACCACCGCGCCGCCGATGGCAAGGAAGGCGCGAGCCAGCGGCGTCGGCACACCGGCAAGTTCACCGACCGACGCCAGGAACGACAGGCCCATCCGCGTGTCTTCCAGCATGTAGCGATGCTCGGTCAGGACGATGTGCTCGCGCCAGTCGCCGGAGTCCGTCAGCTTGTCGTGCGAGCCGCGGCCATACATCCATTCGTCGCCTTCCTTGGCGTAATGGTCGGCCAGCGGGAAATGCGGCGCGCGGTAGCCCAGCGCCTCGCGCACGGCGATCCGTTCGGCGTCGAGCGCATCGGTCACGCGGCGGATCGAAGGCTGGGTGCCCTCTTTGTGAATGTCCCAGCGATCGAAATGCTCCAGCGGCCCGGCATTCATGGTGATCAGCGGCGGATGGATTATCCCGCCGGCATTCATCAGCGCACCGGAGAGCGCGTCGCCGCAATCCTCGATCACGCCGGGGAACGCTTCGCCGATCACCTTCAGCGCATGATCCTTTAACGTCAGCGGAAACACGCCGGTCGGCAGCCGCTTGGCGCGCACCGTCACCGCGGCTTCGAAATCGCTGTGCTTGCGGGTGAGCCACGGCAGGGTGCCGGTCTCGGCGAAAGCGACTTTCGCCTTGTTGCCGGCGGCTTGCATGGCCTGCGCGAACAGCATCGAGCCGAAGGTGCCGGGCGGCAGGAACACGACCTGTCCGTCCTTTAGGTGCGGCGCCAGCACCTTGGCAATATCGGGCTGGGCATGCGCGGGCGCGGGGCAGACGACCAGTTCGGCATCGCCTACGGCTTCGGCGATGTCGTTGGTGACGCGCGAGAGCTTGGCCACGCGCTGCCCGGAGAAATCCTTGATCAGGATGGCAGACCCGGCAGCGCGGTGCGCTTCGACCGCGGCCTTGTCGCGCCGCCAGAGCCGCGTGTCATGGCCTGCGAGTGCGAAATCTCCCGCCGCCGCGAACGAACCGTTGCCGCCACCCAATACCGCGATACGCATTTTTTAAACTTGCTCCGTGTGCTCCCTCCCCCTGAAAGGGGGAGGGTTGGGGAGGGGGTTCTCAGTCAATTTTAATGTGACCCCCACCCGATTGCCTTCGCAAACGAAGGCAATCGACCTCCCCCTGAAAGGGGGAGGTGAAGAAAGAGAGAGGGCTTCGCTCACTGCTGCTCCCGCAGCATGAAATGCTGCACCTTGCCGAGCGCGGTGCGCGGCAGCGATTCAACGAACACGATCTCGCGCGGGATCTTGAAGCGGGCGAGATGCTGTCCGACGAACGCCTTCACGTCGTCCGCCCCGATCGTCATGTCCTTGCGGCAGACGATATAGGCCACCGGCACCTCCTGCCATTTCGGATCGGCGCGGCCGATGACCGCGGCCTCGGCGATGCAGGGGTGATCATGCAGTACGCGCTCCACTTCGGCAGGATAGATGTTCTCGCCGCCGGAGATGATCATGTTCTTCTTGCGGTCGTGGATATAGAAATAGCCGTCCGCATCGCGGGTGCCGATATCGCCGGTGTGATACCAGCCATCGCGCAGCGCTTCGGCCGTAGCATCCGCATCGCCCCAATATTCATACAGGACGTTCGGCCCGCGCACGATGACTTCGCCGGCCGTGCCGTGCGGCAATTCGCGGCCATCATTGTCTACGACCTTCGCGTCGCAGAACAGTCCCGGCAGGCCGGTCGATGTCATGCGCGAGAGATCGCCGCCGACACGCGTATACACCGCGGTCGGCCCGGTTTCCGTCGAACCGTAGATTTGAATGACCGGGATCCCGCGCGCGTTGAACGCTTCGATCAGCGGCACCGGGATCAGGCTTGAACCGGTGGCGACCGCGCGCAGCGACGTGAGGTCGGACGCAGGCCAGAGCGGGTGCTGGCTCAGCGCCTGCATCACCGCCGGCACCAGCACGACCAAGGTCGGCTTGTCCGTCGCGATCGACTGCAATGCGGTGTCGGGCGCAAAGCGCGGCTGGATCGTGACGGTGGCGCCGAGCTGCAGTGCCGGCGTGGTCTGGATGTTCAGCCCGCCGACATGAAACATCGGCAGGAAGGTCAGGATGTGATCGTCCGCCCGCATGTCATGCGCGTGATGGCTCATCACCGCGTTCCAGACCAGCGCGTCCTGCCGCAGCACCGCGCCTTTCGGGCGCCCGGTGGTGCCGGAGGTGTAGACGAGCAGCAGCGGGTTCGAGGTGTCGGTATGCGGGTTGCGGCCGTCGCCGGAGCCGCTCGCGAGCAACTCGTCGAACGACGGCGCGCCGTCGGGCGTATAGTCGAGCCCGACCACCTTGAGATCGGGCAAGTGTTGCGCGAGCTGCGCCACCACGGCGGAGAATTCCTTGTCGACCACCAGCACCTTGGCGCCGCTGTTCGACAGGATGTACAGCTGCTCGGCCACCGCCAGCCGCCAGTTCAGGGTCACCAGCATCGCGCCGAGCCGCGCGCAGGCATAAAGCGTGACCAGATAGTCGGAATGGTTGGCGGCGAGGATCGCAACGCGGTCGCCGCGACCGACGCCGAGTTCGGATTTCAGCGCGCGCGCGGTGTCGACGATGCGTGAATGGAGCGCGGCATAGCTCAGAACCCGGTCGCCGAAACGGATTGCGGTCTTGTCCGGCGTGAAATCGGCGTTGCGGGCGATGAGGTCGGAGAGATCCATGGCTTCGTCTTAAGCCGCGTGCACGGTGTGCTCCCTCCCCCTGCAAGGGGGAGGGTTGGGGAGGGGGTCTTGTTTCCTAGCAAGAGATGACCCCCACCCGGTCCGCTTTGCGGACCGACCTCCCCCTTTCAGGGGCAGGTGAAGAAAAGAAAACTCACTCATCCTTCTCGCCTGGCTCGTACAGCGCTTCCTTGCCAAGCCGGTCCATGCAGATTTCCGCGGTCCAGGGCAGCATCAGCGAGCCGCAGCGGCTGTCGCGATAGATGCGCTCGAGCGGCAGGCTTCTCAGCATCGCCTGTCCGCCGCAGGTGCGGATCGCCTTCACCGCGAGCGCGTTGGCATTTTCCATCACCGTGTGCTGTGCCGCATAGGCGCGCATGACCGAATCCTTCGAAGGGTTCGGACGCGCCTCGCTGATGGTCTGGAACCACAGCGCCTTGGTCTGCTCCAGCATCAGTTTCATCTCGGCGACCGCGAGCTGCTTGGTCGGGAACATGCGCCGCTTGACCGGCGGCATGCCTGGCAGTTCGCCGCGCAGATACGCGACCGTGAAGTCGTAGGCAGCTTGGGCGAGCCCCATATAGGTCGGCGTCAGCGTCAGGAACATGTGCGGCCAGCGCAGCACCGCCTGATAATAGACGCCGGGCGGCATCAGCGCCGCATCTTCCGGCACGAACACATCCTTGAAGATCAGCGTGCGCGAAACCGTGCCGCGCATGCCGAGCGGATCCCAATCGCCGGTGACGCTGACGCCGGGTGCATTCGCCGGAATGCCGAGATAGAGCGTATTGCGGCGCATCGCGTCCTCGCCTTCGGCGCGGCGCGTGCAGAGCGCGCCGTAATAGTCGGCGGAGCCGGACAGCGAGGCGAAGATCTTCTTGCCGTTGACGATATAGCCGCCATCGACCGGACGCGCTTCGGTGCCAAACGCGACAGCGCCCGCCGCCGCCGCGCCACCTTCGGAGAAGGGCTGCGCATACACCGCGCCGTCGCGCAGGATGCGCTGGTAATGCACTTCGCGGCGCTTGAGGTGTTCGGCGCGCACGTCGGCTGGCATCTCCATCTCGTCGGAGATCGGGCCCGACCAGAGTGTCGAGCACACATGCATGTTCCAGGACAGCGCGGTCGCGCCGCAATAGCGGCCGAGTTCGGACGCGCATAGCGCATAGGTCTTGTAGTCGGCGCCGATGCCGCCCGACGATTTCGGAATGCAGATGCCGAGCAGGCCCTCGGGATGCATGTCGCGGAAATTCTCGATCGGGAAGGTGGCGTCGCGATCGTGCTGGGCGGCGCGCGGCGCCAGATATTGCTTGCCGAAGCGGCGGCTCTTGGCGATCAGGTCTGCCTGGAAATCGCTGAGATTAAAGGCATCCGGCGCAAACAGCGGGGCGTCGGTGTCGGTCTTGTCCAGATCGATCGGTTTCATCCGGCAGCACTCCTTGTAGCGCTCGCGTCCAGACCACGCAGGAAGCCGAGCACGGCCGCGTCGAAGGCGGCGGGGTTTTCCAGATTGGGCAGGTGGCCCAGCCCGGGCAGGACCACGAATGTGGCGCCCGGAATTTTCGAGGCCATGCGCTCCATCATGGCGGGCGGAGCATTGGTGTCGAACTCGCCCACGAGACACATCGTCGGCACCTTTATCTGGCCGAGGTTCGCGCGTTCTTCGAAGGTTACGATGGCTTCCACACAGGCCTGGTAGGTGGACGCGGGCGCCGACGCCATCGAGGCGATAGCTATCTGTTTTCCCTCGGGATTTGCGTTCGGGCCGATGATCTCGTGGATCATTCCGGCGGCCAGTTCGGGCATGGTCTTGCCGGACCGGAGCGGCGCCAGCCGGTCGGAGACGAACTTTTTCTGGAAATCGCCATCCGGTTTGCCGAAGGACGGGCTCGTCCCCACCAGCACAACGGCCTGATATCCATCGGGTTTTCGCCGCAGCATGGTTTGCGCGATCATGCCGCCGAGGGAGTGCCCGACCAGCACCGGGCGTACCAATCCCGCGGCCGCGATCTGCGCCTCCACGTCGTCCGAAAACTGTTCGAAATCAATGGCTTCGATGGCCGGCCGGCCGCCATAGCCGGGCAGATCCAGGGCCAGCGGCGCGTATCCGGCCGCGCGAAAGCTTTCCACCTGCCGCTGCCATGCCAGCGCCGATCCTCCGACGCCGTGAATGAAAACGACTCCCAGCGGCGCGTTCGGTTCTTGTGGCGGCATGGTCGGGCCAGAGCGTCTGCGATGATCGACGATTGTCGGCATCGTAAGGAACATTACCGGCCCGCTCAATATGTTTTACATATAAAATATCTCGCAACCGGGCCCGGCCATCAGGCAGGGCTGCTTTGACCCGCAGACCCATTATCGGCTTTTCGTCATGGGACTGACTCGTCGCCCGCTCGATTGGAAGCAGAACGCGCAGAATTGTTCGATCGCGTGATCGGGGCTGGTGCCGGACGCGACCGCTTCCGCAAAGACCTTCAACCGGCCTTGATCGGTTACCGCGTAGTCAAGGAAGTAGGTCTGAACGCCCTTCCGCGCGGCAAATTCAAATATCGCGCGGCTGATCAGGTCGCATTTGGAGGTCACCGGATTGATGTGATCGGGGTTGCAGAAGATCGCGTGGCCGTCCCTGACCGACGAATGCAGGTTGATCAGGGTATTGCGATCAGCGCGGACCATGCGAATGTTCTGATAATCGGTGACGCGACTGTTTCTGTAATGGGCTTCGGCCCAATCCGTATCGCCAACAATTGCTGTGACACGATTTCGACCCGAAGCGGTCAGCAGCCGGGCGCTGTGAGGAAAGCCGCTATGCAGCGTGAGGACGGCGCAAGCTTCCGGTCGGCCGGCGATCTCCGCAAAGCAGTCCGGATTGGCATGCACCGCTTCCAGTTGCGGAATTGTCATGCCGCGCTCGACGAGCAGTGCGCCGATCTTGAAATAAAGGTAGTCGCGATACCGCAGACCGAAAATATCAAAAACATACGGATGGATGATTTTCAGTGACGGCCGTCCGCTGAAATACCGCAAGTGTTCGGAAAAATCACCCGCAAGCAGATTTCCGCCGCCGGCTTCAAAAGTCGCGATGTGGCGCGTCAACGCGCGTGCGAATGCGCCTGTTGCAATCTGACAATCATAGCTGTCGCCGCCATTCAGGCAAAATCGTGCAGCGCGCCGGGGCGGCCGCGAAAGCTTTCGCAGCGTTCCGGATATCTCAGTGGGGAGATATCGAAGTGCTGCGTCCAAAGCTCGGTTTGTAAGATGCGCCAATGGCTAGTCCGGCAGGAGTTCGAGCAAGTCCCGAACCGTCTTTACGTCTACGTATCGCTCGGTGTCGATTTCAATGTCGAATGCGTCCTCGATAGCGATTTGCAACTCGAAGAAGTCGATGCTGTCGCGAATGAACAAGGCAAGCTTGGTATCCAGGTCCAAGGGAGCGTCAGACCCCCTTATCTTTGCGATTACTGAAAACAAACGGCTTTCTGCGTCATTCATGGATGTCAACTTCAAGGGTCTCGAGGAGGCTGAAAACACAATCGCGGCTGCGAAACGAATGGGCGGTTACGTGCAGAGTGCGATCTATCGTGCACAGATGTTTCGTGGTCGATTTCCATATTTTCCGGCTAATCGCCTTGCCGATGCATTGGTGCGCGCCAACGGCGAAATACAAGTTTGAATAGCGAGGGCATGCATTGCCCTGAACCCCGGCGGCGTCGACAAAAAGGCGTACACGGTCGTTTTCCGATATGACATTGTCCGACAGACGAATGCTTTTTGATGCTTTTCTTTCGATATACGGCAGGCCCGTCGTCGTCAGTTCAGGGTCCCAGTTGATCTGATTCAAAGGCACCCCCGGCTCGCGTTCCAGAATGGTTTTCACCGAGAGCGTCATAGAGGCCGAAAGGGTGTCGACCGCCAGCGTTAACATGGACAATCTCAGATATTTTTCGTCGAGATCCATGTCCGCCGGCATGGCTTGCAAGACCTGTGACGCAATCATCTCCAGTTGCTCTCGCTTCCTGAGGGAGATCATGTCGTCGAAAAAAAGCGGCAGATCGATCAATCGATCGATAGCATCAATCGAATTCAGATAAGGCGCGAGCCCGGCGAGGATTATGCTGGCTCTACGCAGACTCGGCAGAAAGACGTTTTGAGCCAAACATGCTTTGCCGTCGCGGCTTCTGACGATCGTCTCGTTCAGCGCGGCAGCAAGGGCCGCGTCATAGGCGTCGACCGCCGCAACGGTGTTCAAGGAGATCTCCTTGACCATCCGGTCGCGCAGGAATGTGTGTCGCTCGCCTTCGACCGCCAACGGCAAAAAATCGCGCATGCGGGTCAAATGGCGGAGGTCCACCCCATGCCGGCTGAGGGCGAGATCGAAGCGATACTCGTGCACGATAAAATCGGAGTTCCATAATACTTGCGAAATTAATTCGGAATCCGAGATCATCCACCGCCTGAGCTCGTCCGACCACCAGATACCTTCGTTGGATTGGTACCGAAGACCACGCTGAGGATTCTTATGGAGCGAGAAATCCTTCATGGTCACGCTACCGATACCCGCCCTTAAGATCTGAGCTGGACGTCAGGGGGCTCCAGCAAGGCCCGCCCGCGAGGGCAGTCACCTTGGCAATATGAAGCGTGTTTATTGACCGCTTTGCAACCGAAATTGCCGGGGCGACGGTTGTGCCGAACAATCAACGAAACGGGTCAGGCCCGGCGGCTTTTCTCGCTCCCGATATCGCGCTGGAGCGCTTCGAATACCTTGCGGACGATACCGTTCGCATCAAGTCCGGCCGTTGCATACATGGCAGCCGGCGTGTCCTGATCGATGAAAGTGTCCGGCAGAGTCATCGAACGTACTTTAAGGCCGTTATCCAGTGCGGCGTTGTCCGTCAGCGCCTGCAGCACATAGGCGCCAAATCCGCCGACCGAACCTTCCTCGATCGTGATCAGCACTTCGTGCTCGCGCGCGAGCCGCAGAACCAGATCGGTGTCGAGCGGCTTGGCAAAGCGCGCATCGGCTACGGTGGTCGAAAGGCCGTAACCCGCAAGTTCGTCCGCGGCTTTCAGGCATTCCGAAAGGCGCGTGCCGAACGACAGAAGCGCGACCTTGGTGCCTTCGCGAACAATCCGGCCCTTGCCGATCTCGAGAGGAATGCCGCGCTCGGGCAACGCGACCCCGATGCCTTCACCGCGCGGGTAGCGCAAGGCCGAGGGACGATCATCGATCGCTGCCGCGGTTGCAACCATATGGACGAGGTCGGCCTCGTCCGCCGCGGCCATGATCACAAAGCCCGGCAGACAACCCAGATAGGCGACATCGAAGGAGCCCGCATGGGTCGGCCCATCGGCGCCGACCAGGCCGGCACGATCGATCGCAAAGCGCACCGGCAGCGACTGGATCGCGACATCGTGCACGACCTGATCGTAACCACGTTGCAGGAACGTCGAGTAGATCGCACAGAACGGTTTCAGACCTTCGGTCGCAAGTGCGCCGGCAAACGTCACCGCGTGCTGTTCGGCGATACCGACATCGAAGAAGCGCTTCGGCAACTCCTTGGCGAACAGATCGAGCCCGGTGCCGGACGGCATGGCGGCGGTGATGGCGACGATCTTGTCGTCGCGTTTGGCTTCCGCAACCAGCGCATCGCCAAACACCTTGGTGTAGGCCGGCGCCGCGGCCTTGGCCTTGGCCTGCGCACCGGTGGCGACGTCGAATTTGGTGACGCCGTGGTAGCGGTCCGCCGATCCCTCGGCAGGCGCGTAGCCCTTGCCCTTCTGCGTGACGACATGAACGAGGATCGGCCCGCTCTCGGCGTCCCGGACATTCTTCAGCACCGGCAGCAGATGGTCGAGATTATGTCCGTCGATCGGGCCCACGTAATAAAAGCCGAGCTCCTCGAACAGCGTGCCGCCGGTCACCATGCCGCGGGCATATTCCTCCGCGCGCAACGCGCGCTCCTCGAAGAATTTGGGCAGCCGGTGCGCGAGTTGCTTCCCGATTTCACGCAGGCCCCGATACGTCTTGCCGGAGAGCAAGCGCGCGAGATAGGCCGACATGGCGCCGACCGGCGGCGCGATCGACATGTCGTTGTCGTTGAGAATGACGATCAATCGCGAATGCGTCGCGCCGGCGTTATTCATCGCCTCATAGGCCATGCCGGCCGACATCGCGCCGTCGCCGATCACGGCGATAACGTTGCGCTTCTCGTCCTTCAGGTCGCGGGCCACTGCCATGCCGAGCCCGGCCGAAATCGAGGTGGACGAATGCGCTGCTCCGAACGGATCGTATTCGCTCTCCGCGCGCTTGGTGAACCCGGACAGGCCGCCGCCCTGGCGCAGCGTCCGGATGCGGTCGCGCCGTCCGGTGATGATCTTGTGCGGGTAGGCCTGGTGGCCGACGTCCCAGATCAGCCGGTCGTTGGGGGTATCGAACACGTAGTGCAGCGCAACGGTCAGTTCCACGACACCAAGCCCCGCGCCCAGATGGCCACCGGTCACCGCGACGGCATCGACCATCTCGGTGCGGAGTTCCGTCGCCAGTTGCGGGAGGTCGGATTCGGGAAGGGCACGCAGATCGGACGGAATAGTGATCCGGTCGAGGAGGGGCGTTTTGGAGGCCTGGGACACCGTTTTTCTCTGATAAATCGGTCGGACTGACCTGAAACTGGTTTAAATCTAATGGCTGTTGCAACAATGGCTATAGCGGCTGCGCGCGGCGGGGGCAATTTGACCGGGGGCGCACCGGAGGAGGTCGTTCCGGACCCAACCCCGGCATGGTCGTCGGCGGCCTGCGCCGCAGGGACGGTCTCCGGCGTCGCCCGAAGGCGATGCGGCCGGGGGATATGCTAGCTTCCTCGAAGGAATTGCGGAGACGGGCGGACAATTTGCGGTTGCGCGAGATTCTTTCGACTGCCTATGCACGGTCGCTGATGATCGTCGGGCTGGTGTTGCTGCCGATGCTGATCGCGATCGGCGCGCTGGGCTTTCTTTATTCCGACGCCGAACGGCGGGTGATCGAGGCGCGGCGGGCGGACGTCGCGACCAACGCGGCGCTGATCATCGACCGGCTGATCGCGGAACGAATAGGGGCGTTGCAAACGCTGGCGTCGTCAATGTCCGGCGAGCGGTTCGACTCGGTGGAGGCGCAGCAGCGCGCCGCAAGCCTTGCCGAACGATTTGGCGAGGCGGTCGTCCTTATCGATCGCACCGGCAAATTCATCTGGTCGACACGCCTGCCTCCCGGTGGGCTTTTGCCGGAGCGCACCGACCTCCCGCCAGTCGCGCCGGCCTTTGCGGACCGCAAGCCCTATGTTTCGAACATGATCACCGGCGCCTTCACGGACCTGCCGCTGGCCATTGTAACCGTGCCGCTTTCAGGGGAGCAGGAGGGCTACGCGCTGTCGATGAGCATTTCGCCAAGTCTTCTGAGCTCGACATTGAAGCAGGCGGGATTGCCCAACGAATGGGTCGCCGCCATCGTCGACCGCAACGGTCTGTTTGTTGCGAGAAGCCATAGCCCGGAATTGAATGTCGGCCAGCCGGCGCGGCCACAACTGATCGAGACGGCGCGCGGCGGCCGGCAAAGCGGAAGCTTCAGGAACGTCACGCACGAGGGTGTGCCGGTCGAAAGTTCGTTTCATAGATCCGATCTGACGGGCTGGACCGCGGTGGTTGCCGTTCCCGAGACGCTGATGAATGCCGCGTCGGACCGCAGCCGGATCATCGTGCTGCTATCGCTGATCGCAGCCGTTTCGCTGGCGCTGCTGCTGGCTGCCATCGCAGGACGGAGCACCATTACCGCCGTGCAGGCCCTGCAGCGCAACGCTCTCGCCCTTGCCAAAGGCGAGCCGCTGCATTGGGAGCCGCATTCGATTTCCGAATTCAACGATGTCGGAAAGACCCTGATGGAAGCGGAGGGCATCATCAAGGACCGCGATCGGGCGGTTGCCGAATTGAAGCGGACGTCCGACCTGCTGCAGTCGATCATCACGCTCACGCCGGACCTCGTTTACGTCAAGGATGTCGACAGCAAGACCATCCTGACCAATCCGGCAACGCTGCGGCTCTATGGCAAGACACTGGACGATGTCAAAGGCCGCGGCGCGATCGACTGGCATCCGAATCTGGAAGAGGTGGAGCGCATCGTCGAGAATGATCGCCTCGTCATGGCGCGGGGCGAGTCGATGCAGTTCGAGGAGGCCTTCACCGGGATCGACGGGCGACGGGTGTTTCTGTCGACCAAGACGCCTTTGCTGGATCAGTCAGGAGAGGTCATCGGCGTCGTCGGTGTCTCGACCGACGTGACCGACCGGGAGAAGCGGGCGCAGCATGTCGAGTTCATCATGCGCGAACTCTCGCATCGCTCGAAAAACTTGCTGACGGTCATCCAGTCGATTGCGCGTCAAACCGCCAAGCAAAGCCTTAGCTTCGACGAATTCCAGCACTCGTTCGACAGCCGGCTGCAGTCGCTTGCGGCGCTGCACGATCTTCTCATCGAACACAATTGGGAGGGCGCCTCGATTGCGGAGGTGGTGCAGTCGCAGCTCAAGCCGTTCGCTAATCGCGACCGGGTCGACGCGGAAGGCGCCGACGTGTTCCTGAAGCCCGACGTCGCCCAGATGTTCGCGATGGCCTTCCACGAACTGGCGACCAACGCCACGAAATACGGTGCGCTCTCGTCGGAGGGGGGACGTGTCGCGATCCGCTGGGGAGTGACCGGCGGTCAATTCCGGATCGAATGGAGGGAGCAGGGCGGCCCGGCTGTCATGCCGCCAGAGCGCGACGGATTCGGCTCCACCGTGCTCAAGCGGATTGCGTCACAGGTCGCACAGGCCCGGATCCACTACGTGTTCCATACGACCGGGGTTGTCTGGAGCCTTGAAGCGCCGCTATCGCTGGTCGAAGCCGTCGCGTGACTTCAGAGCGTCACGAATTGGCTTTTTGAGAGAGGCTTCGGTCAGGCCAGGAGATAGAGAGAGCCTGCGACGGAGCAGACCACGATGGCCAGGACGATTGTCCAGGCTTCGGATTCGCCTTCCGCCACGGAGCCGGGCAAAGGCCGCGAAAGCCCGTGCTGCTGAGGGTGTGCCATGATCACTCCACGCTTACTCGTACTGATGTCGGTCATGACGCACGCGGTGCCAGCTAGGTTCCGGAGGCGGTCAAAATACGATTTCTGGGATAACAAATGGTTATCCGCGATCAGCCGTGGCCGGGATCGGAATAGGGTCGCCACACGGCCATAGCCGCCCGCGTCGAGGGGTTTCGGTGCGGGGACTGGCCTGAGATTGGGCGGGATATGCGATAAAAGTAGGCGAGGGCCGATCCGCCGGCTTGCTAGACTGCGGTGACGCAAGGATGCGGGGATCGGTCGCGATGGGTCATGAGTTTCGGATTGTGTCGTTTCGGAATTTGCCGTGGCGATCCTAGTTTCCCTGCACCACGTTACCTCCTACCGATATGACCGTCCGGTCGGCCTCGGGCCGCAGGTGATACGGTTGCGTCCGGCGGCGCATAGCCGGACCCAGATTCCGAGCTATTCCCTGAACGTGCGGCCGAGCCAGCATTTCATCAATTGGCAGCAGGACCCGCACGGCAACTGGCTGGCGCGGCTGGTCTTTCCGGAGAAGACAGAGGAGTTCCGGGTCGAGGTCAATCTGACCGCCAATCTGTCGGTCATCAATCCGTTCGATTTCTTCGTCGAAGCCTATGCGCAGGATTTCCCCTTCGTCTATTCCGACGACCTGCGCTTCGACCTCGCTGCCTATCTGACGCCCGAGCCGGCTGGACCGCTGGTATCGGACTTCATCGCGTCGCTGCCGCAAGGCGCCGAGCGGACCATCGATTTCCTGGTCGGCCTGAATCACAGGCTGCAGCAGCGCGTCCGCTATCTCATCCGGATGGAAGCGGGCGTGCAGGCACCGGAGGAGACGCTGTCGATCGGGTCCGGTTCCTGCCGCGATTCCGCCTGGCTGCTGGTCAATGTCGCGCGGCATCTCGGGCTCGCCGCGCGCTTCGTGTCGGGCTACCTGATTCAGTTGACGGCCGATGTCGATCCGCTGGAGGGCCCGAAAGGCACCGACAAGGATTTCTGCGATCTGCATGCCTGGGCGGAAATCTATGTGCCCGGCGCCGGCTGGATCGGTTTCGATGTGACGTCGGGTTTGCTGTGCGGCGAGGGTCACATTCCGCTGGCGGCGACGCCGCATTATCAATCGGCGGCGCCGATCACCGGCACCGTCGACGCCGCCAATACAAATTTCCATTTCGAGATGCGTGTCGACCGCATTCACGAGGCGCCGCGCGTCACCAAGCCGTTCTCGGATGAGACCTGGGTCAAGCTCGATGCGCTGGGCGAGCGGGTCGATCAGGACCTGAAAGCGAACGACGTGCGGCTGACGATGGGTGGCGAGCCGACCTTCGTCTCGATCGACGATTTCGAAAGCGCGGAATGGAATACGGCCGCCGTCGGCCCGACCAAGCGCGCGCTCGCCGACACGCTGATCCGCAGGCTGCGCGAACGTTTCGCGCCCAACGGTTTCCTGCATTACGGGCAGGGCAAATGGTACCCGGGCGAAAGCCTGCCGCGCTGGGCCTTCGGGCTGTATTGGCGCAAGGATGGCGAGCCGATCTGGGGCGACGCAACCCTGATCGCGCGCGAGGCAGGCCCCCGCGACGCCGCGATCGAGCAGGCCGAGACATTCACAGCCGACTTTGCCGACCGGCTCGGTGTTGGCGCGGACTTCGCGCTTCCTGCCTTTGAGGATCCTGCCGTCTGGGCGCTCAAAGAGGCCGAACTGCCGGAGAATGTCGATCCGACCGATCCGAAGATCGAGGATCCGGAGACCCGCGCGCGCATGGTGCGAACCTTCGAGCGCGGCCTGTCGAAGCCGTCGGGCTTCGTGCTGCCGATCCAGGCCTGGCAATCGCAATCGACCGACCGCCGCTGGAAGAGCGAGAAATGGAAGCTGCGGCGCGGCAAGCTGTTTCTGGTGCCGGGTGACTCTCCGGTCGGCTTCCGGCTGCCGCTGGGCGCGCTGCCCTGGGTGCCGCGCTCGGACTATCCCTATCTGCATCCGCAGGACCCGACCGAGCCGCGCGAGCCGCTGCCATCACGCGAGCAGCTGGCGCAGATCTATAACGATGGCGGCGGTTCGGCCGAAGCCAATGCCGATCGCCAGACCCGGATCGAGCAGGTCGCGGTCGCGGGCGCCGTGCGCACCGCGATCTCGATCGAGCCGCGGGACGGCATTCTCTGCGTGTTCATGCCACCGGTCGAGCGGCTTGAAGATTATCTCGAATTGCTCGCTGCGATCGAACAGAGCGCGCGCGCGACCGGCACGCCGGTTCATATCGAAGGCTATCCGCCGCCGCACGATCCGCGGCTGAACGTGATCAAGGTCACGCCTGATCCCGGCGTCATCGAAGTGAACGTGCATCCCGCATCGAGCTGGCGCGAGGCGGTCGATATCACCACCGACCTCTATGAAGAAGCGCGGCAGACCCGTCTTGGCACCGACAAGTTCATGATCGACGGCCGTCATGTCGGCACCGGCGGCGGCAATCACGTCGTGATCGGAGGGGCGACGCCGCTGGATTCGCCGTTCCTTCGCAGGCCCGATCTCCTGCGCAGTCTGGTCCTTTACTGGCAGCGGCATCCTTCGCTGTCCTATCTGTTGTCCGGGCTATTCATCGGGCCGACCAGCCAGGCGCCGCGCATGGACGAGGCGCGTCATGACGGCCTCTACGAACTCGAAGTCGCGCTCGACCTCATGCCCGAGGGCGAGGCAAATATTCCGCCGTGGCTGGTCGACCGGCTGTTCCGCAACATCCTCGCCGATGTCACCGGCAACACCCACCGCGCCGAAATCTGCATCGACAAGCTCTATTCACCCGACGGACCGACCGGACGGCTCGGTCTGATCGAATTTCGCTCGTTCGAAATGCCGCCCGATCCGCGCATGTCGCTGGCGCAGCAATTGCTGATCCGTGCGCTGGTGTCGTGGTTCTGGCGCGAGCCGCAATTCGGCAAGCTGACGCGCTGGGGCACCACGCTGCACGACCGCTTCATGCTGCCCCACTATGTCTGGCAGGATTTTCTCGGCGTGCTCGCCGATCTCGGTCGCGCCGGCTATCACTTCGATCCGGAATGGTTCAAGGCGCAATGGGAATTCCGCTTCCCCTTCTATGGCGCGGTCGAATATGCGGGGGTCAAGCTCGAACTCCGGCAGGCCCTGGAGCCGTGGCATGTGCTGGCTGAAGAGAGCGCCGCAGGCGGCACCGTGCGCTTCGTCGATTCGTCGGTCGAGCGCCTGCAGGTCAAGGTGACCGGCTTCGTACCCGAGCGTTATGTCATTGCGTGCAACCGCAGGCGGATGCCGATGACGTCCACCGGCGAAATCGGAGAAGCGGTCGCGGGCGTGCGCTTCAAGGCCTGGCAGCCAGTTTCAGGGCTCCACCCCACCATTCCGGTGCATGCGCCTTTGACCTTCGACATTATCGATGCCTGGAACAGGCGTTCGCTGGGCGGCTGCGTCTATCACGTCGCGCATCCGGGTGGCCGCAATTACGATACCTTCCCGGTGAATTCCTACGAAGCCGAGGCACGGCGGCTGGCGCGCTTCCAGGATCACGGACATACTCCGGGAATCGTCGATTTGCCGCCGGAAGAGTCGGCGAGTGAATTTCCGTTGACGCTCGACCTCCGCCGGAGCGTACGGCGTCCGAACTGAATCGGTGGACCGACCTATGCAGAAAGCGGCTTCGGCCGACATGCCGCGCCCGGCCTGGTACGACGATTACGTGCCGCTCGATGGCGTGCCGGACGAATTGATCGGACCGGATGGGCGCCCGCGCAGGGCGTGGCTGAATTTCCTGCATCAGCTCTCGGCCGACGAGCGGTCGCTGGCTGCGGTCGATCAGCATCTGCAGGATATCGGCGTCTCATATCGTGTGCATGGCGAGGCGCGCGAACGCACCTGGCCGATGAGCCGGCTGCCGCTTCTGATCGAGGACGAGGAATGGAACGCGATCGCCGCCGGCGTGACGCAGCGCGCGCGGGTGATCGAGGCCATGCTGGCGGACGTGTACGGCCAGGGCCGTCTGGTGAAGGACGGCGTGCTGCCGGCCGCCATGGTCGCCGGTTCGAGCGAATTCATGCGGCCGCTGGTTGGCGTTGAGCCGCCTGACGGACGCTGGCTGCATATCTATGCAGTTGACCTTGGCCGTGGACCGGACGGCCGCTGGTGGGTCTTGAGCGATCGTGCGCAGGCGCCATCGGGCGCGGGCTATGCGCTGGAAAATCGACTCGTGATGTCGCGGGCGCTGCCGACCGGCTACCGGCGGATGAATGTGCGCCGGCTCGCGCCGTTCTTCAGAGACTTTCGCTCGGCGCTCGCCGATGCCGCGGAGCGTCCCCAACCCCGCATCTGCCTGCTGACGCCCGGTCCGTACAGCCAGACCTATTTCGAACAGGCCTATCTGGCGCGCTACCTCGGTTTCCTGCTGCTCGAAGGCGACGACCTCGTGGTTCATGACGGCGTCACGCATGTGCGCACCATCGCCGGCCTGAAGCGTGCGGACGTGATCTGGCGCTTCGTCGATTCGGACTATGTCGATCCGATCGAACTCAACGGGCGCTCGCGCCTTGGCATTCCCGGACTGGTATCGGCGTTGCGCCACGGCGGAACCGTCGTCGCCAACATGCCGGGCGCGGGCTTTGCGGAATCGCGCGCGTTGATGAGCGTCATGCCATCCATTGCGGGGCATCTGATCGGCGAGGATCTCGCGCTACCCAATATCGCCACCTGGTGGTGTGGCGACGACAGGGGCCGCCGTCGCGTGCTGGACAATTTCAACCGGATGGCGATTTCCGGCGCCTTTGCCGGACGGCTTCCGGAATTGCAGGGCGAGACGCAAGTGCTGCCCGCTGACCTGGAAGAGTCCCAGCGTGCGGCCCTGCGCGAAGCGATCGAGGAGCGAGGGATCGATTTCGTCGGTCAGGAGGTGGTGCAGCTTTCGACCACGCCGGTCCGTGCCGGCGACAAGCTGGTGCCGCGGCCGTTCGTGCTGCGGGTGTTCGCAGCCGCGACCGCGCATGGTTGGGAGGTGATGCCGGGCGGCTTCTGCCGGATTTCGGCGCAGTCCGATGCGCGCGCCATCAGCATGCGCGAAGGCGTGCAATCAGCCGATGTCTGGGTGCTGTCGAGCAAGCCGGTGGCGCCCGAAACGCTGCTGCCGGCCAGCACCGACATTCATATCCAGCGCATTCTCGGCAATATCCCGAGCCGGGCGGCGGACAACCTGTTCTGGTATGGCCGCTATCTGGAACGCGCGGAGGCGACGCTGCGGGTGGTGCGCTGCCTGTGCGCGCGCGCGATCGACATGGATTTCATCTCCGGCAATGTGCCCGCAACCATCGAAAAGCTGACCCGCCAGCTGGTTGCCTGGGGCGCGGTGCCGGAGGAGCAGCAAGACGCGTCGACTTTGGTGATCGCGCGCACCGCGCTCGCGGACGAGAACGCCTATGGGTCGGGTCTGTCCGGCGTGCGCATGGCGCGCAGTGCCGGCTCCGTCATCCGCGAACGCATTTCGGTCGATGCCTCGAAGCTGTCGCGGCGTCTTGACGAACTCCTGTCGAGCGTCGGCGAGTTGCCGAGCGAGACCGATGTGCTGGACGCAGCCGACCGGGCGCTGCAAATTCTCGCGGCATTGTCCGGCCTCGGCCAGGAGAACATGAACCGCAACGCCGGCTGGCGTTTCCTGGATATCGGCCGGCGTACCGAGCGTGCCATCAACACGTGCCGGCTGGCGCGCCTGTTTGCATCGGACGATGCGACCGCCGAAGACCTCGACGTGATGCTCGATCTGATCGATTGCCAGATCACCTATCGCTCGCGCTATATGACCGGGATCGCGATCGACCCTGTGCGCGACATGGCGATGCTCGATCCGTACAATCCGCGCTCGGTCGGCTTCCAGTTGATGACCATCAGCGAGCATGTCGCCACGTTGCCGGCGCTTCAGCTTGACGGGGTTCCGGAAGAGCCGCAGCGGCTGGCCGCGCGGCTGGCGATCGATCTCGAAACCACCACCGCACGGGATCTCGACAACACGGTGGTGCTTTCGATCGAACAGCGCATTTCGGCCTTTGCCCAAGCCGTGGCGGCGCGCTATTTCCTGCGGCGTCAGACCGGCATGGTCGGGGCAGGGGTCAGCAGTCTCGCGTGATCTACGACATCGATCATTTGACCGCCTATTCCTACGCGGCGCCGGTGACGTCCGCCTCGCTGGCATTGCGACTGACGCCGCGCAACACCATGACGCAGCGCAGCCTCGCGCATGAGGTCAGGATTTCGCCCGGCCCGGATCATGCCACGTCGCATCGCGACTTCTTCGGCAATGTGGTCGAGCTGGTGCGGATCGACACACAGCATACCGAATTGGAGATCAGGTCGTTGGCGCGCGTCGAGGTGATGCCGCGACCTGGCCTGGCCGGTCCCGATCTGGCTTGGGAGGATGTGGGCGCTATGGCGTTGTCGGAACGCGATCTGAGCGCCGCGGGGCCTTCGCATTTCCTGTTCACCAGCCCGCGTATTAGGCTGGCGCGTGAAGTGACGCATTATGCGCGCGCGAGCTTTACGCCGGGCCGGGGGATCGTGGACGCCTGCACCGATCTGATGACGCGGATCCGCAACGAATTCGCCTACCAGCCGGAGGCAACGGAAATTTCGACCTCTATCGCCGAAGCCTTCGCGCAGCGCGCCGGGGTCTGCCAGGATTTCGCGCAGATCATGATCGGGGGCCTGCGCGGATTAGGGCTGCCGGCGGCCTATGTCAGCGGCTATCTGCGGACCATTCCGCCGCCGGGCAAGAAGCGGCTGCAGGGTGCCGACGCCACCCATGCCTGGGTCTCGGTCTGGGCCGGGCCGGAGAATGGCTGGATCGGGTTCGATCCGACCAACGCGATCCAGGCCGGCACCGACCACATCACCCTGGCGATCGGGCGCGACTTTTCCGACGTGTCGCCGGTTTATGGCGTGTTCGTGGGCTCGGGCGAGCACGAACTGAAGGTCGAGGTCGACGTCGTCCCGGCCTGAGCGCCTTTAGGCGGAACCTTCGGCCCGACGCGTTCGTTTGCAACGCTTGCGAGCCAGGCGGGGTCAGATGCGGCTGTTTGTGTGCCAGGGGTGCGGTCAGCCTCTTCATTTCGAGAATACAAGCTGTGGCAGTTGCGGCCGGCGGGTCGGCTATTTGCCGCGGCTGACGCGGATGAGTGCGCTTGAGCCGACCGACGGCGGGTTTCGCGCGCTGGCCGATCCGGACAAGACATACCGGTTCTGTGCGAATGCGGAATACGAAAGCTGCAACTGGATGATCGCCGATCCCAGTCCGCACGGGTTCTGTATTGCGTGCCGGCACAACCGGATCATCCCCGACCTCGCAAGCGGCGATAATCTGATGCTCTGGCGGAGGCTCGAGGTGGCGAAACGCCGGCTGTTCTACAGCCTGCTGCGCCTGCAATTGCCGCTGGTGACCTGGGTCGAGGATACGGCGGGGCTTGCTTTCGACTTTCTGGCGCCGACCCATCAGCCGGTGCTGACCGGACATCTCAACGGCGCGATCACCATCAATCTTGCAGAAGCCGACGATTCCGAGCGCGAGCGTCAGCGCGGCGCGCTGGGAGAGCCGTATCGCACGCTGCTCGGCCACTTCCGGCATGAAATCGCGCATTATTACTGGGACCTGCTCGTCAACAACGACGCCTCGATCGAGGAATTCCGCAGCGTGTTCGGCGACGAGCGCGCGGATTATGGCGAGGCGTTGCGCCGGCATCATGGGGACGGCGCGCCCACGGACTGGTCGCAGCGCTATGTCTCGGCCTATGCAAGCGCGCATCCGTGGGAGGACTTCGCCGAGACCTGGGCGCATTACTTCCATATCGTCGACACGCTCGAGACCGCGCGCGCCTTCGGCGTCTCGACCCAGCCGCGGGTAGCGAGCGCCGCCGGTCTGGAAAGTCCTGTCGATTTCGACCCCTATGGCGCAAACGTCGACCAACTGATCGAGGCGTGGCTGCCGCTGACGTTCGCGATCAACGCGCTCAACCGCTCCATGGGCCAGAACGATCTTTATCCGTTCGTGATCGCGCCCGCGATCGTGGTCAAGCTGGGTTACATCTATCGCCTGATCCATCGCTTTCCGCATCCGCCGGAGGTGGAGGACGAAGCGGCGCTGAAAGCCATGGTGGCGCTGCTGAAGAAGGGGGTGACGGTGCCATCCTAGTTGGGCCGTCACCGCAATCGGGTCAGCGCGGTCTCGCCGTGGGAATATAATCTGTAGATAGTTTTCGTAGCAGTTGTCGGATAATGAGACCGCTGCCGCAAACGAGGCTTGTCTCCGCGCGGTCCTGGCAGGTTATGAGATGTCCGAATTCCAAACTTATTGTCTGACGGTCGCGAAAAACTTCGAAGCGCTCGCGCAATTGGAGAATGAGGTGCAGGCTGCGATTGACGCAGCCGGAGACGCGCTCAAGCGCGGCAACAAGATCATGTTCTGCGGCAACGGCGGCTCGGCGGCAGACGCGCAACATCTCGCCGCCGAACTGGTGGGCCGCTATCTGATCGACCGGGCGCCGCTGCCTGCGCTGGCGTTGACCGTAGACACATCCGCGCTGACGGCCATCGCCAACGATTATTCCTACGATGAGGTGTTTGCCCGTCAGCTCGCCGGGCTCGGCCAGCCAGGCGACGTTCTGGTAGCGTTGTCAACCAGCGGCAACAGCAAGAACGTGCTGCGGGCGATCGAAGTGGCGCGCGACAAGTCCATCAGGACGATCGGACTTACCGGGCAGTCCGGCGGCCTGATGCGCCAGCTTTGCGACATCTGCATCTGCGTGCCGTCCGATCGCACCAACCATATACAGGAGATGCATATCGCCGTCGGTCACGTCATCTGCGGCGCGGTCGAGCGTAGGACGAGCGTCGCCGGTCCGACATTGTCGTGATCGCGCAGAGACCGCAGCTCGCAACCGGGCCCGCTCATCAGGCAGGGCTGCTTTCACCCGCAGCCGTTATCGGCTTTTCGTCATGGGCCTGACTCGTCGCCCGCTCGATTGGAAGCAGAACGCGCAGAATTGTTCGATCGCGTGATCGGGGCTGGTGCCGGACGCGACCGCTTCCGCAAAGACCTTCAACCGGCCTTGATCGGTTACCGCGTAGTCAAGGAAGTAGGTCTGAACGCCCTTCCGCGCGGCAAATTCAAATATCGCGCGGCTGATCAGGTCGCATTTGGAGGTCACCGGATTGATGTGATCGGGGTTGCAGCAGATTGCGTGGCCATCCCTCACCGACGAATGCAGGTTGATCAGGGTATTGCGATCGGCACGAACCAGGCGAATGTTCTGATAATCAGTGACGCGATTGTTTCTATAAAGGGCTTCGGCCCAATCGGTGTCGCCAAAAATAGCTGTGACACGACTACGACCGGAACCGGTCAGCAGCCGGGCGTTATGCGGAAACCCCGTATGCAATGCCAGTACGAGACATGCGTCCGAGCGGGCGACAATTTCCGCAAAGCAGTCGGGATTGGCATGCACCGTTTCCAATTGCGGAATTGTTTCTCCGCGCTCCACGATCAGAGCGGCAATCTGCGAATATAGATAGTCGCGATATCGCAGATTGAACATATCAAAAACATATGGATGAAGGAGTTTCAGCGACGGCCGTCCGCTGAAATATTTCAGATGTTCGGAAAAATCACCGTCAAGCAGGCTTCCACCGCCGGATTCAAAAGTCGCGATGTGCCGCTTCAGCTTTCGCACGAATATACGGGCTGCCGGCTGAAAGTGATTACTGTCCCCGCCATTCAGGCAGAAACGAAAAGCGCGCCAGAACGGTCGTAAAAGTGTGCGCGGAATGCCGGATACCGCTGAACGGAAATATGGATTGTCCGGGACGCCAGGCTCGCCTCTCATATCCCACCAACGGCTATCCCGATACGAGGCCAAGCAAGTCGCGAATCGTCTTTGCCTCAATGAAGCGTTCGTTGTCTATCTCGGTTCCGAACGCTTCTTCGAGGTCCAGTTGCAGCTCGAAGACGTCAAAGCTATCCCGAACGAACATTCTCAACTCTGCATCGAGATTAATAGCAGAGCCTTCAGACCCCTTGATTGTTCCGATTACGGAAAGCAGGCGTTTCTCTATGTCGTTCATGAATTGTAACTTCAAAGCTCTAGGCTGACGCGGTCGTCTCGCGATATGGCGTTGTCGGCCAGGCGCGCTTCTTTTGTTGCTTTTCTCTCGATAAACGGCAGGCCTGTCGACGTTAGCTCTGCGTCCCAACCGATCTGATTCAAGGCCACGCCCGGTTGGCGTTCGAGTATGGATTTGACCTAGAGCGTGTTGGATCTGAGCTGGGTCGTTATCAGAAAAGCCCGTTCGCGAATCCCGCGGCGGTTGCTCACTTTATGAAGCCTGCTTATTCAAAGCTCTGCAATCTGATTCTGGCAGACAGGCCGTCGTGCCGCTGAACAGGAGTTCATCCATGGCCGCCGGCATCCGACTTTCTGATGGTATGACGACGAGATCAGACCGCCAGTTACCTGCATCCTGGCCACGAAACGCCACGATCCGCGCACCGCTGCGGACGATTTCGCTCAACGGCAATATCGAGCCTGCCCGCCCGCGTTTACGACTGCGGGAGAATAATATGTGCGGTTACTAAAAAGGCCCGGCGCGCTTTTCTGCGGCCGGGCCAGTATCATGTGCCGGAGGTTCACCCGGCACATCCTTTCACCAAAAGTCAGTATCTTGCCGAGACCGGCCCCTTGCCGAGATTGCCAAAGCGATAGTTGATGCCGACCTTGACGGTGGAAATGTGGCTGTCGATATCAGCATTAATCGGCAAAGCGATCGGGCCGAGGCCAATACTATCGAAAGAGCGGTTCTTCTGGCCGAAGTCCATGTAGGTGCCCTCAATCTTGGCCGACCAATTTCCGGCGAACGCCCATTCGATACCGCCGCCGACCAACCAGCCAGTCTCGGTCTCGGAGATCGTCGACGCGTAATTCAGTCCGGGAAAAACGATGTTCGCGGTGTAGTCGTTGTTTGCCCATGCGATACCAGCCTTGCCGTACACAAGCAGGGTGTCGAAGGCGACGCCGAGCCGCGTGGAGACCGTTGCGACCCAGTTATTCTGGACCGAGCCGCTGACGGAAGCGCCAGGCACAAGGCCAAAAAGAAAGTTGCTGTTGCCAGAGCCGCTGACGTCGGACCAGGCGATATCGGCTTCGGTTCCGAGAACGATGCTACCGTATTGATAGTTGAAGCCGGCGGTGGCACCGCCCATGAACCCGTCATGATCGAAGCGGAACGGGTCTGCTAATAGGCCTGCGATCCCCGTCGGGGTCGCGCCCGTTTCGCCCCAACCGTAGCCCGCGTGTCCACCGACATAGAAGCCGGTCCAGCTGTATGCTGGCGCCATAACAGGTGCCGCCTTGTAGACCGGAGCAATATCTGCCGCGCTCGCGATCGAAGCTGTTAAGAAAGCTGCGGCAACGAGACCACCTGAAAGTTGTGCCTTCATTGTTTTCCCCCCTCGGGTGATTTAAAGATCAACCCTGACGTTTATATTCGCGTTTTTCGGGAGAGTCCGTTTCATTTCTGCCACAGGTTACATTTGTATATTTCACGCGAGGTATTGCTCGACTGACGGCCGCAACGTTGGCCCCGAAGGCGTCGAAGTTCTGGAAAATTCAGACGATACCGCCGCCTCCGCGCATCGGTCACGTTGAAATCCAAAGCCCCCCGGAATGCTGGTGCCGAGCAAAGCGCCATCTTGTCACAACCCCGGCTGCCCCTACCATCTTGCCTTCTCGCTCCGGTTGCGAAAAGCTCCCCCTACATTTCTGGGGGGACAAATGGAAACCGAGCACATCTACGGGGCTGCCATTGCGATGGGGGCTGTCGCCTGCCTGGTGGCACTAATGCGTTCGCGAGGCGCGGCGCGCGCCCGTGATCGAGAGCGAGAGCGGATCCAGAAGAAAAGATTTTATGACGAGCTCTACGACCCCAAAAATCGAATCCCGCCCTCATCAGGCGAGTAACGGCTGCTTAGGGGCGATCCATTGCCAACCGCCACCGCGCGTTGCACCGCCAACAAGCTGGCGGATACCGCTGCCGGAGACGCAAACCAGGCGGAGCGGGAGTCAGTTGGCCCAAAACGCTCCAGACTGCATTAGAAAAGCTATCAGCGAGGTCGACTGAGTATCAGCGGTCACGCGGGGCGTTCTGCGCGGTTATTTCTTTGTGTTCTGAGTCATGACGCCGATAGCTGCCTGCTCCCGCACAAACCGCACGCCGGCGCGCTCCAGAGCCGAGCGCAAATCAGCAATCGCGCGATCCGAAACCTGACGGCGCGACTTTTCAAAATCCACGACCGTCGAAAGGCCCAGCCCTGAGCGTTCCGCGAGGTCAGGCTGAGTCATGTCGAGTAATGCGCGTGCAGCGCGACACTGCGCCGGAGTTATCAAATCACTT
Organism: Pseudorhodoplanes sp.; assembly: GCF_059499825.1. Taxonomy (NCBI): domain Bacteria; kingdom Pseudomonadati; phylum Pseudomonadota; class Alphaproteobacteria; order Hyphomicrobiales; genus Pseudorhodoplanes; species Pseudorhodoplanes sp. The sequence continues at coordinate 235,425 of NZ_JCABZI010000010.1, forward strand.
TTTTTCTCAATCATCGGATTGTCCTTGACGAAATCAAGATCAACATTTTATGTTGATATATGCCGAGCGGTCCATCCCGATTGTCGCGGGCATTTTGGTTGAAAGGAGTAGATCATGAATCAAGTCTCGTTCGCTGCCGTAACCTATCAGGCCATTCGCGACCGATTGCGTGCGAATGACCCGGAACTCGATGATGACACCTTGGCCGACACGGTCGAGGGACTGACCGACCTGCACGAGATCGTGGCCGCGTTGGTGCGGTCCGCCCTGGAAGACGAGGCTTACGTAGCCGCATTGCGGAACAGGGTCTCCGATATGCAATGCCGCATGAGCAGGTTGGAGGGCAGGGCTACCAAATGCCGGCAACTGGTCCGGGACGTGATGGTGGATTGCGAGATCAAGAAGGTCTCGGCGCCTGACCTGACCATAAGCCTCCGCGCCTGCCCGCCGCCGCTTTGTATTGAGGATGAGGCGGCTATTCCAACGTCCTACTGGGAGGCGAGAGAGCCAAGGCTGAATCGAACAGCGTTGATCAACGACCTTAAGGCCGGAATGCCGGTGTCCGGTGCGAAACTTGGCGAGGCGAATCAGTCTCTGAGCGTGAGGACAAAGTAAGATGACATTCTCCAGCAAACAAATATCGGCTCTCAGAACTGACGTCGATCCAGCCTTCACGCGGTTGCGGAAGCTCAACGATGGTCGTGAGCTGCCTTATATCGAAGGTTGGTACGCGATTGCGGAGGCCAACCGGATCTTCGGATTCGACGCCTGGTCGCGTGAGACCGTGGACGTCAAATGCCTGCAGGCGCGTGAAGTCCGCGGGTCTTTTCAGGTTCTTTATCTGGCAAAGGTCCGCGTTACGGTCCGTGCAGGAGACCACGAAACGATCCGCGAGGGCTATGGAACAGGTGCTGCAGCGAGCGACTCGCTCGGAGATGCACATGAAAAGGCGTTGAAGAGCGCGGAGACTGACGCAACCAAGCGTGCGCTCGCAACTTTCGGCAGGCCATTTGGGCTCGCTCTTCATGTTCCGGCGACCGAGGTCGACGCCAAGCCGACCGCCCCGCAGCCTGCGATCCCGGACGTCCACCGCCGCCGAACCCGGCAGCGCAAGGACCCTGATGGTCGGTTTCGGCTCGTACGGGATCCCCGACTTAATCTGATGCAAAAAGAGTTCTTGATCGGAACAAACGCGGCTTCGATCTCAGCTGCATCATCAGACCAAGAGCGGCCGCCGAACACCGAATCCGAGTTCGGCACTCCCGCAGTGGATCAGCAGCCGGCCGAACAGGTAGTGGTGCCGATCACAAAGACGCTTCGGCGGCGCTCTCTCCCACACCTCAGATACGTCATGGCGCAGCCCTGCTTGCTCTGCGCGCGTACCCCTTCGGATGCGCACCATCTCCGGTTCACACAACCGCGTGCGATGGGCAGGAAGGTGAGCGATGAGTATACGGTCCCTCTATGCCGCACTCATCATCGCCAGCTGCATCATTCCGGGGACGAGGTGGGCTGGTGGATGGCAATGGAGATCGATCCGCTTCCGATTGCGCAAGACCTCTGGCAGGAGTCGCAGAAGGTAGCGAACGACGTTCAATCTAAAACGAGCTGAACCGGTCTAAATGCCTTTGCAAGCGGTAGCCTCGCTATCGCTTGCATCGGGTTTCTTTCTGGCCCGACGTAACAGTCGTGATGTTGTCAGAGGCGTTCGACGGAATTAGGCCGTGTACCATAAATTCCCGAGGTCAGCTATGCCCCATCAGCACCGCAATGCGGGCATCGTTTGATTTCAGCGATGTGCCAATGACGAACTTCATTGCCGAAAACTTACACAGCTGTCCAATTTTTGGCCTGGGTTTAAAGAGGCGCTGGCAGTTATCGGCCCCGATGCCAGGGATTGTCTCCGGCCGCTGGGTTGACAGCGTTCGAACGATGCCACCCGAGGATCCTCCACCCACTCCTATTGTGGTGTGCCGGCCGATAACTGAAGCTCAGCCTATACCGAAGCTGAAGCGATAGCTAAGCCAGCCGGCTCTGTCGACACTTAAGCCCATCAACCGTTCGGCGCAGGCGCCTTAGCGCATCAGTTCGGCCACAATCTGCTCCGCCAGCAGCGGCGCCATAGAATACTTGCCTACATCGACCGAGAAATAGCTGTCCATTTGTTGAATGCCAAACGAGTCTCGCTTGTGCAGTCCGCACCTCACATCTGCGAGAGAGCCTTTGCCTCTGGCGACAACCCAGCCACCCTGGACGTTCCAATCGTGCGCGGTTTCCCTTATTCTGGCAATGTCAGGAATGAATTCAGAAAGCGCGCTTAACGTCTGGTTCTGGATCGCAAACTTCTCCACGGCACTTACTTTTGGATCTATTGGTGCATAACGAGCGAATTCGTCCACGATCAATCCAGTCGGATACCACGAGAGGTAAAGTGAATTTCCGTAATTCTTGAAGTCGCCAAAAGGACCAGTGGCAATGACAAAGTTTGGCAAGTCGCAAGTGTCAATCTGGGCGAACACAGACATGCGATATCGATAAGACAACAAAGGTGACAGCAAGCCGCGCTCCGCATCGATCGTAGGTCTGCCCTCCCAAAGCGCGTTTATAATCGCGTCAAATCCTTCGGTGGCGCCTTTGTCTGTGACGACCGACCAATTGGAGTCGCTAGTGAGTACATTGGCGACTCTTTCGCCGAACCGACATTCGATCCGGCCCTCGGACTTAATTCGCTCCACCAGCCGGTCAGCGACCCAATTCGTGTCAACTGATTTTTCAGGGGTTGTGAAAGCGGCAAAAATAGACGGATTTACGGTTATGGCGCGAAGTTGTCGCTCGGTAAGTTGTTCAGGAGCGGGGGTATTAAAGCCGGCCTCGTAACCAAGCGACCAGACTGTTTTCAGATACCGATATACGTCGTCAGGCGCCACCACACTATCGGCGTGGATGAGAAGTATGTCCGGATTGCGCGTTACTCTTTCACTGATCGACATCTCGATTAGGGAAGAGACGATTCGATCGAAACTGCGGGCCCCCGGTAGAAGTCGTTTGGCCGTAGCCAGAGTATCGTCGGCAGCATAAATATATCCTTGGTGAATTTTACCTTCGTTCCAACGGCCGGCGCGGCTCATCGGTGCGGGCTGGGCGTCAAACAGCGTGACGCTCAGTCCACGCCGTGCTGATAGCAAGGCTATGCATGTGCCAAGCATGCCGGCTCCAAGCACTGCTATGCGGTCTCCGCTTTTCATGCTCGACTTGCTACGAGGGTATGGTGGAATAATCGGCGGAATCGTATTTATTGCTTGTTAAAGCAAGAAGTTGCGCGTCCGGTGTGCAATACGTCTGCTGGCTCCATACATTCGGTTTCAAGTAAATCGCCTGTCCTACGTGCAGCACATACTCCTCCGCGCGCTTACTATGCCGTACGCCGATGCGAATTGTTCCTGCGAGGCACAACAGCATCTGCTCGCTGCAAACACGGGCATGACCGCCCCGCGTTGTGCCAGGCGGTACCCCGAATATAAAGAACAGGTTTGCCGGTTTAAAACACAACTGGTCAAAATCTATCGGACAGAGGTTTCCGCGCGAGTCGGAAATGTATTCAAAATCAAATCGCACTACATTAGGATCAAATATGGTTTTGTGCAGTGTGACTCGTGTCATTTTGAGCTATAAATTCATACTTTGCAGAGTTTTGAAACGAGCGAAGGATGCCTTATCAAAAGATTTTTATAGGTATGCCCGCCTACGATGGCAAGGAGTTCATCGCAGAAACGCTCGAGTCAATCAGGGCGCAGCGACACTCCGATTATAATGTTCTTATTTCAGTTGACGGAAACGACCGAGAGACGGCCGATTGCTGTCGGCCATTTCTTTCTGATCCGCGCTTCTCAATTCAGGTCCAGCAGCAGAGGTTGGGTTGGGACGGAAACTTCAATTGGCTGCTGAAGCAGGCGGAGGGCGAGTTCTTCTGCTATTGGCAGCAAGATGATCTTACAACCGACGATTATCTCGAAGCTCTGTGGGTTGCTTCGCAGAATAGTCCGTCGGCTGCGTGTTATTACAGCGACATAGAATGGTTCGGAGAAACCAAAGCTTTGTACATCGAGGATTCTGTAACCGGACTTCCCATCAACAGGGCGCTCTCCATCTTTGAAAAAATGAACGGAATCCCGAATAGGGGGCTTATTCGTCGTGCGGCTATCGAGCGTGCTGGACTAGTAACAAGCAACCCGTTCGGAAGCGCCTTTGAGGAATATGTCTGGATTGCCAAACTCGCGCGCGAAGGCAATCTTCAGCGTGTCCCCGGACCCATCTATTACAAACGCGCACACGCGAATGCGACTAGCTCAAAATGGATGCGTAAGTCGAGCGCCTGGAAAAGAAACGTTTGGATTGAATTTGGACTCGGAATGCTTGAAACCGTTTGGCCTGTACTCGGACCACAGGATCGGCTGACCGCCTTCGGAATTGTGCTCGACCGGCTGTGCAGCACGCGGGCTCATCGGTTTATTCTGTATGGTGGGCCCATTATCCCATTTGCATTCGACTTTCTCGAGGCCGCACTCAAGGAGTTTCCTGTTCCTGAGATCTCCCATGCATTGGTTGTTGGTGAGCGCGTTCCGAAGTTTGCAGGCGAGATCGGTGGGTCTCTGATGGATACCGTCGTCGATTGGGTCTCGAAAGGTAAGGCTCCTCCGCTTGAATACGAATGTATTGTTAGTTTTGCTTATGGACAGGCCGGAGTGGATCTTCTCAACCAGGGCTGGTCGCAAGTGGAAGACTGGGGCACTTGGAGCATTGAGCGAAACGCAACGATTTGTTTACCGCGGTGCCGTGGAGAAACCATTAAATTGAGGTTTACTGCATTTGGCAGGCCGAACTCGCGACCAACCATCAATGTCTTTGCTGCTGGGCATCAAATTGCCTCTTGGCAGGTTCCTTTGCTCGAGCTGACCGAAAGGGAGCTTACGGTTCCAGCCGAAATCCGATTGTTAGAATTCCAACTTCCGAATGCAGTCTCGCCAATTGAGGTGGAATTCAATAAGGACCCACGACTGTTGGGAATTGGTCTTGTCTCCCTCGAACTATTGTAAGTTTCTCAACCCTTCGCTGCGTATAACGGTGGGAGACGAGCGTTCTAGCAGATGACATGCGCGCTTCCCGGAGTTCATTGGGCGGCGGTTGATCTTTCGAGCGGACCTCGCTCATGCTTACAATATCCCGCCGAACGAATTCACGAAGCCGGATTTTGAGGTGATCTTGCACGGCGACGATGGCAGGGCTCGCGTGATCGGTCGCACCTATCACTCATGAACCAAGCTGAATGCCCGGTACTGGTTTTGGGCCGACAACTTCTTTCACCGCGGGCCGCACCGCGCCGCATCAGGGGCGCGCGGCAACCGAAGCCGAGGCAACAGCAGCGTGGCGCGCTTGCTGGGAATCAGGCCCAACCAGCTGTGGCCAGCCCATGGCGAACAATTGCGCTGAATTTGTCGGTTCGTCGAAGGGCGTCGTGGGCTCGTCGGTCGTATGTGCTTTTCCTCGATCATGATCGAGGCCGATGCGTCGATCGAGCCAAGCCCCGGCACGCCCAGGTGTGTCGCCCACGGATTGCCACGGTGAGCTGGTGGATGGCGATGGAGTTCGCTCCGCTTCCGATTGCGCAAGACCTCTGGCAGGAGTCGCAGAAGCTAACGAACGACGTTTAATCTAAAACTAGCTGAACCCGTCGGCATGCCCTTCCGCAGGCGGTCGCGTTGCTATCGCCTGCGTCGGATATTGTTTTGGTTCTTCGAAAAGTGGTGGTGGAGTTAACCAAACGCTTTACGAGGAAATCAGGCCGTGTACAATCATAAATTGCATACGTCAGCTACTTACCCGAACGACACATTACGGATGCCGCGATGCCGGAGCGAGCGCGTTCTTTCGTCACCATGCTTGTTGTTGGCGTATCGATATCCGGCTGCGGAATCGCCGACCGAGATTTTTTTGAGGAGTACGCCGGGCTTCAGGCCATCGAATTTGCCTCGTCCGACCGCCAGAACTTTTTTCGGATTTATGACAATCCGGTCCACAGGAAGCTAGTGCTTGAGCCACGTTTCCGACCCAATCATACAACGACTGAGGCGCGTCAAGTATCTGGGGTGCAAACCATCTTGCCGGTGCCGGTCTATGAGCGTGCGGCTCGCGATTATCTTTTCAGCACTGGTAGGCCCTGCACGCTGGTGGATGGCTATCCTGTCTCTCACCCAGTGTGGCTGTTCCAATACTCGTGCGGCCCACCGCAATCTCAAATGCCTACCCCCAAGCGACCGCCGTAGGGAGCGGCCTCATGAGTCGTATGCGCGGGTCTCGCCAGCGCAATCTGGAAGTCTTGCAGCCTCAGACTGCGGTTCGCGTGAAGCGCATGCTACTAGGCTCTTGATGCGATCGAATAGCAGCGTCTTATGCGAATGCGATGCTATTTCGACAAGAGGAAGTGCATCTTTGTCTTCGTTGCCGACTGACAGAGTAGGCTCTTCGGACATCATGTCGACGTAAGCCGATAGAGGTAAGTACCCGGATTCGACAAGCGCCCGTGCGGTTGCGAGATCCAGCATGAGAAGTCCCCCGGTTTAAATTCCAGATGCTCATGATGTGCCCAAACATGGTTAATTGATCGTAAATTACTGGCCCTCGCGCCGCTTTTGGTAGAGTGTCAGTGATTGCGCACACCGCTTCTTGCCGAGGGTGAGCGTGAATTTTGAATTGAGTGCGGCCGTCACGGTATGGGTATCTTTGAAGTGGGTGAGGATCGTATCCGTTTCAAATACTTGAGTAGGCTTATGCAAAGGCGAGAACGCCTCGCGTGAGTTGGCTTCAGCTTACCAATCAAGCAAAGGTCGATGAGGTCGTTGTGAACGTACTCGAGACTGCGATACCTGAAGTGCTGATATTTGAGCCAAAGGTAACAAGCGATCCGCGGGGCTTTTTTTCTGAAACGTGGAACTCACGCGTCTACCAGAATGCCCTGGGATCGAGCATTAAGTTCGTTCAAGACAACCATTCACAATCGCGACTGGGTGTACTACGCGGGCTACACTATCAAGTCGAACAAGTGCAGGCAAAACTTGTTCGTGTTTCTCGAGGAAAAGTTTTTGATGTCGCAGTCGACGTTCGACGATCCTCCCCAACGTTCGGAAAATGGATTGGAACCGAACTGTCTGACGAAAATCATCGGCAAATGTGGGTGCCCGTCGGATTCGCTCACGGATTTCTAGTTCTGTCGGAGGTTGCCGATGTGCTTTACAAAGTAACGGATTATTACGCGCCCGAGCATGAACGCTGCATAAAATGGAACGACCCTGCAATAGCAATTAGTTGGCCGATTGACGGAGAGCCCATACTTTCGCCGCGCGATCTCGGCGGAGCTTTTCTTGCCGCAGCGGATGTGTTTACCTAACTGCGGTCCAATTGATCGCGCATTCTTGTGAGCTACAGTGTTTCAATCGGTATCAAACTTGCCGCGCAAAAAGCTAGCCACAGCCGCGGCATCCAGGGTTGAGAGATGGTCCAGAAGCGGTTCCTTGTCACCGGTGGAGCGGGATTCATTGGGTCTGCATTCGTTCGGTTGTTAATAGGTGAAACCAACCATTCGGTGCTTGTCGTCGACAAGCTGACTTACGCCGGTAATATGCAATCCCTGTCATCCGTTGCGGGTGACACCCGATTCCGCTTCCTGCACGCAGACATCTGTGATGCCGCGAAGATGACAGAGGCGATGGACGACTACGCTCCAGATTACATTGTTCATCTTGCGGCTGAGAGCCACGTTGATCGCTCCATCGACGGTCCCGCTGCTTTCATCGAAACCAATATGGTGGGTACCTTCATCCTGTTGCAGGTCGCACACGCTTACTGGAGAAAACTCTCGGCGTCGCGACGGAGCAGCTTTCGCTTTCATCACGTCTCGACCGATGAGGTTTTCGGTTCGTTGCCGGAGACGGGCTACTTTCACGAACAGACAGCCTATGATCCACGCTCGCCATACTCAGCTTCGAAGGCGGCTTCCGATCACCTTGTTAATGCTTGGCATCATACCTACGGTCTGCCGGTGCTGATCAGCAACTGCTCGAACAATTACGGACCGAACCAGTTTCCGGAAAAGCTTATTCCGCTGATGATCATCAATGCGCTTGAGGGGCGCGTTTTGCCGGTTTATGGGGACGGCAAGAACGTTCGCGACTGGCTCTATGTTGAAGACCACGCGCGCGCCTTGATGCTAATCGCGACCCAGGGGGCTGCAGGCGCGAAGTATTGTGTTGGGGGCTTGTGCGAAAAATCCAATCTAGACGTCGTAACGACGGTCTGCGCGGTTCTCCGCGAAATTGCTCCCGACGTGGGAGCCCGAGAGCATCTGATTTCCTTTGTAAAGGACCGCCCAGGTCACGACCGGCGTTACGCAATCGATCCGTCCAGGGTGATCACGGATTTGGGCTGGAAGCCCCAAGAGAGCTTCGAGAGCGGTCTCCAGAAGACGGTGCGATGGTATCTTGACAATCCCGATTGGTGGCAGCGGATCCGTTCAAAGACCTACGGCGGAGAGCGTCTGGGGGTAGTTGCGTGATCCTCCTGTTCGGGGCAGGTGGACAGGTCGGACAGCAATTGTCGCATGATGCGCGGGCGCGTAATATCGCCCTGACGAGCTTGTCGCGCGAGCATGTCGACATCTCTGATTATGGGCGCGTCTCAGACGCTATTCGACATTTCAAACCAAGCGTGGTTGTCAATGCTGCGGCCTATACCAATGTCGATCAAGCAGAGGTCGAGCCCGATGCTGCGTTTCTGGCCAACGCCCAAGGGCCTGAAAATGTCGCACGGGCCTGCAGGCTTGCGAACATCCCAGTCCTCCATTTCTCTACTGACTATGTATTCGATGGAAAGAAGACGGGACCGTATCTTGAGAGTGATCGAGTAGTTGCACTGGGGGTTTATGGTCGCTCGAAGGCCGAAGGAGAGGACAAAGTTCGCGCGGAGACCGCGGAGCACGTCATTCTTCGCACCGCCTGGGTTTATGGCGAGTTCGGCAGGAATTTCCTGAAGACGATTCTTCGGTTAGCAGGCGAACGTGACGAGCTGCGCGTGGTTGCCGACCAGCGCGGCAATCCGACTTCAACGCGTCAAATTGCAGAGGCGGTATTTTCGATCGTGCCGCGAATGATTGAGCGAACTTGTCCCTTTGGCACCTACCATTTCGCCGGGTGCGGTGTCACCACATGGCACGCTTTCGCTGAAAAAATCGTAGCCGTCCGAGCGCGCTTTGCCGGCAAATCTACTCCGGTCGTTGCGATCAGAACAGAAGATCTTCCTACTAAGGTGCCGCGCCCTGCTAACTCGGAGTTGGACTGCGATTTATTCATCAAGACATTTGGAGTGCAGCCGCAGGCTTGGTCGTCCGAATGCGAGCGCGTTGCTTGGTCCCTTTGCCGGACCTGATCATTTGCTATCTCGTACGGATTGATAAGCCGCTAACAAAGCGAGCAGTGCAAACGGCTTGGATGCCGCTCACGGCGTCGTCTGCTTGATGAGCCGTGCCAGCAATGCAGGAGACAACGCGTTGATGGACAGTTTCTTTTAATTGCTGAAGACGACGGATAAACCGCCACACGAATCCGGGGGCGTCGTGTTAGAATACATCGACGCTTTTACAATCTTGAGCACCGGCGCTGGGGCACCGGATCCTTTTGGAGTTCGAGCGGAGAAAGGTAGTCAACCCACGGTCCGGCCGGAAGATGCTCCACGTGCGGCTCCGCCCTCGATATTCGCGCTGCTGTCGTCAAGCGCCATCCAAATTCGCAGCACTGAAATGAGGTGGACTCTATAAACCGTCATCCCGCCAGCCCCTGCGCTAACCAAACTGCCCTCGGGGACCAGGGGCGTTCAAACAGAGATATGATGCCAATGGAAGTTATTAGAGACCTCGATCAGATTGATCGTAAACTTAAAGAAATCGAGAAGGCGGCGTATCACTCAGACGCGGCCATGAGAAAAATATTCTCTGAGTTCTGCTTGGATTTTTCCGAAGTCTACAAGGACCTTCCCAGGGATCCGTTCAGTGATGAGTATTGGTCCTACCAGATGAAGATGTATGAGCGACTTGCTGGTAAGAGCTATCGCGTAGAAAACGAAGTGAGTCATTTGGACGTAGCGGCGGCTACCACACATCCATTCCCCTATACCTCAAAAAGCACCGCTGTGGCGGGTATGCACCTATCAGCACTGGGGTACCTGATAAGCAGAATCGAGATTCCCTCAGGATCAAAAATCATCGAGTTTGGAGCGGGGTGGGGGAATACGACGCTGGCTCTTGCGCTGCTTGGCTACGAAGTAACGGTCGTCGAGATTGAAGCGCGATTTTGCGAGTTAATCCAAGCGCGAGCCAAACTGCATGGAGTTGCAATCAACGTGATCAACGGAGATTTTTTCGCGTGTGAGACTATCAAAGATAAGTTTGATGCGGCTCTTTTTTATGAATGTTTCCATCACTGCTCGGATCACATGAGGCTTTTTAGAGGGCTTCATAACGTGTTGAGGCCTACTGGCTACCTTTATCTAGGCGCGGAACCTGTTCTCCCGGATTTTCCCATTCCTTGGGGCTTGCGGATGGACGGTGAGTCGCTATGGGCAATCCGGCAAAACGGGTGGATGGAATTAGGGTATCGCGAAGATTATTTTGTCAAGGCATTTGAAAGCACTGGGTGGTCAGGATCGTTGCAGCGATCAGCTGACGTTGGATTCGCAAACGTGTGGACGTTAAGGCGAAGTTTGAGCGGCGAAGTGGTAATTCCAATAAGTGAAGATGTTATCTGTTCAGCGCATCCGAAGGGGCCTCATGGCCTTTTAACCGCCGACGGGGATGTGGGTTACATAATTTGGGGGCCTTACATTAACCTGCAGGCTGGTCACTGGCGTGCAACGATAAATGTAAAGGCGGATACTGAAAATTGTGGAGCGGTGATAATTGACATTTGCCAAAACTACGGAAGAGACGTTGTCGCAAAGAGAGACATTGACTTGATGTCGACTAACCGCGCTGAACAGTATTCATTGGACTTTGTTTTGCGCGATCGAGCAGTTAACGTTGAAGTTCGTTTGTTTGGGGTCACTCCTACAAGCGTTACCATATCGTCCGTCGAATTTTGTCAGATTTCGGTCGCAGCGAGCGAGCAACATGTTGATGGCCGCGATAATCGGTTAAGTCTTCTCGGTCGGATCAAGAAGTCTATACATCTGAAATGGGGGTGATGTTTCGTTGTATGAAATGAGCGCTGGCGATGCTGCTGATATGTCTCGTGAAGGCAAGCGGCAGTTCGAATGGCGGATCGTTCCTGCTTTGTTGGATCGCGCGGCCGCCGAAGTTTCGACCTATTCGACCAAATGCAGACAGCTCGCCGCCCTACTGCAAGCCTCGTATTTTGTTTAGAAGTCTTCGATTTTCTTGAACCAAGGCGCATTCGTTATCCGCACCGCCGTTGCAATCGCCGCAGGAAGTTGTCGCTCGTGCGCAAGCCTCGTGGAGCCGGAATGTCCGGGATATTGGCTCGGCGACGAACACGGGATTACGCCAGTTGGCTTGACTGCAGCCACTTGGGCCTGAAAACAGTCACAGTAGTGCGCAGCGGTGGAGGTCTTCCAAGAACCCGCTGCGCTCACTGACGCCTCCGCGGTTTCGGCAAGATCCTTTTGCAATGCCCTTTGCCGCCGTCGCGTCGGTGCCGCAGAAGTTTGGCGTGACCTGCTCCCGTATTTGTACTCGTTTGTAGGGAGAATCTGTTCCGGTTATGCCGCTCAGTGGGGGCGCGTGCTGCGAACTCGGATGGTTTGTGCACGTTGAGGTTCGTATTTGTTTCCGAAGCTTTGCCAGGCCGTCGGCCTAGCTTCCAATTGCGGAAGTTTCGCATTGAGCTCCAACAGATACGCGATGACTCGAGGCATGTCCTACGTCAATTGTTAGCAACTGGCGCCTCGTTCCTTTGCACGATGATGCCAAGAGAGGTGCAAGTATAGGACGCGATTTTCTAGCCGCAGGTAGGGAAGTAGGGCGGTACGTCCACGTAGCCGTCCGCAAAGGCTGCGCCGTTGTCCCAGTCCTCGGTTCGACGGTACGCTCGGCCTGCCGAGGACGTACGAAAAGGGACTCAATATCCCTGCGACGGTATAACGAAAGGGTGGGGGGACTCGAAGGTCTAGTCGTCTGAGCTCATGTTGAATTCCGTTGTGTGGATAGCGACGCCCTCTGGGCGAATGACTGACATTGAGCGTTCGACGAAATCTAGGCCGTGTTCGAGGGAGCCGAGATGTTCTAGCACGCAGGGCGACTAGCAAAAGTCGAAGCGCCCTTCCAGGTCTTCGGGCAGGTTGTTCATGTCAAAACGCTGAACAGAACCCGCTCCCGAAAGGTCGGCTCGTCGCAGATCCCGAGCCGGTTTAGCGCTTTCAGCCCGGCGGCGTGTTGTCCATCGTTCCACCCCGCGGCAGCGGCGCCCTCCTGGGCCATGTCGGTCGCCAAGATATCGACGCCGAGCGACGCGCCGAGCGATGGCAGCAGCTCCAAGCCCACACCGAAGCCGATGCCGCGGCGGAGCGGCCCAAGTTGGCTCCTCTGAAAAAGGGAGTCCGCGATGAAAAACCACTACAAGAGTTTGCGGTTCATGGCCGGGGCCTGCCGCATGCACGACATCCAGTACCGGAAGCCGTCAGTCGAGAGATCGCCTTGGCAGCATATGCGAGGTCCTTTCCTAATGGATGGCCGCGGCTCGACCGGCAGCGGCGGACTGCCGGTCAGCGCCCTGTAGTCGATAACGGACATTTTCACCGCGGGATCGGGCCGCAAGGCTTCCTTGGGCTCCACACTACAATTCGGCGCGGAGCGCGCCCAGCTGTTGCTCAATCGTGTCCAGTTTTGCGCCGAATTCCACCTTCGAGAGCCGCTGCTCGATCGCGTCCAGACATTCTGCCACGCGGTGAATGCCGAGTGCCGCCCTCAGAGCATGAGCGAACGGACGAAGCGGACCTCTCATGAGTTTCCCCTATAAACCGCTTCGTCGCCGATCGTGCCGCCGCCAGTGCCGGCTTGCCTGCAAGCCAGCCAGCATGCCGCGGAGCCGGTGCCCGAGACCGCTCCAAGCATGGTCAGCGAGCCACGTTGCCGCATGCTCCTGGCAGCGCGCCCGCAAATGCTGCTCACGCAGGAGCATGTCGATCCCGTCAGCCACAGCGGAGGCGTCGGTGTAGGCAAAACGGAATACCGCGTCCTGCGCCTCTGCAAAGATCTCCACGGGCGTAACTGCCACGGGCACGCCGCTTGCGAGAGCCGCGCGCAAGGCCGCGCTCGAGGACTCCTTGCTCTCGTCGTAAGGAAGCGCGATAAGGTCGCATCCGGCTAGGCGACGAAGGCATTCCTCCATCGGCAGGAACGCGGTCTCCCACTCGATAGCATCCGTCAAGCCCCTTTCCGCCGCCAGACCCTTACATTTCACAAGCTCGTCGCCTGGGTCGTAGGGATGCAGCGCGTTGATGAGCCGTAGGCGCAGCCGCGGCCAGCGTGGACGCAGCGCTGCTGCGGCCTCAATGAGACGGTCAATGCCCTTGCCCGGTAGGAGGAAGCCGAAGCATCCGATGATGGGCGCATCGGCCGGAGACAGCGGCCGCGCTGGCGGCGCCCCATATCGCGGCGGGGCACCATGCGGAAAAAAGGTCACGTTGGCTATGAGGCCGAGGTCCTTCAGTAGATTAAGGTCCTCGACCCGGTGCACCAGCACCCGCGACGCTTCGCGAAGCGCCGCGAGGGTAGCCGAGCGCTCCGCCGCAGAGATGTCCAGGAGGCGCGGCGCGGCGTGCAGAGTCACCACAACCGCCCGGTCCGCGACGCGCCGGTCGCGCATGAGCTTAACGAGGTGCTCCCAGGTGATTAGGCCGGGTTGATGCTGGATGACCACAACTTCCGGATCCTCTACCGCGATCGCCCGTGCCAGGGAGGCAGAGGCGTCCGCGCTGCCTAATTCCCAGGCCATCCGGGCGGGTACGAGTCCACCCGACGGCGGAAACGCTGTCCGCGATTCGCAGAGGATAACGAGCTCCGTCCCGCTCCCGGCGGCCGCTACGGCCTCGACCAGGTGCCGGGAGTACTCGGCGATGCCGCAATGCACGTTCCAAGTGGAAACCCAGGCGACGCGCAGCCGAGCTGTGCTGTCCATTACGGCCGCATCCAGCATGAGGTCCACGGCCCGGTCTGCCCAGTGCGCGGCGTTGAGCCTGCGGCGGACGGCGTCGCGCGCGCGGGTGGCCATCGCGGCGGAACGGTCCCCGCCGCCCGTCTGGTCCTCGAACACGTCGCGCAAGGCCCGCGTCAGACCAGCGCGGTCCGGTTCCACCCAGACCGAGTTGCCGGACGCGAGATGACTGCGCGACTGCGCAAATCGAAAATCCACGAACCGTGCCTCGTCAGCAGTGCAGAAATCGAGGTGCCCGCCGTAACCCGTGACAATTAGCGGGATGCCCGCGGCCATCGCCTCGGCTGCTGGGATGTTGAAGCCCTCGCCTCGTGTCGGCAGGACCACGGCATCGGCCTCAGCGAAGAGGTTAAGCAGAGCTTGCTCGCCAAGGTCCTCGTTCACGAAGACGATATCCGGCGCCTCCGGGTCACGCGCGCGCAGCGTCGCTAATTGCTCGGCCACTTCGTTGTGCGGATTCGGGAAGCCCTTGATGACGAGACGAACCGGCTCGTCCCGCCGGAAGGCTGCTGCGTATGCCTCCAGCAGGATGTCTACGCCCTTGCGCGGGAAGCATGACGACACGTGCAGGAAAGTGACCGGCCGGCCCGCCGCGCGGGGCGAACCGACGCGCTCGTTGCCGAGACGGAGGAACGGCTCGAGCGCGGGCGCGTAGCCGGAAACGGGCACCGGCACGCCGACGCCGGAGTCCACCAACGCCTTCGCCGCGAACGAGGAGGGCGCGAGCACCGCTCGGAAGCCAGCGTTGATAGCATCCACGAACTTCGCCGGCAGTAGAGACTCTTCCCAGAACACCATCGCAACGGCGCCGTCGCGCGGGTCCTCGGGGGAGTGGAAGGGGTAGTGCTGGCAGAGCACGATCTCCGGTCCGGTCGCTGGGACGGGGCGGCGGGCGAGCGTGGCGATGGCATCCCGCTCGTCGAATGGCACGCCGTCGAAGCGATCCACCGGACCGTTCTCCCAAGGGATGATCCGCACCGTGCCCGGTCGCCGCGATTCCAGCGCGGTGGCCATTGAGCGATTCACCGTCGCCAAGCTGTAAGTGCCGTTAACGTGGCCCCGGACGGCCACGCGGAAATTGGTCGAGAGCGCCGCCCGATCGTCGTCGTCCGGGGGAGCGGCTCCGGCAGAGCGCAGGGCCTGTAGGAGCCTCGGCGAGTACCGCTCCAGGCGGAAGCCGTCGACCACCTCGCGGCCCCGCCTGGCCATGCTGACGCGTCGCACAGGGTCCTGAGCCAGCGCGAGCATAGCGCGCGCCACGGTCTCGGGCGTACGATCTTCGAGCAGCTCGCCCGCGCCGCCAAGGGTATAGGGCACCGCCCCCGCTGGCCATGCCAGTACCGGAACGCCATGAGCCATCGCCTCGACGAGTGGCACGCCGAACCCCTCATGCTCACTGAGCGAGACGTAGAGGTCGGCCGCTCGATACCAGCTGTGCAACTCATTATCCGTCACTGGGCCCGTTAGGGTGACGACTTCTTCGAGCCCCTGGGCCGCAATTCGGCGTCGAATCTCGTTTGGGTAGGGAGCGTCGTCGCCGTCCGTCCGGCCCACGAGAATGAGGCGGCATGGCCGATTCCATGCCGAGCGGAACACCGCGAAGGCGCTCACAAGATCCGCCTGTCCCTTAGAGGCCACGACGCGCCCGACGAAGAGGACGGTGAAAGCTTCGCACTCGGAGCTCCGCCCCTCGGCCGCGTCGGCGAGGAGCGCGTTCACGTCGAACAAAAAGGGACAGGCGAGCGGAGACTCGTAGCCCGCGGCGCGAAGTTCCTGAGCATTGTACACGCTGTCCGCGAGCGCCGCCGTCATGTGCGGCTGCATAAGACGGAGCTGGTGCCGGCCGATATCGGCGTACTGCGCGAAGGCCGGGACGTCCTGAAGGAGCCGCGACGGCGTTATATTATGGTACATTAGAACCTTGGATGCTGGCAACGCGAGCACTCGGTCCAGGGAGTCGTATCCCATAGAGTGATGCACGATCAGCACATAGCGCTCGTGACCGGGGAGGTCATCGAGTTGCAAAAGCTCTGCCTCTAATGCGTGATGGCGATGCTCGACGAAGATTTCGCTCTCGTACCCCTGATCGCGCAACCACCGACGGATCAGCAGCATGCTGTTCGTGATCGCGTCTCCCGGCGATGAGCCGGAATGAAACTGGTGGACAACGCGAAACGCCCGCGGCCCGTCGGATCCCTTCGCGGCAGAAGCAGAAATGGGAATCGCCGGCGGTTGCGGGGGGGCGGCTTTGGGCTCGGGAGACGGCGCGTTCGCAGCGCCGAGGGCGGAGGCAAGGTAGGCGTCACGCCGAAGCCGCAGCCAGTCACGAACTCTCGGCGCGACCAGGCCCAGGCCGCGATCTGCCCAGGCGGCGCCCGGGATGCGGGCGGCTACGCGGGTCGCCGCGTAAAAAGTTACGCGTGATGCCCGCTTCAGCGCGCTCCCGTTCGCGCCGCCTACGCGCGCAAGGCGCTCCACCCTAGGTCGCGACACGCCGGCCTCGATCAAAGCAGAGCCCACGTGTCGGCGCGCGATCTGGCGGACGGCGCGCAAGGGTCCAGTGAGTCGCCAAGAGGTGCTGGCTCGCAGTGCGGCGGCATCCATAATCGCCGCGTCGCGAAAACGCTGCGCGGCGTCCCGCAGCCGGTCAGCCTCAGCAACACGCTCTGCCGCCACGGCGAGCTGCCGACGCGTCTCCTCTTCCGCCGCAACCCTTAGCCGGTCGGCCTCGGCAACGCGCTCTGCCGCCACGGCGATCTGGCGACGCGTCTCCTCTTCCGCCGCAACTCTTAGCCGGTCGGCCTCAGCAACGCGCTCTGCCGCCACGGCGATCTGCCGACGCGTCTCCTCTTCCGCCGCAACCCTTAGCCGGTCGGCCTCGGCAACCCGCTCTGTCGCCGCGGCGATCTGCCTACCTACCTCCTCCATCGCCGCCCCCGCCCGCGCCTCTGTTGCAGCGGCCATGCGCGCGGCTAGGACTTCGCTGGACCGGACGAAGTCGTCGAAGACGTTAACAGGCGTGCGGAAAACTGGACCGAGTTCGGCCCGGTGCTCGTCCGCGACATAGAAGCGGTTCAACCCGTCGAACCACACAAAGCTGTAGCCGGCCCGGAGGAGGATAGGTTCCCACGGCATATGATTCTCTGTCGTCGTCATTGGCTCTGTCGCTTCGACGAGCACGATCCACGGGCGGCAGGCGTTGAAGTCGGCGCCGCGCAGGACCTCCAGCTCCGAACCCTCCACGTCGATCTTAAGAAAGTGAACCTCGGAGCGCAGGTGCTCGCGACAGACGTCAGCGAGCGTCATCACCCGAACGCGCCGCATCTCCGAGCTGAATCCCGCCCGCACGTGCAGATCGGCGATGCCGGCATCAAGTGTCGACAGGCCGGTGCCCCCAATACGATGGAACGGCACCTCGCCGGCAACGCTGCCGAGCGCTACTTCGAGTGTAATGTCGCGGGGACGGCTTTGCCGGAGCTCGGCGGCGAAGTCGGGGTCGGGTTCCACGTTGATCCCCACCCAACCACGCTCGTAAAAGGCCTTCGTGACCGACATGTCGTCGGGGTGCGCCGCGCCGACGTCGATGTATGCGCCGTGTTCGACGTGCCGCAGCGCCCGGTGCAGCATCACATCCTCAAAATTCTGCGCGTACGAGATAAAAGTCATTCGACCCCTCTGCGCGCCTATTGTCGTCGCGGCTCCCGCTAGCACGGGATCCGGCGCGCGCTCTTTTCTGCCAGTCCGTAAACGCCTTGACAACTAGAGGGTGGTGCTCACGTTGCTTGCGACTTGGCCGATGCGAGAAGAGAGACCTCGCGATGCCAGCGAAATGCGAAGCCGGGCGTGGAGCGCGATCGACAACAAGTCGCCTATCAAAGCGATAGATCAGAGGACGGCCGCCGTGAGTAGGACAGACTTGAAATTTTGCAGCCGCGTCATCCAGCGTTCGAGCGGAGCTCACGGTGAGCAGAGGTCACTCTCGATCGAGAAGTTGTATTTGGCGCACAACTTTTGCGCTATCGTCGAAAAAATGCAAATACTGTTCCGAGCGCTTTGTAACCGGGCGTTGCGAACAAACCTTTCGTAGGGGGAATCTTTGTCAAAGACTGCCTTAATTACTGGGATCACTGGACAAGACGGCGCCTATCTGGCACAGTTTTTGCTTTCTAAGAATTATCGAGTCTTTGGCTTGGTCCGACGGTCCAGCACCTCCGAACTTGGCCTTACGAGGCTCAATTGGCTTGGTGTGTCCGACCAGATCATCCTAGTGGACGGTGATCTGCGAGACATCCCCGTTTTGGTGCGTACGATCCAAGAAGCCCAGCCCGATGAGATTTACAATCTTGCGGCCCAGTCTTTTGTCGCTTCATCTTGGCGGCAACCGATACTCACGACTGAGATCACCGCTGGCGGCGTTGCAAACATTTTGGAGGCGACTCGCATAGCTAAACCTGACGCGCGCTTCTATCAGGCGTCCTCTTCCGAAATGTACGGAAGAATTGTGCAGCCCGTTCAGTCAGAGACGACGCCATTTTACCCGCGTTCTCCCTACGCCGTAGCGAAGCTTTTCGGACATTGGCTCACTATCAATTACCGGGAAAGCTTTGGAATGCACGCTTCCAGCGGCATTCTTTTCAATCATGAATCGCCACTACGAGGAATAGAATTTGTAACTCGGAAAGTCTCCGACGGCGTAGCTAAGATCAAATTAGGCAAAGCTAGCGAGCTGCGTCTCGGCAACATCGAGGCGCAACGAGATTGGGGGCATGCTCGGGACTACGTCAGGGCAATGTGGTTGATGTTGCAACAAGATAATGCCGACGATTATGTCATTGCTACGGGAAGGACGACAACAGTTCGCGAAATGTGCCGTATCGCTTTCGCACATGTCGGTTTGAATGCGGACGATCATATTGTTATCGATCCCGCGTTTTTCCGACCGGCTGAAGTCGACATCTTATTGGGCGATCCAAAGAAAGCTCGAAACAAGCTTGGTTGGGAGCCGACAATTTCTTTAGAAGATATGATTTGTGAAATGGTTGATGCGGATCTGGCCAGACTTCGAAAGCAATGACATGACTACAGGCGCTGATGCCCTAACCCGGGCTCCAATCCGCGTTGTTGTGACGGGGTCAAGCGGCTTTGTAGGGCAGTGGCTAGTCCGCCGCTTACGGGAGCCGGAGTTTAGCGGTCGTATAAGTGTCTTTCCATTGTTTGATCAAACAACCGTTGGTCCCCAAAGTGACATAACGACTCATGTTGCAGTGGAAAACGCGATTGCAAGGTTAAAACCTGACTGTGTCGTGCATCTTGCTGCTGTAGCCAATCCAACCGAAGGCAGCAAGAATCCCCGTCGAATGTGGGATGTCAACTTGTTTGGCACCTTCAATGTGGCGCATGCGATATTAAGGCAAGCTCCTGACGCGCGGCTGATTTTTGCTAGCAGTGCAGACGTCTATGGGACCAGTTTCAACACATGCCCACTTCCGATTTCCGAAGAGGCAGTTGTCCAGCCTTTGCGGTCTTACGGCGCGAGCAAGCTAGCGGCGGAGTGTCTTCTGAACCAACTCTCACACGATGGGCTTGATGTGGTGTTGTTCAGGCCGTTCAACCACACCGGGCCCGGCCAGTCTCCCGCCTACGCGGTTTCCTCTTTCGCGCGTCAAATCGCGAACATTGAAGCTGGCCTCGCTGCTCCGGTGCTGAAGGTAGGCAACTTAGACGCCGAACGCGATTTTCTAGACGTTCGCGATGTTGTAGATGCCTACACCTGCGCGATAACGCAGACAAATCGCATCTCCTGCCAACCGATCAACCTTGCGACTGGATTTCCAACCAGCATTGGTTCGATTTTAGAAGCGATGCTTGGAATGTCCGCTTCAAAAATTGAAGTTCGAGTAGATCCAGACTTGGTCAGGAAATCTGAGATTCCAATCATGAGCGGAAGCACGTCGCGAGCGAAAGCGGAGCTCGGATGGACTACACGTATTCCTCTAAAGAAGACCATAGAGGATGTCTTAAACTACTGGAGATCAAGGCCCCCAGGATTTCAGTAATCATGAGCGAGATTACATAATTACATCGCAGATTGATCCCTAGCCCTTTGCGGGGCGTTGATTTGACTGCGCGCTATTTGCCAATGCATTCATTAGGTCCGTCAAGCAAATCCGAGAAGTCATGGCAGCGTTCCCGGTGAAATGGACTTGCCTCACGTATGAGGGGCAAAGGAACACTGAGTACTCTAGTTTTGCAACTTCACACATTCGGGAAGCCCAAACATCTCTCAAGGAGTCGCCCCTTATCCCGACCCAGCTATCCGGCATGAGATCAAAGACCCTCGCCCCGGGTCGACAAAAGACAATGTTTGCGAGTGTTGACCCATGCGGTGAAACGATTACATCGGCGTCGTAAAGCGCCTTGATTTGATCTCGAAAGTGCATCCTAGCAGGCTCTATAATGCGATAGCCTGCTGATGCCAGACGTCGGATCAGTTCCTCTTCGTTGGAAATTGTTCGAGAGGATACATCTCCGGATTGCGATCGTCGTACGTAAATGCGGCGCGTCGGTGTATTGCCAAGCGGCATGGCATCTTGGGCTAACTGTTGAGCCCACCAAAGGGAATTTGGGTTGGGTGCCCTCGTATTGCTGGCATCGATAATGTTGGAAACGATTGCAGATCTAAACTGATATGATGAGTCCGGCAAATAGAGATAATCCTGCTCGCTCAACCCGAGCTCTGAAAGGTGTTGCGTCACCCATGGTGGCTGGTTTGCGGAAACAACAATCTTCAAAGAACCCTTTTTTATCTCATCGAAGAAATAAAAGACAATTGGCAAGCTTGTCAAAAGGTAGTGTCCGTAGGACGGACTGAATGAGTTGAAGGCAAATAGGACATCTTCATCAACATAGTTGTGGCTCTTCCGCAGTTGCCGGACTGCGCCTCCACCTCGGATCAAATGTCCGCCGTCTCTATAACGCGGGTCAAGGAGGTCGTGGACGGTTGTTGTTTCCGAAATAAGCTCGGCCTTCTTGGTAACGAGCCGGATCGAGATCGGGTCTGCGACGCAATTATGAAAGCGGCCAAACACGATTTCCGGTGTTTGGAATCTCGCCTCGGAAAGTGATGCTTCTAAAGTGGTCTTGTTGCGTGTTCCCTCGCTGGCTATTACGGATTTGACATTCTTGACCATAACGGTTGTTGCGGAACAAGCGCGCCAAACAGCATCGTCATTTGTGCGCAATAAGTCGGTCTGGCTATCGCAAGCAATTCCGGCTTGCGAGATAGATTTGTTGACGAGTTCAGAGGACTGGTAGAAGCTCTTGCAAGAGCTTTGCAAGAGCCGTCTCGCCGATCGAGTCCTCAATCGCAGGGACCGCTTAAGTCTATCCGCAATCTGAATTGGGCTGTTCACTGCTCGCTATAGGCGCGCAGAACGTCCGCCGGCACGCCATCCATTTTTATTCGACCCTTTTCCAGCCAAATCACTCGGTTGCAATTCTCTTTAATGAGTTCCGCCGAGTGACTCGCAAGGACCAGAATATTGGATGCGTCGACGACCGCGCGCAAACGGTCGTTAGCACGGTGCTGGAATTCGGCATCACCCGTCGAAAGCCACTCGTCCATGATAAGTATCTCGGGAGCCACGGATGTCGAGACCGCAAAGGCCAGACGCAACTGCATGCCAGTTGAATATGTGCGAAACGGCAAATCCAAGAACTCACCAAGGCCGGTAAATTCCGCAATATCCTCTGAACGATCGGCAATCTCCCGTGGGGTCATACCCATCATCAACCCGCGTAGACGGATGTTATCCCTACCGGATGCCTCAGGATCGATCCCAAGCGAGATGTTTATCAGCGTAGCGCATTTTCCTTCGATTATCGCTTCGCCTCCTGTTGGAACGAATATGCCGGACAACACACGCAGTAAGGTCGTTTTGCCCGCTCCGTTGTGGCCAACTAGTCCCAGCCGTGTACCATCGTTGAGTTCAAAGTTTACGTCCTCTAGGCCACGAATAACCACGTGACCGTCGGGACGCTGGGTGATCGTTGCCCCGACCATGCTTCGGAAAACGCGCTTTTTTAGAGATCGCGCCGAGGCGTCGAAAACAGGAAAGTCGACGGATGCGTGTCTTAGCGCGATTCTTGGCATGTCAAAGCCAGTAAGGAATTCGCCTACGAAATCGCCCGAAAACCATCAGTGTAGCCAGCCATCCTAAGACGGCCAGTCCCAGGCTCGCGAGCCAATTGACTGTGTCTGGGCTGTGCCCAAGAAGGGGCGACCTAACTAGGGCAAGCAGATGGAAAAAGGGGTTGAATTCGAGGATATATTGCGGGACACGATCGGAGAGCGTTTGGGGCATCCACATGATGGGCGTCATGAAAAATGCTATCTGGATAAGGCTTTGAACGGCTTGGATGATGTCTCGAAACCGCGTGGATAAGATAGCAAGCAGAAGAGAAATCCAGGTTAAATTAATTAAAACGAGGGCAAAGCCGGGGAGCGCAAGAATCCAAACCGGTTCAGGGAATTTATGCATGACAAAAAGAACAATTGGCAGAATGATAAGATTGTGGCCCAAGATGATCAAGTTACGCCATGTAATCCGCAGAATGTGCGTGAAAAGCGAAAGGCGTGTTTGCAAGATCATTCCAGATGCTTCGATGAAGGCTGTGCATCCTTCCGCTATCATTGACGAGATAAAGGTCCACAATATCATGCCAATAGCGACGAAGGGTAGAAAGTCATGCAATGGAGCGCGAAACAGCGCGCCGAAAAGCAGGCTCAGCATTCCGATCATTATTGCGACGCTGATCGTGATCCAAAACGCGCCAACCTTCGATCGCCTGTAGCGTTGAGCAATGTCTTGCCAGCCGAATACGACGGCCACGTAATAGTTTTTGAGGGCTGAGAAGATCTCAACTGCGCCATCCTTGAGCAAAATGGCGGGCTTAAATTGAACGGCCTTTTCCATCGGTTGGACCAGATGATTTGTTGCTTGCGTCATCGAGTGACCGCCGAAAGTTCGACTTGGGCCCTCGATGTGTGAGCCATTCGGTCTGCGGAAACGTAAGCCCAAAGTGGAAGAAACGACCAACTATTCATTGTAATCGATATGATTTGCTGCGATGCAAGGTGGGTGTAATTTCAATAGCGCACACGCATGTTCTGCGCAAGCACTGCAAGTACACACAGAGTTATCGGGCTGAGGCGCCGCGATGAGCGAGCGCGTAAGGCTTGTTGTTTAGTGGTCCGATCTCCTACGTTTGCTGTAGCGGTTAGAGCATCCTTCGACGAAGGCTGTGGCCGGAGTGCGGCCGTTCGTACTAAGGCCACGATGCGTCAGGTGCTGATTTTAGCCTGTAAGGTATCGTCTAGAGCGACTGCATTTCCTCAATGATTTCGAACCGGTACGGCGGCCCTCGGCGCGTAAGTGCTCGTCGAGAAGCGTGTGATGCAGAGGCTCGACGATCATTGGCTTGCAGGCCCTGGTGCGCGTCACGGATGAGGAACACGCAGCCGGACGGATGGGGAGCTCGGGCTAGCTCGACATCTTCCGGCTCTGCGGTGGAGTTCGACGTGGCGGAACCAGGGCATTGGCTGGAAGCGTACAGGCTCGCTCAAGGGGTCCTTACCCAAGAGCGGGCCGATCAGATAGTTGCGACGACCTGAAAGTGCTAGATCGCGCGGCTGGTGGTCGCGAAGTGGTAAAGCTCGCGATCGTTTGCTGTGCAGTCGTGCAGCAGGCGCTCGATCTCCGGCGTGATGGGTTCGCGGATTGGAGGTGTAGCTTCAAACTCGGGCTCGTCGCATCTTGCTCCGGTGACATTCTCGCGGGGGATTGGCTGATCAACCTCTCTGCCGATTGCTTGCGCGAAAACCTGTAGCGAGGCGTTCATTTTTTCCATGATGCCGACTGCAGAGAATTCCTGAAGCCGGGATTTCGCCAACGACAGATCACCGCCCCCGATCATGCGCGTTGCTATGTTACCGGCGTCACGGCCGTGCTCGCATAAGTATTGTTCAAGCCCCATTTTTTTCTGCGGAAGTATATTTTGCGCCGCTGTCTCGATGTGTTCCAAAGTGTACGACTTCCCGTAATAGTACCAAGACAGCAGTCTAGCCTTTGGCTCGCGTAGCATCGTCAGCAGGATCATGGGCCCATCGATCAGCGATAGCGTTTCGTATTGGTAGTGACCGCAGAACAGTTCGTACCTATTGAGCGAGGTGCGATCCCATGTCGGCAGGCGATCATGAAATTCAGGGCAGAGTTTTTCAGGCGTGAAATAGCCCGAGAGCCACGTCCTGAGACTGGTGCCTGCTGACTTTGGGATGTGAACGAAAACGATCTTCTGCGGGGCGGACGCTCCGGTCATATCATGTACCTCACCCAGTAGTGTACATTGAAAACACTAGTCACGCATAATCGGAAGTCAAACAACGATCAGATTTCTGCCACTCGCGCGTGCGCTCTGGCTTGCATGGAACTCCCGAGCTTGTGCTGATAGGGCCAGTCATTCGAGCGACCAAAGTGCTAGCCCTGGCTTTCGCTGGAACCAATCTTGATCAGCACCCCAGCATTCTGCATAAATTCGGCCACGAGCGCCGGTCAACGCAAATCGAAGTGTGTGCCAGAAGGTCGAGACCGGAGTCCTTATGAAGGGCGCTCCCGTCAACTGTACGACTGCCGCTTAGGCGTCGGCAGCGTGTCCAGCAAGGGGCGACCCCCGCCCGCGGGTCCAGACTTCCTTGTTCTCGATACGCTGACCGCGTTGACGCCGGTTTTTGCGGTAGAGCCTCGCCAATGTCGTGGCATACTCCGGCAGATTTAGCAAAAGGGCGACCTGCGCATCCGAGACCCCCCGTTTTCATCACGCCTTCAGGCCCGGCCCCAGATCTGGAATGTTCCAGCTTAGCGCAGTCCGAAAGACGGAAATCACTGAGAGTTGCAACAGTCTATTTGACAACAAGCTATCCATCGCCTTTAACGGCCGCCGCCAGATCATACAACGGGTTTCGGAATAGACTTTCAGAAGCACGGTTGTAGGAAATTGTAGGTGGGCGCCAACCTTCGGGCACCTCCCGAAAAGTGGCCACGATCAGACCATCTCCAGAATACGATTCTTGGACGTCATGCTCGCAAAGAATTTTCGCGCCCGATCTGGAGAGCGATGCGAGACAGCGCTGATGAGTCAGAGGGTCTCCAGAGATGGAGTGAGCATGGGTTGAGACAACGACCCACCCGATTCGGCCCTGCTTACCAAGCTCACGACAGCTTTCTAGCACCGAGAGCTCAGCGCCCTGGGTATCGCAGTGGAGAAGATCGAGATGATCAATGTTATTCGCATCCATCAGGCTAGTAATCGAGACGCATGGTAGAGTTATCACGCCGCTTTTCTCGGTGGCGAATGGAGCCGCAGCTACTGGGTCCGGTCCGACGAATGCGTTTGTGAAGTGCAGGCTAGATTGATTGAGTTCCGCGTTTGCTCTGCCAACATCGATGTGAGCCGGATCGGGTTCGACAACGTAGCCTCGTCGGCGTGGGTGGTCTTTGACGAACCAGATTGAATAAAAACTCCAGTATCCGCCTAACTCTATCATCGTCCCTTCCGGCGACAAATGTCGCAGGACCTCAGCAAACGCCACTTCTTCTTGCGGCTCGTGGTGACCTCTGCAGCGCTCGATAAGGTCCATCATCCAATCTCCGTAGTAGCCCCCGGCGATGACCTCGATTCCGTTGTGCATAATCTGGACACGCTTGCCGTCCGCGCGCGTCACTACCTTCCCGGCATCAAGAGTTTTGCTCAGAACATCCGTGTCACGGCAACGTGTTGCCATAAGTACACGCTCTTCTAGTGTTCGAAGCGGAGGCACTGCCGTCACTAGCAGTTCTGGATCTATGCCTCGCACTTGAGCAACAGCACCGAGCGGATTGTTAAACGGTAATTGAGCCTCAAACCTGGCGTGGTGTAATGAATCTACGCCGCGCAAAGTACGGATAAGTATTTGTAGGGATTGACGTAGACGCTGACACATTCGACTGTCCGCCTCAAGGAGTGTGATCGTGTTGCCGGATCTTGGTTAGTTCGTTACCAACTCAGTTTATTCACTGTTGTTTTGGCGATCGCAGCAGCAGATTAGGCCACCAACCCTTGCTGATCGAGTCGTAGAGTAACCCGTTACGCATGACTCCTCCGCAGTTTCATTCGCTTCCGCGACGTTTTTATAGATCCTCGCGGGGTGAGCGCGGACATTCAAAGACGAGACTGTCAATGAGCTAAATTGTAGCGCCGATCACGAGGCGCGATTTCGTGGTCAGGATAAAATCGAGCGATGCTCGGTAACGCTCGTCAGCATGAGTCGGTCAAGACGTTCAGGATCTTTGAGTTGATGAACTCGGATATCTACGGTCGCCTCAATTTATTCCTCGCTAGACGACCCAGTCTCCGGGACGCTTCGCCCAGACCATTTGCTAACCAGTCATCCGCAAACATTGTGAGAAGGGTGCCGCCCTTTCGCACGTACCTAGCAGTTGCGGTGACAGGAGGTTTGCGTGCTGAGGCAAAAAACGGACCTGGCGTGATGTCGATTCTGCCGCCGACGTCAGTTAGCCCTGCTCTAAGGGCGAAACTGGTGTGTCGCCAGGTGAAACCCGAGCGCACCTTACTTAAACCGGCGCGGGCGATGGTCTTTCGTTCGCCATCTGACAATGATAGTGCGAGGCGAATGCGATCGCACACACTTTGGAGATCGGGTTCCCACCAATGTCCAATGTCGTTCCAATCTCCCTTATCCGAATAGTCGGCTCTAGTTGGCGTTCCGCTCACTGTTAGCGCGCCGGGATGCGCAAAGTCCGCAGTGGATGAATAGTCCGGAAAAATAGCTGGCACCCCGCATGCCATCGACTCCACGACGGTGAACCCAAAGCCCTCGCTGCGTGAGTTCAGCAAGGTTGCATCTACGCTGCGATACAGATCCGCTAACTCCTGATCGGATAAGGAGAATAGAGTTTCGATCAAGACGACCTGGTCCTCATCATATTCGCGAATGAAAAGCTTGCCGGACTTGAAGCTGCGAGTTGGAGTTTGCGTGATGACCCCGTCGAGGAAGCGCCCGCAGAGGATCAGCCGATCGTCAGTCCGAAGCTCGTGACGGACTGTCTTCCATGCCGATAGCGTGACATCCAAAGCCTTACGATATTGATTGCGGACGAATACCAGGATGGAGCGGCCTTCGTACAGCTTATAACGCTGACCATCTGGAGTGAAAATATCGGTGTCAACGCCAAGCGGAACGTAGGTCGCATTTGCTTTGACGTCCCGGAAGACCTGCACGTTGAACCGCGAAGGCAAAAACACTTTACGATATCGGCGAGCTTGAGCCGCCCATTCAGCCGGCAGCTTTGTCGTCTCCCAGACCGAAAAAAGATACTCTGAATCTGGAACATTCGGATGGCCAAATGCGAGCCGCGGCCCTCGTCCTATCAGACCGTCATGCGTCAATCTGGAATGCAGCTGACGATTGATCACGCTCCATGAATGCTGTTCGGAGTCCGGCGCCCGGAAATAAGAGACCACATAGCCTAGATGTTTGCGGGCAAAGAGTCTGCGGTTCTTCTCGATGTAGCTTAGCTTTCGGTTATCCAGCGAGGTGCCAAAAGACGATCCCGCGTAGTGGCGTATCTGTGACTTCGGAAGATAAGCGCTGGTATACCCAGCCTCGCGCAGACGGAAACCGAGGTCGGCGTCCTCATAGTAGAAGCCATATTCTTCGTCGAGGAGACCGGTCTTGACGAGCGCGGAACAGCGAAGCAGGACACATGTGAATTCGCAGAAGTCACTGTCGAGCCACTGAACGGTGGGCGGCGGCGCCTCGGCGTCGTGCAGGAAGTTCACGCTGTCGAGTTCCCAGCGGCAGCGATAAATGGTCGACTTGACTGAGCTCCCGTCGGTCGTCAATACGATCTGCGACGGCGCAACTGCTCCAAGCGAAGGCTCTTGCTGCATCGCGTTCGAAAGGTCATGAAGAACGGGGCCGCAGAACTCGGTATCGTTGTTGATAACGCAAGCGAACTCGTGCCCTTCGTCTTGGGCGATGCGCAGACCAATGTTGACCGCCTCACAGAACGACAGCGCCCGGTTGGCCTGGTGGCATCGAAACCCGCCCGCTTGAAGCCACGCCTCAGTCCCGTCAACACTCGCTTGGTCGATCACGAGGATCCGTTCAGGGGGCAGGTCGACCGTAGGCAGAAGTCGCTGCAATAAATGAAGTCCGTTGATTGATGGGATTACTGCCAGTGCGCCTATCTGGGTCCGCGCGCTATCCATCTTTCTTCCGATCTCTTCAGCCGGTCGCCGACTATTTCATCTCCCTGAACAATACTTAGCTAGAGGCGCCAAACAAACCCAAAAAAATCATGAGTTCCGTAGGCCCGCCACGATGCCCCGGACGCGTTCGCCAATTTCCTCCCAGCGATGCTGCTCCAGCCAATTATCCGATTGATCCAGAATACGCCTTCGTAATGCAGGGTCCGATAGCAACTGCTCGATTCCGTCAGATATCGCGTCAGACCGAGTGCTTTCAAATCGAAAGACTGCGTCTCGCAGATCTTCAAATATTGCAATCGGAGTTACTGCGACGGGTCTGCGGCTCGCAAGTGCTGCGCGAGCAGCCGCACTCGATGATTCGGATGTGTCCTGGTAAGGGAAAACGAGTACATCGCATTGCGATAACAAGAGCAATGACTGGTCGTGCGGAAGAAAGTCTGTATGCCAATCGATCGATTCGGTTAGGCCTAGATCAGCGGCCAATGCTTTACAGCGGTTGATTTCCTTTATTGCGGCTGGGTGCGCGCCATAGTCGGAATTCACAAGGCGGAGCCGTGCAAGGGGTAGCGATGCTTTCAGCTTGCTAAAAGATTGGATCAAGACATCAATCCCCTTATGAGGAAGGGCGAAGCCATAGGATCCGACAAGCGGCCGGTCGGAGACAAATTCGAAGTGTCGGCGAGGCGGAGTTTGAGCGACCTCTACACCCTGCGGCACAAGAGTCACGTTTCGGGTGAAGCCGAAGGACTTTAAGAGGTTCAAATCATAAACTGTGTGGACGAAGATGCGGTCGATTGTATCGAAAAGAGCAAGTGCGTCGGTGAGTTCCGAGCCGCCCCTTGTTGCAAAATATCTTAAATTATGAAACGTGACGATGGAGCGCCATCCCTGCTCGCGCGCGTGCGTCATTAGTTGAAGCAACGCCTGCACAGAATAGAACGATGGATGGTACTGAACGAAAACAACGTCTGGCTTTAGCTGCCCGAGCTTTTGAATTAGGCTTGCAAGTGCGTCGGCGCCGAGTGACCGCTCCCATAGGGGCAGAACTCGGATGCCGTCCTGTGCCTCGTGCGGTTTGGTGCGGTCATCGCACGCGATGTCAATTTTGAGCCCTCCCGCTTGCGATAATGCCCGGACAAGGAGGCGGCTGTATTCCGCAATGCCGCATTCGACGTCGTAGGTGGACACCATAACCAGATGGGTGCGACTGACCTTTTCTCTAGACAAAGAGTCGCAGACGATACGTTCAAGGTCCTGTGTGAATGTTGTGGGCTCAAAGAAGTTAGCGACGCTTGGCCAGCCATCCTCGACAGGCGCATTCGCAAGCACGGCTGCTGCCTGATCCTGAAGACATTTGATAAGCATTGTCTCGTCTGGCTCGAACCAGACTGAGTCCATTCGGCTGAAATGCGACCTGGCGTGGTCAAATGAGAAGTCAATAAGGGAGGCGAAAGAATCCGAAATAAAGTCTGCGTGTCCTCCTTCGGCGGTTACGATCAACCGCATGCCGGCGGCGATCGCTTCTGCCGCAGGCAGGTTCAACCCCTCGCCGCGACTCGGAAGCACCATCACGTCAGAGTCTTCATAGAGCTTGAGAAGGTGTGAATTCGACAGCGGAGTATCTAAATAGTGGATCGTCCCACCTGCGGCGCCACCTCCGCCCAAAAGCCTTGGCACGTCGTTGTGCGGATTCGGATAACCTTTGATCAAAAGTTGGACAGGGTCTTCGGCAGAGAACGCTTTGCGGAATGCTCGGATCAGGACATCGACGCCCTTTCGGGTGAAACACGATGAGACATGAAGAAAGTTTACTCGATCGCGCTTGCCACGGTCGCGCCGCAATCCAATGCTGCGGAATGCCTTGAAGTCGTTCGGCGCTCGGACGTGCCGAACCGGGATCGACACTCCGGAGTCGATCGCTGCTTTGGCGACGAAATGAGTTGGGGCTAGAAACAGATCAAAGTGTCGGTTGATGGATCGAACCATGTCTGAAGGGATCCGACTTTCCTCCCAAAAAAAATATAGCGCGAGTAGATCGTAAGGGGAGTTCGGTACGTGGAGCGGATAGTGCTGCACGATTGCGACCTTGGCTGAAGTATGGTCAATGGCGGTTGAAGCGGCGCGCGCGACTAGCGCGCTGTCGGACGCGTCGAAATCCTGAAAGCGTGAAGGGCCGGCCTCGTATGGTCGAAAGGCGACAACATGATTGGAGTGCTTGCTGAGCGCGGTCACGACCGAACGATTGATTGCGGCGAGACTGTAAAAACCGTTGGCGTGCCCAATTACTTCAAAAGCGAAATTTTTTGAATCCGGTACAATGACGGGGCGATGGTCAGCCGGCTGCGGCACCGGCAAGTGCACTTCCTTCTTATTGAACTTGAGCTTCAATCGCCCGAGGGTGCGCAGCGGGGCCGTAATACGCCAGGACGTGCTGCTTTTCAGTTCCTCGATGACCCGTTCCAGCTCAACGGTTTGCATGGCAACCGAAAACTTCACCTGATCGGCAATGTTTTCACTGCGGACGTTTTGCTGACGAACCAGTGCGCGCAAATAGGAGAGCTCCTCCTGTAACGCCTCGATGCGTCGGTCCCTCGGGTCTTCGGCGTCGTCCACTTCTTCACTCCCACCCTGCGGCTCTACCAATACGAGTATACGATTTTCACGGACAGAGGGCACAGTTCAGGTCTGACCCGGTGTGCTTGGGATGTGCCTGTCCCTAAGGACTTTTATCCGGAAAGCGGGCATCGCGGGAACGCCCAACGAGCGCAGTCTCGGACCTATAATCATGCACGAAAACCTTGTTGTTTTCGTACTGGTTTCGGTATCCTTGCGCATGTATACGAGGGTTAAGGGCCACTTTCGACGTGACCGGTTTCTGCACCATGCCATTCTGCGGACGAAGAGGGGAAATGCCGGCGAACCACAGGCGTGCCTGCAGTGAAGCCCCAGGACTATCGACGAACAAGGACTGACGGTGACGGGCTTTTTAAGGGCCTTGGCGCTGCATGTCCTCCGTCGCGGAATATCTTCCTCGGCATCTAGACTGGTCGCTATTCTTAGGAGCGAGGGAGTCTACGGAGTCCAATCGCGACTTAGGTTCGCGAAGCGGAGGCTCGGAAGCTCAGTTGCTGCGCAGACCAGGAACTTCAATCCGCTTTCCGTCGCGCCGGTCTATCTTGAGGCTTTGAATTTAGATGCGGTGTCGCTCGATTCGCTTTGCGGGCTGAAAATTGCGATTCATCTGCACCTCTTTCACTTGGAGATGCTGCCGGAATTTGCCGGCTATCTGAACCGTGTGCCCCTCAACTTCGATCTGTTCGTGTCTGTGTCGGAGGATGTCAACAGGGAAACAATAGCCCGTGAGTTAAGAAAACATGTCGCTCAGGTGACGGTTGTTGTCGTCGAATGCGTTCCTAACCGTGGCCGAGATATTTCAGCGTTGATTGTTCAATTTGGTCCGCGTCTGGCCAAATACGACATCATCGGTCATTTTCACACCAAGCGAACGCCGCACAAGAAAGATCTGGTGGACTGGCGCCGCAATGTTCTCGAAAGTTTGTTCGGATCCGACGAGTCCGGCTCGCAAGTAGCGCGCATTTTTCAGCTACTTCGATCCGGAACGAAGGTGGTCTATCCCGAAGGCCAGAATTACTACGTCATGGACCAATCCGGTTGGTCGGCAAATCGCGCGCTGGCGGGCAGGCTGCTGGACATTCACACGTCGCTTTCCGTCGAGGATTTTGCCGAGATCGACTTTCCCCAAGGCTCGATGTTCTGGGCGCAGGCGAAGTGCTTGCGGGAGTTTCTGCATCTGCCCTTGCGATACGAGGACTTTCCTGCCGAGCCGATTGAGGCGGACGGAACCCTCGCGCACGCGCTTGAGCGCCTGATACTGGTCTTCGCAAGCTTGCATCCTGGACAATGCGTAAGATTGCATAAGAACGATTCAATCAGGGATTACAGATATTATGAGGAGCAGAAGGACTTTCGGCTAAGGCCGGCAAAACGGAGCGTCCGCGTGCTCAGTTATTATCTGCCGCAATTCCATCCTGTCCCCGAAAATGATCGATGGCACGGGGAGGGTTTCACCGAATGGACCAAGGTGAGAGCGGCAAATCCGCTATTCATGGGACATTATCAGCAGCATATCCCGCATCGGGACATCGGCTATTACACGCTGTCGAGTCCGGAAGTGCTGGTGAGGCAGGCGGACATGATGCACAAGGCCGGTGTGCACGGGCAGGTATTCTATCATTACTGGTTTGCCGGAAAGCTTATTCTTGAGCATCCGGCAAGGATGCTCTTGGAGAACCCCGATATCGATATGCCGTTCTGCTTTTGCTGGGCCAACGAGAACTGGACGCGGCGCTGGGATGGCAACGAACAGGATATCTTGCTGAAGCAGATATACTCGGCGGAGGACGCAGTCTCGTTCATTCGGTATCTGATTCCGTTTTTCCGTGATCCCCGCTACCTCACTATCGATGGACGGCCGTTGCTGTTCGTGTACAGGCCCACGGATATTCCTAAGATCGAGGAATATCTTGACGCATGGGCAGTCGAGTGTGAGGCGGCGGGGCTACGCAAGCCGTTCGTGACGGCGGTTCTGACCCGCGGGGCGGTCAATCCGCACGACTTCGGTATGGATGCGGGTGTCGAGCGCGTGCTGCACGACTGGACCCGCGGCAATGTTGAAGATATTCGGGACCAGCTTGTCCCGTACAGGTCGCTGGAAGACGCGAGAATTTTGCCATACTCCGAGGTGGCAGCATTTTATTGGCGCTCGGAAGAACGAAAGACCTTCACCTTTTTCAGGTCGCTTGTTCCCACCTGGGATAATACCGCGCGCTACGGTGCCGCTGGCCACCTGCTTCACGGCAGCACACCAAAGTTATTTCAGGAGTGGCTTGAAGCGGCGATCGAGTACACCGAGGAAACGTTGCCGTCGGATCGGCAATTCATTTTGGTCAATGCCTGGAATGAATGGGCTGAAGGCGCGCATCTGGAGCCGGATAGCCGCTTTGGTTACTCGTATCTCAATTCAGTTGGACGAGCCCTATCTGGAATTCGTTATTCTGATACGCTGAACCTGTCCGCGGACATACCGTCATCTGAGCGGTTTCTGGTGCGACTGACGGATTTGCTCTTAGCCGAGTTGCGGTCGAATGAGGATCTGCTGCGTTCATTTCGGTCATGCTTTGCGGGCACGTCAATCTTGAGCCAACTCGTTGCGTTCGAGGAGTCTGCGCGTCTGCTGGGCATCGCCGAGGTCGGTCATTGCCCGGCCGAGACGATCCGGTTTGAGCTGGAATTCAGAGACGCCGTTCTGTTCGATAGCAGAATGATAGAGAAGATGGTCGAATCGGCCTGTGCAACCAAAACGTCTGTTATTCTCGCCAATGCCTACGGGCATACCGGAGAACTGATGCAGATTACTGATAACGGTTCGACCGCGTCATATTCTGCCTATAATGCTCCGGTCGTGCTGTTTCCCGCCGTAGTCGGTGCCGATGGCTACAGAAATTTCCGCGTTCGGACCGACGCGCATTGTAATGTCTTGGAAAGGCAGTCGGCTGCTGATTTGCCAGAGGTAACGACCATCGTTCGGTTCCATTGCGGTGGCGATTTCGGTCACCTAAGCCGAGCATTGTTCTGCCTCGCGTCAATGCGAGGATGCAATGTCGTACCGTTCGTTTCCGCCCAAGACCTCTCTGGTATACAGGCAGAGGCACTCGAGGCGCTGGTGCAAACTGTACCGTGGGCGCCGGGCGTAGTGCCCTGCATTCGACATTTCACCTCCGTCGATAGCGGTGATCTACGGTCGCTAATGCTGAACCGGTCGCTTCAGGAAGTTAAGACCCGTTACGCCGCATTTTTGGACTTCGACGACCTTCTAATGCCGTACGCGTATGACTGGCTTCTTGAGCGATTACGAAAGACAGGAAAAGCGATCGCATTCGGGCGGGTGTATGAGACATCTTATGATCCACACACCCAGATGCTGATTAACCGCGCACGAAGATTCGAGTATGGATACTCTTATGATGATTTTTTGACCACCAACATTGCTCCGCTTCACAGCTTCATGCTGGACTTGTCGCAGCTGGACATCTCAGATCTAAAGTTCTTCGAAGATCAAAGATTTCTCGAGGACTATTTCATGTTGCTGCAGCTGGTGACGCGACGCAACACCGATTGGCGCGGTTTGTCGGAGGACAAGTACATCGGAGATTACATCCGCTTTGACGACGGTCGGAATACGCTGGCTATTGCCAATTCCAAAGTCCGCCAAGATGTCCTGCAGAGCGCACATTACCTGTTGTGCGATCGTCGAATCCGCGATCTCAAGGGTTCGTTGAGACAGTGAAGAGCATCGACCCAGGATCAACGCCGCCAGAGCGGAGTTGTGAACCGAAGGTAGTGGCCGTCATCGTTGCTTATTATCCTGATCTTGCGTTGCTGCATCGGGTAATCGAGTCAGTATCGGCGATGGTTTGTGAGGTTGTGCTGGTTGTGAACGACCTTGGCGACTGGCCGACGAGCTTTGGAAAATCGGTGTTCGTTTACACGCCTGCCCGGAATATTGGTCTGGCGGCGGCCTACAATTATGGCGCCGAGTTTGCGCGAGAGAGAGGTTCGACACACCTGCTTTTGCTCGATCAGGACAGCGTCCCTTCGACTGGCATGGTCGCGAAACTACTCGAACCGTACTCAATCCATGCGCGCGTCGGCGCCGTCGGGCCGCTTTGGAAGGACCCGAGGACTGGTGAAATCGCGGGCTTTTCCGTGAGATACGGAGAGCAGAAAATCCCAGCCTCTGATGAAGTCCTCAAGGTGGAATTCTTGATATCGTCCGGTTCGCTAATTTCGCTTGCCGCGATTTCGGAAGTCGGGCCGTTCGATAATAGCCTGTTCATTGAGCATGTTGACACCGATTGGGCGCTTCGCGCTCAGGCGAAGGGTTTTGCCTTATACGGTGTCGGAGCGGCGGCGTTGGAGCACACCATTGGCGATGCGGTTCTAGCTTTGCCCGGATCAGGTCGGCGAGTCTTCGCTTATCCGCCGGAGCGGACCTATTATCTAGTTCGGAACAGCATGCGACTGTGGCGCCGGCCATACGCTACGTGGCGTTGGCGAATATTTGATGTCTGGCGATCGTTCCGACTGGTCATGCTCTATCTGGTTTTCGCTCCGGACCGCGGCCGTCGATTCAAGTCGATCCTGCAGGGCATCCGCGACGCGTTCAGGCCAGAGGTGGCGGAGCGGCCGAGCTAACCATTTGTGGATGGGCAAGAGTCATGTCCGAGACTGACGCTGCCGCGGCGGCCTCATCTTTGCGCGCGGTCCAGGTTTTCAACTTTCAACTTTGTTGTCTTTGCACGATGAGCTATCGCACTGAGATGACAGCAAGTCGTTCATGGAAGGTGCGACTTCCATCGGCGTATCAGTTGTTCGACAGGGGCTTCCATCGCAGGGGACAGCCAGCCGCTCCGGATCGAATTACGGATCGTATGGGCGGCGAAGAGCTTTCCGAAAGGTCCTATACCGCTCTCAAGCGCGGGCTCAAAAACGCCTTCAAGTCGAGCTGTCAGTTCTTCGTCATGGCAGGAATAGACGATCAGAGAGCCATGATCGAATCCCTGTGGCGATTGTCCGTACCATTCCCAGTCAAGGATCGACAAGTTAGGATGCGACAGATTGCTCCATTGAAGATCGTTATGCGAGGTTACCCAGTTACTGGGAGTTATCATAGGCCTGATCCGAAAATGTCGATTTAACCATCTCTCGAAAAGCCCAGTCTGCACGTGCATGCGGGGACACGGCTGTCGTGCAAGCGCTCCGAGAGATTTGCTTAGGCTCTCAAGCCAAGAATCTTCGACGCGATGAGCACTGGTGCCCGCCCAGGGACCTTCTTCTACGATTCCTGCAACCAATGTCGTCAGTCGCGCGACCCAAAACTCGTCATCATGATTCCAGGTGAACTGTCTGATGAGTTCTGGCTTAGGGAAGCTGGCGATCGCGTCAGCTTCAACTTCTGCTTTCCATCGTTCGTTGTTGTTTGAGGTTAATCCAAAAACCTTGAGCCAGCAGGGGGTTCCGCTTTCGTCGATGACCCTTGCTCCGTAACTGCGCGTTCCGTAGCCGTTGTTAGGCTCAGAGGCCTGGCGGACGTTCAATGCTGCACATGCTTCGACGAAGCGCGATGGATGGCCGCGTTCGAGAAATCCCAGTTGCACGGCATTTGAAATGGTTGGCTTGAAGTTGTTTGGCGGGGTCGCCACGGGATTGTTGCTGTTTATCTTGCTGCGGCGGCGGGACCAATGATTTCGAAGTTGGTTCAGCAGGCGATGATAGCGCCGGGCCTGCATCTGAAATAAGTATTTCACTGGCGGGCAAACTTGCTCTATCTTAGGTTGTCGGCAGGTCGATACGATCTCACGCCATTACACCAACCAGGTCAAGCGCGCTGGCTGGTCATTCTTCGCATTTAGGCGACAGATGCACCGCACCTGCCGGCGCCGGAGTATTGAGTTGGGGCACTGATTGTATTGTTGAATGATGGTGGGGACGACTAATTGAATCGGAAGGGAATTATTCTGGCGGGTGGGTCTGGCACCAGACTTTACCCGGTCACGGCTGCGGTCACGAAGCAGTTGCTGCCTGTCTATGACAAGCCAATGATCTATTATCCACTGAGTGTTTTGATGCTGGCGGGCATCAAAGATGTACTGATCATTTCAACCCCCGAGGACACGCCGCGTTTTGAACGTCTTCTGGGGGATGGCTCTAGGCTTGGAATTCAACTCAGCTTTTGCATTCAGCCAAAGCCGGGGGGGCTCGCGCAGGCCTTCATTTTGGGGGCTGAGTTTGTCGGCGATTCGCCCTCCGCGCTGATCCTAGGAGATAACATCTTCTATGGTCATGATTTGCAAGGCTATCTTGACAGAGCGACCAACCGCGCTGAGGGCGCGACGGTGTTCGCCTATCGCGTATCTGATCCTCAACGTTACGGGATCGTCAGTTTCGATACGGATGGGCGCGCGGTTACAATCGAGGAAAAGCCGAGGGCACCAAAGTCGAACTTTGCCGTTACGGGATTGTATTTTTACGACAATGACGTCGTCCAGATCGCTTCAAGTCTGAGGCCTTCCGCGAGAGGCGAGCTTGAGATCACGGATGTCAATCGGGTCTATCTGGAGCGTGGCGATCTGCAGGTAGAGATTCTGGGCCGAGGCTACGCTTGGCTGGATACGGGCACCCACGAGTCCTTGCTGGAGGCATCGTCGTTTGTTCAAATCCTTGAGCACCGCCAGGGCGTGAAGATCTGCTGCCCGGAAGAAGTGGCATTTCGCATGGGGTTTATCGATCGTCGACAACTCGAAACGCTGGCGAAGGGCATGGGCAAATCGAGCTACAGCCGGTATCTCTACGGCATTCTGGACGAATGAGGGCTTGCCTACACCGGCTAGAGATCGCAGCGTCTTGATAGAATATGAGGGGGTAATGAAGCGCTGGACGAGATGGATCCTTTATACTTCGGTGCTGGCGCTTTGCGCTCTGGCCGTTTATCTCGCGATAGCCCCGGAGGAAAAAGTCAGCACGGCGTCTTTCAAGGATATCAAGACGTTTCGGGGCCAGCTGCGCGATCGGACTGTAGAGAGTTTTTCCGATATGGTGGAGACTGCGCGTCAAGCCGGCTTGCTGAAGAGCACCGATATCAGAGGATTTGTCGAAGGTGTAAAGCGCGTCGGGGACGATGTCGAGGTGTCAGGCTGGGGCGTTGATCTGGGTGGCGACGTGCTCCATTTGTTCATTTTTGCCGACGGGAAATTGGTGGCGGAGACTGTGCCGAAGGGCGAGCGGCGAGACGTAACGGAGTCACTGAAGCTTAGCGACGGCGTTGAAGAAAACGTCCATTTTTCCGCCAAGATCAAATGTCGCGGCGGTAGCACGGTCCGCGTCATGGCAGTCATTGACGCCGGCGCCTATTACATCATGAATTCGGACCGGTGTCCCTGATTTGGCGATGCGGTAATCGGTCTTGATCGCCGTACCTTAGTCTAGCTGCTTCATTTCGCAGGCGTATCCAATTCGGCGGGGCCGCGGAGCACCATGCCACCAATCACGCCGACACCAATCACGTACAATGAGCCTTGGGTGAAGTCGAACAAGTGGGAATTGAACATGCAGCCAATCATGTTCTGGACCACGACGATGGAGCCGATCGCGCTCAGGGTACCGTTGCTCCAAAACAACCATAAATGCGAGACCCACATCAAAACCAGCAATATGCAGCCCAAGATGCCAATCTGAATGGCAATCGCAAATAACTGATTGTGAGGATTGTCCGTGACAAGTGCCGTCAGTTCTTTCTGCCCAGATGCTGTCTTTTCAAACTGAGTTTTGGTTGAACCTGTACCATGGCCGAGCCATGGGGCCTCTTCGATGATAGCAATCGAGCGGCGCCAGAATTCCAAGCGGACCGCGGCCGAGGCATTGGTGCGTTCTGTTGGATGATAGGATTGAACCTCGTTCCACAACGTCAGAAGCCGTGATTGGAGGTACGGAGAGGTCGTCCAGGCTGTTCCGAGCAGCGCGCATCCTGCGAGGATGCCGAGCGAGCCGTACCGCCAATTGGAATGTTTGAAGCTGACCCAGACAAGCAGGACGATGATCACCACGACCGCGGTGCGGCCAGTTGCTATGTACGTGACATTCGCAAGAAATCCGAAGGCCAGAATGAGCAGTGCGACCGCGAGTCGAACGCGCCCTTCTTTTTTTTTCTCTATTGCGGCGATGAGCAAGCCGAATGCGCAGAGGACAAACACGCCGCTTTGAGCGATGTAGTCCTTGACCGGAACGCCATCGCTGCGGGACCAGCGCCACGTCAGCGAGGGAACGAAATAGGTCAGGTAGGACAAAACGAGAAGTGCGGTGC
This sequence comes from Pseudorhodoplanes sp., assembly GCF_059499825.1. Taxonomy (NCBI): domain Bacteria; kingdom Pseudomonadati; phylum Pseudomonadota; class Alphaproteobacteria; order Hyphomicrobiales; genus Pseudorhodoplanes; species Pseudorhodoplanes sp. The sequence continues at coordinate 274,962 of NZ_JCABZI010000010.1, forward strand.
ACGAGATCAAGAACCCGATCAACACCCAGCGGCCGTGCGGGCTTGTTCTGAACTGGGCGATCAGGAAAGGAATGGCCCACAGCCGGTGAAAGTCATCCAGCGCTTTCACTCTTTCGGCCCAGTGAGGCTCCGAACTCCATAGGGTTCCGAGCGCCGCCAGTCCCCAAAGGACAACCGGCAGGCCGCCCCAGAGGGTTTTAAGCTCGCGCCCGACATCACGGGCGTAGGGGCTCAGGACCAGAGCGATCATCCAGCAGACGGCCAGGATGGTGGCGGCGGAAATCGACCATGGCAGAGCCATAGCCATGGCCAGGACGAAAAAATCGGCAGTCCGAGCTGCGATGTGGGTAAACGGCTTGTTCACAATGGCATGCGACAAGAGCATTGCCTTGGTAGTCCTTTTCCGGGTGCGACATTTTGGCTCGAGGGCGAGGGTACACTTATACGTTGCAAGCCAATAGTACCTACTCTAGATTGTTTTTAAGGCTGGGGGGGGAAGTTCCATTGTGCAGCGTGTAGATGTTGTAATTGTTAATTACAACTCAGGAGTGTATCTAGCCGAGGCCGTCGCCACTGCAAAAAGGTCGGGTTCCGTCCGTCGGATCATTGTGGTGGATAACGCCTCCAGTGATAAAAGCCTCGATACTTTGAGCAACCATCAGAGTCCAAATTTTTCCATCATCCGGAATGCCTCTAACCTCGGATTTGGTGCGGCCTGCAACATCGGAATTCGGGCAGGGGACGCTGAGTACATTCTGTTGTTGAACCCGGATTGCCAGGTCCAGGACGGCGCCATAGAACGTCTGGTATCGACACTCCAATCTGTACCGAAGGCCGGAATGGCCGGGCCGCTGCTTCTGAATGCCGATGGGACCGAACAGGCCGGTGGACGGCGCGTGATACCGACGCCCGAAACGGCGTTTGCACGGTTGTTTGGATTGCTGCCGCTGCGACGGCTGTTTCCGGGCCTGGTGCGCGATTACGCTCAACATCAGGAGCCTCTCCCAAACAGTCCGATTGGCGTGGAAGCAATCTCCGGCGCCTGCATGCTCGTCTCACGCGAGGCGGTGGATCAGGTGGGCCTGTTCGACGAACGATATTTTCTGCACTGCGAGGATCTGGATTGGTGTGTCCGCTTCCAGCAAAGCGGATACCGGATCATCTTCGTTCCTGATGCCAAGGTCGTGCACGAAAAGGGTGTGAGCAGCGCGTCGCATCCCTTCGCAACCGAGTATTACAAGCACCGCGGCATGGTGCGCTTCTACCGGAAATTCTTGAGAGAGAAGTATCCTCTTGTGCTGTTTTATCTGATTTTGGCAAGCGTCTGGGTGCGATACGGGATCGTGGCAGGAGCGTTGTTGTTTTCCCCGTCGAAGGCACGCATGGCGTGAAAAATATCGGCATGTTGGGCGCAACGAGCCTAGTTGCGCAAAGCCTGCAATCGAAACTAACGCACTCCTCTCGGGTGATTCCGTTCTCGCGCACGATCGCAAGGTATTCCGGTGACGAGCGGATACCGCTGTGGGTCAGCCTGATGCCGATCCTGACGCTTGCCGAATGGTTTCCCTACATTGAGCAACATGGTCCGAAGCGAATTGTAGCCCTCTCATCGACCAGTGTGTTTACCAAAACCAGCTCCCCGGATGAATCCGAGCGGGTCATGGCTGCAAAATTCGCCGATGCCGAAGCCGAGCTTGCGGATTGGTCTCATAAGCGATCGATTGAATGCGTGATCTTGCGCCCGACCCTGATTTACGGTCGAGGGCTCGATCGCAACATTAGTCAGATAGCCCGTTTCATTCGGCGGTTTGGATTCTTTCCCGTCTGCAGCCCCGCAAAGGGCTTGCGTCAGCCGATCCACGTCGACGATGTCGCCTCGGCCTGCAAATCTGCGTTGGAAACGGCCGATGCAGCCGGGCGCGCCTACAATATCTCCGGGGGTGAAACCATCACCTACAAGGAGATGGTCGCTCGTGTCTTTGCGACTCTTGGGAAATCTCCGCTTTTTTTGACGACGCCACTTTGGGTATTCTCGTTCGCGGCGCCGTTCGTGCGCGTGGTGCCCAAATTCCATGACTGGACCCCGGCGATGGCCGAGCGAATGAATCAAGACATGATTTTTGACAACAGTGAAGCGCAGCAGAGACTTCATCTTAAATTCCGACCGTTTCATCTGAAGATCGAAGACGTGACGCGAGTAGAAGAAGCGTGATTGTGCGGATTAGTCGTCCCGGTCGATTTCGACTGTTGTCTCTACTTGACAATCCTCGCACCAGTAGCCGGCGACTGCTGGCAGTATCTCAGTCGGCGGCAAGTAGGCTCGCACCTGCAGCATGGCCTTGCATTTTGCACAATCCATCGCGGGTACTGTGTCGAGAGTGTCCATCTGCGCGCTCCGCGATGCGACTGAGGATTAAAAAAAAGCCCGCCGCGCGTCGCACCGTGCAGTTTGGGATCGCTCGGCACGATCGGGACGGGCAGCGACGGTTATGCTTCTGTCCCAGCCACCGGAGCTATGACGCGGATTAAGAGACTAGGTTCCGCCGGGTCCGATGGCATGGTTCAAATTTACTAAATCCTGAGCCGTCAACGCATCAGCGCTATCAATGGCACCGCAATGATCGCAGCAACTATCGCCCAAAATAAAGGGATGCCGCTGGGCCATCGGGGCTCTGGCCCGCCGTAGTCGTCTGATTTCTCGTAGCCACTGGCCATCGTTTTCAGATTATCCCCGCCGCTAGTTGAACCCAAACGATGAAAAGCACAGCGGCGACGCCTAAACCAATTGCGGCTTTGTGGCGCGGGTTATGAGTTCGGTTTGAAGCAATGGCGTAGATCATCCCCGCACCGAACAGAAGCGCGGCGGCCGCTGCAAAGTCGAAGAGCGACCAACTAACCTCGTTAGTGAATTGCATTGCCACAAGTGGGATCATCAAGATGATCCCGACAGCAGCGGCGATGAGAAGCGCCGCTCTCATTTGCGGCTTCCTGGCCGGCGAAAAGATTCGACGTCGGGGTCGATGTGCGGCCAATGGACGGCTCTAGCATCGTCTAGAGCGCGTTCGACGAGATATCCGGTCTGATCGAGGCCGAGCTCGTCCGTGATCGCTTGGGAGGCTTCAAGGTGCTCGATCAGCTTGGCTTCAAGAGTCTTCCGGTCCGTCATGCCCACCACCGTTCTGCAAAGGCCCGCTTCGCCGCCTCTTTGCCTCCGGCGCTACCATAGAACGGCCGGCGACCCTTTGCGTCGAAGGAACCGAGGCCCCAAACCCAAAGTTCGGATTCCCCGGCGCTACGGTTCGCCGGAAAATGCGACCGACCGGCTTGCCGGTGTCCGTCAGCACCACATCATAGTCGTCGTCTGACCAATGGCCATCCGGTCGGTTTTGGGAGGCGGGGGCAACTGCAGCGCGGTCATAGCGCGATGATAGGCGTCATGCCCGCACGCGCAAGCCGCGCGAGCGCGGCCGCTAACGCTTTGCTGGCATTCTGCCACCAACTGCACGGTTCGGGTCTGTACGAGCCAGCACCGCCGGGCGGCGCAAGCGCAGCTTTCGCTTGTTGGGTATTCACATTCGCGGCGCCGTTATTACGAATGATGCCCAAATTCCATGACTGGACCCCGGCGTTGGCCGCGCGAATGAAAAGACATGATTTTTGAAAACAGCGAAAGCGCAGCGGAGTCTTCATCTGCAGCTCCGCTCGTTTTGTCCGCAAATCGAAGATATCGCGATTACGACTAGTCCGCCCTGCATCCAGAATAGCGATCAGCTTCTCATCAACCGTCCCGCGGACCATCCCGCGAAGATGGTCGCGTATCCGGGCTTCACCAATTTGGATGACCTGGCCCATCGGCATTTCGTCACTCATCGCTGAGGACATCGCTAGGAGGTTGGTTACGACCGCGTGCAGCGGATCTACCGCCGTGAGGGGCTCAAAGTAGCGAAGAAACGGAAGCCGACAAGCGGGTTATGGCTCAATGACGGCTTGTGCATTCGGCTGCGACCAACCCACCGCAATCATGTCTGGTGCTATGATTTTAAAACGCAGACCAATGATGGTCGTCGTATCGGGCTGCTGACCCGACTCGACGAGTTCACTCGCGAGTGCCTGCCATCGGGGTGTTGCAGATGTTCGAAGGCACGGTCACGAGCTGCCGCTTGCTTCATCCTTTGGCATCGTCGCACACGAGTCTATACCCGCATGGCCTGCAAGTGCATCAGACTTTGAGTTTGAAACACCCAAATTGGGTGTCCATCAACCTACAGCAGCTCAATAACCGCTGCGTGAATCGAAAACGCGTTTGCAGTTTGGCAGTCGAGACGGGTGGATGTGTTTGGTAAGAGAATCAAATCAAGGGAGCTGTGGCTAATGCCGCAGACAGGCCAAAGAGACTGTGCCCGCATGGCCTGCAAGTGCATCAGACTTTGATTTTGAAACACCCAAAATGGGTGTCCATCAACCTGCAGCAGCTCCATAAGCGCTGCGTGAATCGTAAACGCGTTTGCAGTTTGGCAGCCCAGACGGTTGAATGTGCTTGGTAAGAGAATCAAGTCAAGGGAGCTGTGGCTAACGCCGCAGACAGCGCCATGTCGCAGACGCAGTCCACCGAGGACGGTTCCAGCGCGAAGGATACCAATCTCATCGAAGAAGCAGGCAATATGCCGCGTGAATTGTCTGAAGCGAACAGCCGCGATGTCGAAGCGCGTCGATGGATGCCCAATTTGATCCGTCGGCAGATCGAGCAGGCGCCGCGGATGCCGGGCGTACCGGTGCGCGATTATTTCGAAATGTTCGTCATTTTCAAAGAATCGACGGGCGCGGGCACTGTTGTTGAATACCAGTTCGTTCTCGATACCGTCTTCGCCACGATGGAGATCCAGTTCTACAGGCGGATGAAGCCTCTCGTCATCGAACGGTCTGCGCGGGTTCACGCTCAGCGCAAACCGAATTTGCCTACCGATATCATTGACGAAGCAGAGATCTTTCTGAATTCCATCGGTAGCCTCTCACAGATTGACCGGCTCATTGATGCCGCGACCCGTCGCCGGAGTATCGCATTGCGGGATATTGAGCGGCACCAGTCGAAATTCGCAGAAAGGCTGCGTGTCGTGAGCCGAGACGTCATCGACGGCAAAGTCACTCCGAAAGATTGGAGGGCGGCTGATGACCTCGCCTCGTAAGATCGAAGCCAACAGGCGCAACGCCAAGCGCAGCACGGGCCCAAAGACGGTGCAAGGTAAGCAGCGATCGCGTGCCAACGCCCTCAAGCACGGCTTGGCGGCGGCCACGCTCAGGCCAGTCCAAAAGCCAGAAGACAATGAGTTGCTTGAATCGCTTTTGGGGCCGGGTGAGACGCTGCCGGTGCGGCGCGATCAAGCGTTGGCGATCGTCGAGGCGACCCGTGAGATCGAACATGTGCGCTCCGTGCGGGCGAAGCTCGTGGACTCGTTGGACAGCGTCAACGTTCTCTGGAGCGATATTGTGGATGTCGCTTTCAGTACCGAGCGCTATGAGCGGCGGGCTATGGCTCGTCGCCGGAAGGCTGCAAAACATTTCTTGCGCGAAACATGAGCGGGCGTACATCTGGCGAAACGAAGCCAAACTTATGTCAGCACATCAACGTGCTTTGCGTTTGAGTTGGGTCAATCATTGTCTCTTCAGAACTTATCGATCATGCTCGAGTTGGGTGATCAATAGAAACCGAGCAATAAGCCACGCGATAGTGTTCCGGAGTGAATTCATAAGACAATAGGGCGCGTCCCCGCAGACAGTGTTCTCGTCGTTGCCGCCAGTGTTGGAAAAAAGAGTGAGCCTTCTTGTTGCTATAGCAGTTGCGGGCGAATCATCCATTCAACTCAGGGCAACTTCGAATACGGGCTCATGATGAGTGAGTAGATGCGCCAATCATCGCAGCCCACACAGGAGGTTGTCGTGAGCGAAAAATCCGAAAAGTCGAAGGCGATGGCCGGCCGTAAGGGGGGCAGATCTAGGGCTGATGTCGACGTTCTTCGGGACGCGCCACCTGGCATCATGCGCTTGATCGCAGGGCGCGCGAAAATGCACGGCCCCGACGAACGGGGTTACTTGGAGTTGGTCAGGGCGATTGCCAACGATGTTGGCGCTGCCAGCACGATCGATTACCTCGCAATTACCGATGTCGTGGAGGCAACCTTCGATATCTTCCGCTTGCGCAAAGCCAAGCGCGACATCGTCGAGCGTATGCGCGAGAGGTACCGCGACGACCTGGCCCTGGATGCTTGCCGAACGGCTTCGATGCAAAAAAAAAGTTGCGAAATGGCAAAATGCTGGATTCCATAAGTACATGGAAGGGACCGATGATCCCGAAGAACAGCTGCAAAAGTTCGAGGTCTGGCTGAAACGCGAAGGAAATCCGCTTCCGCCGGATCAGTTGCCTCCATATGACGGAGTCTATTCAAAATCCGACCTCGCGAAGTTTGCTCGGCCGGTCGATACCGCCGCAGATGATGGGCAGGTCTTTCTCGACGCAATGGATCCGCTTGAGCGCATTGAAATGATGATCGATGGTGCCTCCAAGCGTTTGGATAAAGCCTTGGACGACATCATGGTCCGTCGCCGCAAGCTCGGGGAGCGTCTCCGCGCGACCTCAAGTCGGATCATTGACGGGACGATCAACGTCAATGGAACTGGCGAATGACCTTGCAGCAGAAAAAAACCTCGGCCGGGAATGCGCAGCGATGTGTGAACCGCAACGCTGGCGATAGAGAGGTGAAGGCGCGCGAAAAGCCGCTCAAGCCAGAGTGCGCAGCCCCGATCATGGAGGCGATGTGCATCTTCACGGCCGCTGCAGAGTTCATGGTCGCCTTGGCGGAAGAGCATACACGCCAGCCCTCGAACATGATCGCGAATGTCTTGATGGACATCAATCACTCTCGTCAGGGCTTCAAAAGCGCCTGCGCCGCATTCCTGTTACGCAGTATGCCCCCGGAGGAAGCACGGAAAGAGATTGAGGGGCTTCGTGCCTACGAAGCCCTGATGCTTGCGGAAAAGCGTAGAGAAATGAAGGTGACGCGTAAGCGCAAACTGCCGAATTTGGCAAAACGAAGCCAAACTCAGACTGGCTCCGCCCGTATCGAGGGCGCCGAAAGAATTTCCCGCACGGGCGGGATACGAATTAGCAAAACGAAGCCAAATAAGTATCAAGATACCAGCAAAAGCACACGCAGCCCGAAGCGAACCGGCTCCGGGCTCAGGAGTTTCAGCCCGAGCAAATATTTCTGAAGGACCGACACTAGTTTCTGCGCTGGCGTGCTTGATATCCGGCTCGCAGTTGCCAGTCGTCTAAGTCGCGGTCGTGCTGCCGCTCTCGCTTGGTGAATTCGGCCACATGCAGGTCGTCGGATTTGCATGACACTCGTCATGCTGGTCCTGCTCGCTGCCGCGTTGTGCGGCGACAGCGCGACCCACATATCGTTCTTTTTTTCTCGAGCTTCATTTCCTTCAACCTCGCGATGAAAGCGGGGCCCAATGCCAAGCCTTTCCCACTGGCGCCGAAATTGTTCCCCATCACGGTCGCGCGTGCGCGAGCGGATTAGCCGCCGCTGCCGCGAAAACAGATGCGACATTGAGGATCTTCATCTTGCCGCGGCCTGAAGGAATTCCGGGGCGTGGCCGGTGTTCTGTTTCTGATGGCCATCGTCAGCGCACTTGGCGCCGTGATCACCCTCATTCTCGGCACGATCATCCGCGGTATTCCGGACGGTCGCGGGCTGGAAGACATGTCGCAGCCAATGGTCGCATCGCAAGGCCGTCACGCCGGGTGATACATTGCGACTCATGAGGCGTGTCATTTCGTCATCGTTCCTACGCATCGCGGCCGCCTGCGCCGTCCTGCTGACCTTGCCGTTTGCGCAGGCGCGGGCGCAGGACACCTCCGACCTCGTCAAGGTCGAGCTTCTGAGCGAGCCTGCGGCGATCACGCCGGGCGAGCCGTTCCAGGTCGGCATCCGCCTGACCATGAAGGAGCATTGGCACACCTATTGGCGCAATCCGGGGGATTCCGGCGAGGCGACGACCGTCGACTGGAAGCTGCCCGAGGGCTTTGTCGCCTCCGGGCTGGAATGGCCGGCACCGTCGCTGATCAGGCTCGGCCCGGTCACCAGCTTCGGCTACGAGGGTGATGCCATTCTGCTGGCGCGGATCACTCCGCCGGCCCATCTGAAAGCGGGCGATACGGTCACCCTGAACGCGCAGGTGGCTTTCCTCGTCTGCGAGAAGGAATGCATCCCCGGCGAGGAGAATGTATCGCTCGCGCTGCCGGTCGCGGCATCGGGCGGCGCGTTGCCGGGCGCCAACAGCGCGGTCTTCGATGCCGCGCGCAGTCAGCTGCCGCAGCCGTCGCCATGGACAGCGACCTTCGCAGCCGATCCGAAGGCCATTACGCTGTCGTTGCCGAATGCCGACCTCAAGCGCGACAATGTCCGCTCGGTCACCTTCTTTCCCTATGACAACACGCTGATCGTCAATTCGGCGCCGCAGACGCTTGTCGCGGCGGGCGAGGGGACGCGGCTTGCCATCGAGCGCGGGCAGGTATCGCAAAGCCTTCCGCAGCGTCTTGATGGCGTGCTGGTGGTCGAGGAAGATATCGGTAGCAAATCGGCGCGGCATGCTTTTGCCCTCGATGCGACGCCGGCACCGATCGCGGGGCAGGGGATCAGCCTCCTTCAGGCGGCATTGCTCGCACTGGTCGCGGGCGTCATCCTCAATCTGATGCCCTGCGTGTTCCCGGTGCTGTCGATCAAGGTCTTGCATCTGACGCAGCACGCGCAGGAATCCGCGGCCCGCATTCGCATGCACGGCCTTGCTTATACCGCGGGCATTCTGGCGAGCTTCGGAGTGCTCGCCGCAGTGCTCTACGCGCTGCGCGCCGGCGGCGACGAAGTCGGCTGGGGTTTCCAGTTGCAATCGCCCGCGGTGGTGGCGGCGCTGGCCTTCGTGATCTTTGCCTTTGGCCTGAGCCTCTCGGGCATTTTGCCGATCGGGACCTCGCTGACCCGGGTCGGCGGCAGCAGGTTGCTGCAGAGGACCGGGCTGTCAGGGTCGTTCTTCGCAGGCACGCTGGCAACGGTGGTCGCGACGCCTTGTACCGCGCCGTTCATGGGTGCCTCGATCGGCTATGCGCTGACCCAGCCTGCGATCGTCGGGCTGACGGTGTTCCTCAGTCTCGGATTGGGACTGGCTTTACCGTTTCTCGTGCTGGCCTTCGTTCCGGGGCTTCAGCGAATGCTGCCGCGGCCGGGCCGGTGGATGGAGACGCTCAAGCAGTTCCTGGCCTTTCCGCTTTACGGCACCGTGGCCTGGCTGATCTGGGTGCTGAGCTTCCAGGTCGGTCCCACTGCATTGGCGGCGGCGCTCGCCGGCCTGGTGCTGATCGCTTTCGCGGCCTGGGCCTATGGTCTGGTGCAAGGCCAGAGTGGCCGTTCCGCGCTCGCCTTTCGCGGCATGGCGACAGCCGCGGTCATTGCCGTTGTGGCAATTGCCGTCACCATCCGCCCGGACCATTCCGGCGGGACCAACGCGCAGGCGCCATCCGCCGAGGCAGGCTACGAGGCCTTTAGCCAAGAGAGGCTCGATGCGCTGCTCGCTTCTGGCCGTCCGGTCTTTGTCAACATGACCGCGGCCTGGTGCATCACCTGCCTTGTCAACGAGCGCACGTCGCTGTCGAGCGAGGCTGTGCGCGAGGCCTTTGCCGGCAAGAATATCGCCTATCTGAAGGGCGACTGGACCAACCGCAATCCGGAAATCACTCGCCTGCTGGAGCGTTTCGGCCGGTCGGGCGTGCCGCTCTATGTGCTGTATCGCCGCGGCCAGCAGCCCGTGGTTTTGCCGCAAATTCTCACACAATCGCTTGTGCTCGAGACGATCCAGTCGATTTGACCGCCAACACAGCAACGGGAGACAGAGATATGAACCGACGCGTCTTCGCAACGACGATCGCCGCCGCTGCGATCTCGCTGATCGCAATGCCTGCCTTGCATGCCGAGCCGAAAGTCGGCGCGCCGGCACCGGCCTTCACCGCGGTGGACAGCAACGGCAAGACCGTCAATCTCGGCGACTTCAAGGGCAAGACGGTGGTTCTGGAATGGACCAATGACGGCTGCCCGTATGTGCGCAAGCATTACGGCTCCGGCAACATGCAGGCGTTGCAGAAGAAATGGACGGACGAGGGGATCGTCTGGCTGTCGGTGATCTCCTCGCCGCCGGGCGAGCAGGGCTTTGCCGATGCCGCCCGCGCGAATTCACTGACCACGGACCGCAAGGCCGCGCCGACCGCGGTGCTGCTCGATCCGAAGCAGCAGGTCGCGAAAGCCTATGGAGCTCTTGTTACGCCGCATATGTATATCGTCACGCCCGACGGGACATTGGCCTATGCCGGCGCAATTGATGACAAGCCGACGGCACGCACAGGTGACATCAAGGGCGCGACCAATTATGTCGACAACGCGTTGTCCGAACTCAAGGCGGGCAAGCCGGTGTCGACCACCAATACCCGGGCCTATGGCTGTGTGGTGAAATACAGCTCGTAAGCTTGCCGGCACCTGTTCCGATCAGCATGTGCCCGCCTTGCGCGGGCACATTGCGTTTTACATCGCACGCCTTTTCAGGCCGTCCGTACCGGCCGGACCAGACCCTTCACGGTCTTCCATATCGGTGTGATCGCATAGCCCGTGATGGGGATCAGCACGGCGCCGATCGCCAGGCCGACGACGCCCGCGCCCGCAGCGCCGACGATCCATTCGATGGCGCCCTGCGCGAACGGCATGACATGCGCGATCGCCTCCGCCGCGTGATGAATGGCGTGCCCGACCGATGTGTATCCGTAGGTCTCCAGCCCATGCACGATGATGCCGCCGCCGACCCAGATCATCGCGGCAGTGCCGACGACGCTCAGAATCTTCAGGAAGTACGGCATGCCGTAGACGAGTCCGCGCCCGACAACGCGGCTCAGGCCGCCGAGCACGGAATTGCTTCGATTGCTGGCCAGCGAAAGGCCGACATCGTCGGCCTTCACGATGATCGCCACCGCGCCGTAAACGGCAACGGTAATGCCAATTGCGACGACTGCGAGGACCACGGCCTGCATCCAGAAACTGCTTTCCGGAAGGACGGATAGTGCGATCGCCATGATCTCGGCGGACAGGATAAAATCGGTCTTGATCGCGCTCGCGACCTTCTGGTCCTCAAGGGTCTTGGGATCGATGGCGATCGGTTCGAGCGCCTTCTCATGCGCATGGGCCTTGTGCGGGAAGGCTGCCTCGAAAACCTTCTCCGCGCCCTCGTAACAGAGATACGCGCCGCCGAGCATCAACAGCGGCGTAATCGCTCCGGGCAGGAAATAGCTGAGCGCCAGTGCCGCCGGCAGCAGGATCAGAAGCTTGTTACGTAGCGAGCCGATCGCGATCTTGCGGACGATCGGGATTTCGCGCACCGCGGCAAAGCCCATCATGTAGCGCGGGGTCACAGCAGCGTCATCGATGACTACGCCGGCGGCCTTGGCGCCCGCCTTTGCCGCCTGGGTGGCGATGTCATCGAGTTGTGCCGCGGCCACCTTGGCGATGGCGGCGACATCATCGAGAAGGGCGAGTAGACCGACGCTCACGACCGGATCGTTCCTAGCGAAGGACGGTCCAACGCGGTGCCGGCCCGTTGGTTCCGTTCAGCGCGCAATCACACCGCGCCGCGCCATCTGGGCGATGACCTGTTCGGCCATCTCCTCCGGCGAACCTTGCTCGGTATGCAGCCTGATTTCGGGCTCGAGCGGCGGCTCGTAGGGGGAGTCGATGCCGGTGACGTGAAACGCCTTGCCGGCCCGCGCCTTGGCGTAGAGCCCCTTGGGATCGCGCTCCTCGCAGATGGCGAGCGGGGTATCGACGAAAACCTCGAGGAATTCACCCGGCTCGTGACGCTCGCGCACGGATTGCCGTTCATTGCGGAACGGCGAGACGAAGGCACACAGCACCACCAGACCCGCATCCACCATGAGACGGGCGACTTCGCCGGCGCGGCGCACATTTTCCACGCGGTCGGCTTCGGTGAAGCCGAGATCGCGGTTCAGCCCGAGCCGCATATTGTCACCGTCGAGCGCGTAGGTGTGGATGCCCCGCAGGCTGAGTTTCTGTTCGACGATATTGAGAATCGTGGATTTCCCCGCACTCGGCAATCCGGTGAACCAGACGGTCGCCGGGCGCTGGGCCTTCATCTTGGCGCGGAACGCCTTGTCGATTTCGTAGCTCTGCTTGACCAGGTTGCTGGCGCGGTAGAGCGCAAAATCGGCCATGCCCGCGCCCGCAGTGGCGCCGGTCTGCCGGTCGATCAGAATGAACGCGCCGGTCTCGCGATTCGTGATGTAGGGGTCGAATGCGATCGGCTCGGTGGTAGCGATGTTGCAATAGCCGATGTCGTTGATGTTGAGTGTCGTCACCGCCGCGTGTTCGCCGGTTTCGATATCGGTGCCGTGCTTCAGCGCGGTGATGGTTGCGGCCACCGTGTGGGTGCCGATCCGGAGCGAATAGGTGCGACCGGGCAGCATCGGATTCTCGTTCAACCACACCAGATGCGCGGAGAACTGGTCGGCAACCTGGGGCGCGGCATCCACCGGAGTCAAAATATCTCCACGCGACACGTCGACCTGGTCGGCAAGCTCGATGGTCGCCGCCTGACCGGTTTCGACGCTGTCGACGGTGTCGGGATAGATGTAGATTTCCCTGATCGTGGACGGGCGCAGCGAGCGTCCGACGATGATGCTGTCGCCACGGTTGAGCACGCCTGACGACATGTAGCCGGCATAGCCGCGCCCGCCGGACTGCGTCCGCACCACCGATTGCACATGAAAGCGCGCCGGCTGCTCGTGCTGGTGCGTCGAGATCGGCACGGTCTCGAGATGCTGCAGCACGGTCGGCCCCTTGTACCAGGGCATGCGCTCGCTGCGGCGCACGATATTTTCGCCGTCGCGCGCGACGATCGGGATCGCCTCGACATGCTCGAAGGCAAGCTGCCCCGCGAACACCTGATACTCGTCGCGGATGGCGTTGAACGGCGCCTCCCGGCAATCGACCAGATCCATCTTGTTGACGACCAGCAGAACCCGCCGGATGCCGAGCAACGACAGAATGCGGCTATGGCGGAGCGTCTGCCGGGTCAGGCCGGCCTTGGCGTCGACCAGCAGCAGCGCGAACTCGGCGTTGGAGGCGCCGGTCACCATATTGCGGGTATATTGCTCGTGGCCCGGTGTGTCGGCGACGATGAAAGCGCGCTTCGGCGTGCCGAAATAGCGATAGGCGACGTCGATGGTGATGCCTTGTTCGCGCTCGGCCTCCAGGCCGTCGAGCAGCAAGGCGTAGTCGAGGTCGTCGCCGGTGGTTCCGAATTTCTTCGACAGGTGAACGAGGTTTGCCATCTGGTCGTCCGGCACCGAGCCGGTTTCCACCATCAAGCGGCCGATCAGGGTCGACTTGCCATCGTCCACCGCGCCGCAGGCGAGGAAGCGCAGATGATCGCGTTCGCTGACAGGGGCGCGCATCAGAAGTAACCCTCGCGCTTCTTGCGTTCCATCGACGACACCTCGTCGGCATCGATCAGGCGGCCGGCGCGCTCCGACTGTCGCGTCGTCCGCAATTCCTCGACGATGTCGGAGACGCTTGCGGCCTCCGACAACACCGCTGCGGATAGCGGATAGCAGCCGAGCGAGCGGAAGCGGATCAAGACCTCCCGGCTCTGCTCTCCCGGCAGCATTTCAAACCTGTGGTCGTCCACCATGATTAGGCTGCCGCCGCGTTCGACCACCGGGCGTTTCTCGGCGAAATACAGCGGCACCACGGGGATGTCTTCTGCGAGGATGTATTCCCACACGTCGAGTTCGGTCCAGTTCGAGAGCGGGAACACCCGCATGGTCTCGTCGTCGGCGATCTGCGGATTGTACAGATGCCAGAGTTCTGGCCGCTGCCGCCGCGGATCCCAGGAATGGTTCGGTCCGCGCACCGAGAAGATGCGCTCCTTGGAACGGCTCGGCTCCTCGTCACGCCGCGCACCGCCGATGGCGGCGTCGAACTTGTACGCGTCGAGCGCTTCGCGGAGCGCGACGGTCTTCATCTCCCGGGTCCAGACGGACGATCCCGAGCGGATCGGATGGACGCCGTTCTCGAGCGCTTTTTTGTTGGTGTGGACGATCAGGTTCAGATCGAGTTCCGACTTCATGCGCTCGCGATGGGTGATCATGTCCCGGAATTTCCAGGTGGTATCGATATGCAGCGCGGTGAACGGGATCTTTGCCGGGTGGAAGGCCTTGCGGCACAGATGCAGGAGGACGCTCGAATCCTTGCCGATCGAATACATCAGCACCGGGCGTTCGAACGCTGCCGCGGTCTCGCGCAGGATGACGATAGCTTCCGTCTCAAGACTGGACAGATGGCGGGAGAGATTGCGGGTCATGATGGCCGTTTGGGGAAAAAAATTCCATGCGGGGCTTCGGGCCGGTCGGGAAATTCTACCTTTCGGCCCGATAGTTAGCAGCCAAGGGGTGCTTTCGGACGGCGCTATTTAGCGGCGCGGCAGGGGCCTGTCGAGGTTTGATTCAACACCCGAACCGAGCCTTTCGGCTAGGCCAGCTGTCAGCGCCTTTAGTGTCGCCGTACGATCGGCATGTCCGCATAGACCTTGTAGGACTGCGATTTCGGCTTCGCCTTGTCCTCTTCGTTGACATACTGGATCGAGCTCTTCCCGAGCAGCGCTTGCGGCAGGATCATCACCCGGATGAAGCGGCTCGGCCGGTCGAGTGCGGCTTGGGCAAAGACCGGTTCGGATCCGGATTCGAACCACGCACCACCCGGGCCGTAACTGGTCGATCGGCCGTGCGTATCGATGCGGATGCCGCCTTCGATCAGGCATCGGATCCCTGGGCCCTGGTGCCTGTGCAGATAGGCCACTCCCCCCGGTGGAAAGGCGACGCTGTCGCCGCGAAGCAGCAGATCACCGGCCGGCAGATATTCGAGTGGAGCGGCAAGCCTGGTACGCGACGCAACGCCGTTTGCGATCACCACATCGTCGCCTGCCGATTGCGACAGTTCGTAACGCCAGCACATCGCCCCGCCGGGGCCGGCGACAATCCTGGCGGCGCCGTCGCCGTGCCAGGTTTCGCCGTCGATCGCCGACACCCCCGCGACCGATATCGCACCGTGCAGGACGAAAATCATGCGCGGCTCGGCCGCGAGCGTCATCACGGCGCCGTCGCTGAAAACGTCCTCAACCAAACGCAGGATCGGGTTCATGTTCTCTGACTTGGCTTCTGGTTAGAGGATTTCGAACACGCTGTAGACCGGGCCGGTCGCCAGCCGGTGGCCATAGGCGACCGAAGCGATCAGGTTGAGAAAATTGTATTTCTCCGATGCGGTCTCGAAATAGGGCGTGGCGCGCATGTAGTAGAGCGAAGGATTGACGACTTCGCCCTTGGCGATGCGGTCGAGCACATCCTTCGGTCCGTGGCGGATGCCGCGATAGGTCATTCCGATCAGGGCGCCGTCGTCGGTCTCCATCACGCAGCGCACGTCAAGCATCCAGGCGCCGTCGGCGCGCACCGCCTGCCAGTCGCTGCCGCCCGACAGAATTTTGCCACGCAGTCTTTCGCCCTCGAAGCGGCCGCCGGTGATTTCGCCGACGCGGCGGTCAACCCCCGGGGTTTTGCCGATGACGCTGGCGGGCTTCACCGCCAGTTCGAACAGGAATAACGGCCGCAGCCGCAGCTCCGTCATTTCGCGCGGCAGGATCGACGCAAGAGATGCGCGATCGACCATGGCATTTCCCCCATTACCACTTTTTTCGCAGCCTAGACGCATGGCAGCGCGCGGTCGAGGGCGTTCTGTCAGCTCAGGAGCACCGCCACCTTGACGTGGCCCTCGTTGCGCAAAAGACGGATGGCGACGCCTGTGTCCTGTCGATGGATGGCAAGGTCGACGCTCAGCGCGCCGACACGGAGGTCGCGCAAAACAATCTCATCGAGAAACGGCGGAAGTGCCGGGTCGCGCAGGCTGATCTCGTTTCGCTCGGGATCGAATTCGATTCCGAGGGCGGCCTGGATCATCAAAAACGGCGCGCCGGCCGCCCAGGCCTGCGGCGCGCAGGCCACCGGATACAGGGTCGGGCCGCGGCCGCGCGAGCGCTGAAATCCGCAATAGAGTTCGGGAAGCCGCCGCAGATCCATATAGACTGCCGCATCGAACATTGCCCGGAATACGCGCATGACTGCGTTCTTGTGGCCGTAATGCGCAAAGCCCGCGGCAATCAGCGAATTGTCGTGCGGCCAGACTGACCCATTGTGATAGGACATCGGATTGTAGCGCGGCTCCTCGCGCGCGAGCGTCCGGATTCCCCAGCCGGAGAAGAATGTCGGCTGCAAGAGTTGCTGCGCCACCAGGGCGGCACGTTCCGCCGATGCGATGCCGCTGAACAGCACCTGTCCGGCATTCGAACTGCGCACCCGGCAAGGCCGCTTGCGCCCGTCCAGCGCAAGCGCGTAACTGCCGATATCCTCGCACCAGAACGCGTCTTCGAACCGCAATCGCAGCTCTTCAGCGGAGCGCGCCAGCCGGTCGGCCGTGTCGCGATGCCCGAGTCGACGCGCGATCTTTGCTGCGTTCGCCTTGGCTGCATAAACATAGCCTTGCACCTCGCACAACGCGATCGGTCCGGCAGCGGTGGTGCCATCGGAATGGAAAATCGAATCGTGGGAGTCCTTCCAGCCCTGATTGATCAGCCCATCGTCATTGGCACGGTGATATTCGACGAAGCCATCGCCGTCAGGATCGCCCGGTCCATCGATCCAGCTGATGGCGCGCTCGATATTCGGCCAGAGTTCGTTTAGCAGGCCGACATCGCCGGTGCGATCGAGATACAGACCCGCCAGCAGTACGAACAACGGCGTGGAATCAACGCTGCCATAATAGCGGCGGAACGGTACCTCGCCCAAATGCGCCATTTCCCCGTTTCGCATTTCGTGCAGAATCTTGCCGGGTTCGGCGTCGGCAGCCCGATCGAATGTATCTGCCTGCAACGCCGCAAGGTGGCGCAACACGCCGCGCGCGATCTCGGGCCGGCACCACAGCATCTGGATTGCCGTGATGATGCCGTCGCGGCCGAACGCGGTCGAGTACCAGGGAATGCCGGCATAGGGATAGGGGCCATGCTCGGTCACGGTCAGCAGCATTGCGAGATCGGACGTGCAGCGGCACAGCATCTCGTTGAAGATCGCGTTCGATGTTGTGATCGCGGTCTGGCCGCGGCTCGCGGCTTTTCGTGCCTGAAGGGCCGAGCGCATGCTGCGCCGGAACGGCGGTGGTAAGGATGCGCGCGCGTCCTCGCGACATTGCACGGCGAGATCGATTATCTCGAATTTCCCGGGTGCCAGCGCGAGATTATATGTGGCCATGCCGGTCGACAGCTGGTCAGGGGGCGGTTCGAAAGTCAGCGCGGTACACCGCAGGGTGTCGTCGAGTCCGCAATATTTCATCTGGACCTGACCGGACGTAATAATTTCGGTCGTGGCCCGGCCTCGACGCTCGCGCCGCATACCGCGGACCTCGAACAGATCCGCAAAATCGCTCGAAAAGGAAAGGCCGAGAACGCTGCTGACCGCGCGGTCTCCGTGATTCTGGACCCGCAGCCGCTGATAGGCGGTGTTATTCCAAAGAAAGACCGTCCGGATGATGTGAAGTGTGTCCTTCGGCAGCACGAGCTTCTGCTCGAAGTAAATGTCGGGATTGGTCAGATCGACGGTCAGCAGCGCATTGTCGTCGCGCACATTGGAACCGAGCGACAGCAGTTGAGTGCCGTTGAGTTGCAGTTCAAGAAGCCCGAGAAAACGCGTGTCGCGGCAATACAGGCCGTCAGCGCCTCCGGGCGTGGCGCCGATGTCGCCGTGGCTGTCGAAAATTGCAAAGCAGTCATCGTGTTTGAGATTCCGGCGAGGACGCGTGGATGGACCCGTCGCCGGAATGTAGAAGGGCACCTCGGCAATCTGCTCGATCAGTTGCGCTGTCGGCTCCTGCTGTTTCGGCCGTTGCAAAGCCAAAACCTATAGTCCGGACGCGATGACTTGAGGCGGCGCCATGTCCGGTTTCACAAATGAAGCGGGACTGTTTCCGGCTGCTTGCAGGGCGCGGTAAACGGCGACATAGTCCATGGCCATTCGGGTGGCGGAGAATCGTTGCTCGAACCGCCTCCTGATCTTCCGCCGGTCGAGTCCGATGACACCCGGCAATGCGGCCACCGCCTGGTCGACGCTGTCGACAACCGCGCCGGTGATGCCGTCCTCCACGATCTCAGGCACCGACCCGCAGCCGAAAGCGAGGACCGGCGTACCGCAGGCCATCGCCTCGATCATGACGAGGCCGAACGGCTCCGGCCAATCAATCGGGAATAGCAGCGCACTGGCTTCACCGAGAAAATCGCTCTTCTGGCGCTCGTTGATCTCGCCGATGAACTCGATTCCGTCGCTCTCATTGATGAGGGGTGCGATCTGCTCGCGAAAATAGGCTTCATCGACCCGATCGATCTTGGCGGCGATCTTCAACTTCGCGCCGGTTGCCCGCGCAATCGCGATAGCACGATCCGGCCGCTTTTCAGGAGCGATGCGCCCGAGAAAGGCGAGGTAGCCCCCACGCGGATTATCGATGGCTCGATGCAGGTCCGTCGGCAGCCCGTGAGGCACGTTGGCTGCGAAATTGGCAATTGGGATCGGTTGGCGCTGAGCCTTCGAGATCGACACCAGCGGCATCTCCGGGAAGCCGAGATAAAGCGGCATCAGGTCGGGCAGGTCCTGACGCCCATGCAACGTCGTCAGGGTCCGTCCCGCAATCGACCGGAACAGCGGGAAGTGAAACTGATCGATATGGAAATGCAGGATGTCAAATTCGTCGGCCCGGCGCGCCACCCGATCCAGCATCAGCATGTAGTAAGGAATGACATCGCGAATATTCTTTTCGAGCCGGAGAGCGCGGGGAACGCAGGGCACGAGTTCGGCGGCCGTGATTGAATCGCCGCTGGCAAACAGCGTCACATCGTGTCCGAGCCGGACCAGTTCCTCGGTAAGGTAGTGCACGATGCGTTCAGTCCCGCCGTAGGTTTTCGGGGGAACGCCTTCAATAAGAGGCGCGATTTGGGCGATGCGCATCGGAGGCCCTTTGGGTTCTCCCAACGGAAAGGCCTTTGGGTTCGCTTCACAACGTCTCGCAGCGCAATAAGTTGCGCGTGTCCCCAATATCGTTTGACGGGACGCCCGCCGCGAAGGCTCCAGGGCCGACCTACGGGTTGGGCAAAGCGGGACATACGGCCACGGACGGCCCACAATTCAGCAATTGTCCCACCGGCATGGTTGAAGGTATCGTCGCGGCAGAAACAAGTTTCTTCCGGAGGGAATGGGAATGGCCAAATTCGGCATCGGGCAAGCGGTCAAGCGGGTCGAGGACCAGCGTTTTCTGACCGGCAAAGGGCGGTATGTCGACGATATCAACCTGCCGAACCAGGCTTATGCGGTCGCCGTGGCGTCTCCCTACGCCAACGCCCGGGTCAAGCGCATTGATACCTCGAAAGCCAAGGCCTCACCGGGCGTGCTGCTGGTCCTGACCGGCGCCGATGCCAAGGCGGACAAACTCGGCGAATTGACCGCGCATCCGATGCCGGAAGAGGTTGGCGCGCCGGCCGGCTTCCGCACCTGGCTGCCGCTGATCTGCGACGACCGTGTCCGCTATGTCGGCGACCGCGTCGCTTTCGTGATTGCCGAAACCCAGATGCAGGCCCGCGATGCCGCCGATCTGGTTGAGGTCGAGTATGAGGAATTGCCGGCGGTCACCGATCTCGAGGACGCCGCCAGGGAGGGCGCGCCCAAGGTCTGGGAAGCCAACGAGAAGGGCAACTGGGCGTTCGGCCTGATGTTCGGCGACCAGGCCGCGACCGATGCCGCTTTTGCCAAGGCCAAACGTGTCGTCAAGGCGCGCATCGAGCACAATCGTCTCGCACCCAATGCGATGGAGCCGCGGGTCGCCATCGGCGATTACGACGAGGCCGACGACCAGTACACGCTCTATACCTGTTCGCAGAACCCGCATGGCGTGCGCATGGAATTGTCGCACATCTTCCACTGCGCCGAGAGCCAGATCCGCGTGGTGTCGCCCGATGTCGGCGGCGGCTTCGGTCTGAAGGGCAGCCCGTTCCCGGACGATTGCGTGACGTTGTGGGCGTCGAAGAAACTCGGCCGTCCGGTCAAATGGCTCGCCACCCGCACCGAGAGCCTGCTCACCGACCGGCACGGGCGCGAGATGGTGATGTACGGCGAAATGGCGCTGGACGAGAGCGGCAAGATTCTCGGCCTGCGCATGAAGGCGCTGTATCAGGTCGGTGCCTATTTCGTCGGCCCGGGCCTCGTGCCGGCGGCCTTTGCGCTGCGGTTCTCGCCGGAGGCCTACGACATCCAGGCGCTGCATGTGATGGTGCAGGGCCTGCTGACCAATACGTCGCCAGTCGGTCCCTATCGCGGCGCCGGACGCCCGGAAGCGGCGTATTTCACCGAGCGCATGATCGAGCAGGCCGCACGCGAGATGGGGATTGCGTCGGATGAAATCCGCCGCCGCAATCTCATTCCGGAAAGCAAGCTGCCCTACACGACACCGACCTTCTGGGTCTACGATTCCGGCGAATTCCATCGCGTGATGGACAAGTGCCTCGATGTCAGCGACTGGAAGGGCTACGAGGCGCGCAAGAAGAAGTCGGAGAGCGAAGGCAAGCTGCGCGGCCGGGCCGTGACTTTCTATATCGAGCAGGGCGGCATCTTCAACGATCGCATGGACCTGCGCTTCGATCCGTCGGGCTCGGTGTCGATCATCGCCGGTACGCATTCGCACGGGCAGGGGCACGCCACGGTGTTCGCGCAACTGGTGCACGAATGGCTCGGCGTGCCGTTCGAGACCATCCGTTACATCCAGGGCGACACCGCATCGGTGCCGTTCGGCCGTGGCACTTACGCCGCCCGCTCGTCGCTGGTCGGTGGCAACGCGCTCAAGGTTGCGTCGAATGCCATCATCGACAAGGCCAAACCGATGGCGGCCGCGCTGATGGAAGCCGCTGAAGGCGACCTCGAATTCAAGGATGGGTCGTTCCGGGTGGTCGGCACCGACAAGACCATTCCGCTGACGGAAGTGGCCAAGGCGTTTTATGCCCCGATGGGTCCTCTCACCGAGAAGATGGGCGTCGGCCTCGAAGCGCAGGGCACCTATTCGACCAATCCGCCGAACCATCCGAACGGATCGCATGTCGCCGAGGTCGAGGTCGATCCGGAGACCGGCGAGGTGCGTGTCGACCGCTATTATGTGGTCGACGATCTTGGCGTGGTGCTCAATCCGATGATCGTGCGCGGGCAGATCCATGGCGGCATCGCACAAGGCATCGGCCAGGCGCTGATGGAGCATGCGGTCTACGACAAGGAGTCGGGCCAGATGCTGTCCGCCACCTTCATGGATTACGGCATGCCGCGCGCCGACCTGTTCCCGGAGATCGAGACCCATCTCGAAGAGGTGCCGTCGAAGACCAATCCGCTCGGCGTCAAGGGCATCGGCGAAAGCGGCACGATCGGCGCGCCGCCGACCGTGATCAACGCGATCCTCGATGCGCTGAAACCGCTGGGCGTGAAGGAGCTCGATATGCCCGCCACGCCGGCGCGGGTCTGGGATGCGATGAGCAAGGCGCGCGCGGCGTAAGCCCGAGCGTCAACCGGCGGCGCGTGCGTCCTGCGGCCATGACTGGTACGGCCGCAGCACCAGCGCGCCGTTGTAATAGTCCGGCTGGCCGGTGATCTCGGCGCCGACCCAGTCCGGCACCGCGAATTGCTGCAACTCGTCGCGCAATTCGATTTCCGCGATGACGAGGCCCTCGTTCTCGCCGGCAAAGACGTCGACTTCAAAGGTAAGGTCGCCGTGCGGCACGAGGTGGCGCACCTTTTCGATCACCGCGCCGTGCCGCAATCCGATCATCGCCTCGGCCTCGATCACCGGCACCGGATATTCCAGCTCCAGCCGCCGCAGAGTCGTCGAGCGCGACTTGACGCTGAGCGTCGCCTCGAGGTTGTCGCGGATACGCACGCGCACCGACGCATTGCCTTCGGTTGCGAGATAGGCCTGCCGGATTGCGATGCGTTTGCTGACCTCGCCGCGCCATGCGTCGCTGCGCACCAGGAACTTGCGTTCGATTTCGAAAGCCATCGGTTACCACACCTTCCGCAACAATCCGTACCTGCCCGATACCGGTTCGCACCGCGACCGGCTCACCCGCGATACTCCGCCGGCAGAGAGAACGATACCGTCTGCCCGCTCAGCCGGTCTTTGACTGCAAGCGAAAAGTCGTGATCGCTGTCGGACAATCCGCCATCTGCCGTTTGCCGGACCACGAAAACAAGCTCGCGGCGCAGGCTCTGGCGCGGCGCGAGCATGATCGGACCGCGAAACACCGCGTCGGCGGCCAGGCCGCGCCGGGCGATGGCGATGAGATCGTCGCGCGTCGGCATTGCGGTTTGCGGAACCGCACGTGCCCGATCGCGCGGCGTGACCAGCAGCGACAGATCGAGATCGAGGCTCCGGTATCGCGAGCGGTTGCACATCGTCACTTCGCCGAAACTCGCGCAATGCGACCGCAATCCATCGCCGCCGGAATAATTTGCGAAATAGCGCCGCTGCACGGTGGAGATAGACAGCGGCAATTGCCCGGTCCTGACGCTGATGTGGCGCGACTGGTGGCTGAACGGCCAGCCATTCGAGCCGATCAGGATCAGCCCCGCCATGAGCGAGGCTGTGCCGCCGATTGCCAGCACCCATCCGAGCACGACCCACCGCTCCGCATCGCTGTCGTAGCTGACCGTGCGTCGCCCCCGCTGCCACTGCATCAGCAGCGCCAACGTTAGCGCGATCAGGGCGATGGCCGCCACCGCAATGATGACTGGATCTTGGATAAACGGATATTGCGTAAACGCATGATAACGCGACGTTGCCGGCACCAGCCGCGGCAAGATCGGGCACAGACCCGCGATTGAGTGCGCGCCACCAATGAGCGCCGCCAGCAACGCGGCGCCGAGCAGCGCGGGAACGAGCCGGAGGAGATGGCGCATGCGCGCAGGCTAGCACGCCATACGCGGACGCCTTAGCCCGATCGCGCCTGTCCGTCCACATATGTCGAGAAACGTCTCGTGGAAGTTACGCGCCGGTTACCGCGTTTGCACGATCGCTCCGGACCTTTTCGCGCTTTTCGCTCGATGCACTGACGCGCTTGCCGGCGGCTTTAGGGGCGGGCTCCGAATCGGCCTGCGCCGCTTCCGTTTCGGCGTCGCGCTGCAGGCGGGCTGCGCGCAGCTTTTCGATCCGGTCGATCGCGGCCTGATGGGCCTTGCGATAATCGTCCGCGGCCTTGGCGCGTTCGGCGATAACTTCGGGAAGGAGAGGTTTTGTTGCCATGGCCTGGACAACGCGCAGGCACCTTTTTGGTTCCATTCCTGAGGTTCGCCTCCAAGACCAAGCCGACCCGCTTGCCGCGCCGGGTCGCGGTTCTGCGACGCACGGCTTCACCCTGAGCCACGCGGCCTGGACGCAATCGCGAGACCAGGCTGTTGCCCCGCGAACGCGGGACCCCATACGCGCTGGCCATCGGTTCTCGCGCCCGGCAACGGCCCGGTGCGCGCATTCGCATATCCACCTATCCACATGCGCGCTGAACGTTTCGCGAACGGCGCCGCGGACGACCGCGACGCGCGGCTTTGCATCGCCGGTCTTGGATCGCCCGCCTTAAATCTTAAGATTTTTTCGTCGCGCCGCCTCACCGGGCTTGCGCTGGCTCAATACCGGCCGCCCGCCGAGCGTTAGAATTCACAAGCTTCGTCGGGCCAACGAAGCCGGCGGCCTGAGCCGAATGGCGAAGATCCACTCCGGTTCAGGTCGCTCTGTCATGCGCGGGGCGATCCGCCCGAGACGATCAGCCCGCGGGCGCGCCAATCTTTGCCGTTCTCACCGGCAGTCGTGAGGGTTGCGGCGCCTGAATCAGGCCAGAACCCAAAATCGAGCTGAGAAAAAGGCCGCCGACTGAGGCAGCCTCTTTAGTGGACAGTGAGAAACTGGATCAGAACACCGGGCAGGTCTGGATGGCGGTGCAGCCGCCGAGCGTATAATTCACCGATGCCTCGCCACCGGCAGCGCTTTCCAGCGTGTCGTCCGAGACGTCGAAGCTGAGGATGTCCTCTTCCGACTGATTTGGTCTTGTCGCCTGCTTCATCGCACGATCCCTCCATGGTTGGGGCCGTCACCATAGCATGTCACGGGATCACCGCCGTCTGTGACGAATGTCTCAGGCACACGAAATAAGGCCACTCCCGAAATCTAAACCGGCCACTCTCGGTCAAAACAGGCCAGTACCCGTACCCGCAAAAAGAACATATTGCGAACTTAGAACAAATGGTGTACATTGAGTCTTGTTCGGTCGAAACAGCCCGAACGGTCCGAAACCAGCCGAGCGGAGAAGCGGGCGAGAGCCGCGCGTATACGCCGCCCGAATCGTCAGTCATAAGGAGCGACAATGGCCCAGGCCGCCCTGCGTTTGGTTGAAGGTTCCTCCATGGACAAGTCGAAGGCTCTTGACGCCGCGGTCTCCCAGATCGAACGCGCGTTCGGCAAGGGCTCGATCATGCGGCTCGGCAAGAACGACAAGGCGATGGATATCGCCACCGTGTCGACCGGGTCGCTCGGGCTCGACATCGCGCTCGGCGTCGGCGGTCTGCCGCGCGGCCGGGTGATCGAAATCTACGGGCCGGAATCCTCCGGCAAGACCACGCTGGCGCTGCACACCGTGGCCGAAGCGCAGAAGAAGGGCGGCATCTGCGCCTTCGTCGATGCCGAACACGCGCTCGACCCGGTCTATGCGCGCAAGCTCGGCGTCAATGTCGACGACCTCCTGATCTCGCAGCCCGATGCCGGCGAGCAGGCGCTGGAAATCACCGATACGCTGGTGCGTTCCGGCGCGGTCGACGTGGTGGTGGTGGATTCGGTCGCGGCGCTTGTGCCGAAGGCCGAACTCGACGGCGAGATGGGCGATTCGCTGCCCGGTTTGCAGGCCCGGCTGATGAGCCAGGCGTTGCGCAAGCTCACCGCCTCGATCAACAAGTCCAAGACCATGGTGATCTTCATCAACCAGATCCGGATGAAGATCGGCGTGATGTATGGCTCGCCGGAAACCACCACCGGTGGCAATGCGCTGAAATTCTATGCCTCGATCCGGCTCGATATCCGCCGCATCGGCGCGATCAAGGATCGCGACGAGGTGGTCGGCAACCAGACCCGCGTCAAGGTGGTGAAGAACAAGCTGGCGCCGCCGTTCAAGCAGGTCGAGTTCGACATCATGTATGGCGAGGGCGTGTCGAAGATGGGCGAGCTGATCGACCTCGGCGTCAAGGCCGGCGTGGTGGAGAAGTCCGGTGCCTGGTTCTCCTATGACTCACAGCGGATCGGGCAGGGGCGCGAGAACGCCAAGACCTTCCTGCGCAACAATCCCGACATGGCTGCGTCGATCGAGGCTGCCGTGCGGCAGAATTCAGGGCTGATCGCCGACAAGATCCTGGCCGGCGAGGAAGAGACCGACGACGACGGCGAGGACGACGCCAAGGAATAATCCGGACTGCCCTCCATCCGCGTCGCCGCGCGGGCCGGGTGAGGGGACCGCTTGCCTCGCGGTCCGCTCCCCGGCGTTTTTTTGAGCGGCTTCCGTAGGTCGGACCTGCCTAGGCAGTGCGGTGGCCTGTTCGCGCGGGCACCGAGCGCGGGCCCCAACGGGCTGACGGGCCGGCGATGACCGCCGTTGCCGCCCGGCCTGTCATCTCCTGGCGCCTGTCATCTCCTCAAGTCGCCATCTGCTCGCGTGTCCGGCGGCTCCTCGCCTCTGGCAGACCCGAACGGCCCGCAAGCGCCGGAAATCGGTCCGTTTCTGGACTTGGCCGGGCGGCGTCGCTACATATCCCCCGAAACATCAATCCGATCCGGGCCTTCAACCCCGGCGCAGACAGGGGCCGCGGACAGGCTGCCGCGGCGGCAAATCTTTCATGAGCGGCGTCAACGATATCCGGGCTGGGTTCATCGACTACTTCGCGCGCAACGGCCATGAGCCGCTGGCGTCCTCGCCGCTGGTGCCGCGCAACGATCCGACCCTGATGTTCACCAATGCGGGCATGGTGCAGTTCAAGAACGTTTTCACTGGCCTTGAGAAGCGCCCCTATGCGCGGGCGGTGACTTCGCAGAAATGCGTCCGCGCCGGCGGCAAGCATAACGATCTCGACAATGTCGGCTACACCGCGCGCCACCACACTTTCTTCGAGATGCTCGGCAACTTCTCGTTCGGCGATTATTTCAAGGATCACGCGATCGAGCTGGCCTGGAATCTGGTCACCAAGGATTTCGGCCTGCCGAAGGACAAGCTCACCGCCACCGTCTATATCGACGACGATGTTGCCTTCGACCTGTGGAAGAAGATCGCGGGCCTGCCCGAGAGCCGCATCATCCGCATCGCCGGCTCCGACAATTTCTGGGCGATGGGCGATACCGGGCCGTGCGGTCCGTGCTCGGAAATCTTCTATGATCACGGCGACAAGATCCCGGGCGGTCCTCCCGGCTCGCCGGACCAGGACGGCGATCGCTTCATCGAGATCTGGAATCTCGTCTTCATGCAATACGAGGCGCTGCCCGATGGCAGCCGCCTCGATCTGCCGAAGCCGTCGATCGACACCGGCATGGGGCTCGAGCGCATCGCCGCGGTGCTGCAGGGCACTCACGACAATTACAGCATCGATCTGTTCCGCGCGATCATCCAGGTGATCGCCGAATTGACCAAGGTGTCAGCCGAAGGCCCGCAGAAGGCGTCGCATCGCGTGATCGCCGATCACCTGCGTGCCTCGTCGTTCCTGATCGCCGATGGCGTGTTGCCGTCGAACGAGGGCCGTGGCTATGTGCTGCGCCGGATCATGCGGCGCGCCATGCGCCACGCGCAATTGCTGGGCGCGCGTGACCCGCTGATGTGGCGGCTGGTTCCGGTGCTGGTGCGCGAGATGGGTCAGGCTTATCCGGAACTGCATCGGGCCGAGGCGCTGATTACCGAAACGCTGAAGCTCGAGGAGACGCGCTTCCGCAAGACGCTGGAGCGCGGGCTGTCGATCCTGGAAGACGAGTCGAAAGGGCTGAAGCAGGGCGACGCGCTAAAGGGCGAGACCGCGTTCACGCTCTACGACACCTATGGCTTTCCGCTCGATCTGACCCAGGATGCGCTGCGCCCGCGCGGCATCGGGGTCGACCTCGATGCCTTCAATGCGGCGATGGATAAGCAGCGCGAAAAGGCACGCGAATCGTGGAAGGGCTCCGGCGATGCCGCGGCCGAGACAGTTTATTTCGGGCTGCGCGAAAAGCTCGGCGCCACCGAATTTCTCGGCTACGAAACCGAAAGCGCCGAAGGCGTGGTGATGGCGCTCTTGCGCGACGGCGCGCGCACTGCCGAGTTGAATGCGGGCGAAACCGGCGCGGTGATCGTCAACCAGACGCCGTTCTATGGCGAGTCGGGCGGCCAGGTCGGCGATACCGGCGTGATGACCGCGGACGGCGTGCGCTTCCGTGTCACCGAAACCCAGAAGAAGGCCGGCGACCTGTTCGTGCATACCGGCGTGGTGGAGGAGGGCAGCCTGAAGGACGGCCTCGCGCTGCAGCTCGACGTCGAGCACGGCCGCCGCTCCGCGATCCGCGCCAACCATTCGGCGACGCATCTCCTGCACGAGGCGCTGCGCCAGATCCTCGGCGATCATGTCGCGCAGAAGGGCTCGCTGGTCGCGGAAGAGCGGCTGCGCTTCGACTTCTCGCATCCGAAGCCGATGACGCCCGAGGAGATCGAGAAGGTCGAGGACCTTGCCAACGATTTCGTCACCCAGAATTCCGAAGTCACCACGCGGCTGATGGGGCTCGACGAGGCGCGCGCGTCCGGCGCCCGGGCGCTGTTCGGCGAGAAATACGGCGATGAGGTGCGGGTGGTGGCGATGGGCGAAAAGCCCGGCTCCAATACGCTCGGCTGGTCGGTCGAATTGTGCGGCGGCACCCATGTCAAGCGCACCGGCGATATCGGGTTGATCTCGATCGTGGCCGATCAGGGCGTCGCCGCCGGCGTGCGGCGTCTTGAGGCGCTGACCGGCCGCTCCGCCCGCAAGGCCGCGAATGCAACCATGCAGGCGGCGCAATCGGTGGCGACGGATCTCCTGCGTGTGTCGGTCGCCGACATGCCCTCGCGCATCACCCAGTTGCTCGACGAGCGCAAGAAGCTCGAGCGCGATCTGGCAGACGCGAAAAAGAAACTCGCCATGGGCGGCGGTGGCGCCAAGGCGGGCGGCGACGACGGCGTAAGGACCGTCGGCGACATCAAGCTCCTGGCGCGCGCCGTGACCGGCATCGACATCAAGGATCTCAAGGGTCTAGCCGACGAGGGCAAGAAGCAGGTCGGCTCCGGTGTGGTCGCGTTGGTCGCAACCAGCGACGACGGCAAGGGCAGCATCGTGGTCGGGGTCACCCCCGATCTCGTCTCGCGCTTCTCGGCTGTCGACCTGGTGCGCAAGGCGTCCGAGGTGCTGGGCGGCAAGGGTGGCGGCGGCAAGCCCGACATGGCCCAGGCCGGGGGGCCGGACGGCTCCAAGGCGGACGCGGCACTGAAGGCGATTGAGGCAGCGATCGGCGGCAGCTAGCGTCGCCGGAGCGGCTTGTCGCCTGACGGTCTTCCCGCGACATCGGCAAGCCACCTGCAGGCCCTGTCTGCAGGTTCTTGATACAGCATATTGGCTCGCCCGTTGCATGGGGCGCCGATGACGGGCTCGCGCCCGATCGCGTTTTAGGGGACGAAGACCTTTGCTTCACGCCGAACATCTGAAAAGCGTCCTGATCTTTCTCGTCGCCGCCGGGATCCTGGTGCCGCTGCTGCACCGGTTTCTCGGCACGGTGCTCGGCTTCCTCCTGATCGGCCTGGTGCTCGGCCCCTTCGGCATCGGCTATCTCGACGATTTTTACCCCTTCCTGCAGTACGTCACGCTGGAGGATCCGAAAGCGGCGGAGCCGCTCGCCGAACTCGGCGTCGTGTTTCTGTTGTTTCTGCTCGGCATGGAATTGTCGCTGCCGCGGCTGTGGCAATTGCGGCGCTATGTGCTCGGCGTCGGGCTCGTGCAGGTGGCGATCTGCATTGTGGTGATCGGGACCACCATCCGCATGAGCGGGATCACGCCGCCCACCGGCCTTATTCTCGGCATGTGCTTCGCGCTGTCCTCGACGGCGATCGTGATGCAGCTTCTGATCGATCAGCACCGGGCCGCGACACCGGTCGGGCGCGTGGCGCTGTCGGTCCTGCTGTTTCAGGATCTGATGGTGGTGCCGGTGCTGTTCGCGATCGGCATCCTGGAAGCGCGCAATGCCGGCGACAAGTCGCTGGTCGACCTGCTGTTGCCATTCGGCCAGGCTTTCGTCGCGGTCGGCGTCATCATGGTGGTCGGCCGCTATGTGGTCACACCGCTGATGCGCTCGGCGGCGCGCACCGGCTCGCGTGAACTGATCATGGCGATCACCCTGACCATCGTGGTCGGCATCTCGGCGGCGACCGGGGCATCGGGCCTTTCGGTGGCGCTCGGCGCGTTCCTCGCCGGGCTGCTGCTCAGCGACAGCGAGTACCGTCATCAGATCGAGGTCGATCTCGACCCGTTCAAGGGCCTGCTACTCGGCATCTTCTTCGTCACCGTCGGCATGGTGATCGACCTCAAGGTGGTCTGGAACCATATCGGATGGATTTTGCTCGCGCTGGTCGGCCTGATCGCGGTCAAAGCGAGCGCGCTGTATTTCGCGGCGCGGCTATTCAAGGTGGCGCGGCCGGTTGCAGCCGAAGTCGCGCTGCTGCTGGCGCAAGGCGGCGAATTTGCCTTCATCGTGATCGGCCTTGCGAGCGGCAAGGGGCTGCTCGACCAGGAGATTGCAACCTCGGCAATCGCCGTCGCGGGCTTGAGCATGATGGTGACGCCGTTACTGGCGAGCGTTGCGCGCCGGATTGCGGAGCGGCTCGACACAATGGATCATGAACATCACACGCCCGAAGCCGGTACGGCCGAGCTGCGCGATCATGTGGTGATCGGCGGCTTCGGACGCGTCGGACAGACGGTGGCGCGCGTGCTCGACAGCGAAAACGTGCCCTGGATTGCGTTCGATACCAACGGCGCGCTGGTGACCGAGCAGCGCGAACAGGATCGGCCGGTCTATTTCGGCGACGCCAGCCGGCACGAGATTCTGCACCATGCCGGCATCAGGAAGGCGCGGGCGTTCATCGTCACGCTCGGAAGCGCGGAAGCGACCGAGCGCATGGTGGCCGAGATCATCAAATTGCGGCCGAAGGCGATGGTGCTCGCGCGCGCCAAGGATTCCGAACACGCGTTGCGGTTGACCAAGCTTGGCGCGGCCGACGCCATTCCCGAGGCGGTCGAGGCCAGCCTGCAACTGGCCGGGCGCCTGCTGGAGAATCTCGATTTCCCCGAAGAGGTCGCCGATCGGCGCATCGCCGATATCCGCAACCTCGAGGTCGTCGCCGTGCAGCGCGCCGCGAAGAAAGCGCGCAAGGCGGAGAGGGCAGCCTCAAAGGCGAGCGAAGCGCCTGCGGCCGAGTAGGCCCGGAGGCGCGCCGTTCGTTCATGAACCCGTTATTCTGAAGTCCGAGCGAAGCGCGCCTCTAAGGATGACGGCCGCAGTCCTTCGAGACTCGGCTGCTGCGCAGTCTCGCATCGCAGGACGACGGCGAACTCAAGCCATCGCCTTTTTCAGGTTCTCGTCGATCTTGTCGAGGAAGCCGGTGGTCGATAGCCACTTCTGCTCGGGGCCGACAAGGAGGGCCAGGTCCTTCGTCATGAAGCCCGACTCGACCGTGTCGATGCAGACCCTCTCCAGCGTGGCCGCGAATTTCGCCAGCGCGGCATTGTCGTCGAGCTTGGCGCGATGCGCGAGGCCGCGGGTCCAGGCGAAGATTGAGGCGATCGAGTTCGTCGAGGTCTCTTTGCCTTTCTGATGTTCGCGATAGTGGCGCGTCACCGTGCCATGCGCGGCTTCCGCTTCCACCACCTTGCCATCCGGCGTCATCAGCACCGAGGTCATCAACCCGAGCGAGCCGAAGCCCTGCGCCACCGTGTCGGACTGCACATCGCCGTCGTAATTCTTGCAGGCCCAGACATAGCCGCCGGACCATTTCAGCGCCGAGGCGACCATGTCGTCGATCAGGCGGTGTTGATAGACGATGTTGCGCTTGTCGAACTCGGCCTTGAAGTCCTTGTCGAACACCTCCTGGAACAGCTCCATGAAGCGGCCGTCATATTGCTTCAGGATGGTGTTCTTGGTGGACAGATAGACCGAGTAATTGCGCGAGAGGCCGTAATTGAACGAGGCATAGGCAAAGTCTCGGATGGAATCGTCGAGATTGTACATCGCCATGGTGACGCCGGAGCCGGGCGCCTTGAACACTTCCTTCTCGATGACCTGGCCGTCGTCGCCGGTGAACTTGATCGTCAGCGTGCCCTTGCCGGGGAACTTGAAGTCGGTGGCGCGATACTGATCGCCGAATGCGTGGCGGCCGATGATGATCGGCTGGGTCCAGCCCGGCACCAGGCGCGGCACGTTCTTGCAGATAATCGGCTCGCGAAAGATGGTGCCGCCGAGAATGTTGCGGATGGTGCCGTTCGGCGACCGCCACATTTCCTTCAGACCGAATTCCTTCACCCGGCCTTCGTCAGGGGTAATGGTGGCGCATTTCACCGCGACGCCGACCTCCCTGGTCTTGTTGGCTGCGTCGATGGTGATCTGGTCGTTGGTCTCATCGCGCTTCTGGACGCTGAGATCGTAATAGAGCAGGTCGATATCGAGATAGGGGTGGATCAGCTTGTCCTTGATGAACTGCCAGATAATCCGGGTCATCTCGTCGCCGTCCATCTCGACAACGGGATTCGTCACCTTGATCTTCGCCATTTCAGGGAGCTACCTTTTGAATCCTCGGCAATCTTCGTCGGCCGACGGGAGAATCGGCACGCCGCATCGCACAGTCCGGCCACTGCAACGGCCCTATAGCATGCCACCGGCGGCCAGGCGAAGCAGGCCAGAAGTAGCATGGTGGCTTGGCCGATGCGTGCTTGAGGCGATTGCGACCGCCGGCAGGGAATATGAAATCCGTTCCGCGGTTTGCCATGGTGCGACCCCCGAACGATCGTCGTGCGTTCACAGAACTGTCATGGCGGTTCGCCGGGTTTGCTGGACTGGCATTTGGTCGCAACCGGGTAGATTCGCGGCGTTCCGCGTCTAACTGGAGTTATCGGATGTCGACCGGAGGAACACACATGCCGACCGCCTTGCTCAACCGCCGCGCACTTCTGGCCGCCGGTGGTTCCGTCCTTGCCAGCTCCGTGCTGGCAACCGGCGTGTCCGTAGCGCCCGGATTCGTGGTGCCGGCGCGCGCGCAAGGTCTCGCACCGACCCAAACGATGCGGGGCGGAGCAAATAACTACATCAAGGGTGCGGCGATCGTCGATCGGATCGGCAAGGGCGGCTTCTGGATGAGCGGCACGGTGCGCCGGGCCGGCGACGGGGCGCCGCTGGCCGGGCAGCGGATCCAGATCTGGGCGCACACGGTCGAAGGCCAGGAGCACGAGCCGCAAAGCCACGGCGCCACCCTCACTGACAAGAACGGGGTGTTCCGGCTGGAGATGCCGCAGATCGTTCCGATCTTCGGCCAGCCGCACGGCCACCTCGCCTATGACAGCGGTGAGTTCAAGACCGTGTTCCTGCGTCCGCTCATGCGCAGCGCCAAGGACAAGAGCCTCGAAGCGCATTTCGTGTTGGAACCGGTCTGAGTCGGCCTGAGCGGGTCGGACGCCGCGCATGAGGCTGGTCCGCGCGACCCTGATCTGGGCGGTCGTGCTCGCGGCCATTCTTGTCCCGCTCGCGCTCGCGGGGACCAGCGAACTGCTCGCCTATCGCGGTCCGGTCTATATCCTTGCCTGCTTTGCGGGGATCGTTGCGCTGGCTCTGGTGCTGGTTCAGCCTTTGCTGATCGCCGGATATTTGCCGGGCCTGTCGGGTTATCTCGGACGGCGTGCCCATGTCTGGATCGGCGGCGCGCTGGTTGCAGCGGTCGCGGTCCATGTCGGCGGCCTCTGGATCGCGAATCCGCCGGACATGGTCGACGCGCTGCTGTTGATGTCGCCGACGCTGTTCTCTCCCTTCGGCGTGATCGCGATGTGGACGATCTTCGCGACAGCGCTGATGGCTGCGTTCCGCCGCCGCTTGGGACTCGCGCCGCGAACGTGGCGCACCGCGCATATGTCTCTGGCGGTTGTCATCGTTATCGGCAGCGTGGCGCACAGCCTGCTCATCGAGGGGACGATGGAGACGATGTCGAAAGCCGTGCTTTGCGCTCTGGTTGCCGGCGCGGCAGCGAAAGTCATCGCGGATAGGGTGTGGCGAAAGCGGGCGCCGGTACGCCAAGTGAGCCCGGCGCGTTCGCGTTAGCGGTCTCGCGCGCTGCGTTGAGGCAACACGCGCATTCGTCATTGCGAGGACTGCGAGGCGAAGCCGAAGCAGGACGAGGCAATCCAATCTGTTGCAAAAGGGATTGCTTCGCCTGACGGCTCGCAATGACGGCGACCGCAAATGCGGGCGTCACCCGCCTCAGAGCGCGTCGAGTGCCGCGTTCAGCGTGGCGCTCGGCCGCATCGCCGCCGACGTCTTGGCGTTGTCCGGCAGATAATAACCGCCGGTATCGACCGGCTTGCCCTGCGCTGCGATCAATTCGGCATTGATCTTGGCCTCGTTCTTCTCGAGCGTCTCGGCCAGCGGCTTGAAGCGGGCGGCGAGGGCGGAGCTGTTGTCGCGCCGCGCCAGCGCCTTGGCCCAATAAAGCGCCAGGTAGAAATGGCTGCCGCGGTTATCCAACTCGCCCACGGCGCGCGCCGGCGAGCGATTATGCTCGAGAATCTCGCCATTGGCTTCGTCGAGGGTCTCGGCGAGGACCTTCACGTCCTCGTTGCCGCTGACCTGCGCCAGATGCTCAAGCGAGGCACCCAGCGCCAGGAATTCGCCGAGCGAATCCCAGCGCAGATAACCTTCGCCCTTGAACTGTTCGACATGCTTGGGAGCGGAGCCGCCGGCGCCGGTCTCGAACAGCCCGCCGCCCTGGAGCAGCGGCACGATCGACAGCATCTTGGCGGAAGTACCGAGCTCCATGATCGGGAACAGGTCGGTCAGGTAATCGCGCAGCACGTTGCCGGTGACCGAGATGGTGTCCAGGCCCTTGCGGATGCGTTCGAGCGAGAATTTGATGGCCTCGACCGGCGGCATGATGCGGATGTCGAGTCCTGACGTGTCCTCGTTCTTGAGGTACTTCTCGACCTTGGCAATGAGTTGGGCGTCGTGCGCGCGGTTCTTGTCGAGCCAGAACACTGCGGGCGTGTTGGTGAGCCGCGCGCGGCGCACGCCAAGCTTGACCCAATCCTGGATCGGCGCGTCCTTGACCTGGCACATGCGGAAGATGTCGCCGGTCTCGACCTTCTGGGACATCAGCACCGTGCCGTCCGCCGCAACCACGTTGACCGTGCCGTCCGCGGGGATGCGGAAGGTCTTGTCGTGCGAGCCGTATTCCTCCGCCGCCTGCGCCATCAGGCCGACATTCGGCACGGTCCCCATCGTCTTCGGATCGAACGCTCCGTTGGCCTTGCAGTCGTCGATGACGGCCTGAAACAACGTCGAATAGCAGCGATCGGGAATCGCGGCGATGACGTCGTGCAGTTTGCCGTCGGCCCCCCACATCTTGCCGGACTCGCGGATCATCGCCGGCATCGAAGCGTCGATGATCACGTCGCTCGGCACGTGCAGATTGGTGATGCCCTTGTCCGAATTGACCATCGCGAGGCCGGGGCGCTTTTTGTATTCGGCGTCGATGTCCGCCTTGATCGCAGCCTTCTCGGTGTCGGGCAGGGTTTCGATCTTGGCCAGCATTTCGCCGAAGCCTGTGTCGGGATTGACACCGAGCTTGGCCAGCGTGGCGCCATGCTTCTCGAACACGTCGGCGAAGAACACCTTGATGCAATGACCGAACAGGATCGGATCGGAGATCTTCATCATCGTGGTCTTGACGTGCAGCGAGAACAGGATGCCATCCTTCTTCGCCGCTTCGATCGCATCGGCGTAGAATGCGTCCAACGCCTTGGCGTTCATCACCGCGCAATCGATGACCTCGCCGGCCTGAACCGGCACCTTCTCCTTCAGCACGGTCGTCTTGCCGCCAGCCTCGACCAACTCGATGCGGGCGTTGGTCGCTGCCGCAACGGTGGTCGCGACTTCCGAACCGTAGAAATCCTTGCCGGTCATGTGCGCGACGCGGGTCTTTGAGTCCTTGCTCCACGCACCCATCTTGTGCGGATGGCTGCGCGCATAGGCCTTCACAGCGCCGGCGGCGCGGCGGTCGGAGTTGCCTTCGCGCAGGACCGGGTTGACGGCGCTGCCCAGGACCTTGCCGTAGCGGGCCTTGATGTCCTTCTCGGCGTCGGTTGTGGGATTCTCGGGATAATCGGGAACCGCATAGCCCTTGCTCTGTAATTCCTTGATCGCGGCCTTGAGCTGCGGGATCGACGCGGAAATATTGGGCAGCTTGATGATGTTCGCTTCCGGCTTGACCGCGAGCTTGCCGAGTTCGGCCAGTTCGTCGTTGATCTTCTGTTCCGGCTTCAGCTTGTCGGGGAAGTTGGCGATGATCCGACCGGTCAGCGATATGTCCTTCAGCTTCATCTTGACGCCGGCCGTGGCCACGAATGCCTCGACGATCGGCAGGAGGGAATAGGTCGCAAGCGCCGGGGCTTCATCGACTTTTGTCCACACAATTTCGAGATCTGGCATGCTCGCACCTTTAGGTCGCCATACGTGTTGGGCCGACCGGAAACTGACCATCTACGGGCGGAGGGAATCTTCTCCCCCAAGCCTTCAAATGAATTGTTCTCGGCGGATACCGTCAACCGGGGATCCGACTGACGGAAGTTGGGCGCGCGCCCTATAGCATCCGGACCCCGCCGGTAAAAGCCTTGTCCGCAGGCACAGGAAACGGGCCGCCGGCCGGTCAGCCCCGCACGTACAGGGCCTGATCGGTCACCACGAAATCGATCCGGCCGTCGGTCAGCGCCCGGGCGCACTCGGCGGGCGTGTTCACGATAGGCTCCTCGTGGACGTTGAACGAGGTATTGACCAGTGCGGCAAGCCCGGTGGCGCTTTCGAATGCCGTGAGGATGTCGTGGTAGAGCGGATTGTCGGCGCGCTCGATCACCTGCGGGCGCGCCGACTGGTCGACATGCACCACCGCGGCGATCCGCTTGCGCCAGTCCGGGCGAACGTCGGTTGCGATCGTCATGTAGCGGCAGGCGCGGCGGTTCACGTTGGTGATGTCGAAAACCGCAGCTGCGCGTTCGGCGGTGGCGACCGGTGCGAACGGCATGAACTCGGATCGTGATAGCCGCTGGTTCAGGAGGTCATGGGTGTCCCGGCGGGCGGGATTGGCGAGGATGGTGCGGTTGCCTAGCGCACGGGGGCCATATTCCATCCGGCCGGTATAGATCGCGCCGAGTTGTCCGGCTTCGAGCCGCTGCACCGCGCCCGCGACCGGCGCCTCGTCGGTGCGCTTCACGTTGGGGATGCCAGCGAGGGCGGCATCGACGGTCGCAGTGAAGTCGCGGCCGAGATAGACCGGGCCGAGGTCTCGGCGATTGTCGAGCCAGGTGGCGAGGCCGTCACGGCGCAAAAGCCATGCAAGCGCTCCGCCGACCGGGAGACCATCGTCGCCCATGGCTGGGAAGACGAAGACCTCGTCGAGCCCGAATTTTTCGGCCAGCAGCCGGTTGAGCTTCACATTGGCGAATACGCCGCCCGACACGCCGATATGCTTTGCGGGATATTTGGCCAGCAGCCGCTCGAACGACAGCTGCATGGTGTCTTCCAGCACCTGCTGCACGCTCGCCGCATAATCTTCCTTGCTGAGGCCCTTGAGCAGCGCCTGCATGAAGGCGTTGATCTCGCGGTCGGAGCGGAGCGTGGAATGCACGCGCCCGTTGGCGTCGACAGAGAATTTTGCCGCGAGCTCCGCAGCGCGCACGGGCTTGCCCATGGCCGCGAGGCCGGTGACCTTCCCCTCGTGGCGCACACGCCGGAAGCCGAGCGCGCGGGTGGCGGCGCCATACATCTTGCCGAGCGAGTCTTCGACCGCGGGTGTCAGGATCGTGTCTTCGCCGCCATAGATGTCGGTCAGGGTGCCGTTGGCGAAATGCCGATGGCTGTAATGCACATTGTCGCCGCCGCCGTCGGCGGTGACGAGGAGCGCATCGTCCCAGCCGGGGCTGTAGAACAGCGCGGGCAGCGCATGCGCCTCATGGTGATTGTAGAAAAAGGATTGCGTACCGTCGCGGAAGCCCTTGTCACGCAGGAGCGCGGCAGAATCGTAGAAGCGTTCGACGTCGGCGCTGCCGTGGCGGACGATCTCGGGCATCATCTGCCGGCGCGGCTTGCCCCGCAGATGCGTGCGGTATTGCTCCTTGATCCGGTCGAATAACGAAAGGTCGCGGAAATACCGGGTCGGCATCAGGGTGCGGCTGTGGCAGACCACCTCCACATCCTTGCGGGTCGCGCCGGCGATCGAGAGCACCTCATCGATGGCGAGGTCGGGATAGGCGCCATCGCCCTTGTTGCGGGTCAGACGTTCGAGCGACACCGCGGCTTTCAGCGCGTAGCCGTCGAACAGGGCCGCCGCGGCGTCATGAGAGCCGGAGTGAACACCGAGAATGAGTTGGGACATCAGGAGGATCGACTGCCTTTAGGGCGCGCTGTTTAGCCCGATTTGGGGCAGGGGACAATCGCCCCGCCACCGAGGCGCTATATCCGGCCGTGTTGCAACCTAGCGAGATAATTGCCGACGAATTTCTGGGGTCCGACATGAGCGATCGTTTCGGTCGCCACCGCCCAGATCTCGCCGCCACAGCCCTCGACCCAGCGGCGGCAGAATGCAGTGTCTTCGCCGGCGTAAACACCGTGTTCGTTCGGCAGGGGCTGGAAGCACTGCAACAGGCCGCCTTTAAGGCCAAATTTGTCGTAGAAACCCGCCGCCGCCTGGCACCACAAATCCGGATAACGCTCCTTCATGCGCTCGAAGACGTAACGTTTGATCAACATCACGCCGGTGCCGATGTCCCGCACCCGGATGCATGGGCCGTCAATCACGAGGCTGGTACCGGGGCTGACGTCGCCGTCCTTCGTCGTGCTCCCCACGACATCCACGCCTGATGCATTGACGTATTCGATCGCCACCAGTCTGGCGATGGCCGGGTCGGCGATCTCGTCATGCAATGCGTAGAACGCATTGAGATCGAGCTGACGGAAAGGTGACATGACACCGACCACCGGCTTGTCGGCGGCTATCATTTTTTCAATCAGCGAAGGGGCGAAGCCCATATCTGCGTCGATAAACAGAAGATGGGTGAAGCTCTCGTCGTCCAGGACGATGCTCGCATAGACGGCGCGCATGAACGCCAGCAGCGACAGCGACATGAACTTTTGCTCGAAGCGAATATGCGGATGCCTGTCGCGGAAATGCGCGCGCAGCGCGATCAGCGACTCGCAATAGGCGGTGGTCAGCTCCCCGCCATAGGCCGGTGTCGCGATCAGGACTTTCATCGGCTACATCCGTTCGTGCTGCAGCTTGGTCAGGAAATTGCCGACGAACTTCTCGGTCCCGACATGAATGATGGTCTCGGTCACGACCGCCCAGACCTCGCCGCCACAGCCCTGCACCCAGCGCCGGCAGAACGACGTGTCCTCGCCGCAATAATGGCCATGCTCGTCGGGCATCGGCTCGAAGCATTGCAGGACGCCGCCTGTCAGGCCGAACTTGCCATAGGTATGTTCGACCGCCTCACACCATAATTGCGGATAGCTCGCCTTGATCCTGTCGAAGACGTCGCGCCTGACCAGCATGATGCCGGCGCCGACATCGCGAACGCGGACGCAGCGGCCGTCGATCACCAGATTGCTGGCGGAGCGGGGCTCGCCGTTTCCGGACGCGCCATCGACGAGTTCGACCGAGCCGGCATAGTCGATTGCCACCAGCCGGGCGACGGCGGGGTCCGCAATCTCGCGATGCAACGCATAGAATGTCGCAAGGTCAAAGCGGCGATGCGGATAGATCGCGCCGACCACCGGCTTGTCGGCAGCTATCATGTGTTCGATCAGCGAAGGGGCGAAGCCCATATCGGCATCGACGAACAGAAGATGAGTGAAGCTCTCGTCCTGCATGATCAGGTTCGCATAGACGTTGCGCATGAAGGGCAGCAGCGAAAGCGACAGGAACTTGTGTTCGAACCGGATATGCGGGTGCTTGTCCGCAAAGTGGTCGATCAGTGCGGTCACGGCTTCGCAATAGGTCGTGGTCACCTTGCCGCCATAGGCCGGTGTCGCCAGCAATATCTTCATGGCCGCTACTGTCCCGAATCCGAAGTCTGCGTCAATCGGCGCCCCTGCGGCGGTCATGCCACGATCGCTGTCGCGCGCGGGCAAATCCGGTAGCCACCGTCGCCGGTCGCGCGATATAGAGCGCGCGGAGGACTGCCAATGCCGGGCGCGGGTACGGACAAGACCAGGAACTGGGTGGCGGAGCCTGCACCGGTGATGATTCTTGTCGAGTCGCAGCTCGGCCAGAATATCGGCGCCGCCGCCCGCGCCATGGCGAATTTCGGCCTGTCGGAGCTGCGTCTCGTCAATCCGCGCTGCGGCTGGCCGAGCCGGGAGGCGGCGATCATGGCGGCCGGCGCCGACCGGGTCCTGGACGCTGCAACGGTTTACGAAACCCTCGCTGACGCGATTGCCGATTGCAATTTCGTGATCGCCGCGACGGCGCGTTCGCACGATCAGGCCAAGCCGGTCATTGCCGCGGATGAGGCCGCGCGGCTCGCGCGTCCCCGCATTGCCGCGGGCGAGAAGGTGGCGCTTGTCTTCGGCCGGGAGCGCAACGGCCTAGAAAACGACGAGGTCGGCCTCGCCGATGCGATCCTGACGCTGCCGGTCAACCCGGCCTTCGCGTCGCTCAATCTGGCGCAGGCGGTCGTGATCGCGGGGTACGAATGGTTCAAGCTGAGCACGGCCGGCGATCTGCCATTTGCAACGCCAGAGAAGTCGCCGCCGGCGCCGAAGCAGCAATTGCTCGCCTTCTTCAACGATCTCGAACGCGAACTGGAGCGCATCGAATATTTCCGGCCGCATGAGAAACGCGGCACCATGACCGTGAACATGCGCAACATCTTCACACGCATGCAGCCGACCCAGCAGGACATCCGCACGCTGCATGGTGTTGTCATGGCGCTGGTCGAGGGCCGCAAGGGTCCAGCGCGCGGCGGCCTGCTCGACGGACCGGAAGCCGAGATGCTGCGCAACCTTCTTGCCCAACACGGCAAGGCGGAAATCGTGCGTTCGGACTCGCCGGTGCGCGGGCTGGCGCGACTCCTGCGCCGCAATCCGACCGACGCGGAGCGGGCGCTGTGGACCGCGATGACCGGCGACCGGCGTTTCGCCGAGCTTGGCTTCAAGCGGCAGACGCCGATCGGACCGCATGTCGCCGACCTGGTGTCGTTCCCACTCCGCATCGTGGTCGATGTGGTGCCGGACAGCGAGGATGCGAAAGCAGCCGAAGCGCGGCGGCAGAAACTCGACTGGATGCGCGAGCGCGATTACCGGATCGTCGAAGTGAGGGCGGACGCGGTCATGGCGGATGTGGACGCGGTGCTCGACCGCATCCTCGCGGTCACCGCGCTAGAGCCGCCGGACGGTGGGACGACGTGACGCGCTATCGGTTCAACACCTTAAGCTGAGCGGCGGTCCCGGCGCGCAGGAAGATGAGGTCGCTGCCCACTGTCAGGAATTTGAACCCGGCTGCCGCCTTTTCCAATGCGCGCTCGGCATCGCGGCAGAACAGCCCTGGGATTTTCTTGTGGCGGTCGCAGGCGGCGAGCACTTGCTCTAGCGCCTTGTCGACCGCCGCCGAATGCGGGTCGAGCGTCGCGCCGTTCGAGAGGCTGAAAGAAAGATCGGCGGGGCCGACGAACAGCACGTCGATACCGGGCATCGCCGCGATCAGGTCAAGACTGTCGAGTGCGGCCCGGGTTTCGATCATCGCGAAGGTCAGGGTCGTGTCGTTGGCGTCGGCGATATAGAGCTTCTGATCCGGTACGCCTGCGATCATCGCCGCGCGATGCGCGCCGATCGAGCGTTCGCCGACTGGCGGATACTTCGCAGCCTGCACGAAAGCGTGCGCTTCGGCCTCTCCGTTGATCATCGGCGCAATGATGCCTTCGGCACCCCAGTCGAGCATGCGGCTGACCAGCGAGTTATGCCAAAGCGGCACGCGGACGACCGGAGCCGCACCAGCGAGATGCACATGTGCAACCGCCTGCAGTGCGGACGGCTCGTCCCACATGCCATGTTGCATGTCGACAACGACGGCGGCGAAGCCCTCCCGTGCAATCGCTTCGCAGATCAGCGGCTCGGGCAGGCTGCACCACGCCGAATAGACGGTTTCGCCTGCGCGCAGGCGGCGGGCAAGCGTGAAGGCGGGGGAGGACATGTCTGGTTTCCCGGCGGGGGCCGCTACAGCTTGGCGATCGCGACCTGATAATCGTTGTGGACCATACGATACTGGCCCTCGATCGACGCCAGGAAGGCATCGACGCCGGGCTTCGGATTGTCCATCGGGTCGGGCATCTCGGCCCATAGATAATCGTCCAAGATCACAAGCCCGCCCGGCGCCATCAGCGGCCAGGTCAGCGCGCTGTCGGCATAGACTTCACGCGCCCGATGGCCGCCATCGATATAGGCGATGTCGAAGCGGCGATCGGCGAGGCCGAGCTGGATCAGGCCGTCCACTGACGGCGCCTTGAGCTTTTCAAGGCGCCCGGAGAAGGCGCCGGTATTGGCGTCGAAACGCGATTCGACGCCAGCCAGCATCTCGGCTTCTTCCGCGGTTCGCGCGGCCGCCTCCTGGTGTTCCTGGCCGCCGGCGAAGGTGTCGATGCAGGTCAATTTCACCTGCGGCAGATAATTCAGGAAGAAGATCGCCGAGCGGCCTTCCCAGGAGCCGATTTCGAGCATCCGCGCCGGACGGTCGCGAAACGGTGCAAGCAACGTCATCCAGTTCGGGAAATGCCACGACGTCCAGTCGGTGCGAAACTGCTTCCCGTCATACCAGCGGGCGGTCTCCTCGATGGAGACCGGTGAGAGCGAATGAGATGCCTGCATGACGATTGTAATGCTCTATGTGCCGGCCTGAATCTGCCTGACGGCTTCCGCCAGCAATTCCGTCATCTTGGCGCGGACCTGACCCTCTGTCACGCCCTTGGCGGCGAGATCCGCGACAACCTTGCGCACCACATCATCGTCGCCGGGTTCGTCGAAGTCTGCGGCGACGACTTCTTTGGCATAGGCGGCGGCCTCGTCGGCGGTCTTGCCGAGTTCGGCGGC
Source organism: Pseudorhodoplanes sp. (assembly GCF_059499825.1). Lineage (NCBI taxonomy): Bacteria > Pseudomonadati > Pseudomonadota > Alphaproteobacteria > Hyphomicrobiales > Pseudorhodoplanes > Pseudorhodoplanes sp. The sequence continues at coordinate 317,636 of NZ_JCABZI010000010.1, forward strand.
GGCCCACAGGCCGAGCAGCTTGTTGCGGCGGGCCGTGGCCTTGAATTTCAACTCCTCATCATGCGCAAACTTCTTCTCGAAGCCTTCTTCGCGCTTGTCGAACGTCGTCATCGATTCCTCACTGCCAGTTGGTATCGCGGGACATAGGGTGCAGGCGCCGCCGGATCAACGGAACTCAGCAATTGTGGTTCACCAGGTAGCGGATATCGTACAGCGTGCCTTCCATTCGCCCGCCGGCCGAAGCGGCGGCAGAGATGCCGACCACTTCCAAAAGCGCTGCATACCGGCCCCGATCGTGCGAAGTCCAGTATAGCGGGCCAGGCCGTGCGAAGTGAAGGATTGCCTCCCGCACCGCAGACCGGAAGCTCGGCTGGCTTGCATATCGGCCGAATCGCGTCAAGGCGAGGCCGATTCGATGGTGCGGCGACATTGCCGTGTGGATGCGCGCCCCTATCTGATTTGTGCTTCTGATCCCAATCGGCTAGGTTCGCGGCGACTGGAACGGCCGCGCCGCGCTCGCCGCAGGTCGTGCCGTTCGCCTCCGCCGCGGACTTCAAGAACACCAACAGGAACCCCGGCATTCGATGGACTTCCACAACACACGGTATATTCCGATGAGCCGCCGTCGCCGCATCTATGAAGGCAAAGCCAAAGTCCTGTACGAGGGCCCGGAGCCGGGCACCCTCATCCAGCATTTCAAGGACGACGCCACCGCCTTCAATGCCAAGAAACATGAAGTGATCGAAGGCAAGGGCGTGCTGAACAACCGGATTTCGGAATATATTTTCCAGAATCTGAACGATATCGGCGTGCCGACCCACTTCATCCGCCGGCTCAACATGCGTGAGCAGCTCATCCGCGAGGTGGAAATCATTCCGCTCGAGGTGGTGGTGCGCAACGTTGCCGCAGGCTCGCTGTCGACCCGACTCGGCATCGAGGAGGGGACGCAGCTTCCGCGCTCGATCATCGAGTTTTATTACAAGAACGATCAGCTCGGCGATCCGATGGTGTCGGAAGAGCACATCACTGCGTTTGGCTGGGCCAATCCGCAGGAGATCGACGACATCATGGCGCTCGCCATTCGCGTCAACGATTTCCTGTCCGGCCTGTTCCTCGGAGTCGGCATCCGTCTGGTCGACTTCAAGATGGAATGCGGGCGGCTGTGGGAAAACGACATGATGCGGATCGTCGTCGCCGACGAGATCTCGCCGGATTCATGCCGGCTGTGGGACATCAAGTCGAACGAGAAGCTCGACAAGGACCGCTTCCGCCGCGATCTCGGCGGGCTGCTGGAGGCCTATACCGAGGTCGCCAAGCGTCTCGGCATCATGAATGAGGGCGAGCCGCCGCGCGGCACGGGTCCGGTCCTCGTCAAGGGCTGAGGCATGTCGCGCTACGACCGGATTGAAACGGGAGCCGTCGGCTCCCGTTTCCATGTCAGGCGCATGCTGACGGGCGGATGTGTTGCGGCGATCATTCTGCTCGGACGCACATTCGCATTCGGTGCGGAATACGCAGATTCAGTGGGCACATTCACGCTGCCCTATGACGAGACCCTGTGGAGCATTACCGGAGACGGGGACGGCGATTTCTCGGTCGCGTGCCGACCCGAAGCCTGCCGCGGTGTGGTCGCCGCATGTTCCGGCAGCAGGGTCTGGGTGCCGGTGGCGTCGGTCCGCCGCCTGATATCGGGATTCGACGCCGAGGACACCGCGCGTGCGGTTATTGAAGGCTTGGCCGCGGAGAAGGCTTCCAGCGAGAAGGAGCGCGCGCAATCAGGCGCCGCAAGCGATGCCGCGGATGTCCCGCCGGAGGCAGTGAAGCCTTATACGCTTGCCCGGACCCGCAGCGGCCACCCGTTCTACGAGTCCGAATACCGGGTCTCGTTCAACGGCCGGGTGACCCGTTTCCTGTCGTTTTCCACGGGCGCGCGCAGCCATTCGATTGCCATCGTCTGCCATGTCCCGGAGGACCAACTCGCGACATGGCGTCCCCATTTCGACGCATTGATAGGCGGCTTCAAGCCTGCGCCGGACCCGTTTTGGCTGCGCTGGCTCGCCTATATCGGGCTGTGACGGCGGCATAGGCGCATTGAGGGGGACCGCGAAGGGTGCTAGGTCGAAACCTCAACCGGCCCCGAATCTGCGATTGTCCTCATGAAAGCGCGCGTCACCGTCACCTTGAAATCGGGCATTCTCGATCCTCAGGGCAAGGCGATCGAGGGAGCCCTGAAATCGCTGGGCGTGTCGGGAGTCGCCAGCGTCCGCCAAGGCAAGGTGTTCGATATCGAACTCGAGGGCACCGACAAGGCTGCGGCCGAAGCCGCGCTGAAAAATGCGGCGGACAAGCTCCTGGCGAATACGGTGATCGAGAATTATCGCATCGAGGTCCTCTGAACCCATATCAGCGCCATGAAATCCGCCGTCCTCGTCTTCCCCGGAATCAATCGCGAGCGCGACATGGCGCGTACGCTGAAACTCGTCTCCGGCGTCGAACCGGCGATGGTCTGGCACGCCGAGACTGAACTGCCCGCGGGCACCGATCTGGTCGTGGTGCCGGGCGGCTTTTCCTATGGCGATTATCTGCGCTGCGGCGCGATCGCGGCGCGGGCGCCGATCATGGATGCCGTGCGCGCCTTCGCGGCGAAGGGCGGGCTGGTGCTCGGCGTCTGCAACGGCTTCCAGATTCTGTGCGAGTCCGGCCTCCTGCCCGGCGTCCTGATGCGCAACGCGCAACTGAAATTCATTTGCCGCGACGTGCATCTCAAGGTCGAGCGGTCGGATACGCCGTTCACCCGCGGTTACAATGCGGGGCAGGTGATCCGCGTCCCGGTCGCGCATGGCGAAGGCAACTGGATCGCCGATGCGCAGACCGTTCAGCGGATCGAGGACGAGGGGCGGGTGCTGTTTCGATATTGCGCGCCGGATGGTTCGCTCGATCCGCAGGCCAACATCAACGGTGCGATCAATGCCATCGCCGGGATCCTCAACGAGGGCGGCAATGTCGCCGGCATGATGCCGCATCCGGAAAACCATGTCGAAAGTATCATTGGCTGCACCCACGGCCGCGGCCTGTTCGCAGGCCTCGTGGACCAGTTTCGCCAGGCGGCGTGAACGCCGCGATCTGACCAGGCGGCGTGAGCCGCTGCGGGTAGACAAGGTGACGTGAGGTTGCGGCGCAGGGGAGGGAGTGCGAATGACCGACACAGCCCCGATAACGCAAGGCCCCAAGCCGGCCGCCATCTGGAAACGGGTCGTCGCCTCTATTCTGGATTTTCTGACGGTGTTTCTGGTCGGCGGCTATGTCATCGGCGTCTTGACCGGCAACACCACGTCCGAAGGTTTTCAGCTGTCGGGCTGGCCGGCGCTGGTGCTGTTCGCCATCATTGTTGTCTATTTCTATGTCGGCCGTCGTCGCCTTGGCGGCACCTTGTGGGACCGCATTTTCGCAATATCTCGCCCGCAGCCGACGTGACTTCCCGGTCCGTCACGGCACTCATGCTCACAATCAGACCGGATCCCCGCGGTCAGGCGGCGTTGATCTCTTTCAGGAGCGTACTCACCTCCTGCTCCAGCCGCACCGCCTGATCCTTCAGCGATCCGACGACATTGGATGCCGATTGGCTCGCCTCGTGGGTGCGCCTGATGCCATCGTTGATGCCGATCACCCCGCGTGAGAGGGCCTCCACGTTCTGCGCCGAGACGGTGACGCCGCCGCTGATTTCGTGGGTCGCGGCGTTCTGCTGGCGCACCGCTTCGGTGATCGCGCCGACCGCCTGGTTGAGGTCTGCGATTGCCGCATCGAATGTCTGGATGACGCCGACGGCGTCGCGCGCGGCGCTCTGCACCGTCGCGATCTGCCGCTGGATGTCGCCGGTTGCGGTCGAGGTTTGCTGGGCCAGCGTTTTGACTTCGCCCGCCACCACGCTGAAACCGCGCCCGGCGTCGCCGGCGCGCGCGGATTCGATAGTGGCATTCAACGCCAGCAGGTTGGTCTGTTCGGCGATGGCGTTGATCAGCGCCACCACCTCGCCGATCTTGGTGACCGCGCCATCCAGCTGATCCACGGTGTGAGAGGCTGTCTCCGCATTGCGTGCGGCCGCGGCCGCGGTTGCCGATGAGCGCGCGGTTTGCTGAAAGATGGCGGACGCGGTCGCCTGCAATTGTTCTGTTGCCGTCGCGATCGATTGTGCATTGGCCGCAGCGACATTCGCGGAGCCAGCCAGGATTTGAGATTCCCGGGTCGAGGTGGCGGCGAGCGCCCGGAGTGCATCCGCCACCTCCACCACCTGTGCGATCGAGCGATGCAGGTTGGCGATGCAATCGCGGATCGCCTGTTCGAACCGTCCGGTCGCACGCTGGACGCGCTCCGCGCGCGCGATGCGCTGCAGGTCGTTTTGATGCTCACGTTCCTGGATCGCGCGCATCTGGTTCAGGCTATGCCGGAAATTCTCGGTCGAGCGAGCGATAGAGCCGATTTCGTCGCCCCGAGCGGTTTCGCTGATCGGCCGTTCCAGATCGCCCTGGGCCATCCGGTCGAGGCTCATCCTAAGCGCGCTGAGCGGCCGCAGGATGGTGCGGGAGGCGACCACCCAGGCTGCAATCAACGCCGCGATCAGCCCGAGCCCGCCGATCAGAAACAGTAGCGTGATCGCGCTACGCTGGTAGTCGGCAATCTCGCTCATCACCCGGCGGACATCATCCTCGCCGTAAAGGTCGCCGATTGTTTGAAGATGAGCGTTCAATTGCTGACGATCGTTGCGATTGGTTTCGCCGACCTCACGGGCCGCGTCCGGACCCTTTTCAAAGGCGGTAGCGACGAGGTTGCGGCGAAGGTCGGAAAAGGTCTTCAGGCTGTCGGCCAACGCTTCGATTTGCTGACGACGCTCCGGGGTCGCGATCGCGCGCCATTGCGTCATCGTATGGTCGATCTGGTCGAGATGGCGGATCAGCCCGTCGGCGAAATACCGGATTTCGGCCGGATCGCGGGCGGCGTAGATCCCGCGCGAATCCATCACCACCATGGCGACGAGCCGGTTGACGCGCTCTGCGTAGACCGCTTTCAGGGCCGCCTTTTGCAGGAGCTCGGTCCGGGAGCGCAGGCCGTCCATCGACAGGATAGCGGCGCCCACCAAGGCGGCCGCGACCAGACCAAGGCCCATGACGGTCGCGACCACGCGCGCCGAAATCGAATTGTGGAAAGCCTGCATGGGGCTAGTCTTTCAGAGTCCGCAGCGGAGTTCCAACCTCGCTGATTCCAGCACTTTCCACAACTTTGTCGTGGTATTTACTGTGGACCCTCGGCACCGGCGGCGGTGGCGTTCCGTATTCTGCCCCTGTATGGGATTGCCGTGCCGCCGCATCCGGCGCTGTCCCGCGCCCATACCTTGACCTGAGCCGACGTGATCCCGAACAGCATCCGCATCACTCCCGAACTCGTCGCCGAACACGGGCTCAAGCCCGACGAGTACCAGCGCGTCCTCGACCTGATCGGGCGCGAGCCGACGCTGACCGAGCTGGGCATCTTCTCGGCGATGTGGAACGAGCATTGCTCCTACAAGTCGTCGAAGGTGCATCTGCGCGGGCTGCCGACCGAGGCGCCATGGGTGATCCAGGGACCGGGCGAGAATGCCGGGGTGATCGATATCGGCGACGGGCTCGCGGTGGTCTTCAAGATGGAGAGCCACAATCACCCGAGCTATATCGAGCCCTATCAGGGCGCGACCACCGGCGTCGGCGGCATCCTGCGCGACGTCTTCACCATGGGCGCGCGGCCGATTGCCTGCCTGAACGCGCTGTCGTTCGGCGACCCCAGGCATCCAAAGACGCGGCACCTCGTCTCCGGCGTGGTCGCCGGTGTCGGCGGTTACGGCAATTCCTTCGGCGTGCCGACGGTCGGCGGGCAGACCCGCTTCCACACACGCTATGACGGCAACATCCTGGTCAACGCGATGGCGGTCGGCCTCGCGCGTGCGGATTCGATCTTCTATGCGGCGGCGTCCGGCGTGGGCATGCCGATCGTCTATCTCGGCTCCAAGACCGGTCGCGACGGCATCCACGGCGCGTCGATGGCGTCGGCGGAGTTCGATGACGATTCCGAGGAGAAGCGTCCGACTGTGCAGGTCGGCGATCCGTTCGCCGAGAAGCTGCTGCTCGAGGCCTGTCTCGAGATCATGCAGAAGGGCTGCGTGATCGCGATCCAGGATATGGGCGCGGCGGGGCTCACCTGCTCCGCGGTCGAGATGGGCGCCAAGGGCGATCTCGGCGTCACGCTCGATCTCGAGAAGGTGCCGACGCGCGAGACCGGCATGAGCGGCTACGAGATGATGCTCTCGGAAAGCCAGGAGCGCATGCTCATGGTGCTCAAGCCGGAGAAGGAAAAGGAAGCCGAAGCGATCTTCCGCAAATGGGGACTGGACTTCGCCATCGTCGGCGAGACCACGCCGACCAAGCGTTTTCTCATTCGTCACCATGGAGAGACGCTCGCCGATCTGCCGATCAAGGAGCTGGGCGACGAGGCGCCGGTCTATAACCGGCCGTTCGTCGAGACGCCGAAGAAGCCGGTGATCGCTGCCGCCGCTGTGAAGCCGCCGCTGTCGAATGCCGATGCTTTGCTCAAGCTGATCGGCTCGCCCGATCTCTGCTCAAAGCGCTGGGTGTGGGAGCAATACGACCACATCATTCTCGGCAACACCGTGCAGCGGCCGGGCGGCGATGCCGCGGTGGTGCGCATCGAGGACGGCCCGAAGGGCCTTGCCATGACCTGCGACGTGACGCCCCGCTATTGCGAGGCCGATCCGTTCGAGGGCGGGAAGCAGGCGGTGGCGGAAGCCTATCGCAATCTCTCCGCCGTCGGTGCGACGCCGCTCGCGATCACCGACAATCTGAATTTCGGCAATCCAGAGCGGCCCGAGATCATGGGCCAGTTCGTCGGCTGCGTGCGCGGCATCGCAGCCGCGTGCAAGACGCTCGACTTCCCGGTCGTGTCCGGCAACGTGTCGCTCTACAATGAGACCAACGGTCGCGCGATCCTGCCGACGCCGTCCATCGGCGGTGTCGGCGTGCTGTCGGATTTCACGACGTCCGCGAGCCTTGCCTTCAAGAACGATGGCGATGCCATTATACTCATCGGTGACACCGCAGGCTGGCTCGGCCAGTCGATGTATCTACGCGAAATCTGCGGGCGCGAGGAGGGGGCTCCGCCGCCGGTCGATCTCGCTGTCGAGAAACGTCACGGCGAATTCGTGCGCAAGCTGATCGCCGATGGCCGCGTCACCGCGGTCCATGACCTTTCAGACGGCGGTCTTGCCGTTGCGCTGGCCGAGATGGCCATGGCATCGGGGCTTGGTGCGACGCTCGAAGCCCCGCAGGGCGTCGCGGCGCACGCCTTCTGGTTCGGCGAGGATCAGGGGCGTTACATCGTGACCGCGACGCAGGCACAGCTTGCGGCTTTGGTCGAAGCCGCGCAGGTGGCGGGTGTTGCGGTGAAGCGGATCGGCACGGTCGGCGGCCAGTCGCTCACCCTCGGCAGCGAGACGCCTGTGGCCGTCGCCGATCTCACGACCCGCTTCGAAGCCTGGCTGCCCGACTACATGGCCGGCAAAGTCGACGGCTAAGGCCGCAACTCACCCGTCTGGGCCATTGCCTGGCGGCAACCGGGCGACAGCGCCGGGGCATTGTTGGCGAGGCACTGGATTGCCCGGCCCTGGCCCAGCGGCACGCCTTTGCACAGCACCCGGAAATCGGTAGTGCAGAACCGCCGGATCAGGATCGCCTCGCCGAGCCGGGGTTGGCTCGGGGCAGCGGCTGGAGGCGGCGCCACCGGGACGGCGGCAGGTGCTGCAGCCTGCGGCACCACCGGAGGCGCGGGACGCGCCGGGGTGGCGACGGCTTTGGGTGCGGGCTTTGGTTTGGCGCGAGGCTCGGTCGGGGCCGTTGCCGTCGGGGATTGCGGCGGTGGCGGCGCTGCCTGAGTCGGTGCCGTCTGGGCCGGTGCGGCGGCCGCTGCCGGCGGTTCGGCTCTCGGCACGGCCGCCTGCGGTTCAGGCTTGGCGGGCTTGGCTGCCGCGGGCGCCGGTGCTGCGATCGCGTTCAGCGCGCCCTGGCAGCCGGCGGAAACCTTGGCCTTGTTCTGCATCAGGCATTCCAGCGCCTCGCGGCCGCCGCGGGGAACGCTGGAGCAATTGCGCATGAAGTCGGAGCGGCAATTGCTTCGGATGGCGTCCTGCTGCGCCTTGTCGGGCGTCTGGGCCTGCCCCAGCACCGTCCCGAACGAAAGCAGGGCGGCGCCGGCCAGCGCATAGGCGCACCAGGGTCTCATCTCGGCAACTCCTCAGGTGTTGGTGATTATGGGGGCGTCGCCGCCGCGGAAATCGCGCCGGCACGGCCATTCACAGGCAGAAAGCGATCAGCGCTTGGCCAGCGCCTTCCTGCAATTGTTGGTCAGCGACGAGTGATGCGACAGCAGGCATCGCAACACCCGGCTCTGTCCGAAGGTCACGCCCTGGCACAGCAGCGAGTGATCTTCCCTGCAATAGCGGTTCACCCAGCGCGCCTCCTGGGTCGGGCGCATCGCCGGCAGCTTGAGGTCGGGGGCGTCCGCTTCCTTCGCGCCCTCGGGCCGGGTGATGCGGTCGGTGGATACGACGCGCGGCGAGTCAGTGGTGCCGGCGGGCTGGGTCGAGGTATTTGCCGAACGTGCGGGGGCCGGTCCCGCCGCCGCGAAAGCCTTGCTGAGGGCCGCCTGACAGGGCGGCGTATGCACCGCGAAATTCGGGCGCAGGCATTGCACAGATTCGGTGCTGCCGGGGGCGACGCCCGCGCAGGTGCTCCTAATCTCGGCGCCGCAGGCGTTGCGCACCTCGGGGAAGGGCACGGCGGCGGTTGCGGGTGGTGCCTTCTGCGCCGGATCGCTGGCCTTTTGCTGCTGTGGCTGAGTCTTGCGAGCGGGAGCCTGCGCCGGCTGGCTCGGCCGGGTTTGCTGGCTCGGCCGCGACTGCTGCGGCGGAGGTGGCGGCGCCGGCTGCTGTTGCGGTTGCTGCTGCTGGAAAAACGGGAAAAACTGCGCCCGCGCGTCGTCTGCGGCCATGATGAGCGCGGCCGCGCCGATCCCACATCCCAGCATTCTCGCCAGCGTTCCTGTAATCAAAGCCACGCCTCGCTTCCTTCTGTCTGGCCTCGTCCCTATTGTCGCACAATAGTCGGACCTTCGCCCCGCGTCAGCCACAACGATGCCCGGCAGATGCGTTTGTCAGCCACCACAAATCACCCTATTTCTACTCCGGTCGGCGCCCCGATGTGGCGTAAGCTGGTGCCGCCCGATGAATCGAGGAGTTTCCCCAATGCCCATGGATGCCGCCGAGATCGAGCGGCTGATCAAGACCCATATCCCGGATGCCGAGGTCCAGATCCGCGATCTCGCTGGCGACGGAGACCATTACGCCGCCACAGTGCTGGCGGAAAGTTTCCGTGGCAAATCCCGGGTACAGCAGCACCAACTCGTCTATCAGGCGCTTCAGGGCCAGATGGGCGGGGCGCTGCACGCGCTCGCTCTGCAGACCGGGGTTCCGGAGAATTGACCCTGAATGGCCTGGTTCGACTGTTGCGGCGCATCGGGCCCGTCTATATTTGACCAGACAAGCCGGATCGCCGGACGTGACCCGAAGAGATCGGATATTCCATGAGCATCAATCAGTTCATCGACAGCCAGGTAAAATCCAACGACGTCGTCCTTTTCATGAAAGGTACGCCGCAATTCCCGCAATGCGGGTTTTCCGGCCAGGTCGTGCAGATCCTCGATTATCTGCAGGTGCCGTATAAAGGCGTAAACGTGCTCGAATCCGGCGAATTGCGCGACGGCATCAAGGCCTATTCGCAGTGGCCGACCATTCCGCAGCTCTACATCAAGGGCGAGTTTGTCGGCGGTTGCGATATCGTACGTGAGATGTTTCAGGCCGGCGAATTGCAGAACCTGATGATCGAAAAGGGTCTCGCGGTTCAGGGCAAGGCCATCGCCTGAGCTGCCAATCAATCGTCGTTAGAGGCCCGCCGCGTGCGGGCCTTTTGCGTTTCGGGCGTCGCCGATGATCGGTCGGGCGTTTTGTGGCGGCTGGCTCCAAATGGCAATGGGTTGCGTCTAGGCTGGAGATATAGAACCGGCGATGCCACCGGCGGCAACAGAATGTCCGGATGAACTCCGTTTCCGTCATCGGTTTAAAGGGCGAGGGCCCGATATGCGCAAATACCTGATCATCGCTGCAGCAGCGGCTTCGATGACAATCTCGAGTGCGAACGCTCAGGTCGATCTCAGCACATATGCGGATGCCGAGGGCTTTCTCAATGTTCAGGCCCTGACCTGCGCCCAGCTTGCAAATACGTGGCAGGAGGACGCAGACCGTCTCGCGACCTGGTACAGCGGCTGGTACAACGGCCTAGCCAAGAAACACTACATGGACATCCGCAAGGGCAAGGAAGTCGAGCATGAGGTGATCGTCTATTGCAAGGCGAACCCTCAATTGCGGATCATCGAGGCGATGGACATTGTGATCAAGAGCATGCGCGAGCGCCTGGGCATTCAGGTGAAGTAGCGCGTTTTGAATTGCGGTGGTGCGGCCATGCGCGATCGTGGCGCTCGTGATCGTTGATCACGATGGCCGGAAAGGTCCGCACTTCGCCTTCGTGCCAAAGCGTTGATCGAAATCCAGCGTGCCGCCCGTCATCGGAATGCTGGTGGGCTTCAGTCCTTTGCGGGTGAACTGGTCGATGCCGATGGACTTGTTGTCCTTACTCGAGCGCAGCCGAACCGGCTCGATGACCTTGCCTTTGCCTGCATCCGTCAGATCGAGCGCATAAAGCCCGTTCACTGTGCCGCCGAGGCCCTGCCTTTCGATATTGCGCTTGGCAAGCACCGATTGCGGGGCATAGATCTCGAACCGCGCGTCCGGTCCTTCGCACACGAAGACGCGGGTCATCGGGACGTCCAGGAACACACCGCCGGCGAGGCTCGGCGATGCCGCGGACAGCAAGAGCAGCGACACCAGCGTCGTAAGGATGTGTGTGCGGGGCATGCCGCCGCTCCGGTGATGTGGTTTTCTTCACACTAGGCGAGAGCGATCGGACGTTCCACGGCCTGGCCATCACGCATGCGTGTGCCCACGCAAAAGGGCCGCCCAATGGGCGGCCCTTGCTATGTCGTCGTGTTGAGAACGATCAGCGCGAATAGAATTCGACCACCAGGTTCGGTTCCATCTGGACCGGGTAGGGGACTTCGCTGAGCGTCGGGATGCGCAGAAATTTCGCGGTCTTCTTGCTCTCGTCGACCTCGATATAGTCGGGGATGTCGCGCTCGGCGAGCGACAGCGCCTCGATCACGAGCGCCATCTCCTTCGACTTGTCCTTCACCTCGATCACGTCGCCGACCTTGACCTTGTAGCTCGGGATGTTGACCCGGCGGCCGTTCACCTTGACGTGCCCATGGTTCACGAACTGGCGGGCGGCGAAGATCGTCGGCACGAACTTGCAGCGATAGACCACCGCGTCGAGACGGCGCTCCAGCAGGCCGATCAGGTTGGCGCCGGAATCGCCGCGCAGGCGGATCGCCTCGGTATAGACGGCGCGGAACTGCTTCTCGGACAGGTCGCCGTAATAGCCCTTGAGCTTCTGCTTGGCGCGCAGTTGCACGCCGTAGTCCGAGAGCTTGCCCTTGCGGCGCTGGCCGTGCTGGCCGGGGCCGTATTCACGCCGGTTCACGGGGCTCTTCGGGCGGCCCCAGATATTCTGCCCCATACGGCGGTCGAGCTTGTATTTTGCTTCAGTGCGCTTGGTCATCGCGTCCTCTTGAAAAGACCGTGGATTGAGGAAACGCGCCCTCCTCTGTGCCGGGGTCTAGCCCGGTACCGACAGGTTCCAACTGGCCAAAGCGGATGGCCGGAACCACGGGTCGCGAAACGGGGAACGGCCCCGAAGGGGGCCGAACCGCGAAGCTGTCTAGTGTTTCGGCCGCCGAATGTCAAACCTGGCCCGGCCACCCTGGCCGTCTCGCGCGATGAAACCGCCCGGCGTCCAGGCCGTAGGTCAAATGAGCCAACGTCAAGGGGCGATCCCGGATGAGCGCTTTTTTCTACTATGCCATGCTGGTGATTGAATCCGCTCTGAACGTGGTCGGCGTCAGGATCTACGAGGAACCCCGATACGTGGTGGTCGAGCGGCTTTCGGACGGCGTGGAAATCCGCCGCTATGGGCCGCGACTGGCAGCGGAGGTCCAGACAAAGCAGGACGGGCAGGCCGGCAGGAGCGAGGCGTTCCGCCTGCTGTTCGAATACATCGCCGGTGCTAACCGCTCGAAGGACGCCAGCAGCGAGCGCATTGCCATGACCACGCCGGTTGCGACGCAATCGGCGCGGGTGTCGATGACGGCGCCGGTCGCAACCACGGACGTGCCGGAGGGGCTGCGCATGCGCTTCTTTCTGCCGGCCAAACTCACGCGCGAGACCGCGCCGAAGCCGCTCGACCCGCGGGTCCGCCTTGTCGACGTCCCGCCGGAGGACATGGCGGTCCTGCGCTATTCCGGAAACGGCAAAGATTACCCGGCCCGCGCGGCCGCGTTGCTTTCGGTATTGTCGCCGTCGCGCTGGCGTCCCAGCGGAGAGCCGCAGTCGATGAACTATGACGCGCCGTTCGTCCCGCCATTCCTCAGGCGCAACGAAGCGGCAGTAACGGTCACGCAGCGCTAGCGGGATTGCGTCACGTCCGGTCGACGAATGAACGGCTGATCAGGCCGCAGTCTTCGTCACCCGGCATGACGACGAAACGGTCTTTGCCGAGAGGATTTCGATCCGCTGCTTGGTCGTCTGCGACGTGGTGTCGACACCGCGTCCGGCGCCTTCCTCCTTCGACAACGGAGCATCGACGCTGCAGGTCAGGCCGCCGGGCGTCCGCTTGAACGAGAGCGTGATCTTGCGGCCCCCTTTATTGAAGGTCTGAAGCCTGATCAGGCTGTCGTTCTCGAACACGAACACCATCTCTCCATGCTGCCATTTCGTCGGCTTGTTCAATTCGGCCTTGATGCGTCCGGTGAAACCGCCGACATCGCGCCCGTTCGGCGCCACGATCTGGATCCTGTATTGCTGATCGATGCGCCCGTCCGCATGAAGCGCAAGAGTGATGGTCTGCCGGTTCTCGTTGTTGACGGTGCGGCCCTGATCGAGCACTCGCACGGTTTGCGCGTAGACGAAGTTCGCCGTCACCGTATGGTTTGCGAGATCGGCAAATGTCACAGGCTGAGCCTCGCCTGGGGAAGACATCGCCAGGATACTGGCCAGCACGCCGCAGGCTGCGAAAACAATCCGCCCCATCATGATGCGCTCCCCTCAGCCGAACCTTGAAAACACGGCCTCCAGCGCAGGTGCGGGCTTCTGACCCGACGTGAATACGAATTGCGCTCCAGCCTTCCCGGCCGAGGCTGGCACGGCCGGGCCAAGCAAGTCCAGAACCCGGCGCGCGATCGCCGGCGCCGGATCGACATAGGTGACCGGCCACGGCGCAAGACGCCTCAGCTGGATATCCAGCAGCGGATAGTGCGTGCAGGCCAGCACCACCGTGTCGGTGCGCAGGCCGTCGCGTTCGACGAAGCACGGCATGATCTCGTCGGCGATGTCGGCGTCGTCTACCGCCTCACCGCGGAGCAGCGCCTCTGCCAGAACCGCCAGCCGCCGCGAGCCGACCAGGGTCACGTCGCAGCCCTGGCCGAAATCGGCGATCAGCTTCTTGGTGTATTCGCGCACGACCGTGGCTTCGGTCCCCAGCACCGAAACCAGCCTGGTCTGCGAGGCTGCGCAGGCCGGCTTGATGGCGGGGACAGTGCCGACGAACGGCACGCTGAAATGCTGGCGCAGATCCGCCAGCACCAGTGTCGAGGCGGTGTTGCAGGCGATTACGACCAAGTCGGGCCGGTACGTGTCGATCAGCGTGCCCATCACCGAGACCACGCGCTCGCTCAGTTCGCGCTCCGACAGACGGCCGTACGGAAAACCGGCATCGTCCGCGGCATAGACGAAGCGCGCGTCGGGGCGCAGTGGCACGATCTCGCGGAAGACTGTCAGTCCGCCAAGTCCGGAATCGAAGACGAGGATGCTGGGAGATTGCACGGTCAGACAGAGGCCTTGCGGTCAGGTCCCGACGCTGAGCGGCGCACCGAGCTTGCGCAAGGCTGCGAGCACTGACAGCGCCACGATCCTCCCGGTCTTGGGATTTTCGGATGGCACATTCTCGATCGACATCCGCAAGCGCGCCGAATCCGCCTCGACCTCGATGTCGTGGCAATTGCGCGTGACGGCAGGGTCGGCCCAGATATCGATCTGGGTGCGGTCCGGGCCGATCCCGGCGAGCGACAGAGCCGCCGCGACATTCACATTCGCCGGAAAGCCGGCCGCGGCTTCGCGCGCGCTGCCGGAAAAGACACGCTTGGCCTCCGTGAGGCCATCCACCGAGATGCCATGCTGTTCGAGATAGGGGGCGCCCTTCAGCCCGCCCGGCGGCTTGCGGGTGGTCATGCGCACGGAGGAGATGTCGCCCTCGGCGGCGGCCACCACCGCATCGAGACCGAGCAGGGCGCCGGTCGGAACGATGATCCGGCCTCCCTTGGCCTTGGCCAGTTCCAGCAGTTCGGGACGCGGCAGCAGCGCGCCGCAGCTCAGCACGATCACCGATTTGCCGGCTTCGAGCATCGGTCGGCAGATGTCCTCGATGATCGCCGCCGGCGCGCATTCGACCGCGATGTCGGCATGCTCCGGAAACGCGTTCAGTGGCACGATCGGGCAGGCGATGCCTTTCGCGTCGAGAAAGGCCTGCGCCTTGGCGCGGTCGCCTGCGGCGGCGCAGGCCAGCGTCAGGCCGGGCAGGCCGGCGCTCAGTTTGCGAGCCAGCATGCGGCCGATGGCTCCCAGTCCTCCGATAGCGACGCGAATATCAGGCATTTTAACCGTGTTCTCCTTTGTCAGGCTGCTGTTTACGTGTGCGCCATCATGCCCACAAGGTCCGGCTTGACCCCAGGCGGCGCCGTGGGCAAGTCTGCTGGAAAGTTAAGGGAGGATTTCATGTTCAAAAAGTTGCTGCTGGCGGGTCTTTCCGCCAGCGTTCTGTCCGCGGGTCTGATGGTCTCCGGTGGGCCCGCCTCGGCGCAGGATTTCCCGACCCGTCCGATGACCATGATCGTCCCGTTTGCCGCGGGCGGCCCGACCGACGTGCTCGGGCGGGTGGTGGCGGCGCGGATGAGCGAGATCCTCGGCCAGCAGGTGGTGGTCGAGAATGTCGGCGGAGCCGGCGGCCAGACAGGATCCAAGCGAGTCGCCGATGCCAAGCCCGACGGCTACACTTTCGTGCTCGGCACCGTCGGCACCCATGCGCAGAGCCAGACCCTGAGCAAGAAACCGCTCTACAATGCAGCGGACGATTTCACGCCGGTGGCGCTGATCGCCGAAGTGCCGATCGCTCTGATCGCGCGCAAGGATTTCCCGGCCAATAACCTGAAGGAGTTCGTCGACTATTCGAAGGCCAATGCCTCGAAGATGCAGTTCGGTTCGGCCGGTGCGGGGTCTGCGACCCATCTGGGCTGCGTGGTTGCCAACATGGTGATGGGCACCGACATCGTGCACGTGCCTTACAAGGGCACCGGTCCGGCGATGCAGGATCTGCAGGGCGGACGCATCGACTTCCTGTGCGAAATTATTTCCACCGCAAAACCGCAGGTCGATGGCGGCACCGTGAAGGCGATCGCGATCATGACCAAGGAGCGCTCGCCGGCGCTGCCGAACCTGCCGACCGCCGAAGAGCAGGGAACCAAGGGTATGGAAGCCTATACGTGGAACGCGATTTTCCTGCCCAAGGACACGCCCGAGGCGATCGTCAAGAAGCTTGCGGACGCCGCCAACCAGGCGATGGAGACCCCGGGGGTGAAGGAAAAGCTGGCGGGGCTCGGCGCGACGATCGTCGCACCGGACCGCCGCTCGCCGCAATATCTGCAGAAATTCGTGAAGGACGAGATCACGAAATGGCGGGAGCCGATCCTCAAGAGCGGCGCCCAGACCAATTAAGGGCGAATTCGAAGCGAGACATCAGCGGCGGGCCGTCCGGTCCGCCGCTGTTTTTTGAACACCGGTTCCACATGATGTAACAATCCGGTTCTTCCGAATGGACCGGGAATCGGTCGCGAGACCGACAACCGAAAGCCCCACCTTTCGGGGCATTGTCAGACAGGTTTTAAGAGCGAGGGGACATGAGTTCGGGCCGGGTGCTCGTTGTCGAAGACGAGGTGCTGATCCGTATGCTTGCCGTCGATATGCTGCTCGATCTCGGGCGCGAGGCGGACGAAGCGGGGACAGCCGCGGAGGCGATTGAGCTGCTGCGCGCGCCGGGCGCGGATTACGCGCTCGTGTTGCTTGATCTCGGCCTTCCGGACCGGCGCGGCGACGACCTCGTGCGCGACATCCGGCAATCGCACGCGGCTTTACCCCTGATCGTTGCCAGCGGCGAGGATCAGACCGAAGTTTCAGCGCGATTGAAGGAATTCAAACCGATCGGCTTTCTCGGCAAGCCGTTCGATCTCGACGGGCTGCAAAAAGCGATCGACGAAATTGCGCCCTGAATGGCGGAGCACTTTCGCCTTTACTCGAAGCGCGAAGAGATTCTGGTTTCCTGCGCCGGCGCGTTTTCTTGACGCGAACCGGTACCGGCGTCTCTCGAAAATGCCTTAGACGGCCAGCACCGTCACCACCACCAGCGTGCAACTGACAAGCGCCGCCGCCACGCACAGCGTCATCAGGCGCGCGGCGTTCTGGTCGAACAGCGGTCGGGACAGAGGCAGCATGTCCAATCCTGGCGAGACATTTCGACTGCCGCCATGAATCGCGATTCTGCCCCTGCAGGGCGAGTCATTTATCTGCGGCGCTCAGCTTGACTCGATGCGACTCGGATCGATCAGCGCCGCGTGTTTTCCGCCAAAGTGAAGCCGAGTTCGCGCAAGCCTTCTTTCGCGCGCGGCGTTGCCTGACCCGAAATCAGCAATTCGGGGCGGCCGAGCCGATTGGAGCGGATCGCGCTTGCGGCATTGCTCATGGCGCGGCTGGTGCCGCTGGTCCACGAGATGGCGTCGACCGGCCAGATGCCGACGACCGTACCATTGGCGGTCTGGTTGAAAGGAAATTCTGCCGCCGACACGAAGCTCACGATCGACCGGTTCTTCAGATGATAATCCGCCACCATCTCGGTGTAGCGGCGGTTGAACACCGCGGCGTCGCGCCGCTTGACGGCGACGGCGCGGCGCAGGAATTCGTCGCGGCCAGCGACCGCCACGACTTCCAGCGATGACACCATCGACGTCATGTCGAGCGGCGTGTAGTTGCGGTTCTGCAGCAGCGCGTCCGCGGCGGCGCGGTCGAGCCCCATCGCCAGCATCTTCTCGCGATTCATGTCCATGAGCTGGGCGGCGGTGCGATCGCGCAGCGAATCCTTGACCCGGCCCGAGGTCGCCGTGTTCGACACCACGATGCCGACGGCGCCGGGGATCGCCATCATCGCGCCGGACACCACAAGACCGCCGGCCGCGGCGGCTTGCGAAAGCTTCTGCAGTCGCGCCTGCAGCGGCTCGTAATCGGTATAGGGATCGACGCCGAGCTTGGCCGCGAGTTCGCGCCGCTTCTGGTCGGCGCCGAAGCCGCCGAAAGCCTGGTCCTGCGACTTGCCGGCGTTGTGGATGCCGGAGCCGATCTGCCCGATCTGGTTGCCGATGCCGGCCAGCGTGTTGCCCAGCGCCTCGACCGGATTGACCAGCAACTCGCCAGCGAACTTCACAGGAGCGAGGCCAGCCTGGCCGAGCGCATTGTTGAACTCGGTCGACTCCGTGAGCTTGTCGAGTTCCGCCACCGCCGCGAGTTCGCGGATGCGCATCTGCATCATCGCATCGCTGATGACGCTGAAGTCGCCATAGGGAGAGCGCACGTTGTAAATGCGCAGAAAGCCGTCGCTGCGGACCGGGCTCAGGATCGTGTAATTGGGGCCGGACGGTTTGATCCCGGAAATCTTGCCGGGGCTGAACGAAGCGGGGCCTTCGATTTCCGCACCCCACGCGCCGAACGACCCGAAGATAAAAGCCGCCATCGCGACCGCACCAACACCCGCACAAGACCGCGCGCGCATCTTACCCCCCGCTACTGGTACCAGGAGGCCATTTGACCGCGAATGCGGTGCCGCCGCAAGCCGCGTCTGCAGCGCCGATCAGCCGGCGGGCCTGCTGTTTGGCGTGGCAGCGGCGATCTCATCCTCCGACAATCCCGCCTCGCGCAAAACATCGGCGGTGTGCTCGCCAAGATTGGGCGGCAGGCTGCGGACCGACGGCTGTGAGCCGGACCATGTGCCCGGCACGCCGGTCATCCGCAGGCGCCCCTCGGTCGGATGCTCGACGACACGGACGAAGCCGGCATCGTTCAGATGCGGATCGTCGAGCAGGCTCGCGATGTCATGCAACGGCGCCGCCGGAATGTCGGCGGCCTCGAGCAGGGCCAGCCATTCCGCCGTGGTCCTTTCCTTCAGGGTGTCGGCAACGAAGGCATAGACCGCGTCGATATTGTCGGCGCGCCCGCCATGGGTGGAAAAGCGCGGGTCCTGCAGCAGGTCTTCGCGTACAATCGCCTTGAAGAAGTTCTTCCAGTGCGTGTCGGTATAGACCAGCACGCAGACGTAACCGTCCTTGGTCGCGTATGGCTTGCGATGCTTTGAAACAAGCCGCGGATAATATTGTGGGCCCTCCGGCGGGTCGAAGGTCAGGCCCGACAGGTGATCGCCCAGCACATATTCGACGAACACTTCGAACATCGGAATTTCGATCGCCTGGCCTTCGCCCGAGCGCTCGCGATGAAAGAGCGCGGCAGAGATCGCATTGGCGAGATAGAGCCCGGTGGTGCGGTCGGCGATCGCGAGCGGCATGTAGCGCGGCTCGTCGCCCCACGCGTCGGGCGCGATGGCCGCGATCCCCGAGAGACCCTGAATCAGGTCGTCATAGGCGGGCTTGCCGGCATAGCGGCCGCCGGCGCCGAAGCCGGTGGCGCTGGCATAGACGATGCGCGGATTGATGGCACGGATGTCGTCGTAGCCGAGCCCCAGCCGCGCCATCGCCGCCGGCCGCACATTGGTGACGAACACATCCGCGGTGGCTGCCAGCTTGCGCAGCGCATCGCGTGCGGGCTCCTGCTTCAGGTCGAGTGCGATCGAACGCTTGTTGCGGTTGAGGTTGAGATAGATGTGGCCCATGGCCTTGTTCCGCATCGGACCGACATGGCGCATGATGTCGCCTGCGGGCGACTCGACCTTGATCACGTCGGCGCCGAAATCGGCCAGGATTTGCGTGGCATAGGGCCCCAGAATGACGCTGGTCAGGTCGAGAATGCGGATGCCGGCGAGGGGGCCGGTGGGAGCGGGGCGTTCGGTCATGCGCAAAGCATTAGCGCGCGTTGCATACGTGCCGCAACTGCAGCCCGCTCAGATGGCCGCCGCTTCGCGCACCGGTGCGCCATGCGTCTGCGGTATCTTGTCGGCATAGGTCTTCACGAAATCCGACATCGGCGCGTTGTGGCCGGCCGGCGGGTCGAGCGCGTGATCGGTATATTTGCCGGCATCCGGATCCGAATAAACCTTCTTCAGGATCTTGCGATATTTCCTCACCAGCTTGACCCACCGCACCGCCGTCCGGGTGAAATCGTAGGCGCGCCACGGATAGAAGATCAGCGGGTTGACGATCGCCATGCCGTAACGGCGCTGCGTCCTGATCTTACGGCGCACGAAACCGAATTGCAGCGGATGCACGCCCTCGATCCGAGAGGCGCCGGAAAACAGCGTGATGCCGTCCATCACCTTGGTCTTGTTGAGGCCGGTGGCGGCCGCGCGGCGCATGATGGTCTCGACATGTTCGTCGCTGTAATAGCGCGTCCAGGCGCTGCGATAGACCTCCTCCCAGGTCTCTTTCGACATGATCGGGTGCGCGGTGCAGGCGTGCTCGAGGTCGTATTTGTTGAGGTCCGGATCGACCGGCACGCCCTTCAGGTGCAGGACCTTGTGATCCTCGGAGCCGGGCAGGGGCGTCAGATAGAAGAACTCGAGGATATCGACCGGCAATTCCTTCTTGATGATCTCGATGTCGTGCGCGATCGAGTCCGGCGTGTCGGTCGGGAAGCCGAGAATGTATCCGGCAAAGGTCATCACCTTGGCCTTGCGCCAGGCGTGGAACATCTCCTGATATTCCCAGATCTTGTTCTGCCGCTTCTTGGCTCCGGCGAGCGATTGCGGATTGATGTTCTCCAGCCCGATGAAGACCGCGGTACATCCGGCGCGCGCCGCCTTCTCGATGAAGCCCGGAATCTTGTGGCACAGCGTGTCGACCTGCAGCAGCAGCCGGATCTTGAAGCCTTCCTTTTCCCGCAGTTCGATCAGGCGGTCGAGGATTGGCTCCCAGTTCTTGTTGCGCGCGTAATTGTCGTCGGTGATGAAGAAGCGGGTGATGTTCTGCTTGGCATTGGCGCGCACGATGCCTTCGACATCGTCAGCGGTGCGGTAACGTGACTTGCGGCCCTGCACATTGATGATGGTGCAGAAGCTGCACTGGAACGGGCAGCCGCGGCCGGCATCGAAGCTCGCATAATGTCCGGCCACCCGCGTCACCACCTCGCGCGGCAGGATCGGGTAGGTCGCCGCTTCCATGCCGGGCTGGTCTTTCAGATAATTGTAGATGCCGGTCGCCTCGCCCGAGGCCATGTCGCGCAGGAAATTCGCCATCCGGCCTTCGGCCTCGCCGGCATAGAGCACCACGCCCAGATCGAGCGCTTCCTGCAATTCCGGCGTCAGCTTCGGCAGCATCGAGATTACGCCGCTGACATGGAAGCCGCCGATGGCGACCTTGATCTCCTGCTTGCGGAAGATGCGCGCGAGATCGAGGGCGCGGGGATACTGGTTCGACTGCACGCCGACCAGCGCCACGAACCCGCCGCCTGCATTGCGGATGTCGCGCACGATGCGTTTGGTGTCGATGACGGTATTGCACTCGTCATAGGCCTCGATGTCGATCCCGACATCGGCGCCCAGCGCGTGGTCCTCGGCGCATTCGCGCAGCAGGCCGTAGACGCTGGCTAGACTGTTGGAGGGAATGGTCGAGCGCCACCACTGGATGACATAGCCGTCCGCGTCGTAATGCGACGGCTTGATCAGGACGATTTTGAAGCGGCGCGACGGGGCACCAGCTAACGGCAGTGGCGCCGTGGCCGTTTCGCGGTCGTCCGCAATGATGCCCGAAGTCCCCATCCGGGTAGTGGACATGGTTTCCGTCGAAATCGCAAGACGCCAAAAGTCTGCAAGAAAGCCCGCGGAGGCCCGGAAAACACGTCGATACCGGCCTGCTCAGAAGCCGGGATGGAAGATGTCGTCGAAATTGGTGCCGCTTTCGTCGTTCATCTCGGTCTGCATCTCGTTTTCGAGATTGACGCCGCCGGTGTCCCGTCCAACGTCGCCAACGCCCGGCAAAAAGCCCCTGCCGGACGGCGCTACCATGTCGCGATAGGCCTTCATCGCGTTGTCGTCACCGACAAAGGCGCAACGGCAGGCGGGATCGGCATAGACGTAATAGCGCGCCCCGTTCTTGCGGTGTGGCACGAACTTGTAGGGCGGAATCGAATTGAGCCGCGCCATCTTCTGCGGCGTGTTGGCTTCGCGCATCTTGAAGCCGGCATCCTCGAGCTTCATGTCCTTGCCGAGCTGGGATTGCGCGGCAAGCGATGTCGCCCCTAGCAAGGCGACAACAAGTCCAAACACGATCGCACGTATCGTCATCCTGTCCCCGCTCCTCACTGACGGACACCCTCACCGACGATGGCGAAGGCGCCCCAATATCCCGGATAAGCCTGCTCCAGCTTCGACTGGTCGCTCAGATAGGCGACCATCGCGCGCCGCATCGCCTCCGCGCGGCCGAGTTTCGCATCGGTTTTGAGATTCGCGAAGGTGGTTGTGGCGATGGTCGTGGTCGCGGCCGAGTCCACGGCCCAATGTGTGACCAGCAGCGCCCGGGTGCCGGCATAGAAGAATGCACGCGCGAGGCCCGACAACGCTTCCGCGCCCGGCTTGTCGCCGGCGATGGTGTTGCACGCCGACAGCACCACGAAATCGGCATTGAGCTTGAGCTGCGCGATCTCGCTCGCGGTGACAAGGCCGTCATCCTCCGGTGTGGGCGTGCGCGGAATGCTGAGCGCGAGCGATGGCTCGGCCAATCCCTTCACGTCGCCAGCAACGAGCCCGTGGGTGGCGAAATAGACGATCCGATAGTCCGACAGCGGCAGCGATTTGAGCTTTGCCTCGCTCGCGGCGTGGCCGAGAAAGATATCGTTGTCGGCCGCCCCGAGCCGCTTGGCGACATCGCGTATCTCGTCGGCGGTGTCCGGGAGTGGCGATAGCGCCTGTCCGAGCAGCGCCGGATCGACACTCGCGCCCTGCCAGAAATCCGCATAGGAGCGCGTCTTGCCCGGCACCGCCCGGGATGCGGTCTTGACCGGTTTTGCTGCGCTTGCGGTCTTGGCCGGATTGCCTTTGGCCGCGCGCGCTCCGGCCGGGGCCGGCGCCGCACCGGGATCGAAAACCGGATCGCCGAATCCGACGATCGGCTTCGCCGCCTGATCCTTGGCTGCGAACACCCGCAACGCCTTGAGCGCCGAGACAGACGGCACGACCGTCACCGCATTCTGCTTCACCAGCCACGCCGCATCGCGATATGCGGCGAGATCGCCCGACGCCACGGCCGGTGGCGTTGTCACCAGCAACTGGAAGGGCAGGGCGGTCAGCGCCCCGGTCGGGACGACCAGAAGATTACGTTTGCGCTTGAGCACGCCGTCAATTGGAGCCAGCAGGTCTTTGTAGAAGGCATGGGCGACGGCGAGGTCGAACTGCTCGGACGCCGCGGCGCTTGCCGCGTCGACGCTGAGCCCGCGCCGGAAGACCGCGACCTTTTGCGTCAACTCTTCGGATTTGATCGGCAGGGTATGCCAGTCGGCGCTGTCGCGGGTGATCGCGAACAACTCCGTCCTGTCCTCCGATGTGATCCACAGGATCAGCGCCTCGTCGGGTCCGAGCAGCGCCTGCGCGTCCTTGATCGCGAGCGGCTTCGGGCTGGTCAACGCCACGAAGTCCGGAAACTGCTTGTCCAGCCGCGCGCCGACATCGGCGAGCCTGGCGCGAATATCGGCAAGAGCCTGCCGGGTCTGCGCGATCGCAGTTGCATCCTGCTGGCCGGCCGGCCGTGAGATTGCAGCGACCAGCGCCTTGTCGCGCTCGCGTGCGGCTGCGATCAGATCCTGGTTCTCCCGCACCAGTGCGGCCAGCGCGCCGGTACCGGCGGCAAAGCGCAGGCCCATCTGCTGGAGTGCGGCCGCGGCCGCGGAATGGTTCGCCCATTGTGCCATTTCGAAGGCTTCGCTTGCTGAGGTCGTGCTTCGCTTTGCACCGGCAGAGGCGGCGA
Organism: Pseudorhodoplanes sp.; assembly: GCF_059499825.1. Classification (NCBI taxonomy): domain Bacteria; kingdom Pseudomonadati; phylum Pseudomonadota; class Alphaproteobacteria; order Hyphomicrobiales; genus Pseudorhodoplanes; species Pseudorhodoplanes sp. Next base: position 341,174 of record NZ_JCABZI010000010.1, read on the forward strand.
TGGCTGCGATCCGCGTGGTGAATGCGCCGGACAGGTTTTCCACCAGGCAGCCCTGGCCCCCCTGGTCGTTCGCCGTCGCGGCCGCCGCTGCTTTCAGCAATCCATCGGTGGCCTTGCGCGACAGGTCGAGCGCGGCCTTCGGATTGCCGCGCAGCAGCTCGAGCCGCGCGCGGTTGTTGGCGACGCGTGCCGTTTCCGCATGATCGGAACCGACCGTGCCGGCATAGATTGCCGAAGCCCGTTCGAACAGGGCATTCGCCTCATCATATTTCTTCTGCGAGACCAGCGCGTTTCCGAAATTGTTGAGCGAACCCGCAAGCTCGGGATGGTTTGCACCGAATGCCTTTTCGCGGATCGCGACGGTGCGTCGATAATAGGCTTCGGCCTCGTCGTTGCGCTGCTGCGCCTCCGCCGCGTAGCCGAGATTGTGCAGCGTGTAGGAAACGTTGGGGTGCTCGCTGCCGAGCGCGCGCTCCTGCAGCGTCAGCGCGCGCTTGTAGAGCGGTTCTCCGTCCGCGAATTTCTTCTGCAGCACATAGATATTGGCGAGGTTGTTGAGCAGCGCCGCGACATCGGGATGGTCGCGCCCCAAAGCCTTTTCCCGGATCGATAGCGAGCGCAGCGCCAGATTCGCGGCCTCGTCGTAGCGGCATTGCGACTTCAGCACCGCGGCAAGATTTTGCAGCGGCTCGGCCACCATCGGGTGGCTGGGTCCAAGCACCTGCTCCTCGATGGTCAGCGCGCGCTTGAAGCTGACCTCCGCATCGGACTGCTTTCCGACGGCGAATTGCATGATGCCGAGATTGTTGTAGGTGCGGGCAGCCGCGACGAGGTCCATCCCCGGCCGCTCCTGGACCGCGAGCGTGCGCCTGAACAGCGGCTCGGCTTCGCCGTAGCGGCCCATGGCCTGGTAAAGGGTCGCGAGCTTGCCGATTGCGTCGGCCGTGTCCGGATGGTCCGGTCCCTGCGACTGTTCATAGACGCTGACAACATGTTTGCGGACCTTTTCCGCATCGGCGAATTTACCCTGGGCCTGATAGACCACGCCAAGATTGTTCAGCACGAACACGAACTCGCGGGAGTTGTTGCCCTTGAGCTGCTGCTGGATGCCGGCCGCGCGGGCCATGTAATCCTCGGCCTCGGCATACTGTCCCTGCCGCAGCTTCGCATTGCCGATGTTGTTCAGGGAATCGGCGGCCTGCGCGCTGGTGGGGCCGTACATTCGCTCCCGGATCGCGAGCACCCGCTCATGGGCCTCGACCGCTTCCGCATACTGGCCCATGCCGTTGAGCGAATTGCCGACGAATTCCAGCACCAGCGGATAATTCGGATGGTTCGTGCCGCCAAGCCTGCGCACGGCCTGTTCGAGCTTGCGGGCCTCGACCAGCGCCGCGCCGTAATTGCCGCTGGCATAGAGCCGCTGATAGCGCTTGTTGGTGGCCTCGATGTCGATGCGCTGGGCGAAGGCTGGAAGAACGGCGAGGAACGAGAGCGAAACGACGATGGAAAAGCCGAGAGCCTTGATGGACACCGATCGATCCTCTGACGCACAAGCCGCAATCGTCACTCCCTATAATAATGCGAGGCTGCATGCGATAGAAATTGCGGGCGGTTTGCCGGCGAACGGTCGCGTCCTGCAGGCGCCGGGTTGGTGCACCGCGAAAGCCGCGTTACAGTCCCGGTGATCGCACGCGGAACCGGCCATGTACTACGCGACACTCGGAGCACGCCGCTATGTCTTCGCCGATCTCAAGACCCTGATGGCCCGGGCCACGCCGCCGCGTTCGGGCGACCGGCTGGCGGGCGTGGCGGCAGAGAGCGGTGAGGAGCGGGTGGCGGCGCAATTCGCGCTCGCCGATCTGCCGCTGTCCACTTTTCTCAATGAAGCGGTGGTGCCTTACGAGCACGACGAGGTCACGCGGCTGATCGTCGACACCCATGACCGCGCAGCCTTCGCGGCGGTGTCGCATCTCACCGTCGGCGGCTTGCGCGACTTTCTGTTATCCGACGAGGCGACAACAACGGTGCTCACCGCGCTTGCGCCCGGGCTGACTCCGGAAATGGTGGCGGCTGTGGCGAAGCTCAGCCGGCTGCAGGATCTGATGGTGATCGCGGCGAAATGCTCTGTGGTCACGCGCTTCCGCAACACCATCGGATCGCCCGGCACGCTGTCGGTGCGGCTGCAGCCCAATCATCCGACCGACGATCCGCGGGGCATTGCCGCCAGCATCCTCGACGGCCTGCTGCTCGGCGCGGGCGATGCTGTGATCGGCATCAATCCGGCGACCGACAGTCCTGAGCGCGCGCATGCGCTGCTATCGATGCTGGATGACATCCGTGTGAAGCTCGACGTCCCCACCCAGTCCTGCGTGCTGGCGCATGTCACGACCACGCTCGACCTGATCCGCAGGGGCTCGCCGGTCGATCTGGTGTTTCAGTCGATCGCCGGAACGCAAGGCGCCAACACCAGCTTCGGAGTGGACCTCGCTCTGCTTGCAGAAGCCCGCGACGCGGCGTTGTCACTTCACCGCGGCAGCATCGGCGACAATGTCATGTATTTCGAGACCGGGCAGGGCTCGGCGCTCTCGGCCAACGCGCATCATGGTGTCGACCAGCAGACGCTGGAAGCGCGGGCCTATGCGGTGGCGCGGCATTTCAAGCCGCTGCTGGTCAATTCCGTGGTCGGCTTCATCGGTCCTGAATATCTCTATGACGGCAAGGAGATTGCGCGCGCTGGACTCGAGGATCATTGCTGCGGCAAGCTGCTCGGCCTGCCGATGGGCGTCGACGTCTGTTACACCAATCATGCCGATGCCGATCAGGACGACGCCGACGCGCTGCTGGCGCTGCTCACCTCCGCGGGCGTCACCTTCGTCATGGGTGTGCCTGGCGCCGACGACATCATGCTCGGCTACCAGAGCACGTCGTTTCATGACGCGCTGGCGATGCGCGAACTGTACGGCAAGCGGCCGGCGCCGGAATTCGCCGATTGGCTGCAGCGGCAGGGCTTGATGGACCGGGCCGATCGTATCCGGCCGGATGCGTTGCCCGGCCGCTTCCGCGCGTTGTTGCCGGCATGAGCGACGATCTGGCACCGAAGGGAGCCGGCGCGCTGTGGCGCGATCTGCGAAGCTTGACCGCAGCCCGCATCGGGCTTGACCGGACCGGCGCTTCGATCGCGACCAATCCGCTGCTTGAATTCAAGCTGGCGCACGCCCGCGCCCGCGACGCCGTGAATGAGGAACTCGATGCGGAGAGGCTGCGTGCCGAACTCGCGCCACTCGGCCTGCCGGTGCTTGTGGTCGACAGCGCGGTGGGCGCGCGGCGCGATTATCTGATGCGGCCCGATCTTGGGCGAAAGCTCTCCGCGGACGCGCAGTCGGCGCTCACGCCCTATGCCGGCCGCTACGACGTGGCGTTCGTCATCGCCGACGGGCTGTCCGCCCGGGCGGTGCAGACCCACGCGGCGCCAGTGCTGGCGGCTTTGCTGCCGATCCTCCGCGAGCGGGGGCTTTCGTTCGCGCCGCTGGTCATCGCGCGCAATGGCCGGGTTGCGATCGGTGACGCCGTCGCGGAGATTTTAGGTGCCAGCGCGGTCGCGATTTTGATCGGCGAGCGGCCGGGCCTGTCCGCGCCGGACTCCATGGGGGCCTATCTGACCTGGCAGCCTGGCCCTGCCACCACCGACGCCGACCGCAACTGCATCTCCAACATCCGGCCCGAGGGTATCGGCACCGCCGACGCCGTGCGCACGATCGCGCACCTTCTGCACGCGATGCGGACCCGCGGAGTCTCAGGGGTCCGGCTGAAAGACGAGTCCGGGCGGCTGCCGGAGGGTGGTTGAGCGAAGGCCGGTTGGTTTCCGGCCAAAGCTGACGCTCAGGACGAAATGTCTCGCCCTGGAACGCCCGGCGGACCAACGCGTTGGGCCGCGCAATGACAAAAAAGACTAAGCGGCCAACGATGTTCGGGTTCCTGTGTGCCGGCTGTGGCCGCTGTCTGGAGGAGTTGCCAGCCTGGCAACTCGGTGCCGAACGGTTCTATTGCGGGATTTTCTGCCGCGAAGTGGATGAGCGGCTGCTGGAGCAGCCATCGCCGCCCCGCCGCAACTCCGCCGCGGCCTGATGCATTCTGAGCATTTGAAATGCCGGGCGGGTCCGTATATCTAGGGCCCGACTCTGGTCCCGGCAGCGCCCCGCGCGGCCTGTTGGGGGATGGTGAAATGGTATCACGACAGACTCTGACTCTGTTTTTCTAGGTTCGAATCCTAGTCCCCCAGCCAATTCTGACCGACGATTTTATCATTTAAAATCAATGGCTTGAATTATCCTCCGCCGACGGACGCGGCTCGATGCAGCGCCACCGTGCCGGCGGATCGGGCAACACCCGCATTGGTTCGTGCCTACACGAGTGCACCTGCGGCGCGGCTGCCAAGACGATGCCGAGTATGGAGCTTGAGCATCCAGACAGCCGCGCGGACCATGCTGTCTCGTCCGTCGTCCAGTGATGTCATAGCGACCGATCGCCCGGTGGCGGCTTGAACCGGAGCGTCGTTGACAACATCCACATGAAGTGGCGTTGAGCGATGAAACCAGCAGCCTTCGTGCTGCCGTTTGGTCGTTGTTAACATTGAATGGCAAAAGGTCCGCAACCGGCCGCATCCGGTTCGGCCGCAGGCTTACGCTAATGCGGCACGGAAATCGCATGTGCGTCGGTCGTCGTAACGTCGTCGTCACAGGAGCCCGATCCGAATGATCGCGCGCTGGTTCCACCTCTGCGGTCTGCTGATTGTTGGTTGCCTCATTTGCGGCACGGCATCCTCGCAGCCGCTGGTCGTCGCTTTGGGCGACAGCAACACCGCTGGCTACGGCGTTGGTCAGGGCAATGCATTTCCGGCCCAGCTCAGCACGATGCTGCAGCGTCGCGGCTACAACGCCCGGATCGCCAACGCCGGCATTTCCGGCGACACCTTTGGCGGCATGCTGAACAGGCTCGATACCAGTGTGCCGGCGGGTACGCGACTGGTGATCGTGCAAGGCGGCTATAACGATCTGATCCGCGGCACGCCCCGCGATGTCATCATTGCCCGGATGCAGGGCATCCTGCAGCAGCTCCGCGCGCGGCGGGTATCGGCGATCCTGTGCGGATTCTTCTTTCCGGAATGGGATGCCGTCGGCCGTAAGCTTGCGGCGCAATACGGCGCCCGGTTCGTGCCAGGAAGTACCTGTTATTCGCCGAGCCACACCGGGCCCGACCGGCTGCATATGTCGGCGCAGGGACATACGGTGGTGGCACAGCGGCTGGTGCCGGTGGTCGCGAGCGCGTTGAGCGCCTCCAGAACGCAACCCGCAAAGCGCGTTGCCGCGAAGAAACCGGCGGGCCGCTGATCGCGCGACCTGAGATGTGCGATTAAGGCCGCAGATTGAGCAGCTTGATCGCGTTTTCCTTCAGGATCAGCGGACGGACTTCCGGCTTGATGTCGATTTTTTCGAAATCCGCCAGCCAGCGGTCCGGCGTGATCGCCGGAAAATCCGAGCCGAACAGCACCTTGTGTTTCAGCAGCGAGTTCGCGTAGCGCACCAGGATCGGCGGGAAATATTTCGGCGACCACCCGGACAGGTCGATATAGACATTCGGCTTGTGCTGCGCGACCGCCAGCGCTTCCTCCTGCCAGGGGAAGGACGGGTGCGCCATCACGATCTTCATGTCGGGGAAGTCGATCGCGACCTGATCGAGATGGATCGGGTTTGAATATTCGAGCTTGATCCCGTAGCCGCCGCGCATGCCGGAGCCGACGCCGGTCTGGCCGGTATGAAACAGCGCCGGCTTGCCGCTGGCCTGAATCTCTTCATAGAGCGGATACGCCATGCGGTCGTGCGGATAGAAGCCCTGCGAGGACGGGTGAAACTTGAATCCCTGTACGCCGAAATCCTCGACCAGCCGGCGTGCTTCGCGAACGCCGAGCTTGCCCTTGTGCGGATCGATCGAGGCGAACGGGATCATGACATCGGAATTTTCGTTGGCGAGCCGCGCCACCTCTTCGTTTGCGTAGCGCCGGATACCGAGATGGTGTTCGCAATCGACATGGAAGATCACGAGCGCCAGCTTTCGCTGACGATAATAGTCGGCGATCTCCGAAATGGTCGGCTCCCAGAGGTCCTGCTTGAAATAGGCCTTCATGCCCTCGCGAAGCTCGGCGCCGTCCTCGAAGGCGTGGGTGCCGCAGGGGCCCTCCGCATGGGTGTGGATGTCGATGGCAACGATGTTGTCGAGATCAATCATGGGAATGGCAGTTCGTCCGGTTGTCGGGTCAATTTAACGTCGTGTTTCAGCGTCTGAACAGCATCACGGAATTCTCCGGCGCGTCGCTATAAAGCGTCTCGATCAGGGCCGTCCTCCGCGCGATGATCCGGCGCTGGTTGAGATAGCCCTTGTCGGTAATTTCGCCGGCATCGATGTCCGGTGGTTCGGTCATGATAATGGCGCGCGCGATCCGTCGGCTGGAGCCGCTTTCACCTGCATTATAGGCTTCGATCTTCTGCCGCAATGCGTCGCGGTACGCGCGGCTGTCCGGTGCCGCGGGTGCATTGGGACTGGGAATGACAAGAAGGCCGATGTCGCTGCGGTTCTCTCCGGCAACGACGACGTCCTGCACGTAAGGTTCGCAGGCCTTGATCAGGTCGAGGCGCAGCAGGCCGACGACCACGAAAATCCCGGTGGTGAGCTTGAAATTCTCGGACAGTCGTCCGTGATAGGCGAGACCCGCCGCAATGTTCTGCGGATCGGAGAAGCGCACGGCGTCGCCGATGCGCAGGAAGCCTTCTTCGTCGAAAGCCTCTCGCGTTGCCTCCGGCTGCCCCCAATAGCCGGGTGTGATGCCGATGCCGCGGAAGCGCACTTCCATGTCTTCGTCATTCACCTTGATCAGCTTGGCCTCGATGCCGGGGATCGGCAGACCGAGCGAGCCGGACACGCCGGTGCCCCACCATCCGAGCGTTGCGGGGGAGGCGGTTTCCGTTGAGCCGAGTGAAGAGACAATGGGAATGCGCGCGCCGCGTACCTTAATCGACAAGTGTTCGAGCCGGTCCCACAGGTTCTGCGGCAGGCCTGCCGCGGCATAGAGCAAAAGATCCATGTTCGAGAGAAGATGCCTTGCGAAGTCCGGATCCTGCTCCATCTGCGGGATCACGGCATCGTAGGCGCTCGGGACATTGAACATCAGCGTCGGCGCGACCGAACGCAGGTTCTCGACCGAGCGGCCGATGCCGCCGGGCGTCGGTTTCCCGTCGTCGATATAGAGTGCGCCGCCCGCGCGCAGCATCAGGTTGAAGGAGCCGTTGGCGCCGGCGGTGTGATTCCAGGGCAGCCAGTCGACCATCACCGGAGGCCGGTCGAGCAGAAACGGCCAGACCGTAACGAAGCCTTCGGCGACCGCCAGCATCATCCGCTGCGTCACCATCACGCCCTTCGGATCGCCGGTCGATCCGGATGTCAGCATGATGCGGGCGACGCTGTCCGGTGACACCGCGGAGAAGCGCGCTTCGACCTCCGGCCCCGGCACGGTGGATGTCAGGTCATCGAACGCGACGGCGTATGCGAATGGCCCGGATGAGGCTCCCGCAATCAACCGCCCGTCGAGGCCCGCGAGACGGCTCAGCGCCCCAGCAAACGGCTGCGTGTCTTCGACGAACACATGACTGGGATCGAACCTTTCGATCAGGCCGATCAGCTTGCGGTGATCCTTCGAGACCAGAGAATAGGCCGGCGACAGCGCCAGCACCGGCACGCCGATCTGCATCGCGGCGAGTTGCAGGATAGCGTTCCGGATCGAGTTGTGGCTCAGGATCGCGACCGGCCGCGTGCCGTCGGCGCCGTGATCGATCAGCCATTGCGACGCCGCATCGACATCGCGGCGGATGCTGCCATAGGAGCGGCGGTCCCAGGCAACGCTGTCGCCGCTCTTCTGCCGCTCCGCGAGGAAGATCGCATCCGGACTGTGCTCGGCGTGTCGGCGCAGGAAAACGCCGGTCTGAGCCACGCGCAGATCCGGGGCGATCGCGTTTCCGAGGATGATCGTGCCGTCGTCGCGATACGTCACGAGCGGCGAACGGTCGGCAAAACGGGTGGGAACGAACGGCGATTGCTTGGGATCGAGGGGCATGTCGACAATGCCCTGACTGTAGCGCATATGGCCCTGCATTCTGCTCCGCGTCACGCGGCAGCAAGCGAATATACGCAGCGCCGGCGCTTTTCAAATGCCGGACGCGCGTATCAGGGTCTCAAATACGGCACCCCGCCGGCGCAATCGAGCTTACGCCGGATGCCCGTCGTCGGGATCGACCGGCATGTTCTTTTTCTGCTGCGGCGTCATGCGCGCGGGATCGGGCTCGCCCGGCACGCCGCGCGGTCCGAGATGCTCGCGCTGCATCTCGTCCTCGGTCTTCAGGTGATCGCGGTTTTCGGAGAGGGGGCGTGGCTCTTTGGGGGGATCGGCGGTCATCACGATTCTCCTGCGAGAAGCGAAAACGTATCACGCCCCGGCTTCGTTCCCTATAACGCCCGGTCGCGCCGCCACCGCGACTTACCCCTTAGAGCGGCGGCAGCGCGTGCGCGAGCGGGGCGCTCGGGATCATGAGCAGTCCCGAAAAAGGACTTCCAAGCTCGAGGATGAGATAAATCGCGCCGGTCGCCGATAGAGCGAAAATCCCGAGTGTCCCGATCATCACCGGACCGGGCCGGGCGAACATGCTGAAGCTTGCAAAGAGCATGGTCAACCAGAACACCAGGATTGCGAGAAATGGCAGCGGGATCGGACTCTGCCCCTGGGTGAACATGAGAACGCGCGTCTGCGCCGTGTCGGAAATCAGTTGAAGCGCGCGGGCCTGCAAAAAGCGCTGCGCGTCAGTGGCCGGTTTCAGCCCCTGGGTCAGTTCGTAGAGTGCCAGACCTTCCGGACTGACTTCGAATCTCTCATGTGATCTGCGGTTGTCCGTCCATACCCGGTCGACCAGCGACGCCGTTTGTTTTCGCAATGCACGGCGGGCGTCCGTCGTCTCCGGCCCGTATTCCTTCAGGAACACGTCGAGCAGCATGATATTGGCTGTGATCTGGCGGATCTGTCCGGTCTGCGTATCGAACGAACTTTTGGCCGACGCGATCAGCAGGCCAAGAACCAGTGCGGCGATCGTGCCGATCAGGCCGGTGCCGAGCCTGATCGCTTCCTTGGTATCGGAATTGAGTTTGTCGCCCGGGAGAAGGCTGCCGAGCACGATGCCGGCGACGATGCAGCCGAACGTCAGGAGAGACAGCTCAACGGAATTCATCGTCGCCTCCGGCAAAGCGTAGCGGGTGAGGTCAAGCCTTTTCGAGCGCGAGCGACAGATCCTCGATGATGTCGTCGGGATGTTCCAGCCCGACTGACAATCGCAAGAACCCGTCGGTGATACCGAGATCCGCGCGCGCCTGCTGCGTGATCCGCTGATGCGTGGTCGTCGCCGGATGCGTGATCAGGCTCTTGGCGTCGCCGAGATTGTTGGAAATGCGCACGACCTGCAGCGCGTCCTGCACCGCGAAGGCGGCTTTCTTGCCGCCCTTGACCTCGAACGCGACCAGGTTCGAGCCGCCCTTCATCTGGCGCTTGATCACGTCTGCCTGCGGATGGTCGGCACGGCCGGGATAGATCAGCCGCGTGACCTTGGGATGGTCGGCAAGAAAATCCGCGACCTTGGCAGCGGACTCGGTCTGCTGGCGCACGCGCAGCGGCAGCGTCTCCAGTCCTTTCAGCATCACCCAGGCATTGAAGGGCGACATCGACGGGCCGGTCTGCCGGTGCAGGTTGTGGATGTTGTCCTGGATGAATTTCGCCGATCCGAGCACGATGCCGCCAAGGCAGCGGCCCTGGCCGTCAATGTGCTTGGTGGTCGAATACACCACGCAATCGGCGCCGAGCGCGAGCGGGCTCTGCCACAGCGGCGTCGAGAACACGTTGTCGACGGTCACGGTGGCGCCGGCATCGTGCGCGATCTTCGAGACCGCTTCGATGTCGATCACCTCGAGCGTAGGATTGGATGGCGTCTCCATGAAGAAGGTCTTGGTGTTGGGACGCACCGCGTTCTTCCACTGAGCGAGATCGGTCCCATCGACCAGCGTGGAGGCGACGCCGAAGCGCGGCAGCAATTCCTCGACCACATAGAGACACGAGCCGAACAGCGCGCGCGACGACACGATGTGGTCGCCGGCCTTGACCTGACCCATCAGCGCCAGCGTCACCGCCGCCATGCCGGTCGCGGTCGCGCGTCCGTCCTCGGCGCCCTCGAAATCCGCCATCCGGGTCTCGAACATCCGCACCGTCGGATTGGCAAAGCGCGAATATTGAAAGCCGGGGCTCTCGCCCTTGAAGCGCGCCTCGGCCTGCGCCGCGTTCTCGTAGACATAGCCTTGGGTCAGAAACAGCGCTTCCGACGTTTCAGCAAATTGCGAGCGCAAAATCCCATGATGGACAAGGCGCGTCTCGGGCCGAAAATTGCGTTGTGGCGACTTTGCATCCGACGACTTTGAATCAGACGACATGGGATACTTCCTTCGTGCTTTTCTGCCCGAGCCTGCGCGGCATGCTCGAGGCACAAAAAATCCCGGCCGAAATTCGAGCCGGGCACACGTGTCCCCGGCCTTTTAGCGATTTGTTTTACGTGGCTGCAAGCCGGCCGGCTCAAATGACCACGGATCGGATTTGGTCTTACGATGCGGGGAGAGGGCGCGTCAAGGCGCTACGCCGCCTTCGCTTGCTTCGCCGCCTGGATCGCCGCCCACACCCGGGCAGGGGACGCGGGCATGTCGATATGGCGGATGCCATAGACCGACAGCGCATCCACGATCGCATTCATCACGCAAACCAGCGCGCCGGCACAGCCGGCCTCGCCGCAGCCCTTGGTGCCGAGCGGATTGGTGGTCGCGGGCGACGGATGGCTGACAAAGCCGATATCGGGGAAAGAGTGCGCGCGCGGCATCGCGTAATCCTGGAACGAGCCGGTCAGCAATTGGCCGTCCTCGTCATAGACCGCGTTCTCCATCAGCGCCTGGCCGATGCCCTGGATCACGCCGCCATGCACCTGGCCCTGGACCAGCAGCGGATTGACGATGGTGCCAAAATCGTTGACCGAGGAATAGCGCACGACCTCGACCTCGCCGGTATCGGGATCGATCTCGACCTCGGCAACGTGACAGCCATTCGGGAAGCTCGACGGCACGCCCTCGTTGACGATGCTGGCATCGAGCTTGGCGGGGGTATCGCCGGGCAGCTTCAGCCCGGCGCGCAGCTTGTCGGCCAGGTCCATGATGCCGATGGCGCGGTCGGTGCCGGCAATCGTGAAGCGCCCGTTGGCGAATTCGATATCCGCGACGGCCGCTTCCAGCACATGCGAGGCGATCGCCTTGCCGTTCTCGATCACCTTGTCAGATGCTTCGAGGATCGCAGCCCCACTTGCGGTGATCGAGCGCGAGCCGCCGGTGCCGCCGCCGGCGATCAGCTGATCGCTGTCGCCTTGCACAAGGCGGATGCGCTCGAACGGAATGCCGAGCGCGCGCGACAGCACCTGCGCAAACGGCGCCGCGTGGCCCTGGCCGTAATCGAGCGTGCCGGTGATGATGGTGACGTCGCCGTTGTCTTCGAACCGGATGCCGCCCATTTCCTTGCCGGGAGGCGCGGTGACTTCCAGGAACGAACCGATGCCGAGACCGCGCAATTTGCCGCGCGCTTCGCTCTCGCGCTTGCGGGCGGCGAAGCCTGCGAAGTCGGCGCCGGCGAGGGCTTCCTCGAACAAAGCGGTGAAGTCGCCGGAATCGTATTTCATGCCCGAAGAGGCCGCGAACGGGATCTGCGACGGCGCGATATGATTGCGGCGTCGCAATTCAAGCCGGTCGATCCCCATCTCGGCGGCGGCATTGTCGATCAGCCGCTCCATGTAATAATTGCCCTCGGGGCGGCCGGCGCCGCGATAGGCCGAGACCTGCGTGGTGTTGGTGAACATGCATTTGACGGCGACCTCGAGCAGTGGCGTGCGGTAGACGCTGGGCGTATTCTTCACCGCATTGAGGGTGCCGGGCAGCGGCGCCACCATTGCGAGGAAGGCGCCCATATTGGCGTAGCCCGTCAGCCGCACCGCGAGGAAATGCCCGTCCTTGTCGAGCGCAAGCTCGGCGGTGATCTCGTGGTCGCGCCCATGCGAGTCGGACACGAAGGCACCGGAGCGGTCGTCGGTCCATTTCACCGGACGTCCGAGCAGGCGCGCCGCGTGCAGGATGCAGACATATTCGGAATAGGCCTGCCCCTTCATGCCGAACGAGCCACCGACATTAGGGGTCACGACGCGTACCTTGTCGGGTTTGACCCCCATCAGGTCGACGATCTGGCCCTTCATGCCGAACGCGCCCTGGCTCTGCGCATGGAGTGTGAAATGTTCGGCCGCAGGATCATACTCGGCGACCGCCGCACGTGGCTCCATCGCCGCCACCACGAGCCGCGTATTGCGCAGCGACAGCCGCGAGACATGCGCGGCTTGCGCGAATGCGGCCGCGACCTTGTCGGCATCGCCATAATGATAGTCGAGCGCGAGATTGCCCGGCGCGTCGTCGTAGATTTGCGGCGCGTCCGCCGCCGCAGCCTCGCTAGCGAGCGTCACCGCCGGCAGCGCCTCGATGTCGAGCACCACCGCCTCCGCCGCATCGCGCGCCTGCAATGCGGTCTCCGCCACCACGAAAGCGACCGGATCGCCGGCGAAGCGCACCTTGCCTTCCGCCAGCGCAAACCGCTGCGGCTTCCGCATCTCGGTGCCGTCGCTGTTCTTGAACGGCACGATGCATTTGAAGGTGCCGTAGCCCGCCAGATCCTTCGCGGTATAGACGCCGAGCACGCCCGGCATCGTGGCCGCCTCGGTGGTGTCGATGCCGTTGATCACACCATGCGCGTAGGGAGAGCGCACCATCACCGCATAGGCCTGGCCGGGCAGGGCGATGTCGTCGGTATAATGGCCCTTGCCCTGGATCAGGGTCGGATCCTCGGTCCGCGGGACCGGCTGACCGACACCGAATTTCGCAACGGCCCAGTCGTCGGTGTTGGAGACGTCTTCGCGGATATTCATGCGGGCCTTTGCGAGGTTAGCGCTGCGTCCGATCCGACATAGCGGCGGCAACCGGGCGCGGCAAGGTTGGGCAGCGGCATGCCAGTTTCCCTGCGGAAGCAGGGCGACGTTCGCTTTCGGGACGCGAAGCGGCCTGTGGGCAGACCCGGTTTCCCACGGACGGAAAACCACGCTAGACTTTGCCTGATCTTTGGACACAGGCGCCGCGGAACCCGCGAGGGTGCGGCAGGACAAGTTTGATGAGCGACGAGGTTCGGGCGACCGGCCTCGATCCCGCGCGTGACCGCGCTCAGGCCGAACCGCCCCAACAAGCGGGAGACGGAGCGGCAGGGGGGGTGCGGTCCGGATACGAGGGGGGTCGAGGCTCGCCCAGATATCCCTCGCAGGAGGGCAAGGCGCAGGATGAACCGGCGCCTCATGAGCATGCGCGCCGCGAGGTTCGCGTCGACTCTTCGGCATTGGGCACCGACCTTTACGGGCCGACCTATGCAGCGCTCGATCTCGGGACCAACAATTGCCGCCTCCTGGTGGCGCGCGCCACCCATGACGGGTTCCGCGTCATCGATGCGTTCTCCCGAATCATCCGGCTGGGAGAGGGCATCACCGCCTCGGGCCGGCTTGGGGAACCTGCGATCGGGCGCGCGATCGAGGTGCTTGGCATCTGCCGCGACAAGATGCGCAATCGCGGCGTCACCCGTTCGCGCCTGATCGCCACCGAAGCCTGCCGGCTTGCGGAAAACGGTGATGAATTCCTCGACCGGGTCCGTGCCGAGGTCGGCATCTCCCTCGAAGTGGTCGACCGCGAGACCGAGGCGATGCTCGCGGCGACCGGTTGTACCCCGCTGGTCGATCCCGATGCCGAGGGGGCGATCCTGTTCGATATCGGCGGCGGCTCCTCGGAAATCGCAAGCCTCGGCCCTTCGAAGCCCAGCCGGCGCGGGCCGCCGGAGCCCGCGATGCAGGGCTGGACCTCGCTGCCGCTCGGTGTGGTGACGCTGGCGGAGCGCCATGGCGGCATCACCGTGACGCGTGAGATCTTCGAGGCGATGGTCGCGGAAGCGGCAGGGCATATCGCGCCCTTCGCGCGCGCGCACACGCCGCATGCGGCCACCATGCATCTGCTCGGCACATCGGGCACCGTGACCACCATTGCCGGCGTCCATCTCGGGCTGCGGCGCTACGACCGCAGGCGGGTCGATGGCTGCTGGATGATGGACCACGAGGTGACCGAGGTGATGCAGCGGCTGCTGGCGATGTCCTATGACGAGCGCGTCTGCAATGCCTGTATCGGCGCCGAACGCGCCGACCTCGTGCTGGCGGGCTGTGCGATCCTGGAAGCGATCCGCCGGGCGTTCCCGGCCGGACGGCTGCGCGTCGCCGATCGCGGCCTGCGTGAGGGCATGCTGGTGCAGATGATGCGTGCCGACGGCGTCTGGCGCGAGGCGGGCGTTTCGTGAAAACAACACGCGGTAGTGGCGGGCGCGAACTCAAGACTCGCGTCAAGACCGGCAAGAGCCGTTCGCTCTCGTCCAAGCTCTGGCTCGAGCGCCAGCTCAACGATCCGTATGTGGCGCGTGCGAAGCGCGAGGGTTATCGCGCCCGCGCGGTCTACAAGCTGTCCGAAATCGACGACAAGGCCAAATTCCTCAAGCCCGGCGCGCGGGTTGTCGATCTTGGCGCCGCACCCGGAGGCTGGAGCCAGCTGGCGGCGCAGCGCGTGCGGGCTGCCGACGGCAAAGGGCGCGTGGTGGCGATCGACCTGCTCGACATGGATCCGGTGGCGGGCGTCGATTTCATGCAGATCGACTTTCTCGATCCGGCGGCGCCCGACATCCTGAAGGAGAAACTCGGCGGGCCGGCCGATGTGGTCCTGTCCGACATGGCCGCGAACGCCACCGGGCACCGCAAGACCGATCACCTCAAGATCGTTGCGCTCGTGGAAGCGGCGGCCGCCTTCGGCGCGGAGGTGCTGAAGCCCGGCGGCACGTTTCTCGCCAAGGTGATTCAGGGTGGCACCGAGGGCGACCTGCTCGCCATGCTCAAGCGCGACTTTGCCAGCGTGAAACACGTCAAGCCGGCGGCGAGCCGTCAGGATTCGGCGGAGCTTTACGTGTTGGCGACCGGCTTTCGCGGCGGCGACAGTAAAACCTGACCGCGCGCTACTTCTTCTTCGCCAGGCACTGATCGAGCGCGTAGCTGGTGTTGCAGAGCCTGCCCGCGGTCTCCGCGCTGGCGCCCTTGACCGCTTGCTGTAACTTGCATTCGGCGACCGACACATTGGTTTGCAGATAGCGCATCTGGCAGGAGTCCCGCCGGTTCTTCGCACGCATCCCCTTGCGCACAATCGCCTGATAGCGCTTGCGATATTCGGGATCTTTCGTCGTGATCGCAGCCAGCGCCTTCTCGTAATCGCCCTGCGCCGAGAATGGTGCAGCATACAGGCCGAGCGCGACCAGCGCTTCGAACGCCTTGCGGCCCTGTTTCGGTGGCGGCGGGTTGTCGCGAAAGGCCGCGGCAAGCGCGAGGCTCTCCCGGCTCAAGGCCTCGCCGCGGGCTTTCTGATCGGCATTGCCGATCTCGATCTTGCGCAGCTCATCCCGCAATGTCATCGCCTTGTCACAGACCGCGCAATCCGTCTGTGCGAACGCCGTGGCCGCTGTCATCAGCAGAAAAACAAGAGCGAGCTTTGTCATGCGACCTCTGTTCGCGGCTTTTCGACAGCCTTGATAAGGCTATCACTATCAGGGTGAAAGGGCCTCGCGATCGTGCCGCCAGCATGCGCCGTTCGCAGAAATGCCGTGTTTACGGGCGCTTTTGGCCCCTCATTGTCCGGCAAGCCTGATTTATCGACATTTTTTGCATGTCCGATGTGCGCTTTCCCTTCGCAAGACACCGCGAATCTCCTATGCGGGGGCTCTTGCGCACACCGCGCATCTTAGAGGGCATTCTCATGGCGGCAAAAGCCAAAGCAAAATCAAAGGCAAAACCGGCGGCAGCGAAGCCGGCAGCAAAGAAGTCGGCGGCGCCGAAGGCCGCCACTGCGAACCGGGTCACACTGAAGCATCTGGCTGCGGCGCTGGCCGAAGACCATCAGATGACCAAGAAGCAGGGCGAGGCGATGCTGAACGATCTCGTCGCGCTGATCACCAAGCATCTGAAGAAGGGCGAGCGCATCCGCATCGCGGGCCTCGGCATCCTTCAGGTGCGCAAGCGCGCAGCCCGCATGGGCCGCAATCCTGCGACCGGCGAGGCGATCAAGATCAAGGCGTCAAAGAAGGTCGCGTTCCGCCCGGCCAAGGAACTCAAAGAAGCCGTCTAAGGCGGCCCCCGTTCGCTCATTTCCGCTCAAGCGGAAATGCGGAGCATGTAGCCTCCAGAACTTCATTGCTCCGGGTCCCCGCCTGCATGGCGGGGACGAGCGGGGCATTGCTTGTTTGAGAGTCAGCCGAGGCGCCGGTCGGATGTTTCCGATGCGGCGATCGGTTCGGCGGTGGCTTCGACCGGCTCGGTCTTGACCGGAACGCGGCCGGACATTTCCGCACCGGCATCGGCCGGCAGTCTCCAGAACCAGATCGCCGACGACGCCGAGATGGCGGCGACCACCAGGAAGGCGGGCGTGAAGTCCGCCGCCGTGAAGGCGCTCGCGCCGCGCCAGCCGAGCGACATCTCGACCATCAGCGCGCCGACCGCGACACCGGCCGAAATCGACAATTGCTGGCCGACGGACGCGAGCGCGGTGGCGCGGCTCATCCGCCGTTCCTCGACCTCGGCATAGGCGATGGTGTTGACCGCGGTGAATTCCAGCGCACGGAAGAATCCGCCGACCAGCAGGATCGTGATCAGGATCGAGACCGGCATGCCGGGGCGGAAGATGGCGACCGCGGCCAGCAGCGAGGCGCTGATCAGCGCATTCGCGATCAGGACGCGCCGGAAGCCGAAGCGATTGATGGTGCGCGCGGCCACCGTCTTCATGCCGATGGCGCCGAGCGCACCGGCAAAGGTCACCATGCCGGACTGGAACGGCGTCATGCCAAAGCCGGTCTGCAGCATCAGCGGAAGCAGGAACGGGAGCGCGCCGATGCCGAGCCTGAACATGAAGCCGCCGACCACACTCGCGCGAAAGGTGGCATAGCGGAGAAGCGAGAAATCGAGGATCGGCGCCGGCACCCTCCTTGCGTGGAAGAGGTACGCCGTCATCGACACCGCACCGCCCGCGACCAGCGCCACGATGACCTGCCACGGCAACATGTCGAGGCCCGCGACCGACAATCCGAAGGCAAGGCCGGCGACGCCCAATCCGGCGAGCAGCATGCCGGTGCCGTCGAACGGCTCCTGATGCTCGGCCGGTACCGGATCGATATAGATCAGCACCAGCACGATGCCGACGATGCCGATCGGAATGTTGATCAGGAAAATCCAGTGCCACGATGCGTAGGTGGTGATGAAGCCGCCGACCGGTGGTCCGATCACCGGGCCGATCAGCGCCGGTATCGTGACCCAGGCCATGGCGCTGACGAGTTCGCGCTTCTCGATGGTGCGCACCAGCACCAGCCGTCCGACCGGCGTCATCATCGCGCCGCCCATGCCCTGCACGATGCGCGCGGCGACGAAGCCTTCGAGCGAACTCGCCAGAGCGCAGCCGATCGAGCCCAGCATGAAGACGAAGATCGCCGCGGCGAAAACGCGGCGCGCGCCGAAACGGTCGGCAGTCCAGCCGCTGGCCGGAATGAACACGGCGAGCGACAGCAGATACGAGGTAACCGCGAGTTTCAGCGCCAGCGGGTTGGCGCCGATATCGGCGGCGATCGCCGGCAGCGAGGTGGCGATCACGGTCGAGTCGAGATTTTCCATGAACAGCGCGCATGCCACGATCAGTGGCACGAGGCGCGGGTGGTGCTGCATCGGGGTTCCGGCAGACGACAAACGTGTTGGCGGGCGTTCTAGCATTTCGTTGTTGTGCCGGCGCGGGAAGTCTTGCGTGGGGGTCTGCCCTTCCTACATGGAATGGCTGCGAAGGCCGCGCTGTCTCGGCCGGGAGGGCTCTGGAAAATGATCTATGTTCTGGCGTTCTTTCTGCCGCCTCTGGCGCTGCTGCTGAACGGGCAGATTTTCGCGGCGATCTTCAACGCCGTGCTCTTCGTCCTGTTCCTTGTGGTCGGCTTGCTGACGTTGTCGCCCTATCTGTGGCTGATCGCGCCGGCGCACGCCATGATCGCGATCTATTCGCGGCGTGAGGATCGCAAGCATCGCGAACTGGTCGAGGCGATCGAGCGGCACGGTCCGCCGGCGAACTGGCGGCCGTAATCGCATTGTCATTCCGGTTCGCGGGCGAACGCCCGCGAACGCGGAAGCCGACGCGCCGCTACCGCGGTAATGCCCCTGTGCGTTCGCTGACGATGCAGCAGGCCGAGGTCCAGCCCGAATGGCCGCGCCACGTCACCTCGCACCAGGAATGCGAACTGCGGCGATCGAGCGGCGGACGACACTGTCCAACGGTCAGCCCGGTCGCGCCGGCCGGGATTGACACCACCAGCGGGAAATTGGTGCCCGGTCCTTTGCGCACATTGTGGATGCCCTGCGAGACATTGCCGAGCACGCGATAGGTCTCTCGCGGCAGCGCTGCGACCTGCGGCGGAGGTGACGGCGCTGGCTGCGGCGCGGCAATCGCGGGCGGCGGTGCGACCGCGGCCGGAGGCGCTGGGGGCGGCGGCGTCGGCTGAGCACGCGGTGGCTGCGGTGCGTCGGCATTGGTACGCGCGAGAAAGATCCGGCCCGGGATCTGGTCGTAATAGGCCGGCAATTGCTCGTGCCCGACACTGGCCGCGAGCTTCGGCACTTCGATCTGCAATTCCTTGGCGACATCGATCAGATCGAGGTCGGGCCGCTTCACCAGATCGATGAACAGGCGCGTGAACACCGAGTTGGGATGGGTGTCGTTTTCGCCCAGCCGGTCGAGCGCTTCCTGTCCGGCGCCGGCAGAGAACATCACGAACATGCCGCGCCGGGTATCCATGCGCGACAGCCCGCGTGATTGCCCGATCGAGCGGCCGGGTCCAGCCTTGAACGGATTGTTGCGGCAGGCATCGAGGATCATCACCGTGGTGGCAGCGCCGCGATCGCGCAGCCGTTCGGAGATGTCGTCGGCGAGAAAGCCCTCGGTGCGCAGAAGGTTGCGCTGACCTTCGGTGACATTCGGGACGTCGGTCGGCATCAGGTAATTGCCGCCGTCGAGCGCGACGCCATGCCCGGCAAAGAAAAACAGCGCCGTATCGCCCGGTGCGACCCGGGTCTCGAAATCGACCAGCGCGCGCGCCATGCGCTGGCGGTTGGCGTCGAGCAGGGTGATGACGCTGAAGCCGAGCCCTTGCAGTGTTGCGGAAATCGCCTGCGCGTCGCCGGTGGCCTTTTCGAGCTTCGACACTTCGCTATAGGCGTTGTTGCCGATCACCAGCGCGACGCGCTTGGCCGCCTGCGCCGCGCCGTGCGGCGCACAGCAGAACAGGATGGTGGCGAGTGCGAGGAGATAGGCGCGCAAAGGTCCGTTCCGTCGTGGGCTGGACGGGAGGATAGTGGATGCGGCGCGCGCGGCCAATAGAGCAACGCGCCGCATCGCCGGACGGGCCCATCTCTCAAATGGCGCAATGCTGACCGAGACGCTTCAGCCCGATCCATTGCAGTAGAGCGAAGGCGCCGACTGTTGTGGCCTGCGCGATCACGAATGCGGCACCGAGCAGGGTCGGGTTCACGAAGCCGCTTGCGAGCAGGACCACGCTGTCGATCGCCCACAGCGCGTTGTAGGCGATGATCGCCACCACTGCCGCGCGGGGCGGGTTGGCGCGCAGGCCAATCATGAGCACGATGGCGGCGAAGGGTAGGAGACTCATCCCGACATAGCGCATCAGCGCAACCGGAAGGCCGAGCAGATCGGTGAGGTGTTGCGCGCCGAGGGCGATCAGAAGCCCGGTGGCGGCGCTGGCGGCGGCGTCGGCAAGCAGCGCGCGGCGCAGGAACATCGCGTCGTAGGATTGGCGGATCAGGGCTTTCATGTCTCGCTCCGTGGTTGGACCGGACCGTCGCGGCCGGCGTTGCAGCGAAGATGGAGCGGACGTCCGCGCGGGTCGATTACCTCGCAGGTCATGGAAGCCGTTATAGTCGTCCGGTACACATCGGGCATGAGCATGATGGGGCAATCGCAAACTCAATTCGGTGCGCATTTGCGCGAATGGCGACAGCGCCGCCGCATGAGCCAGCTCGATCTCGCGCTGGAGGCGGAGATTTCGGCACGTCATCTGAGTTTCGTCGAAACCGGAAAGTCTCAGCCGTCGCGCGAGATGGTGCTGCGGCTCGCCGAACAGCTCGACGTGCCGCTGCGCGAGCGTAACGTGCTGCTCAGCGCTGCCGGGTTTGCACCGGTGTTTCCGGAACGGACACTCGACGATCCGCAGATGCAGAATGCCAGGCGTGCGGTCGAGCTCGTGCTGAAAGGGCACGAGCCTTATCCCGCGCTCGCGATCGACCGGCACTGGACCATGATTGCCGCGAATGCGGCGGTGTCGCCGCTGCTCGCCGGTATTCCGGCCGCCCTCGTGACGCCGCCGGTCAACGTGCTGCGGCTCAGCCTGCATCCTGACGGACTCAGCGGACGGATCGTGAACCTCCCGCAATGGCGTGCGCATCTGCTGGAGCGGGTGCGGCGGCAGACCGAGCTCACCGCCGATCCGGTGCTGGTCGACCTGCTGCGCGAACTCGAGAGCTATCCGGCCCCCCGTTCGGCGGGACCGGCGTCGAAGTCGGACTATGCCGATGTGATCGTGCCGCTGCGGCTGAAGGCGGGAGATGCGGTCCTGTCTTTTATTTCGACCACGACGGTGTTCGGCACCCCGCAGGACATCACCCTGTCCGAACTGGCGCTGGAGACGTTTTTTCCGGCGGATCCGCAGACCGCTGAAATATTGCGCGGGATGACGGCCGCGGCCCGGTGACGGCGCCGCCCGGCCGTGCTATCCGCCCACGCCAACCGGATTTTCCGACCGCTTTTCGCCCGCCTTGCGGGAGCCCGAATCCGTCGCTAGGTATGGCAATGGCAAACCCCAATTCGCATAATTTGAACGGCGCCCCGCGAGAGGCGCTGACCTTCGACGACGTCCTGCTTCAGCCGGGACTGTCGGACGTGCTGCCGTCCGAAGTCGACATCCGCTCGCGCATCACCCGCGACATCTCCCTGAACATCCCGATCGTGGCCTCGGCCATGGATACCGTCACCGAGGCGCGGATGGCGATCGCCATGGCGCAGGCTGGCGGCATCGGGGTGATCCACCGCAATCTCGATCCGGACGAGCAGGCCGCCCAGGTGCGCCAGGTCAAGAAGTTCGAATCCGGCATGGTGGTCAATCCTCTGACCATCGCACCCGACGCCACGCTCGCCGACGCCTTCGCGCTGATGAACGAGAACGGCATCTCCGGCATCCCGGTGGTGGAGGGCGGCGGACGCAACGGAAAGGCCGGCAAGTTGGTCGGCATCCTGACCAACCGCGACGTGCGCTTTGCCACCGATCCGTCGCAGAAAGTGTCGGAGTTGATGACCCATGAGGGGCTCATCACCGTGCGCGAGAATGTCGGCCAGGACGAGGCCAAGCGGCTGCTGCATCAGCACCGCATCGAGAAGCTGCTGGTAGTCGATACCGATTATCGCTGCGTCGGCCTGATCACCGTGAAGGATATCGAGAAGGCCGTCGCCAATCCGAATGCCTGCAAGGACGAGCAGGGGCGTCTGCGCGTCGCTGCCGCCACTACGGTCGGCGACAAGGGCTTCGACCGTACCGAACGGCTGATGGCGGCGGGCGTCGATCTAGTCGTGGTCGACACCGCGCACGGCCATTCGCGGCATGTGCTGGAGGCGGTGAACCGCATCAAGCGGCAATCCAACAAGGTTCAGGTGGTCGCGGGCAATGTCGCAACCGCTGACGGCGCCAAGGCGCTGATCGATTCCGGCGCGGATTCGATCAAGGTCGGCATCGGGCCGGGCTCGATCTGCACGACGCGGATCGTGGCGGGCGTCGGCGTGCCGCAGCTCACCGCGATCATGGATGCGGTCGAGGCGGCGCGAAAGACCGGCACGCCGGTGATCGCCGATGGCGGCATCAAGTATTCGGGCGATCTTGCAAAGGCGATCGCGGCCGGAGCCGATTGCGCCATGGTCGGATCGCTGCTCGCCGGCACCGACGAGACCCCGGGCGAAGTGTTCCTGTATCAGGGCCGCTCCTACAAGACCTATCGCGGCATGGGCTCGGTCAGCGCGATGGCGCGCGGCTCCGCCGACCGCTATTTCCAGCAGGACATCAAGGATACGCTGAAGCTGGTGCCGGAAGGCGTCGAAGGGCAGGTGCCTTACAAGGGCGCGACCGCAACCGTACTGCATCAACTGGCGGGCGGGCTTCGCGCGGCGATGGGCTATGTCGGTGCCGCGACCGTCGACGAGCTCCACAACAAGGCGACCTTCGTGAAGATCACCAGCGCGGGCCTGCGCGAGAGCCATGTCCACGATGTGACCATCACCCGCGAGAGCCCCAATTATCCGGGACGGGCGTAGGCTGTCTTATCCCTCTCCTGAGGGGAGGATGACCTCACGCGCGGCGCCATCCAAAGGATCACATCCAGCCCGTCGGGTCGTCGATCGGTTCGCCGTTCAGCGCGCGGACCAGGCCGCGCAGGCAGCGAAACAGCAGCCAGGCCGCGACCGCGACGACGATCGGAATGCCGATACTGAAAAAGCTGAGATAGAAACCGATCAGGCCAACCGACGCGCCAATCCAGAAGGTATAGATCGCCGACGTCATGTGCGAGGCGTAGGGCGAGCCGCCGCACTGGACGCGCTTCAGATAGGCGAGGCCGAGTCCGAGGAAAAACGTGAACAGCGTGAAGCAGCCGGCAAGGTAAAGCAGCCACACGGCGATGGCCGCATTGCGCTCCTCACAGGGTTTCACCGGGTTCTGGGCCGTCATCGTGCCTCCGCGCGAGATCGCGTCGCAGCCCGCGCCAACGCCCGCCCATGCAGGCGGTCTGTCGAAGGGCGAGCCTCATGTATCAGCATGTGGCAGAACCGCCAGTGCCCGAATGTGACATTTCCGCGAGCGCACGATCACCGATCCGCTCACAACCACCCGGTCGGATTGTCGATCGGCTGGCCGTTGATGGCCCGGACCAGCCCGCGCACGCATCGGAAAATTGTCCAGATGACGAGCCCGATCAGGATGAAAATGCCGACCCCGACAATAACGAGAAGGATCCCGACCAGCCCGACCACAAGGCTGAT
The DNA here is from genome assembly GCF_059499825.1 of Pseudorhodoplanes sp. Lineage (NCBI taxonomy): Bacteria > Pseudomonadati > Pseudomonadota > Alphaproteobacteria > Hyphomicrobiales > Pseudorhodoplanes > Pseudorhodoplanes sp. The sequence continues at coordinate 364,622 of NZ_JCABZI010000010.1, forward strand.
CCAGAACGTCCGGATCGCCGAGACCATGTGCGATTGATAGGGCGTGCCCGCAAAGGCGTCACGCTTCATGTAGGCGATGATCAGGCCCGCGATGACCGTCACCACGGTGATGTGGCCGCCGAGATAAAGCAGCCAGACCGCCATGGTCCAGTTGCGCTGTTCCGTAGACGGGACCGGCTCCGGAAACTGTTGTTGAGGCGGCTCCTGGACCGACATGTCATTTCCTCGCGGCAAGGCACGTTCGAGGCTAACGGCCACGGAACGCAGTGTCTATCGGAGCGACGCGACGTTCACATGTATCGGCGGACGCGATAGCGGATGAGGTATTCGCCCGCGGGTAGCGGCATGACACCCTCGCGCGGCGAGGGCAGGAATTCGATCCGTTGCCAGGGGCCGAATTGCGTCTCGAGCGCCGAATCGCCCGTATAGGGGATGCGCCAGCGGGATTCGACATTCGGTGCCCAACCAAGCGCCATGTCGGAGCCCTTGCTGTGGCGGTCGATCGCAAAGTCGCCTGCAATCTGCGCTCGTCCGTCGACAATTCCGGTCCGGTCGATATAAATGCCGTGCCCTGATTTGCCTTGCCATTGTGCCAGCCGTATTTCACCGACAGGCGGTAGCGCGACGCCGGGCGGCAGCCGCAGTTCATAGCGTACGACCGGGTGGCCTGTGCTTTTTGGCCAGTCATAAGCCGCAACCATCATGGCGCTTCCGCCCAGGACCGAGATCACGAGGACCGCGAGCGCGCTGCGCTGGACCCAGCGCTGGATCGGGGCGAGTGCCACTGTGATCCAGAAGCCTGCGGCGGCGCCGATGGCCAGTCCGGCGATCGCGCTCGAGATCAGCATGTCCTTTAGTTCGGCAATGTCGTGGTCGGTCAGCCAGGCGATCGCGTAGCTCAGCGATTGTCCGAGTTGCATGCCACCAACGCCCCCGGCGGTGGCGACGATCATCGCAAGCAGCAGGATCGCGATGGTGCGCGGGATGCCCGCTTCGGTCATGGCATTATCGTCCGGTCAGCAATGAATGCTGGAACCATTGGTCGCTTTGACCTTCGCAACGGTTCAATTTCAATTCTATCGGACATGGTCTAAAGAGCGCGTCCGGAGATCACCATGCCCGATCAGGCTCGCCGATTCGTCCTTGCTTCGCGCCCTTTGGGCGAACCGAAGGAAGCGGACCTGCGGCTGGAGACCTTTGCCGTTCCTGCGCCCGGCGCCGGCGAGGTGCTGCTGCGCACGCTCTATCTCTCGCTCGACCCCTATATGCGCGGACGCATGAGCGACGCGAAATCCTACGCCGCCCCGGTTCCCGTCGGCGGGGTGATGGAGGGTGGCACCGTCAGCGAAGTCGTCGCATCCAGCAATCCGGCTTTCAGCGTCGGCGACATCGTGCTCGGCCGCACCGGCTGGCAGACCCATGCGGTGTCGGACGGCGCATCGCTGCGCAAGGTCGATCCGGATCTGGCGCCGATTTCAACCGCCGTTGGCGTGCTCGGCATGCCGGGCATGACCGCCTATGCCGGCCTGCTCGAAGTCGGCCAGCCGAAGGCGGGCGAAACGCTCGTGGTCGCGGCGGCATCCGGAGCGGTCGGCTCGGTGGTCGGACAGATTGCGAAGATCAAGGGCCTGCGCGCGGTCGGCATCGCCGGCGGCGCGGACAAATGCCGCTACGTGAAGGACGTGCTCGGCTTCGACGATTGCATCGACCATCGCGCGCCGGATCTGCCGGGCCGGCTTGCTGCGGCCTGTCCCAACGGCATCGATGTCTATTTCGAGAATGTTGCCGGTCCCGTGCTCGACGCGGTGCTGCCGCTGCTGAATACATTCGCCCGCATCCCGGTTTGCGGAACCATCGCGCATTACAACGACACCGCGCCGCCGCCGGGTCCCGACAAGCTGCCCGCGGTGTGGCGGATGATCCTGACCAAGCGGCTGACGGTGCGCGGTCTCCTGGTGACCGACTTCGCCGCATTGCATGGCGACTTCTTGCGCGACATGGGGCAATGGGTGAAAGAGGGCCGGGTGAAATATCGCGAGGACATCGTCGACGGCTTCGAGAACGCGCCGCGTGCGCTGATCGGGCTCCTGCGCGGCGAGAATTTTGGCAAGCTAGTGGTCCGATGCTAACATTCGCACCCCTTCTCAGCGAACTTTTTTGCGAATGTTTGCATCAAAGGACCACTAGCAAGCATTGAATTCTAGTGGAGCTTTGGATTTGACATTCGCTTGCGAGCCCGCCGCCGGGTTGGTGCGAATGTCAAATCCGCTCCACTAGTGGTGCGTGTCGCGGAACGGAGCAAGTAGATGTCGGTTCAGATGATACTGTTGCCGCTGTTCGTGCAGGTGCTGCTCACGATCGCGCTTGGCGTGCATCTCGCAGTCAGACGCCGGATCGCTTTCGCCGAGGGCACGCGCTGGCAGGACATTGCGGCGCGCGAGCCGAACTGGCCGAAGCACGCCATCGTCGCGCACAATGCCTATCTCAATCAGTTCGAGATCCCGGTGCTGTTCTATGTGCTGACGATTCTGGCGCTGATCACCAAGCAGGCCGACCTGCTGTTCGTGATGATGGCGTGGATCTTCGTCGTCATGCGCATTCTGCAGGCGGGTGTGTTCGTGACCTCCAATCACGTGCCGATCCGCGGCGCCTTCTTCGGCATCGGTGTCATCATCCTCTTTATCATGTGGATCATCTACATCGTCCGCATCCTCACGCTGTGATGGTATTGATGCGGAACGTAACGACATGATCCCCGCTGCGCGCATTTCAGCCTCGATCGAGGTTCTGGCCGATATCGAGATCAAGCGCCGGCCCGCCAACGATGCCTTGAAGGAATGGGGGCAGATGCACCGGTTCGCCGGCTCGGGGGACCGCGCGGCGATTGCCGGCCTGGTTTATGATGCGCTGCGTCGCAAGGCGTCGAGCGCCTATGTGATGGGTGAGGCCACACCGCGCGCGGTCATGCTCGGCATGCTGCGGCTGGAGCGTGAGCTTGGCGTGGATGCGGTCGCGTCGTTGTTCAGCGGCGCGCGCTTCGCGCCGGAGCCGCTGAGCGATGGCGAGCGGCAGAGGCTGTCTGCGGCCAGTCTCCAGGATGCGCCGGCGCATGTCGCGGGCGACTATCCGGACTGGCTGGATACAAGCTTCGTCACCATATTCGGCGAGGCGCGGGCCGAGGAATTGTCGGCGCTGGCATCGCGCGCGCCGATCGACCTGCGGGTCAACCCGATCAAGGCCGACCGTGACAGAGCGTCTGCAGAACTCGGCGAGTATAACCCCGAGCAAACCAGCTGGTCGCCGTGGGGCTTGCGCATTCCCGTTGCGCCGGACGCCAAAAGTCCGGCGATCCAGTCCGATCCGGCCTTCATCAAGGGCCATGTCGAAATCCAGGACGAAGGCTCTCAGCTTGCTGCGCTTTTGTCCGGCGCCAAGCCCGGCGAACAGGTCGTGGACCTGTGCGCCGGGGCAGGGGGTAAGACGCTGGCTCTGGCCGCGATGATGGAGAATTCCGGCCAGATCTACGCCACCGATACCGACAAGCGCCGCCTTGCTCCGATCCACGCCCGGCTGGAGCGCGCCGGCGTCCGTAATGTTCAGGTTCGCACCCCGCGCGGAGCCACTGAAATCCTTGATGATTTGGCGGGCAAGGTCGACCTCGTTCTGATTGATGCGCCGTGCACCGGCACCGGCTCGTGGCGGCGTAATCCGGATGCCAAATGGCGGCTGCGCCCCGGTGCGCTGGAGATCCGCCGCCGCGATCAGGTCGCCGCGCTCGACCGCGCCGTACCGCCGCTTAAAGCCAATGGTCGCATCGCCTACGTCACCTGTTCGGTGCTGGATGAGGAAAATGGCGCGCAGATTAGGGATTTTCTGGCGCGGCATCCGGATTTCGTCGTGGAGAAGCCCGAGCAGGTCGCGGCGGCACTCGGCGAGCGCAGTTTTCTGTTTCTCAAGGCGGCGCTGGTCTCTGAGACAGGAATTCTCATGACCCCCCGCCGCACCGGCACCGACGGCTTTTTCATCTCGGTGCTGCGGCGAAGCTGAAGCGTTTTCAAGCGGGCGCCGACTTCGCGCGAAGAAAACGCGTCGACGCAAGAGACTTTAACCCACGTCGAATTTTACCCCCTGTGCCAGCGGCAATGTCCGGCCGTAATTGATGGTGTTGGTGGCGCGCCGCATATAGGCCTTCCAGGAATCCGAGCCGGATTCCCGGCCGCCGCCGGTCTCCTTCTCGCCGCCAAACGCGCCGCCGATCTCCGCGCCGGACGGACCGATATTCACATTGGCGATCCCGCAATCCGACCCGCGCGCGGACAGGAACAGCTCCGCCTCGCGCAGATCGTTGGTGAAGATCGAGGAGGCAAGGCCCTGCGGCACCGCGTTGTGCAGATCGAGCGCGGATTCGAGATCGCTGTAGCGCATGACCCAGAGCAGCGGCGCAAACGTCTCGTGCTTCACAAGATCGGTTTGCTCTGTGGTTTCGGCAAGCGCGGGGCGCACATAATAGGCATCCTTCCATCCGCCGACATCGACGCGCTCCCCGCCGGTCACGACAGCGCCGCCAGCTTTCGCGTCCGCCAGCATGGTCTGCATGGCGTCGAATGCACCGCGGTCAATCAGCGGGCCGACGAGGGTGCCGGCCTCAAGCGGATTGCCGACAGCGACCGATTCATAGGCGCTTTTCAGCCGTGGCAGGAAGCGGTCATAGATTGAGTCATGCACGAACAGGCGTCGGAGCGTGGTGCAGCGCTGGCCCGCCGTGCCCATCGCCGCGAAAGCGACGCCGCGCAGCGTCAGGTCGAGATCGGCCGATGGGCAAACGATGGCGGCGTTGTTGCCGCCGAGTTCGAGGATCGCGCGCGCGAAGCGCTGCGCCAGACGCGGCGCAACCTGACGGCCCATCGCGGTCGAGCCGGTCGCCGACACCAGCGGCACCTTCGGATGGTCGGCGAGCATTTCGCCAAGTGCGCGTCCGCCGATCAGCACCGCGGACAACCCCTCCGGCGCGGTGCCGCCCTCGGCCTTGAAACGTCCGAGCGCGCGCTCGAACAGCGCCTGCGTCGCCAGCGCGGTCAGTGGCGTCTTCTCCGATGGCTTCCAGACGATGCTGTTGCCGCAGACCAATGCGAGCGCGGCATTCCACGACCACACTGCGACCGGGAAGTTGAACGCCGAAATGATGCCCGTGACGCCGAGCGGATGCCAGGTCTCCATCATGCGGTGTTCGGGGCGTTCGGTCGCAATAGTCAGGCCGTAGAGCTGACGCGACAGGCCGACCGCGAAGTCGCAGATGTCGATCATCTCCTGCACTTCGCCGAGACCCTCCGACACGATCTTGCCGGCTTCGATCGACACCAGCCGGCCGAGCGCGGCCTTGTTCGCCCGCAATTCCTCGCCGAGCAGCCGCACCAGTTCGCCGCGCTTGGGTGCCGGAACGTTGCGCCAGACGAGGAAGGCCGCGTGCGCGCGTTCGATGGCGTCCCGGGCAGCGTCGGGGGAGGTCTCGGCAAGCTCGGCAATGGTTTCGCCCGTGATCGGCGAACGGGCCTTCAGCGTCCCATGGTGGCAGTCGAAAGGCACGCCCAGCCTGGCCAGGAGGGCTGCGGCGTCGTCGGCAAGGCTTCGAGGTTTTGCAGCGGTCATGGTCCCGGTCCCGGTGCGGTCGTGAGAGTGCGACTTGCAGCATAATGGGCCGCGAATGTCATCGGTCCCCTGTTCTGAGCGGAGATGGCGGCAGGTGCCGCTGGCAAAGCCTCCGCCGATCCTATATTTGCGTGGATATCGTCCGGAAATGGCTCGTTTTGCAGGCGATTGGCGCTACCCCTTGAACGGCCGGACGCCACAAAGGCGGTCTCAAACCTTGATTCACGCGTCTCGACAGCACCCGAATCCGTCTCTAGAACCCGCCATGGCGCACGCACCCCAGCACGACAAGCTCCTCATCGTCGATTTCGGTTCGCAGGTCACCCAGCTCATTGCGAGGCGGGTGCGCGAGGAAGGCGTTTATTCCGAGATCGTCCCGTTCCAGAAAGCCGAAGAGGCCTTCCGCGCGATGAAGCCGAAGGCCGTGATCCTGTCCGGCGGACCGGCCTCGGTCCACGAGCAGGGCGCGCCACTCGCACCGCCCGCAATCTACGAGGCCGGCGTACCGGTGCTCGGCATCTGCTATGGCGAGCAGGCGATGGCGCAGCAGCTCGGCGGCAAGGTCGAGGGCGGGCATCACCGCGAATTCGGCCGCGCCGAGGTCACCGTGACCGACGATACGCCGCTGTTCGAGGGCGTGTGGGAGAAGGGCCAGAGCTATCCGGTGTGGATGAGCCACGGCGACCGCGTGACCGTGCCGCCGGCGGGCTTCCGCACGGTCGCGACCTCGCCGAATGCACCGATCGCCGCGATCGCCGACGACGCGCGGAAATTCTACGCCACCCAGTTTCACCTCGAAGTGATGCACACCCCGCATGGCGCGGCGCTGATCCGCAACTTCGTGCGCAAGATCGCGGGCTTCACCGGCGACTGGACCATGCGCGCCTTCAAGGACGAGGCGATCGAGAAGATCCGCAAGCAGGTCGGCAACGGCAAGGTGATCTGCGGGCTGTCCGGCGGCGTCGATTCGTCGGTCGCCGCGGTGCTGATCCATGAGGCGATCGGCGACCAGCTCACCTGCGTGTTTGTCGATCACGGGCTGCTGCGGCTCGGCGAGGCGGAGAAAGTCGTCGCGCTGTTTCGCGGCTCCTACAACATCCCGCTGATCCATGTCGAAGCCGAAGAGATGTTTCTGAAGGAGCTTGACGGCGTCGACGACCCCGAGACCAAGCGCAAGATCATCGGCCGGCTGTTCATCGATGTGTTCGATGCGGAGGCGAAGAAGCTCGGCGGCGCCGATTTTCTCGCGCAGGGCACGCTGTATCCGGACGTGATCGAGAGCGTGTCGTTCACCGGCGGACCCTCGGTCACGATCAAGTCGCACCACAATGTCGGCGGCCTGCCCGAGCGCATGAAGATGAAGCTCGTGGAGCCGCTGCGCGAATTGTTCAAGGACGAGGTGCGCGCACTCGGCCGCGAGCTTGGGCTGCCGGATGTGTTCGTCGGCCGCCATCCGTTTCCGGGACCGGGGCTTGCGATCCGCTGCCCCGGCGTCATCACGCGCGAGAAGCTCGATATCCTGCGCTACGCCGACGACATCTATATCGAGGAAATCCGCCGTCACGGGCTCTACGACGATATCTGGCAGGCCTTTGCGGTGATCCTGCCGGTGAAGACCGTCGGCGTGATGGGCGACGGCCGCACCTATGATTTCGTGGTCGGCCTGCGCGCCGTCACCTCGACCGACGGCATGACCGCGGATTTCTATCCGTTCGACATGAAGTTTCTCGGCCACGTCGCGACGCGCATCATCAACGAGGTGAAGGGCGTCAACCGCGTGGTTTATGATGTGACCAGCAAGCCGCCGGGTACGATCGAGTGGGAATGAGAACGGTGCCAACGGCTCGATCCTGAGCGCCGTATTGGCCGCTATCTGCGCGAACCGGCCCTGCCTCGCCATTGCAGAAGCGTCGCAGCCAGCGTAAGTACGGCGCCAACGAGGCAGAGTGCGTTCCATCCGCCGAAGGACCAGGCCGCGCTTGCAGCCGCCGATCCTGCCGCGCCGCCCACGAACATCGATCCCATGAACAACGTGTTGATGCGCGCACGCGCTTCCGGCCGTAGCGCGAAGATGATGTGCTGATTGGATACGAGCGCGCCTTGTACGGCGAGATCGAGAACGATCACGCCGACGATCAGGCCTGCAATCGATGTCCACAGACCGAAGATCGCCCAGGATAGAAATGCCAGTGCGCCGCTCGTGACTACGACGCGTCGTGGACCGTGCCGATCGGAGATCCGCCCGGCGATTGGCGCGGCCACAATGCCGACGGCGCCGACAATGCCAAACACACCGGCGACTTCGGCGCCCAGCCCAAAATCGGGTTGTTCAAGTCGCAAGGCCAGAATAGTCCAGAAGGCCGTAAACGCTCCGAACAGCAGGGCCTGCGTCACGGCTGCAAGACGCAATGCGGAAAACTCGTGCCAAAGATGGCGTAGCGACGCGAGTAACGTGCGATAGCCGATGCGCGCCTCGGGTGCGATTGCCGGAAGACACAGCATTGCCCACGCGCCGACCGCCAGCGCGAGCGGTGCGCTGAGCCAGAACATTTCGCGCCAGCCTGCGTGGACCGCGACGAATCCGGCCACCGTTCGACTCAGTAGAATTCCGCTCAGCAGCCCTGCCATGACGGTTCCGACGATAGCTCCGCGCCGCTCCGGCGGTGCGATATGTGCAGCGAAGGGAACGATCTGTTGAGCCGCTGTCGACAGAATGCCGACGAAGATCGAGGCGACGACGAGAAGCCACGCGCTGGGTGCAAACCCCGCGCCGACGAGCGCGAGCGCCAGGAGCGAAAACTGCATCGCTATCAACTTGCGCCGCTCGATGACGTCGCCGAGCGGCACCAGCAGGAACAGGCCGGCGGCGTAGCCGAGTTGTGTTGCGGTCGGGATCAGCCCGGCGGTTGCGCCTGGAAAGTCACGCTCGATCACCCCTAGCATCGGTTGATTGTAATAGATGTTGGCGATGGCGAGCCCGGCCGCACAAGCCATTGCAAAGGTCAGAAGGCGCCCGGGACCAACACCGGGTCTGACGAACGAATGACTGCGATCGAAGAGCGTGGACATGCAACCCTCCTGAGACAGGAGCCATGTGCTCGCCAGCGCTGCAAACGGCAATCATATCATGGTGTTAGCCGCCAATACGTTATGGCTGTATGTCCGCGATGTGACGAGCCGCGCCCGGGACGATAGGGTGTCAGTGAGGTCAGCAACAATCCAGCCGCCATGAGCACCGCACCGCATTTCGACATCGACATGGCTGCGCTCTGGCGCGATCCGTATCCGGCCTACGCGAAATTGCGCGAGGAAGCGCCGATCGCCTTCGTGCCGCAGCTCGGCGGCACGGTGTTCGCATGCCGTGACGACATCTTTGTGTGCGAAAAGCAGATCGAGATTTTCAGTTCGCACCAGCCCGGCGGCCTGATGAACACGCTGATGGGCGTCAACCTGATGCGCAAGGATGGCGACGCGCATCTGGCGGAGCGCAAGGCGATCTTTCCCGCAGTCTCGCCGAAAACCGTCAAGGCGCACTGGACCGCGCAATTCCAGGCGCATGCGGACCGTATTCTGGACGCGCTCGAGCCGGGGCGCGAGACCGATTTTTGCGCCGGCTTCGCGCTGCCGTTCTCTGCCGAATGTCTAAAATCGATCACCGGCCTGACCAACATGCGCTACCAGGACATGGATGCGTGGTCGCAGGCCATGATCGACGGCATCGCCAATTATACCGGCGTGCCCGAGATCGCGGCGCGCTGCCATGGCGCGACCGCCGGCATCGATGCGGCGATCGACGACATGCTTCCCGTCGTGAAGAGGGCGCCGGACCAGAGCCTGCTCAGCGTGATGCTGCAATCCGGTATGCCCATGGACAGCATGCGCGCCAACATCAAGCTTGCGATCAGCGGCGGGCAGAACGAACCGCGCGATGCGATCGCCGGGACGGTGTGGGCGCTGCTGACGCATCCTGACCAACTGGGGCTGGTGCGGTCGGGACAGGTCTCCTGGCTGCAGGCCTTCGAGGAATATGCGCGCTGGATTTCACCGATCGGCATGTCGCCGCGCCGGATCGCCAGGCAGCACCGCTTTCGCGACATCGAATTTGAACCTGATGACCGGATTTTCTTTCTCTACGGATCGGCCAACCGCGACGAAGCGCATTTCGACAAGCCCGATCGGTTCGATGTACGGCGCGATACCTCGAAGAGCATCGCCTTCGGCGCAGGCCCGCATTTCTGTGCCGGCGCCTTCGCCTCGCGCGCCATGATCGCCGATGTGGCGCTGCCGACGATTTTTTCCAGGCTGTCTCATCTGCGTCTTGCCGGTGACGCGGAGGTGCGCTTCGGGGGCTGGGCGTTCCGCGGGCTTGCCCGGCTGCCGGTGACATGGGAACGATCCGGTCATCACTGACGTCGCAATCGGACCTGTGGCATGCCCCGCTTTCTCAAGATCATTCTCGCCTTTCTCGCCGGCTTGATCGTCGGCTGGGCGATTCCGGTCGTCTGGTACATCGCAGCCACCAACTATTTCGGTCTTCACGATCGCGACGGCGGCGGCGCGATGGGGGCCATATTCATCATGGGGCCGATCGCCGCGCTTCTGCTCGCAACCATCGCCGCGATCGTGACGATCAGACGAACCGCTTGAGGCTGCTCTCCGTCCGGATGAACACCCTTTCCTTTCGTATGATTGGCGGACCTTGCGCAGGGGCCTAACTGACTCATGTCAATTTTGCCAAGCGCAAGGGAAACAGAGCCATGCCGACGATCACCACCAAGGACGGAGTGCAGATCTTCTACAAGGACTGGGGCAAGGGACAGCCGATCGTGTTCAGCCACGGCTGGCCGCTCTCAGCGGACGACTGGGACGCGCAGATGCTGTTTTTCATCGGCAAGGGCTATCGCGTCATCGCGCATGATCGCCGTGGACATGGCCGCTCCAGCCAGGTCGCGGATGGTCACGACATGGATCACTATGCCGACGACCTCGCGGCTGTGGTCGAGCATCTCGATCTCAAGGATGCCATTCACGTCGGGCATTCGACCGGTGGCGGTGAGGTAGTCCATTATCTCGCGCGTCATGGCGAGAAGCGCGTGGCGAAAGCGGCGATCATCTCCGCCGTGCCGCCGCTGATGCTGAAAACGGCGGCCAATCCGAACGGACTGCCGAAGGAGGTGTTCGACGATCTGCAGGCGCAGCTCGCCGCCAGCCGCGCGAAATTCTACTACGATCTGCCGGCCGGGCCGTTCTACGGCTTCAACCGACCGGGCGTCGAGAAACTGGAGCCGGTGATCCGGAACTGGTGGCGTCAGGGGATGATGGGTGGCGCGAAGGCGCACTACGACGGGATTGTCGCGTTCTCGCAGACCGATTTCACCGACGATCTGAAGAAGATCAACGTGCCGGTGCTGGTGATGCACAGCGAAGACGACCAGATCGTGCCGTATGTCGCCGCCGGGCCGCTCTCGGCCAAGCTTCTGAAGAACGGCACGCTGAAGACCTACAAGGATTATCCGCACGGCATGCCGACCACGCATGCGGATGTGATCAACGTTGACCTGCTCGCTTTCTTCAAAGCCTGAGACAGGATGGCCTGCGATGGAGGGCGCAAGCTGGCACCCTCCATAGCGCCTGCGCTGTGGAGGCTGTCCGCGGTATCGCCGCGGACATAGCTCAAGCTGCCGGTACTAGGGACTGCCGACCTGCGCGTCGGCGTTCCGCCCGGCGAGATCGAGGATTATGTTCGCGGTCCGGTCGTCATCGGCGGCGCAAGGTCACCGGCTGCGAGTCGGCTCATGTCCGGCCTCACTCCTGCGGCAGCAGAAAGGCGAGCCGTTGGTCGGCCTTCGACGGCGCGATCTCATCCCGGATAGAAGAAGGGAGTGCCCGCGACGGCGCAGCCGCGGGCCATGTCCCGGTCACCCCATCGCTGCGAAATTCGCCGCGATCCGCTGCTGCAGGAAGTCATGCGCGGTCACCGGCGGATAGACCTTGCCGGGTCCCTGCACGAAGGCGTTGCAATTTGCCTGGCAGAAGAACGGCAGCGAATAGCGCGAGCCGAGATATTCATGCGCATGCGGCATGCGCACGCGGTGCAGCGTCGACTGAAGCTTGTCGTCGCTCCAGCGCTTCAGCATGTCGCCGATATTGCAAGTGACAACACCGTCCTCCGGCTCGACATCGGTCCAGGCCAGTTCGCCGGCTTCCTTGCCGGGGCAAAGCTGCAGTCCGCCCTGGCCCTTGCGCTGATGCAGAAGCGTGAGACATGCATAGTCGGTATGCGCGCCGGCGCGCCAGCCGGTGAAGTCTTCCGGCTTGGCGTCCACCATCGGCAGGTAATGCAGCAGTCGCAGCGTGCTCTGATACTCTGGCGATTGCGGATCATGTGCGTCAGTGAAGAAATCCGGCGCGAAGCCGAGCTTCAGCGCGAAGCAGGACAGCACTTTCATGCCCAGCGCCCAGTTGGCGCGCTCGAACGCCAGCATGGTGGCGTGGAAACCCGGCAGGTTGTCGCCGCCTGGCCACAGATTCAACGGGCCCATGCGCGGCACCGTGATCTGGTAGCTCTCCTTGTTGTCGGCCGTGCCGGTGGAAGGCCGCACCTGGCTCTTGTACTCCCACCCCGAGTTGGTCCCCTTTTGCAGCGGCAGCTTCGCCTTCACCTCATGCGGCAGGTCGAAGAAGCGCGCCGTCATCTCGAAGGCCTCGTCGATCTGCGCCTGCGGGATGTCGTGGTTGACGAGCTGGAAGAAGCCGATTTCGGTCGAGGCATTCCAGAGTTGGTCGGCGATCTCGTGCTTGCGCTTTTCGAAATTGCTCAGATCGATGCGCGGCACATCGCGCTGCTTGGTGGTGCCGATGCCGCCGAAGGTGGTCTCAAGATTGAGTTCGGGCAGGTCGTAGGTCGCTGCGGTTGCGGATTTGGTCATGACATTCTCCACGGAAGGTCCGGCGCGTCAGGCCGAGGTTGCGGGGAGCAAGGATCGTTGCGGAGCATGCGCTGCCCAATTTCTGAGCCGCACCGAAGCCGTAATCCGGGCACGCCGAAGCGCTCGACGCGCAAAGGTGAAACCCGGACCAAGGATGCGGATAGACTCAGATGAAGCATCTTTCGCGCGGCTCCAGAACGATAAAATCGATCCTTGCCGAGCAATGTCCCGGGCGCTTGGGCCCTGACCGCTTCTACTCGCAGGCGAAGTCTAGCAGGAGCGGGCGGCGCGCCGAAGCCTGAAAAGTCGGCAATGAACGTGGGCAGGGGGCACCTGTGCGCATCACCGCAAGATCGCACAAGAGAGGGCAGGGAATGACGCTGCCGGCGCGATCGTACGGAGGTTAGCTGAACGTCGCGCCACCAAGCGCCGCCGAAAAACAATCGGGAGGTTCCAGATGCTCAGCCGTCGTAACGTTTCTGCAGCACTTGCAGGCGGCATGGCCGCCGCGTTACTCGCACGTTTCTCACATGCACAGGACAATCCGGCACGCCCCGCGACGCCGGGGGCCGCGACGTCCTTCCGCGCCCTGAAGCAGATCCGGGCCGGCGTCCTGGATGTTGGCTACGCGGAAGACGGCCCCGCCGATGGACCGGCGGTCATTCTGCTGCATGGCTGGCCCTACGACATCTACAGCTATGTCGATGTGGTGCCGTTGCTGGCTCAGGCCGGATACCGCGTGATCGTGCCGTATCTGCGCGGCTACGGCTCGACGCGTTTCCTGTCGGAGGCGACGTTACGCAACGGTCAGCAGGCCGCTCTCGCCGTCGACGTCATCGCGCTGATGGATGCGCTCCGGATCGGGAAGGCCATCATCGCAGGATATGACTGGGGTGCGCGCACCGCCGACATTGTCGCCGCGCTATGGCCGCAGCGCTGCACGGGGCTGGTATCGGTGAGCGGCTATCTGATTGGAAGCCAGGCGGCCAACGCGATGCCGCTGCCGCCGAAGGCCGAACTCGAATGGTGGTACCAATATTACTTCGCCACCGAGCGCGGACGCGCCGGCTATGACAAATATCGGCGCGATTTCGCAAAGCTGATCTGGCGGCTGGCGTCACCCGAGTGGCGATTCGACGAAGCGACCTTCGCCCGCAGCGCCGCTGCCTTCGACAATCCCGATCACGTCGCGATCGTGATCCACAATTATCGCTGGCGGCTTGGCCTGGCGGAGGGTGAGGCGCAATACGACGATCTGGAAAAGCGCCTCAGTGCTTTTCCGGTCATTTCCGTGCCGACCATCACGCTTGAAGGCGATGCCAACGGCGCGCCGCATCCGGACGCCTCGACCTATGCCGCGAAGTTCTTCGGCCCCTACCTGCACCGGGTAATCGATGGCGGGGTCGGCCACAATCTGCCGCAGGAAGCGCCGCGCGCTTTTGCCGATGCCGTGATCGATGTCGATCGCGCCTGATGCCGGGAGGTCAGAGTGTCGCGCACCACAGCATTGGCGCTGGCGGCCGGCGCCGCCGCCGCGCTGACGATCCTTTCGCTGTCGCCTGCCGATAGCGGGGCCGGCGCGCGGCCCGCGTCACCGATTTTCGGTGTCACGGTTCCGGACAGCTACCGGCAAAGGGAGTTGATCGCGCCGGCCCAGGAGGGCGAGCCGCTGAATGAATTGCGCGCCGTGCTCGGCAATGCGGTCGCGATCAGGGCTTATCGCGAGGGCACGATCCCGTTTCCGGATGGGACCATCCTGGTCAAGCTGGCCTGGAAGCAGGAGCGGTCGTCGGACTTCAAGTCCGCGTCCATTCCCGGGGCAGCGACGACGATCCAGATCATGGTCAAGGACTCTAAAAGATTTGCGTCCACCGGCGGCTGGGGTTTCGGCCGCTTCACGGGCGGCGAGCCGGCCGACGAGGCACAGCATAAGACCTGCTTCGCCTGCCACGACGCGCGAGCGCCGAAGGACCACGATTACGTTTTCACCCGCTACGCGCCGTAGCCCAGCGATAGCGCTGCTGTTGCGGCTGCAACGCGGACCATCAGCCCTGTCGAGGCGGGGTGACGTTGGACGCCTGACAGGTGTTTGGGAAAAAAAGATCACAAGGCATGTCACATCTGCGCGGTCCGGCTCGTCATGCCATCAGATCAACCGATGGAGCTGACCCCATGCAACCCCGACTGAACGCCTTCGCCGCCGCGCCTGCACCGATGAAGGCCTGGCTCGACTGGAGCCAGGAACACCTGAAGAGCGGACTCGAGCCGAGCCTGATGGAACTCGTCAAGATCCGGGCCTCGCAGATCAATGGCTGCGGCTATTGCCTGCATATGCATACCGCCGAGGCACGGAAGAAAGGCGAGACCGAAGAGCGGCTCTATCTGCTGGATGCCTGGCGGGAATCTCCGCTTTATAACGAGCGGGAAAGGGCCGCGTTGGCCTGGACCGAGGCACTCACCCGCGTCGCCCAGGCGCCCGTCGACGATGCCGTCTATGATGCCTTGCGCGCGCAATTTTCGGAGGAGGAGCAGGTGAAGCTCACGCTGCTGGTGGTCGCAATCAATGGCTGGAACCGGATTCAGGTCGGCTTCCGCGCCATCCATCCGGTCAAGCAGCGCGACACCGCCTGATCGCCATGTCGCGACCGAAATCCGAAGCCGCCGATGCGATCGCGCAATTCGACCCGCTGCGTCCCGTGCTGATCCGCGTCGCGTACCGGATGCTGGGTTCGGTCGCGGACGCCGAGGACATCGTGCAGGAGGCGTTTCTGCGCTGGCTCAACACCGATCGCGAGCAGGTGCGTGAGCCGGCGGCCTTTCTGCGGCGCGTGGTGACGCGTCTGTGTCTCGATCAGTTGAAGTCGGCCCGCCACCGCCGCGAAAGCTATATCGGGCCGTGGCTGCCGGACCCCGTGGTCGAGAGCGAGGAGGATGCTGCCGACGACGTGACCTTGCCGCTGCTGCTTGCCCTGGAGCGATTGTCGCCGCTCGAGCGTGCTGCGTTTCTCCTCCACGATGTGTTCGGCGCGAGTTTCAAGGACGTTGCCGAAACCATCGGTCGCGAGCCGGCGACTTGCCGTCAGCTCGCGACCCGCGCGCGCCTGCATGTGCGGTCTGCGCGGCCCCGCTTCGCCATGCCGAAGGAGCGCGGGCTTGAGATCGCCAGCGCTTTCTTTGCCGCCTCACGCTCGGGCGACATGAAGACGCTGCAATCGATGCTGGCCGACGATGTCGTGATTTACTCCGACGGCGGCGGCAAGAAGCGGGCCGCGCTGCGCCCGCTTACCGGACTTGATGACGTCATGAAGCTGCACACCGCGCTGGCCCGCGCCTTTGCGCGGGAGATGTCGCAACTGCTCGAATATGGCGTCATCAACGGGCTGCCGGGTTTCGTCACGCGCGAGGCGGGCGACACCTTGCAGACCACGGCGCTTCAAATCGACAACGGCAAGATCACCGCGATCTATGTCATGCGCAATCCGGACAAGCTGCGCCATCTGGCGCGCGAGGCGCTGCACTGAGGGAGGGAGCCAGCGATGAAACCTGTCCGCCCGCCATTGCGCGCGCCTGAACGGGCGCGGTAATTCGTCCGCAGCTCATCAGTGGCTTTTGATTTGCGCGTCTGTCCCGGTCTTGCAAGACTGCCCACCGGCTGAAGCGACCAGCGGCAGATTCGGGAGCGGCGCGCGGATGAATGACGAGTGGATCGATATCGGCGACGCCGCAACGTTATCCGCGCAACCGCTTCAGCGGCACAAGGCCGGCACGATCGAGATTGCGCTGTCCTGCAAGGGCGGACAATTCGGGGCCATTCATAACGCCTGCAATCATGTCGGCGGTCCGCTCGGCGAGGGGACGCTCGACAGCGATTATGTGGTCTGTCCGTGGCATCAATGGAAATTCCATAGGGTCACCGGCTTGGGCGAGCCGGGCTTCGAGGACGATCGCGTACCGTCCTATCCGGTCAAGGTCGAGGCCGGGCGTGTCCTCGTCAACGTGACGGCCGGCACTCAGCGCCATCGTGCCCCGCATAAACCGCATCCGCTGGCGCGGTCGATCGTTCGCGCCGACGGGCCGGTGCGGGTCGCCGGCATTTCGACTACGGCCATGGATTCGAAGGCGCCGCGCTATTCGGGGTCCGACGATTTGCTGGCGTCGTCGCTGGCGGCAGCGGCGGAGCGGGGCTGTGAGACGCAGCTCATCAAGCTCAACGAGCTGAAGTTTCATGCCTGCGAAGGCTATTATTCCAAAGCGGCGCGCGCCTGCACCTGGCCATGCTCGATCACCCAGATGCACCCGAAGGACGAACTGACGCCGGTCTACGAGGCACTGGTACACTGGGCCGATGTCATTATCGTGGGAACGCCGATCCGCTGGGGGCAGGCGAGTTCGCTCTATTTCAAGATGGCGGAGCGGCTGAACTGCATCCAAAACCAGGTCACCACCCATAATCGCGTGATGATCCGCAACAAGGTTGCGGCCTTCATCATCGTCGGCGGGCAGGACAATGTGCAGGGCGTCGCCGGGCAGATGCTCGGTTTCTTCGCCGAGCTTGGCTTTCAATTCCCGCAATTTCCCTACATCGCGCACAGCCGCGGCTGGTCGGCCGAGGACATGGAGAATAATGTCCGCGATGTCAGGAATTCAAAGGACCTGCACGAGGGCGCGGCGGAACTGGCCCGCCGCTCGATCGAATTGTCGGAGCGATTGCTGCAGACGATCCCGGCGGAAAAACTCGAACGCGGCGGCCGCAAGGCGCACGCCGACCGGCATCGTGCCGGCTGACGCGCACCCTTCGGCTTAACCCCAGAGCTGCTTGCTCGCGAGTTTCGCACCTTCGGCGAGGCTTTCGAATTTCGCCCACATCACCTGCGGATGCACGCGCTGCGTGGTCTCGCCCTGCGCGAAGCCGCAATCCGTTCCGGCAATCAGGTTCTCCTTGCCGATCGCGCCGGCGAAATTGATGATGCGCTCGGCGACCAGCTCGGGATGCTCCACCGTCGTGGTGTGATGGGTGATCACGCCCGGGATCAGGATCTTGCCGGCCGGCAGCTTCTTGGTCTTCCACAGCTTCCATTCGTGCTCGTGGCGCACATTGGCGGCCTCGATCGAATAGGCGCCGGCCTTCACCGACAACATCAGGTCGGCGATGTCGGATAGCTTGGCGTCGGCGACATGCGGCACATGCCAGCTGCCGAAGCAGATATGATAGCGGATGCGATCCTCGGGAATGCCTTCCAGCGCCTGGTTCAGTGCGGCGACCCGCAATTCGGCCCAGGCGTAGTATTTTTTCGGATCGTCCTGGGTAAGATGGTCGAACATGTTGGCGAGCACCGCGTCGTCGACCTGCAGCACAAAGCCGGCCTTGATGATTTCGAGATATTCCTCGCGCAACGCGTTGGCGATCGCGAAAACGTAGTCCTCTTCGTTCTTGTAATACTCGTTCTCGGCATCGTAGCCGACGCTTGCCGGCGCGACGGCGGTGAAGAACACGTCTTCGACCTTGGTCTTGTCGAGAGCGGCCTTGAGTGCCGCGATGTTGCCGCGGATCGCATCCTGCCCGGTATAGGTGATGGGCCCGACGCAAGCGTGCCCGGGAGATCCGGTCACGGCGCGCGGGAACTGCTCCTTCATGAATTCGCTGAAGCGGATGCGGTCGCGGCCGACCCAAACCGCTTCATACATCTTGTCGGGGCGGGACTCGAAACCGCTCAGACGCGCGAGTATGTAATTCGCCCAGCCCGACTTGCCGTATTCGCCGTCATTGACCACGTCGATGCCAGCCTTGGCCTGACGCGCAACGATGTCCGTCACCTCCGCCTCGAGTTTCTTCTGGTCGTGATTTCTGACGGCGTCGATCGCGGCCTGCGATCGGACGAGGCTGCCCACATGCGTGGTCAGGATGCGGTTTTCGCTACGCTTCATTGTCTTGCCTGTTGAGGTTTCTTGGACGGTAAGTCCGGGAGGGAGAAAAAAGAGGCGCGGCGATTTTGCCGCGCCTCGTCGCCTTGCCAATAGTCTAGTAGGCCGAATTGCGCTTCTTGACGGTCGCCTTCAGGTCGTCGAGCACGGCCTTCGGATCCTGGCCGGTCTTCTTCACGTCGGCTTCCCAGTTGGCGACAATCGGCTCGGCCGATTTGCGCCATTCGGCGAGTTGCTCGGGAGTGAGCGGATAGACCTCGTGGCCGGGCAGCGCCTTGATCTTCGCGTTGCCGCCCGACTCATAATCCGCCCAGGGGGTAGCGATCTTCAGCGCCCAGTCGCTGGAGCAATGATCGTCCATCACCTTCTTCTGGGCGGGAGAGAGCTTGGCATAGGTTGCCGGGTTCAGCACCCAGACCTGTTCGGAGACGTAGATCGGCGCATCGATGTGATACTTCGTCACCTTGTCGATGCCGAACAGCAGGACCGAGCCCCACGGCGCGCCCGCGCCTTCCGCCACGCCCTTGTCCAGCACGTCGCGGATTTCCGGCGCCGAGGCCTGCACGTTGCTGGCGCCGAGCGAACGCATCCAGTTGGCGATTACCGCGTTGGCGGGGCGGAATTTCATGCCGTTCATGTCGGTCGGGACCTGCACCTTCTTCTTGGTGAAGTGGAAGGTGCCGGGGTCGTGCGCGAACATCAGACAGTATTTGACGTCCTTCATCTCCTTGTCGGCATATTTGCGATACCACTCGTCCATCGCAGCGCTGCCTTCCTTCGAATTATTGAAGATGAAGGGCAGTTCGACCGCTGCGACGATCGGGAAACGGCCGGGCTCATAGCCAGGATTCACATGGGAGATATCGACAATGCCGTCGCGCGCCATGTTGTAATGGTCGAAGGCCTTGCCGAGCTGCTGCGACGGATAGATCGTGACCTTGATCGTTCCGTTCGACGCCTTGCTGATTGATTCTGCCCAGGCGACCGCCGCGGCATGCATCGGATGCTGCGGAGGCACCCAGTGCGAGAAGCGCATTTCGACCGGCTTGTCCTGGGCCGCGGCAGGCACAGTGGCGAGGCCGATCACCGACAGTGCCGTCAAACACAATAACGCATTCCTCATATCGCATTCCTCCGATGTTGTTTTCGTTGAAGTGGGAAGGCACTCATACAGCAACCTTGGTCTTGAATCGAATGAGCGGCGACCCGGGCACGAGGTCACGGGTCAGGTGGTTTCGCAACGCGAGCTCGAGGTTCCGGCGCGCCAGCCGCGCATGTTCGCGCATCAGAAATTCGGCGCGCTCGCCTTCGCCGTCCTCGATCGCGCGGGCGATGCAGCGGTGATGATCCTGCGCCACCGTAAACAGGATCAGCGTTTCTGGCAGTCTCGCCTGTACGTTGACGAATGCCGAGGCCGACGCGAATGGGAGCGAGACCGCGCGCGTGATCTGCCGCTTCAGCACCGCGCTGTCGGCGAGATCGATCACCAGTTGGTGGAAGCGCTCGTTCAGCGCGACATAGTGGGAGAAATTGTCGGAGGTTACGCCGCGCCCAAGCACGAGTTCGTCGAGTGCGGCAAGACAATCCTTCAGCGCGGTCAGGTCGGCTGGCGCCAGGCGGCGCTCGCCGGCGAGGCGGGCGGCCAGGCCCTCGAGCGTGCCGCGGATCTCGATCGCGGCATGGATGTCCTGTTCGCTGAAAGCCGAGACCGCAAACCCCCCGGTCGGGATCGAATGCGTCAGGCCCTCCTGTTCGAGGCGCATCATCGCGGTGCGGATGGGAGTGCGCGATACGCCGAGGCGTTCGACCAGCGCAAGCTCCGACAGCCGCTCGCCGGCCTTGACGTCGCCGCTCAGGATCAGCTCGCGCAACTTCAGCAACGCGGTCAGATTTTGCGAGGAGGGCGCTTCCATTGATTGATTTGTTTGGACGTTTCCTGTTGCGCAGGCTGTATACAATCCTTGGCGATGTCAACTGCAAAGCGGCCGTAGTAGCGATGGTGCGACCTCGCGGCGTGGCTGCGATTGTATGCAGCCCACCCGGTCATGACCGGCGCGGTTTGGGCGAACGAACGAAAAATCCGGCCCTTTAGAGCCGGATTCGGTGGCGTGCCGAGCTCGTGGCTTTGAGGCGCCTACATCGACGTTTTGATATACGCCACCATCTGGTCGACGACCGTGCCCCAACCGTCATGGAATCCCATGTCCTCGTGCTGCTTGCGGCCGTCCGGGTCGCGATGAATCGCGGTCGCGACATAGCGCGTGCCCTTGCCCTGTTCGAACAATTGCAGGGTCGCGGTGAAGAACGGCTTTTCGGACGGCCGATAGCCCGGCA
Source organism: Pseudorhodoplanes sp. (assembly GCF_059499825.1). Classification (NCBI taxonomy): domain Bacteria; kingdom Pseudomonadati; phylum Pseudomonadota; class Alphaproteobacteria; order Hyphomicrobiales; genus Pseudorhodoplanes; species Pseudorhodoplanes sp. The sequence goes on from NZ_JCABZI010000010.1 coordinate 385,453, forward strand.
GCAGGGCGTCGGTGAACACCAGCAATTCGTTCGGGATGATGTCGAGATAACACCCGACATTCGGAAACTCCTCGCCTTCGGGCGAGCGCATGACGGTGCGGAAAATGCCGCCACGGCGCAGGTCGATCTCGCATTCGGTCACCGACCATGGCTTCGGACAGAACCAGTGCTTGAGATGCTCCGGCGTGGTCCACGCTTTCCAGACCAGTTCGCGCGGCACGTCGACGACCCGCTCGAGGACAAGGTCGAGTTTCGGGTCGGGCTTTATCAGGGCACTCACTTCTCTTTCTCCTTTATGTTGAGCAGATAGGCGTCGAGTTGATCGAGGCGCCGCTCCCACAGGCTGCGCTGGCGCGAGAGCCAGTCTTCCGCGAGTTTCAGCCGCTTCGGCGAGAGTTCGTAGGTCCGGACCCGTCCTGTCTTGTGGGATTTGACGAGGCCGGATTCCTCGAGGATGCGCAGGTGCTGCAAAAAGGAGGGCAGCGCCATTTCGAACGGCTCGGCCAATTCGCTGACCGAAGCGGAACTGCGGCTCAGCCGCTCCAGGACATGCCGGCGCGTGGGGTCGGATAATGCTCGGAACACATTGTCCACCGGGGGTGCATCGGAGGTCGCGAGCGAAGATGGCATGAGCGTTCAATGCTCGGTTGGGCGGCGGGTTCGCAATGACGCCGGAGGTCATAGCGGCCGAAAATAGTTAGGTCAACGCCTAACTATTGAATGTGCCCGCATGTTGTCCACACAGGCGCCGCATCGTCTTGTTCGGGCGGAGGCCGGCGGCGTGATAGACAATTGCGGCGAGGGAGCTTCCGCATGACCGTTACGATCTATGGCATCAAGAATTGCGACACGATGAAGAAGGCGCGGGCCTGGCTCGACAAGGCCGGCGTCGAGTATGTGTTCCATGACTACAAGAGCGCGGGCATCGACAAGGCGCATCTCGAGCGCTGGAGCAAGGCGGTCGGCTGGGAGACGCTGCTCAACCGCGCCGGAACGACCTTCCGCAAGTTGCCGGACACCGACAAGGAAGGCTTGACCGGGGCCAAGGCGATCAAGCTGATGCTGGAGCAGCCGTCGATGATCAAGCGGCCGGTGCTTGAAACCGGCAAGGCCTTGCTGGTCGGGTTCAAGCCCGATGACTACAAGGCGGCGTTCGGGAAGTAGCCTGAATTAAGCGAAACGAAATTCGGGGCCGACAGTCTCGCGTTTCGCTGCACTCGACGCGCCGGCCGCCACCCTTACTTCGGCGACGGAATCGTCTCTCCCCACATCCGCCGCCACAACCATGACAATCCGCTCCGCACGTCATGCTGTTCGCGGAAGCGCGCCGGTGCAATAGCGGCGATGGTCGGGCTCTGCCGCTGTCCGACCACGAAGTTGAAACTGTAATATGGCTCCTGACCCATGCGCAGGTCGGAGACGATCACCTTGCCGTCGCGTTCGCCGACCTTGAATAGCCCTTGCGTGAACCACGCGATCCTTGCGACCGAAGGATAATCGCGCACAGCGTCATACAGTTTTTCGCCACGTGGATAAGCCTCGAACGTCATGTGCGGATCGCGGTCAAGGAACGAGCGGAAACCTTCGAGATAGCCGTCCGGCGTCACCGCGACCACGCGCCATAGCACCGTGTTGAACGGAGTCGGGGTGACCAGCAGGCGCTCGACCTTTTTCCCGTCGGCGCGCAGCGACGCTTCGGCGATCGCTGTCACCTGCGCCTGCGCGAACACGCCCCAGCCGAGATAAAGCGTGCTCAGCACGAGTCCCGCGATATTCCAGCGCCAGCCGCGTTCGTTGCGTAACATCAACGCGGCCGCGATCCCGATCAGCAGCGGCAGCGTATAGAGCGGATCGATGATGAAGATGCTGCCGACCGCATAGGGGAAGTCGGTGAACGGCCGCAGGATCTGCGTGCCGTAGACCGTGAACCAGTCGAGGATCGGATGCGTCACCAGCGCCAGCCAGACCGCCAGCCACCAGCGCATGTAATTTTCACGCTCGCGCGACGCCACCGCGGCGATGAAGGCGATCACCGGCGAGGCCAGCGTCAGCCAGAACAGCGCATGGCTGTTGGCGCGATGCAGTGTCACATTCGAGACCGGATCGCCGTGATCGTAGAAGGCGTCGAGATCGGGCAGGGTGGCGACGAGCCCGCCGATTAGCGCGGCCTTCCACGGCCGGGTCCGGCGATGCATGACCGCAACACCGATGGCGGCGCCGAGCGCAAATTGAGAGAGCGAATCCATTGAGTCTCAGCGCCGCGGGGACAGTTCACGGGGCACTGGACTGTCCGGGCAGGCGGCAACGCCGCAGATGGCCAGTGCGGACAGCATATTGGCGGTCGTTCGCCCGATCGCAAGACAGGTCGGGTACGCGATACCGGTTAGTTGATCTTCACGTCGCCGGCCTTGATAACCGGGGACCAGCGGGTGATCTCGCCATCGATCACCGCACGGAATTCGGCCGGCGAATTGCCGACCGGTTCCATGTATTGGGTGGCAAGCTTGTCGCGGACGGCGCGCGTCCCGAGCGCTTCGGTGACGTCCTTGTTGATCGCGGCGATCAGCGTGGGCGGTGTGCCGCCGGGTGCGATCAGACCCATCCAGGTGTCGGCTTCGACGTCGACGCCCGATTCCTTCAGCGTCGGAATGTTGGACAGATAGGGTGAGCGCTTCGGCAGCGAGACCGCGAGGATGTTGACCTTGCCGACATCGGCTTGCGGCGTCACGGCGATGGCCGGAAGTACCGCCATGTGCACGTCGCCGCGCACCAGCGCGGTCATCGCCGCGGGCGATGACGCGTAGGGGATATGAACCATCTTGGCGCCGCTCTTCTGAGCGATCGCTTCCATCGTCAGGTGCGAGAGCGAACCGTTTCCGATCGAGCCGAAATTGTATTTGCCCGGTTCCTTCTTCAGGAGCGCGATCAGATCCGCCACGGTCTTGACGCCAAGATCGGGATGTACCGCCAGTGCGCTCGGCATGGTGACGAGCTGCGTCACCGGCGCGATGTCCTTCTGCGGGTCGTAGGGCAATTTGGAAAACAGCAGCGTGTTGATCGCGAGCGGTCCGCCGATCGAGACGCCGATGGTCGTGCCGTCCGGCGCGGCCTTCGCGACCGCGTCGGTCCCGGTATTGCCGCCCGCGCCGGTCTTGTTCTCGATCACAAAGGCAGAGCCGGGATATTTGGCCTGCAATTGCTCGCTGAGGAGCCGGGCCACGATATCGGGCGTGGATCCGGGACCGAACGGCACGACGATTCGCACTGTCTTGGCCGGCCAGTCCTGGGCCTGCGCGGGCGCGAAGGCCGCAAGGATGGCAGCGAGGGCCAGAGCTGTACGCGTCATGAGCTTCCCTTTCCCGGCAAGGCGCGGCTTTTCCCCGCAGCTATTGTCCCGGTGCCAAATCGGCCGGACGATATCTATCCAGCCCACCGATTGTTTCTGCAAGACGTTTTACCCTTGGAATGCCGCGGCGCAATGGGAATGGACTTTCATCCGGCCAAAGTGTCTTCCCAGGCCTCGCATCCCCAAAGCGTATCCCCAAGGCGCATCCATGAGTCGCCTCTGCTTCCGCGGTATGCGCGGACTTGCAAGCGGCGTCCGGCTGGCCTTAAGTGGAAGCGTTCCAGATTGGCACCTCCACCGGGCGTCCCATGGGTCTCACTCTTCTCATCCTCGGACTGATCGTGTTTTTCGCACCGCATGTGTTCGTCACCCGGCGAGAAGCGCGGGCGCGGCTGATCGCGCGGATCGGCGAGGCACCCTACAAGATCGCGTTCTCGGTGATTTCCGTGATCGGTATCGTGCTGATCGCATATGGTTTTGCGCGCTATCGCGCCGGCGGATGGATCGATCTCTGGTATCCGCCGGTCTGGACGAGGCATCTCGCGCTGTTGCTGAACTGGGTGGCGCTTGTCTGCGTCGTCGCCGCCTACATCCCCGGCAATATCAAGCGCGTGCTGAAGCACCCCATGCTGGTCGGCGTGAAGCTCTGGGCCGTCGCGCATCTGATGTCGAACGGCGACCTCGGATCGATCATCCTGTTCGGTTCGTTTCTCGCCTGGGCGGTTTTCGACCGCATCGCGGTGAAGCGCCGCACCGATCCCGCTGCGCCCAATGTCAGGACGGGCGGCTGGACGGGCGATGTGGCGGTGCTCGTGGTCGGCACGGTCGCCTATGCGGCGGTGATCTTCTGGTTCCACCCGGACGTGATCGGTGTGCCGGTGATTCCCCGTTAGACGCGATCTATCCGGAAGACGTCGTACCCTTACGCGAACTGAACCTGCACGTTCTTTTCGCGGGCATTGGTGACGGTGCATGCCCGGGAGAAATTGTCGGCGCCGATCTGCAGCTTGAAACGCTGCGGAATGCCGGCGGTGCTGGCGACGTCGAGGCTTGCGCCGGTATCGGACAGACCACGCACGGTGCAGTCGATGGTCGAGTGGCCGGCATTGAAACTGATCCGCCCGGCCTTGAAGACCCGCCGCAGCAGGTTAGGCGGGGCGGCGTCCGGCGTCTTCCAGAGCGAGCAGGTGTTGCGACCGGCCGCTTTTGCCGCGTAAAGCGCCTGGTCGGCATGTTCGAGCAGTTCGGCAATGTCGCGGACCGTGCCGTCGATCGATGCGACACCGAAACTCGCGGTGAACCGCACCGGACTGAACTTGCCCGGAACGAATATCTGTCCGATGGCAGCACGAATCTTCTGCGCCACGTTCATCGCCGCGTCGCCCGCGACATGCGGCAACACGATCGCGAATTCCTCGCCGCCCATCCGGCCAACCAGATCGCTGGTGCGCAGTTGCTGATGGCAGACCTCGACGCAAGCCTTGAGCACCAGATCGCCGACGGCATGACCATTCTCGTCATTGACCGCTTTGAAATGGTCGAGATCGAAAACGATGCAGCTCAGCGAATGCGCGTGGCGACGGGCAAGCGAAAAGGCCCGCTCGGCTTCCTGCCGGAAGGCTTGCCGGGCCAGCGCCCCGGTCATGCCATCGCGCAGCACCAGCGTGCGCAATTCGAGTTCGCTCATCACTATCGCGGCGAGATCGGACAGGGTCCTTGCGTCTTCGTCGCCGAAAGCACGTGGCTGCGTATCCATCGCACACAGCGTGCCGACGGCGGTCCCGTCGGTGGTGCGCAACTGCATGCCGGCATAGAAGCGCAGATAGGGCGGACCGACGACGAACGGATTGTCGCTGAAGCGGTCGTCGATATGCGTATCGGGGACGATCAGCGGGTCGCCGCTCTGGACCGCCAGATTGCAGAAGGCCGGTCCCTTTTCGGTCTCGCAGGCGTCCACGCCCTGCCGCGCCTTGAACCACTGACGATGCCCGTCAAGGAATGTCACCGTCGACATCGGAACATTGAAGATGCGTGCGGTCAGCCGCGTGATCCGGTCGAACGCCTCTTCCGGTGGCGTGTCGAGAATGTCGTATTTGGCGAGCGCGGAAAGACGGGCGTCTTCCGCGAGGTCAGTGTCGGCCTGCATGACCTGAAATCCCGGCGGCAGATATCCAGCGCGAACCGCCGCAATATGGACGGAAGTCGTTGAGGAACCATGTCCGGATGTGGTTGATGCCCGGTATATCGCCTCGCGGCGAAGCGCCAGGATGCTAGGCGGCTCGCGCGAGATAGCGCTTCTCCAGCATCACATGCACGCCCTTGCTGCCATTGACCACCTGGGTGATGCGCAGATCGGCGGCGAGGCTGCAGAGCGTATAGGCGTCCTCGCGCGACAATCCGGTGCGCAAGCAGATCGCGGCGATCATGTCGCGCAGCGCGATGGTCACGCAGACATCAAGATCGGGGTCGAAGGCCATCGTGATCAGATGCGTCGGCGTCTCCGCATAGGGCCAGTCGAGCGCAGGGCCCTTGTGCAGGTGCAGTTCGAATGTCCCGGTCAGTCCGGTCTCGATCGCGGTCAGGCAGACCTCGCCATCGCCCTGGGCGCCATGTCCGTCGCCGACCGAGAACAATGCGCCATCCACATGCACCGGCAGATACAGCGTCGCGCCCGGCACCAGTTCCTTGTTGTCGATATTGCCGCCATGGCGTCCCGGCGGCACCGACGAGACGGTGCCCGCGGACGGCGCAGGGGCGACACCCATCACGCCGAAAAACGGCCGCAGCGGGAGTTCGAGACCCCAGGGCAGGCGGCCCATCATCCTTTGGGCATCGAGCCCGATATGGATGACGCGTTCCCGCGTGAAATCGTCGGGCAGCGCGCCCGCGCCGGGCCGGATCATGTTGTAGCCCCAGTCGTCGGCGAGCCTGATCGACTTAATCCGCACCTCCAGCGTATCGCCAGGCCTGGCGCCGCGGATTGCGACAGGTCCGGTGCAGATATGCGGGCCCATCTTGCGCGCGGCGCCGGCATGGATCGCGCGCAGCGCCGGCGCCACCGTGTAACCGCTCGTCGCGTCCGGCAATTGCTCCGGCAAGCCGGACACCGATGTCATCGTAATGGTGTCGCCGCTCTCGATCGTGAGCGCCGGCTTGAGCGCGGCGTCGAAATGGCCCCAATGAACAGTGGCAGGCGACGGGTCGAGACGGTGCTGGGTCATTGCGGCAGCTCTCGGAATGCGTTCGCCATCGCGTGTGCAAGGACGAAATGGCGCGGGAGACGCACCATACCCGCGATGCCGGCATGCGCAAGGAATCGCGGCGAACCCGCCGCAGCGAGGCCGGAGCGATGCCAATCTGACCCGAGGTCGCGCGTTCGCGGCGCGACCTCGGACCCACACGCTAGGGCGTATCGGACTCGTAGAACGCATCCTCGTTCGGCAGAGCCATCGGCGCTTCCGGCCTGGACTGGTATGCCTTGAATGTCGCCGTGAGGAACAGCGACTTCGCCATCTCGCCGGACAAGCCGAGGATTCGCTTTTGCAGGTCGGCAACCAAAGCCGGATTCTGTTCGGCCAGATTGTTCTTCTCCGACGGGTCCTTGGCGAGATCGTAAAGCTCGATCCTGGATGGAAGCGTCGTGCGCCAGAACAGCTTCCAGTCGCCCTGGCGTACCGCGCCGCGGAACATCTCGATATTGTAGACGACTTCCCGGCGCGGAGACGGTTTGCCTTCGGACAGCGTTGGCCACATGTCGAGTCCGTCCAGCGGCAAGCCGCCATCCGGTTTGGCGCCGGCGAGCGCCGTCAGCGTCGGAAACCAGTCCACCACATGCATCGGCTGATTGCTGACGCCGGGCTTGATGCGGGCAGGCCAGTTCACCAGCGCGGCGACACGCGTGCCGCCTTCGTAAAGAGATCCCTTGCCGTCGCGGAACGGGCCGTTGTCGGCGGGGAGCGCGCCCTTGGTTTCGATCTGGCCGGCGAACAATGCGGAGCGGGTGCCGCCATTGTCGCTGTGGAAGACGATGATGGTGTTGTCGCGCATGCCGCGCTTCTCCAGCGCCTGCACAACATTGCCGATCTGGTCGTCCATCGCCGTGATCATGGCCGAATAGGCGCGGCGCTGCGGATCGGCGACCGATTTGTATTTGTCTAGATAAGCCTGCGGCGCCTGATACGGCGTATGCGGCGCCGTGAACGCCAGATACATGAAGAGCGGCTTCTGCGTGTCGTGCTTGTCGATCAGCCGCACCGCATCCTGCCCGAGCAGGGTTGTGACGTAGCCCTTCTCCTTCAGCGGCTGGTTGTTGCGGTACCAGTCGCGCTGCCCGTGCATTTCATGCGTGAAATAGTCGATCTCCCCGATCAGCGGGCCGTAGTGATAATCGAAGCCGCGCTGTCGTGGCCAATATTCACGCTTGGCGTGACCGATATGCCATTTGCCGACGATCGCCGTGCTGTAGCCGCTCTCTTTCAGCGCCTGCGGCAACAGGCGCTCGGTGGTCGGCAGGCCGTAGGTCTGATCCGGCAGGATGACAAGCGTCTGCAGTCCGTATCGCATCGGATATCGGCCGGTCAGCAGCGCCGCGCGGGTCGGCGTACACATCGGCTGTGCGTAGAATTGCTCGAGCCGGACGCCGGTCTCGGCGAGCCGGTCGATATTCGGCGTCCTGATGTCGGAGCCGTGGAAGCCGACATCCTTCCATCCGAGATCGTCGGCCAGAATATAGACGATATTCGGCTTGCTGCCCGGCTGCGCGAACGCCGCGACGGGTGCGGCCGCGATCGATGCTGCGGTCAGAAGCCATAAAGCGGGTCGTTGCATGGGGTTCTCCCGGTCCTTTGACCGACGGCTATCCAACCAGGCCGCGTCCGGCTACTCAAATTGCGCAACGGACCGATCGCAGAGCCAGGAAAACTGCGTCATATCAATTGCTTGTGAAATCGGCGCGCTGCGGCTCCAAATCGGCTAGCGTCCGGCCGCACTCTTCCGATCCGCCGCCCCCGCGAACCATGCGCCGAACTGTCGCCCACGCTCCGGCCACCGCGCCCCTGGACGCCTTCCCGCTGATCCGCGCGGATGCGGTCGATACGTTCTGCGACGGCATCACCCGGCTGTTCGCCGATTCCAGCTTCGACGTGTCGGTCGACCGCAAGTCGCATCAGCCTTTTCACGCCAGCGTCAATTTCCGCCGCTTCGGACGTGTCGGACTGATGCACGCGTCCTACGGCGCGCGCATCCGCGCACAATTTTCCGATGTGAAATTCTACACCCAGGGACTTCCGGTGGCCGGTGTGGGAGAACAGGCGACGGCCGGCCGTGCCCATAGCGTTGGCAGCAAGATTGGCGGGGTCTTGTCGCCCGATACGATGATCGGACTCGTTTTCGATGCCGGCTTTGAGCATTACGCCTTCCTGATCGATCCGGATGCCGTGGTCGCAACGCTGACTGCCTTGACCGGTCAGCGCGTCGATACGCCGCCCCGGTTCAGTGGCGTGACCGATTTCCGGACTCCGGCGGCGCGGCGCCTGCGCGAACTCGGTGCGCAATTTGCGCGCCGATCGCACAATGCCGCCGCCATTCCGCTTATCATCTCCGAACTGGAGCAGCGAACGATCGTGATGTTCCTGTTCGCGAACGTCCATGATCATTCGCACCTGCTCGACACCGAACCGCCGGCGGCCGCGCCCTGGCAGGTTCGCCGCGCGGAGGATCATATCGAAGCCAACTGGCACCGACCGATTGCGATCGAGACGTTGAGCGCGCTGTGCGAATGCAGCATGCGCAGCCTGTTCCATCAATTCAGACGCAGCCGTGGCTATTCGCCGATGGAATTCCTGCGCCATGTGCGGCTGCATCGTGCCCGCTTGATGCTGTCGCGTCCCGACGACACCACGTCCGTGACCGATGTCGCTTTTGCATGCGGCTTCGGCAATCTTGGCCACTTCTCGAAATATTTTCGCCATGCGTTCGGCGAGAAGCCATCGGAAACGCTGGCTCGGGGGCGCGGCGGTGACGCTCGCCTGGGTGAGCGAGGCTAGCGCTGGACGGCCGCCGCTTCTGTCACGCGCACGCGGCTGTGGCGCAAGCTATACAGGAAGTAGACGCCAAGACCGATCGCGCCCCAGATCACCAGGCGCAGCCAGGTCGCGCCCGGCAGTCCCAGCATCAGCGCCACCGACGTGATCGCGCCCGCGGGTGCTACGAACCAGATCGCCGGCACTTTGAACGCCCGCGGCATGTCGGGCTGGCGCACCCGCAGCACCAGCACGCCGATGCAGACGATGGCGAATGCCATCAGCGTGCCGATGGAGACCAGTTGCGCCACCATGTTGATCGGCAACGTTCCCGCCAGCGTCATGACGATGGCCGCGATCAACAGCGAACTGACATAGGGCGTACGGAAGCGCGGATGGATCCGCGCGCCCCAGGCCGGCAGCAGCCCGTCGCGCGCCATGGTGAAAAAGATGCGCGCCTGACCGAGCAGCAGGACGAGGATCGCAGAGGTCAGGCCCAGCACGGCGCCGAGCTTCACAAGCGGCTCGAGCCAGGTCAGCCCGGTCGCGTCGATGCCGACGGCGATGGGGTCGGCGACGTTGAGCTTGTCGTAGGGCACGATCCCGGTCAGCACCGCGCTGACCATCACATAGAGGATTGCGCAGATCAGCAGCGATCCGAGAATGCCGATCGGCATGTCGCGGCGCGGATTGGTCGCCTCCTGCGCCGCGGTCGAGATCGCGTCGAAACCGATATAGGCGAAGAACACGATCGCCGCGCCGCGCAGGACGCCGCTCCAGCCGAACACGCCGGGCGCTTCGTTCGGCGGAATGAAATGGCCCTCGGGATTGCCCGCCGTCACCCAGTTGCCGGTGTCGAAATAGAAGGCGCCGGCAACGATGAACAGCACCACGATCGTGACCTTGATCGCGACGATGATATTGTTGACGCGGGAGGATTCGCTGGTGCCGACGATGAGCAAGGCCGTCATCGCGGCAATGATCAGCATGGCCGGGAGATTGACCAGCGCGCCGGTGAAGGACCAGAGTCCGGTCGCCGCATCATAGGCTAGCGGCGAAGCGGCCAGTCGCGGTGAGATCGGCAGGCCGATGTCCTGCATGAAGCTCACGACATAGCCGGACCACCCGATCGCGACCGCGGTGGCGCCGAACGCATATTCGAGGATGAGGTCCCAGCCGATGATCCAGGCGATGAGTTCACCGAGGGTGGCATAGGCATACGTGTAGGCGCTGCCGGCGACCGGCACGCTCGACGCCATCTCGGCGTAGCACAATCCGGCCAGCGCGCAGACGACGGCGCTCATCAGAAACGACAGCGAAGCCGCTGGGCCGGCATTGGTGGCGGCGGCATTGCCGGTCAGGACGAAGATGCCGGCGCCGATGATGCAGCCGACACCGAGCGCGACCAGGCTCGACGCGGACAGCGTGCGCTTCAGTCCGTCGCGGCGGTCGGTGCTCTCGGCCTCGCGTTTCAGCTCGGCAAAGGACTTCGTGGCGAAAAAATCGGTCACGCGGCAACTCCACCCGGCAGCGATGCGAGGCGGCCGCTGCGGCGAAATCGCCTGCGGCCGTCCTATGCGCCCGGTGCGGAACCTATAACCGCCCGCCGTTAATGGGTTCTGGCTGAGCCCTGTCCTCCGACGCACCCTCCTGCATGCATGGCTAACACTTCCCAACTCCGGTCCAATCCGCTACCTCGCTGCCGATAGGGCCAACCCTGCCGGGAGTGCAACCAGTGTCCGTCCAGCAAGAGATCAGGCGCCTGACCGCGCCGGATATTCGCGCCCGCAAGAACGGCGAGCCGATCGTGATGCTGACCTCGTATCACGCCCATACCGCCAGCCTCGTTGATCGGTATTGCGACGTGATCCTGGTCGGAGACTCGCTCGGCATGGTGATGCACGGGCTTGAGACCACCATTCCGGTGACGCTTGACATGATGATCCTGCAGGGTCACGCGGTGATGCGCGGGTCCAAGCGGTCGCTGGTCGTGGTCGACATGCCGTTCGGCAGTTACGAACAATCGAAGGAGCAGGCTTTCGCCTCCTGCGCACGCGTGCTGAAGGAAACCACCTGCGGCGCGATCAAGCTCGAAGGCGGCGTGCGCATGGCCGAGACCATCCGCTTTCTGGCCGAGCGCGGTGTTCCGGTGATGGCGCATGTCGGCATGACGCCGCAATCGATCAACACGCTGGGCTCGTTCCGCGCGCAGGGTCGCGAGGAAGCCGACTGGGCTCCGATCGAAGCGGATGCGAGGGCGGTGGCGGAGGCGGGGGCGTTCTCGGTGGTGATCGAGGCGGTGGCGGAGCCGCTCGCGCGCAAGATCACGAGCGAGATTGCGATCCCGACCATCGGCATCGGCGCGAGCCCGGCCTGTGACGGTCAGGTGCTGGTGCTGGAGGACATGCTCGGCCTGTCGCCGCGCGTGCCGAAATTCGTCAAGCGCTACGGCGATCTCGGCCCCGGCATCGAAGCCGCGATCAAGGGCTATGCGGATGAGGTGCGAAGCCGCGCCTTTCCCGGTCCGGATCATGTCTACGGGATGAAGAAGAAGGGGTAAGGATCGTAGGGCGCAAGACGCGGAGCGGATTGCGCCATGGACAATATGTAAGGAGAGTTGTCGCGCATGCTCGACTTGCCGCAGACTGCCAACCGAAGCGCTCGGGAAACACTGATGCTGCGCCTCTCTTCGTGTCTGGCGCCCTGCGCGTTCTTAGTCGCAGCATGTATGTTGCCGATAGCGCTCCACGCCCAGGACGCCACCACCGTCCGCAGCGCCGTCGATCGCGCCATCCTGCCTTTAATGAAGGAGCATGATGTGCCCGGCCTCGCTGTCGGCGTCACCGCTGGCGGCAAGCAGCACCTCTTCTATTTCGGCGTCGCATCGAAGGACACCGGTGCGCCGGTCAATGCCGATACGCTGTTCGAGATCGGCTCGATCTCGAAAATGTTCACCGCGACGCTGGCCGGCTTCGCGCAGGCGCAGGGCAAGCTGTCGCTCACTGACCATCCCGGCCGATACATGCCGGCTCTGCGCGGCAGCGCGCTCGACAAAGCGAGCCTGATCAATCTCGGCACCTATTCCGCCGGCCTGCCGCTGCATCTGCCGAACGCCATCAAGACTTTCGCGGAAGCCGAAGCTTTCATGCAAAACCTGAAGATCAAGGCCGGGCCGGGCGCGGTGCGGCTCTATTCCAACCCAAGCATCGGGCTGGTCGGTCACATCGCCGCGCTCGCCATGCAGGGCAACTTCCCCGACCTGATGGAAACGCAATTGCTGCCGAAGCTCGGCGTCAGCGGCTGCTTCATCCGCATTCCGTCGTCGCGGGCGCAGGATTATGCGCAGGGCTACAAGGGCAACACGCCGCGGCGGATGGGGCAGGCGGTGCTCGATGCCGAGGCCTACGGGCTGAAATGCAATGCGTCCGGGCTGCTTAAATTCGTAGAGGACAATATCCGTCCCGACACGCTCGAGCCCGCGCTGCGGCGCGCGGTCGAGGCCACCCATGTCGGCTATTTCCGCATCGGCGGCATGGTGCAGGGATTCGGCTGGGAGCAATATCCTTACGCGGTGCCGCTGAAGCAGCTGCTTGCGGGCAATTCAAACGACATGGTCTTCAAGCCAAATGCCGCGACGCTACTCGATCCGCCGCGCGCGCCGTCCGGGCCGGCGCTGTTCAACAAGACCGGCGGTACGGCCGGCTTCAGCGCCTATGCGGCCTTCGTCCCGGCGCAGCGGGTCGGCATCGTCATTCTGGTGAACAAAAGCATCCCCGCGCCGGCGCGCATCACAGCAGCTCTATCGGTTTTGGACGCGCTGGCGCAGGACCGTAGGGCGCAATAGGCGAAGTGCGTTGCGGCGATCGCATCGGCGTCCGATCGGGGCCTGTGTCAGGTCATAAGCTTGTGTTCGCGCAACACCTCGGCTGCGATCCGGTGGGCTTCATTGGCGGCGGGAATGCCGCAATAGAGCGTCAGCAGCAGCAGCACCTCCTGAATCTCTTCGAGCGAGCAACCGTTCTTCACCGCCCCGTTGAGATGGACGCGCAATTCGTTCATGTGGCCGGACGCCGCCATCATCGCGACCATGACCAGCGACTTCATCTCCGGCTTCAGTGCGGTCCGGCTCCACACGTCACCGTACGAATAGGCGTTGATGATATGTTGCAGCGGCTTGCCCAGTTCGCCGAAGGCCGCCATGCGCTTCTCGACGGCGTCGCGGCCGAACATCTCGGTGCGCAGTTTAAGGCCGCGTTGGTATTGCTCGTCGCCGTCCATGTCCGTTCCTTGCTCGCGGTTGATCCGATCGCCGGACACTGCGTATAGAAAGGCTGCGACTTTTACCACATCCCCGGCGTACCGACGCGAGTCCTGCCATGATCAATGCCGCCATCATCGGCCTCGGACGCTGGGGCCGCAACATCGTCGAGTCCGTTCAGGGGAAAAGTCGGCGGTTGCGGTTCGTGCGTGGCGTCGACAGCAATCCGGATGCCGTTGCCGATTTCGCCAGAGCCAACCGCCTGACCTTGTCGCGCGACTTTGCCGACGTCGTCGGTGACCCCGGCATCGATGCGATTTTTCTCGCCACACCGCATTCGCTTCATGTCGAGCAAGTCGAGGCGGTGGCGGCTGCGGGCAAACCGGTCTGGTCCGAAAAGCCGCTGGCGCTGACCAGGCGCGAGGCCGAGCGCGCAATTTTGGCCTGCTCCAAGGCCGGCGTTCCGTTTGCGCTGGGCAACAACAAGCGCTGCTTTCCCGCCATGCTGGAGCTCAAGACGCTGGTCGCGACCGGCGCGCTGGGCGACGTCCTGCATGTCGAAGGCCATTTCACCAACGAACATTCGACCCGCGTCACCGGCGGATGGCGCGACGATCCGGATGTCTCGCCCGGTGGCGGGATGACCGGCGCCGGACTGCATGTGATCGATGCGCTGGTCAATCTCGCGGGGCCCATCGCCACCGTCGACGCCAAATTATTTTCACGCAAACCGCCGCCGGATCCGCGCGATGTCGCCGCCGCCTTCGTTGAGTTCGAAAGCGGTGCGACCGGACAGGTCGCGACGGTGCGTGCCGGTCCGATGTTCTGGCGCGTTCATGTCTTCGGGACCGGCGGCTGGGCCGAGGCGCGCGGCGAAACGACGATCACCGTCGCGCCGATCGGGCAACAGCCGGTGACCCGAGAGCTTCCGGCAGCCGACTCGCTCGGGGTCCTGATCGAGGCATTTGCCGACACGATCGAGACCGGATCGCCGTTTCCGGTGCCGACCGGAGAGATGCTCGACGTGGCCGGCGCGTTCGAGGCGACTATTCAATCAATCAGGACCGGTGCACCCGTGTCGGTGACCAGAAGCTAGCGCGACGTTACTGTTGCTGAATGCCTGCGGCCTCGCGGGTCTTTGCGAAGCTTTGGTATTGATTGGTCAGGAACGTACCGAACTCCGCCGGTGTCGAGCTTTTGACGACGACGCCCGCGCGTTCGAGCCGTACCTTCACATCCGGATCCGCAAGCGCCTCGTTGAGCACCGCATTCAACTTGGCGACGATTGGGGCAGGGATGCCTTTCGGCCCGAACATGCCGTACCAGGTGGTGACGTCATAGCCGGGCACGAGCCCGGATTCGACCGCGGTCGGCACTTTCGGCATGGCCGGGAAGCGTTCCGCGCCGGTCACGGCCAGGGCTTTGAGCTGGCCGGACTCAACCTGCTGCAACACCGCCGATACCGTATCGAAAAGAATATCGGCATGTTTGCCGACCACGGCATTCATTGCCTCCGGTGTGGTCTTGAACGGCACGTGCAGCAGTTCGACCCCTGCGGCCTGTTTGAACATCTCGCCGGCGAAATGCTGGGTTGCGGCAAAGCCCGGGCTCGCGAAAACCACCTTGTTCGGGTCGGCCTTGGCGACGGCAATCAGCTCCTTCACGTTGTTCGCTGGAAAGTCGGGCCGGGCGACGATGGCAAGGCTCGCGGTCGCGACCATGCCGATCGGCGTGAAGGCGGTCAGAGTGTCATAGCGCATCTGCTTGCGCGTCACCGCGGCGATGACCTGTCCGGCGGTCATCAGGGCGATCGTGTATCCGTCCGGCGCGGCATTCGCGACGAATTCGTTGCCGAGAATGCCTCCGGCGCCCGGCTTGTTCTCGACCACCACCGGCTTGCCAAGCTTCTTCTGCATGTACTCGGCAAGGATGCGTCCGACGATGTCGGTGCCGCCGCCCGGACCGAACGGGATGATCATTTTAATTGGCTGGGTCGGAAAATCCTGCGCAGCCGCGGGCGCGGAAAAACCGAAGACGCACAGCATCGCTGCAAAGAGAGCGCGATTGAGCATGGATCCTCCTCGCGCCTCGTTCCGGTCGAGGGTTTATCCCTTGCTACCGCGACGGCGCACTTCGTTGATGATCGCGCTGTTGTCCATCTCGGCTTCTCCGGCCCGCACGCAGGCTTCGAGAACGCCAGCATGGACTTCCAGCATCGACAATGTTTGCCCGGCGGACGCCGCCTGGTCCAGCATTAAATGGCAGTCCTTCAGCGTCTGTTTCACGCGGCCCTCGGGTGAGAAGTCGCCGCGCAACATCTTTGGTCCCTTCGTCTCCATCACCTGCGAATAGGAGGCCCAACCTTTGGCCACCTCCAGAAACGCTTCGGGATCGAGACCGAGTTTTTCGGCAAAGACCAGGCCCTCGGCCAGTGCAAGCCGATTCAGCCCGAGAATGAGATTGACCGCCAGTTTGGCGCGGCCGCCATCGCCGGCTTTGCCGATATGAAAGCTGCGCGCGAACAGCGCTTCGAGAATGTCGGCGAGAGCGGCAGCGATGTCGGGGTCGCCGCCGATCAGCGCGACGCCGTCGCCCCGCCTGACCTGTTCGCTGGTGCCGGAAACCGGCACGTCGAGAAAGCGGATGCCGTGTTTGGCAACCCGCGCCGCGAGCGCAGCGATGCGATCGGGATCGGCTGTGGTCGTGCAGACGATGGTCACATCCGGTGTCTGCTCGCGGACCGGAAGAATGTACGTGTCGACGACATCCTCGACCTGGTCTGTCGAAAATACAGCGAGCAGGATACAGCGGGATGGCGTGGCCAGCATTGCCGCGATGTTGTCTTCGGAAACGCCGCCGATCTCCTCAAGCCGTGTCCGGCGGGCCGGGTCGATGTCGAAGCCCCGGACCGGAATGCCTGCGGCGATGAGGCGCGCGGCATAGACCTCGCCCATCAGCCCAAAACCGATGATTGAAACGGGGAGGGATGTCATCTGGATGCTTTCCCGAATGCGGCTCTTGCGACCGTGAGTTCTTTAGCGCGGATCGAACGGCGCCGCACTTTCCATTCGTCGTCCAGTTTGATACGCGCTGTGGTGTAGGGATCGCGGTCCCGTGCCGGAGTGGAGAAGCGTGAAGCCCGCCAACACCGTTATCATCATGTCCGATGAGCATCAGGCGCGGGCGATGGGTTGTGCCGGACATCCCTTCGTGCGAACTCCAAATCTGGATCGACTGGCTGCCCGCGGCACGCGCTTTACCAATGCCGTCACGCCGAGCCCGATCTGCGTTCCCGCCCGCGCGGCGTTTGCGACCGGGCAGTACGTGAACCGCACCGGTTACTGGGACAATTCCATCGCCTACGATGGCCGTGTGCGTGGCTGGGGGCACGCGCTCCAGGAAGCGTCAATTCCGGTCGAGTCGATCGGCAAGCTCCATTATCAGAAAGCTGACCTGCCGACAGGATTCGATCGCGAACACATTCCGATGCATCTTTACAAGGGTGTCGGAATGGTCTGGGCATCGATCCGCGACCCGCTGCCGACCAGGCGCCCTACCAACAAGCGAATGCTCGGAGACTATATAGGGCCGGGAGAATCCGATTATACGCGCTACGACGGCGCAGTGACCGATCTCGCGATCGACTGGCTCACGAACAGGGGCGCGACCATGCATCAGCCGTGGTGCCTCTATGTCGGTCTCGTTGCACCGCATTTTCCGCTCGTTGCGCCGCAGGAATTCTTCGATCTCTATCCGCCGGATACCATGCCCGGGGCGAAGCTGCTCCCGCGCAACGGCCATGCGCTTCATCCGTGGATACAGGATCACGAGAGGTTCTGGAGTCAGGACGAGACGTTGAAGGATGACGCGGAGCGGCGCACCGCCATGTCGGCCTATTACGGCCTCGTCTCATGGCTCGATTCGAATGTCGGGCGAGTGATTGGCGCGATCGAGCGAGCCGGGCTGCTGGATGAAACGCGCGTGATCTATGCCTCAGACCACGGCGACAACCTCGGCGCTCGCGGACAATGGGGAAAGTCCAATCTCTATCGCGAATCCGTTGACGTGCCTTTGATCATGGCAGGACCGGGGATTGGTTCTGGCGTCTGCGAGACGCCAGTCAGTCTCATCGATCTGTCGGTGACAATCATCGATTCCGTAGGCCTCAACCCGGCGCAGGCGGTTCCAGACGCTCAGGGCCGCTCGCTATTCCAGATTGCCTCAAAGCCTGCTGATCCCGAACGCGTGGTCTTCAGTGAATATCATGCCGTTGGATCGAACACAGCCGCTTTCATGGTGCGAAAGGGGCGATGGAAGTATCATCATTACGTTCGCCACGCGCCGGAGTTGTTCGATCTCGACACTGATCCGGAGGAGACGACCAATCTCGCGCCGCTGGCTCGATATTCCGAAATCGTTGCGGACATGAAACGGCAGCTAGCTGCGATTTGCGATCCTGATGATGTTGACCGTAGGGCCAAGCGGGATCAAGCTGCCTTGATTGACCGTCTTGGTGGTCCGGACGCTGTGTTCGAACTTGGTAAGGGGGCTGCGAGCGGAACGCCGGCCCCGAATGGCGCAGCGGCTGGTCAACCGCGCGCGTGAGGAGTTGTTGCGTATGAAACGCCGGGATTTTCTGAAAGGCGCCATCGCCGGTTCATCGATCATTGCGTCGCCGGCGCTTCGGTCGCACGCGTTCGCGCAGGAGAGCAATTGGCCGAAAGAACGAACGATCAGATGGCTGATTGGGCTCCCGCCCGCCGGCACGACCGACCCGTTGACGCGAGCGATCGCGGCGCAACTGTCCGAGCGGCTCGGCCAGAAGATCGTGATCGAGAACAAGACCGGTGGTCTGCAAACGATTGCGACACGTGAGGTCACCAATTCGTCCGCGGATGGTTACACACTTCTCAGTCTTGGCGGGCCTCAGGTTTATGCCGACAAGACGGTGCCCGTTATCGGCCGTGGCCTCGATCCGGTCATCAGGATGGTGACGCAGCCGATGATCATTGCGGGAATTGCGAGCCGTCCGACACCTGACCTGAAAGCTGTGATAGCGGCAGCCAAGGCGAAGCCTGAGGATTGGAGCTACGCAACCGCGGGCTACGGTTCATCGCATCATGTGGCGGGGGAACTGCTCAATGCGGTCGCCGGGACCAAGATCCTGCACGTCGCATACCGCGGCGGTGGCGCCGCGATTCAGGATGCGATGGCGGGCCACGTGCCATTAATCGTCATCGGGGCGGGCCCGGTTATCCCGCATATAGCCGCTGGGAAAATGCGGGGTTACGCATTGACCACGTCCAAACGCATATCTTCCCTTCCGGACGTTCCGACGATGCAGGAGTTGGGCTTCGCGGACTTCGACCTCGCGCAATGGCATGGCGTAGCTATCAAGGCGGGCACGCCGCGTGCCATTACCGAACGGTTCAATTCGGAGATGAAGGCGATCCTCGCGACCCCTGAACTGGGAAAGCTGATGGATTCGCTTGGCGCCGAGAATGGGGCCGGTTCGCCCGAAGACTGGGGCGCGTTTTACGCGGCTGACATCGCAAAATACGAAACCCTGATGAAAAAGCTCGATATCAAGATTGAGTAAACTTGAATCGTGCATTTTGCTGTCGCGGCGGGGATGCTCGCCAACTATGGCGCGCGATATCGCCCGACAGCGTTTTGAGCGCGCATCGTGGTGAGATATGCTGGCGGGAATCACAGCATCACGATTCATCCCGTATCCGGACGCCCATGACCTTCATCGCCGATTACATGAAAGCGATCGATATTCTTGCGGTTGTCGCCGTGGTGGCGATCGGTGCGGCGTCGTTCGCGCGGACCGGCGTGGTCTGGCTTTTGGGTACGGCGATCGTTCTGGGGATCTGGTGCGCGAGCCGGATTTTCGGATGGTTTCCGTGATCGGCGACGCGTTGATGCAAGCCGGGCTGTCGTTTCGAGATGATGTGCGACACAAGGAAGTGAGAATGACGACAATGCGAAAAGCTGTACTCGCCGCGGTGGTGTCATCGATTGTCGCTTGCGGATCGACAGCTGCGTCCGCTGCGTTTGTCTGCCCGGTCAAAACACCCGGCGCCAACGCCGCTCAGGATCAGATGATCGCCAAGGCGATACCGGCAGGCGATGCGCTCGACGAGGTGACCAAGCTGAATGCCGCAGTCGGCGACCTGCGTGCGAAGGGCATCTCCAGTGCGATTGTCGTCGACAGCCTGATCGCGTCCTATTGTCCCACGGTCGCGCGCAACACTGCCCTGAGCGATGACCAGAAGCGCGCGCGCGTGGCGCGCTTTGCGTCCCGGATCGTGCGGGTCGTCTATGCCCTCGACAGCGCCGACGCGGTGATCCTCGACGTGCCGTTCCGGCCGGCGGCGATCGATGCGATCAATGCGAAGGCGGCGGCCGAGCGGATCTCCCCGGAAGCCTGGGTGGCGAACGCCATCGATCGCGACCTGAAGGTGGCGCGATAGCGGCCGGGCGGCGGCGGACTTAAGGAGCCGCGCGTTAGACCGGCGAGCATGTGGGGACAGGCCGCTCGGCGGTGCTCCGGCCATGCTCGCGGCCGAGGAACCATGTTTTTACGAAGGTTAACGGCCGGGGCGTGCGGATTTTGCCTTGCCCGCGCCATATCGCTGATTTACGCGACTGCGGTCGAGCCGGTATAGAAGCGGGCTCAATGACGCCCCGGGGGCAAGCGCTTGGCCGATATCTTTAACGAAGTCGATGAGGAAGTCCGCCGCGAACGGATGAAACGGATGTGGGACCAATATGGTCTCTACATCCTCATCCTGGTGGTTTTGTTCGTGGCCGGCATCGCCGGCTGGCGCGGCTGGGAATACTATCAAAATCAAAGGGCTGCGGAGTTCGGCGCACAATTCGAAGCAGCGTCCGCGCTGGCCGAGGCGGGGAAGCTCGCCGAAGCCGAGAAGGATTTCGCCCGGATTTCCGCGGACGGCAACCGCGGCTATCGCGTGCTCGCCCGCCTGCGCGAGGCCGAAGCCATCAGCGCCCGCGACCGCTCCGCCGCCGTCTCCCAATTCGACGCGATTGCCGCCGATACCAGCTTCGATCAGCGGTTCCGCGACCTCGCGGCAATCCGGTCCGGGCTGCTGCTGGTCGACACCGCGTCGCTCCCAGATATGGAAAGGCGTCTCGAAGCCGTCGCTGCAACAGGCCGCCCGTTCCGCCATACCGCGCGTGAATTGCTGGCTCTTTCGGCCTTCCGGGCCGGTGACCCGAAGGCTCTGCAGCGCTGGGCTGACCTGATCGCCGGCGATGCGGAAAGCCCGGCACAGATGCGCGCGCGGGTCGAGTCGCTGACGCTTCTGTCAGGCCTCGCGAAGGGGTAGCGCGATGGCCGCTCCGCGCCGATGCATGCTCGTACTGGCCGCGATCGGTTTCGCGTTCGGCCTGTCCGGCTGTGCGAGTGGCGAGCTGGAACTGGACCCCGCATACTGGTTCCCGGACGGGAAGAAGAAGCTTCCCGGCGAGCGCCGTGAGGTGTTCCCGGGCGGCGTGCCGGGCGTAACGCAAGGCGTTCCGCCGGAATTGATCCGGGGGAATCCCGACAATCCGACCAATCTGCCCGAACAGGCGCTGGCGCCGGCTCAGCAGCAGCAGCCCGCGGCGCAGGAAAAGCCGCGTCCGCAGCCAAAGAAAGTCGCGCGGCCGAGGCCTGTTCCGCCGCCCGAGCCGGAAGCGGACGCACAGCCGGCCCCTCGAACGGCCGCGCCGCGCCCAGCGCAGCAGCCGCAACAACAGCAGCCGTCCGGGGTCTGGCCGGCGCCGCAGGCTCAGCAGCAGCAACCCCAGCAACAACAGGCTCCCGCTGCCGGCGCATGGCCGGCACCGCCGGCCTCGGGGACCTTCACGCGGTAAAGAAAGCGCGCATGCACGTGCGTGCGCCGCTAAGATCGTCCCATGATTCCAAAAGTCGTGATTGTCGGCCGGCCCAATGTCGGCAAATCGACGCTGTTCAACCGGCTGGTCGGGCGGCGGCTCGCGCTCGTCGATGATCAGCCCGGCGTCACCCGCGACCGCCGTGAAGGCCTTGGCCGGCTTGGAGATTTGGACTTCACCCTGGTCGATACCGCGGGCCTGGAAGACGCCGCGCCGCAAAGCCTGTCCGGGCGCATGCAGGCGCAGACCCGCACCGCGATCGCCGAAGCCGACGCGATCCTCTTCATCATCGATTCCCGCGCCGGATTATTGCCGGCGGATCAGGCCTTTGCCGAGGTGGTCCGGCGATCCGGCAAGCCCGCGATCCTGGTCGCCAACAAGGCCGAGGGCAAGGCCGGCGCCGCCGGCGCGCTGGAAGCCTATGAACTCGGCTTCGGCGAACCGGTCGCGGTATCGGCCGAACACGGCGAAGGTCTGTCTGATCTGTACGATGCGCTGCAGACCGTCTTGGATGATTGGCATTCTTCGGCCGGGACGGATGGCGCCGACGCTGACGACGACCAGTCTCTCGCCCGCCCGGTCCGGGTCGCGGTGGTCGGCCGGCCGAATGCCGGCAAGTCGACCCTGGTGAACCGGCTGCTCGGCGAGGAGCGCCTGCTCACCGGACCGGAAGCCGGTATCACCCGCGACACCATCTCTGTGCCTCTCACCTGGGAAGGGCATCACTTTCTTTTTCACGACACCGCCGGCATGCGGCGGAAGTCGCGGATCGACGAGAAGGTCGAGAAGCTCGCGGTGTCCGATGCGCTGGAGGCGATCCGCTTCGCCGAGGTGGTGATCGTGCTGATGGATGCGGAGCGTCCGTTCGAGGAGCAGGACATGCGCATCGCCGACCTGGTCGAGCGCGAGGGCCGCGCGCTGGTCATCGGCATGAACAAGTGGGACCTGAAGGGCGCCGCGCGCGGCTCCGCCGGCAAGCTGCGGTCGGAAGTCGATCATTGGCTGCCGCAGGTGAAGGGCGTGCCGATCGTTGCGCTGTCGGGACAGAGCGGCGAGGGCATCGACCGGCTGATGCGTGCGGTGCTCGATGCGTATGCGGTCTGGAACAAGCGCGTGCCGACCGCCGCGCTCAATCGCTGGTTCGAGGACACCATCGCCTCGCATCCGCCGCCCGCGGTGTCGGGCCGCCGCCTGAAACTCAACTACATCACCCAGACCAAAGCTCGCCCGCCGAGCTTCGTGATCTTCTGCACCCGCGCCGACGCGGTGCCTGAGCAATATCTGCGTTATCTCACCAACGGCCTGCGCGAAGCCTTCGATCTGCCCGGCACGCCGATCCGGATCACGCTGCGCGAGAAGGTCAATCCGTATGCGGGGCGGAAGACACGGCAGAGGTGAGGGGGAAGAAATCTTCGTCGACTTGTTCAGCCGACGCAGAGGCGAGGCTCAGACGGGCTAGTCGCGGTTTATCGTTCCTTCGAGCAAGCAGAACGGAGTCGTTGTCGATGTGACGGAATCCAACCGGAAGCCCGCAGCGGCAAAGATCGATGAGAACTCGTCGCGTGTGCGTTCCCGACCGCCATTCATCACCATCATTGTCAGGTCCATCAACGCTCCGTCCGGCGAGGCTTCGGTATCAAGGACATACTCCGCAACAAGCAGGCGGCTCTCCCGCTTCATCGCCCTGCGGCACGATTTCAGGATCTCAATCGAAGCCGTGTCGCTCCAATCGTGCAGGATCCACTTCAACAGATAGGCATCGCCGCCTTCCGGCACGCTGTTGAAGAAATCGCCCGCCACAAGCTGACATCGGTTTGCTATCTGCGGATCGGGCGGTCCGGAGCGGGCAATAACGTGCGGCTGATCGAAAAGGGTGCCGCGAATTGCCGGATGGCGTTCCAGAATTTTCGTAAGGAAGATGCCGTCACCCCCGCCGACGTCGACGACACGTTCGAAGCGTCCGAAATCGTATGCATCGAGTACGGCTTGAGCGAACCGACCGGTGCCGGATGCCATGGCGCGGTCAAAAACGCCGGCCTCTTCCGGATGCCGGGACCGGTATTCCCAGACGCTGCAGCCGTGCACATGATCGAATGCCGTATCGCCGGTTCGGATGGTATGAAGAAGGTCTCCCCAGGCCTGCCAGACATTCGGCCGGCCGAACAATTCAGCCATCGGTGCGCAGGTCCCGCTAACGTCCCGGCGGAGAAGCTCACCCATCGCGGTCAGCACAAAACGACCTGCACCGGCGTTCTGCACCACACCTATGCTGGCCAGCACGCGCATCAGCCTGCCGAGCGCATCGGGATGGGCTCCGACGGCGCGCGCGATCTCGGCCGTGCCGGCAGGCCGATCGCGAAGCTGATCCGCAAGCCCCAGCGCCGCCGCGACGGAAATCGCCTGGCTGGCTTGGAAACCGTGGATCAGTCGCACGAGTTGGGCTCTGTGGTTCATGGCGGCAATGTTCCCGGGAAGAGGAGCGCCTGCTTTCTCTTCACCTCACTCGGCTCCGGTCAGCGCCCTTCCAGGTCCTTCACCAGCGGCAGCCAAATCGCGCGTTGCTGGTCGACGAACGCGGTTGCCTGCGCCGGCGAAACGATGCTGATCGGCACACCGAGTTCGGCGAAACGTTGCTTCACCGCCGGGGAAGCCAGCGCCTGATTGAGGCTCTCATTCAGCCGCCGCACGATCGGTTCGGGTGTCTTCGCTGGCGCGGCAAGACTCATGAAGCCGATGGCAGTCAAGCCCGGCAGCGTCTCCGCGACGGCTGGCACGTCGGGAAAATCAGGATCGCGCTCCGTGGACATCACGCCGATGAGTTGCAGATCGCCGGATTGCAACGGACCGCGCAGACCGAATGCGGCTTCAATGGTCGCGTTGACGCGGCCACCCATGATATCGCCGACAACCGCCGGCGTACCGCCCTTGTTGTATGGCACGAGTGTGAAAGGCAATCCGCCCTTTTTCTGCAGCAGCAAGCCGGCATAGTGCGGAAGCGTGCCGGCGCCGTTGGTGCCGATCACGATCTCGCCCGGCTTCGATTTCATCCGGGCGACCAATTCCGGGAACGACTTGATGCCGAGCTTGGGCGGCACTGCCAGGAACATCACGCCACGGCCGACGATCATTCCGACATGGGTAAAATCGCGGCCCATATCGAGCGGCAGCTTGTCCATTTGCGCAGGCAGAATCGTAAAGATGCCCGCAGCGCCGCCAAGCAGCGTGTAACCGTCGGCCGGTGCCTCCGCCACCGCCTGCGCTGCAAGCAACCCGCCGGCTCCGGGCCGTGGCTCGACCAGAATCTGTTGGCCGAGACTGCTTGACATCTGATCGGCAATCACACGCGTGACGACATCTAGGGCGGTACCGGGAGGCACCGGCAGGACGATCTTGATCGGTCTGGTGGGATAGTCGGCTTGCGCGGCTGAAGGGTCCGCAGCGAGCGACGTTGCGAGCAGCATTGTGATAACGGCCGTGCCGGCGAGGCGGAGTCTGGTCACGTCTTCCTCCTTCTGAGGACAGCAGGATGATTCTGTTCGCCTTTTTGTTCGTGTACTTGCCGGAGTTGGCTGAGGCCCCGACCTTCAGCCCAATTCAGCATAGCCGGTTTGACTTGACCTGAAGGATGGCTGAAATTTCTCTCAAAAAGTGCCCAAACGAGACGGCATCGACCTTCCAAGCTGTGATCAACGGGAAACCCATGTCCGGGCCGCGCTATACGTTTGACCGATGGACGCTCGATTGCGTTCGCGGAACGCTGGTCGGCGAAGCAGGAGACATCTTTCTACGACCCAAGAGCTTCGAAGTGCTGCGGTATCTGATCGAGAACGCGGGCCGCCTGGTTTCGCGCGAAGACGTGCTCGGTACGGTGTGGGCAGATGTGACCGTGTCCGAAGAGTCGCTGACGCAGTGCGTAAGCGAGGTGCGGCAAGCGCTCGGAGATTCGGACCAACGTGTCATCAAGACCGTGCCAAGGCGTGGCTATTTGTTCGCAATTGCGGTCAATGGCGCCGGTGATGCCGAAGCCGCCAATCAAGGTGCGCCGCCGGAGACCGCGAACGACGCAGTTCTGCCGCCGCGTCCCGGCCATCACATGATCGAAGGGCCGTCTATTGCCGTGCTGCCGTTTGCGAACCTGAGCGGCGACCCGACCCAGGATTATCTGAGCGACGGCATCACCGAGGATGTGATCAGCGGTCTGTCGCGATTTTCCGATCTGTCTGTCATCGCGCGAAATTCGTCGTTCAGCTATAAGGGCCGGCCTGTCGATGTGCGGGAGGCCGGTCGCCAGCTTGGCGTGCGA
The DNA here is from genome assembly GCF_059499825.1 of Pseudorhodoplanes sp. Classification (NCBI taxonomy): domain Bacteria; kingdom Pseudomonadati; phylum Pseudomonadota; class Alphaproteobacteria; order Hyphomicrobiales; genus Pseudorhodoplanes; species Pseudorhodoplanes sp. The sequence continues at coordinate 411,288 of NZ_JCABZI010000010.1, forward strand.
TATCTTGTCGAAGGCAGCGTACGCCGCTTCGATGACCGGATCAGGATCACGGCGCAGCTTGTCGACGCGCAATCCGGCGTGCAGCGGTGGGGCGAACGCTTCGATCGCGCACTCGGTGACGTATTCGCCGTCCAGGACGAAATCACGCGATCGATTGTCGCGATCGTCGTCGCCCATCTCGGCAATGCAGAGATAGATCGGGTCTCGCGCAAGCCAGCCGGTTCGTGGACGGCGTACGATCTGACTTTGCGCGGCGACCAGGCGCAAACCTTGGCAGAACAATATTGGGACGCGAAGTTCGTCTATGAAGCGCGCCGGCTTTATGCGGAAGCCCTCAGAATCGATCCGGAGAATTCCAAGATTTGCGCCAAGCTCGGACATACTTATGTCCGGGCCTATGCCGATCCGACGTCTCCCGATCTGGGCAATCAAAACGACCTCGCGCACGGCGTCGATCTTGCACGCCGGGCTGTCGGTTTCGATCCGAACATGCCGCTTGCACGCGCGCAACTTGGCTGGGCCTATGCCTGGCTGCGCCAGCCGGATGCCGCTATCGCGGAATTCGAGAAGGCGCTCGCTCTCAACTCAAGCTTCGTCGATTATCGTTTCCCGCTCATTCTCACCTTCGCCGGTGAGCCGGAACGAGCGCTGGATGTCACACGCGACTATGTCCGCCTTGACCCGTTTTATGGATCGATGCTTCCGGTCATCCGCGGCATCGCGCTCTACATGCAGGAGCGCTACCCCGAAGCTTTGGCCGCGCTTCGCGAGTGCAGAGGCCGCGCACCCCATGTGCCGGGTCAGGCGGTACTGGCGGCTACGTTGCACAGGCTCGGGCAACATAATCAAGCGAAGGTGGTGGTCGCAGACATCCTGAAACGGCTGCCCCAACTCACCTCTGCGCGCTGGCCGATGTCCTCCGTTTTCAGCAATTCGCGCGACGCAGAGAGTTTGTTCGAACCGTTGCGTCAGAGCGGGTTTCCATAAGAGGCGCAGGGCGAGGTTCGCTTGCGTCGGAGGCGCAGGCTTGGGTGCGTCAAACCCAGACGGCGCCGGCGCCGAGCGCGGCTCCGCGGGCAAGCCTCGGCCGGAAGTCGATCACCATGCGGGGCGGAAAACGAGGCGGTGAGACGGGTCGTGCACGAGCAAGCGTCAGCGCGGACGCGAGCGTCTCGCATCGGACCCTAACGATTACGCGTCCTCGCAGGCCGGCGTGCGCGGACGGCCGGAGCAGTTTTCGCGGATCCGCGCTCTCGCAAATCCGGGACCGTCACGCCCGCGTTCGCAACCTCACGGATCAGTTGCATCACCGTCTGACAGGCGAGCGTGGTCTTGCCGCGGGGAGACATCGCAAGCGCGACATGACGGGTGACGGTCGGCGCGACAATGCGCGACGCCTGCAAGGGCAGGGTGCGCGAAGCGCCGGCAACCGCAAGCGGCCCGAGCAATGCATAGACGCCGCCCTGCGCGACGATGTTCGTCTGCATGCTGAGCGAATCCGCTTCCAGCACCACGTTCAGCGAGACCTGCCGCTCCAGCGCAAGCTCCTCCAGCTGATTGCGCCAAGCGCTCGGGCGGCAGAACGAGACCAGCGGCAATTCGTGCAGCGACGAAAACTCGACGCTGGCCTGCGCCGTCAGCTTGTCGCCAGCGGCGCTGACCAGATAGGTCGGCGCAGCAAACAGATAAGTGTCGCCGTTTTTCGGCACCGGGCTGGTGCGGAAGAGGATGGCGAGATCGACACTGCCTTCGTCGAGCCAGGTTTCGAGTTGCGCGCCCTGACCTTCGCGCACCGCGACCTGGACTTGCGGATATTGCCTTTTCAGCCGGGCGAACACCGTGGTGAGCAAGGGATGCGCGGTGGAGGGCAGGCTGCCGATCCGGACGCGGCCGATCGGCGTTCCCGCGGCCGTGCGAATGTCGCTGGCCAGTTCGTCCGTCGTGGCAATCCATGCGCGGATACGCGGCGCGATGCGCTCGCCCAATTCAGTCAGCTGCACGCCGCGGCCGGTCCGCCGGAACAGGCGGCCGCCGCATTCCTGTTCGAGCTCACCGATGAGTCGGCTGATTTGTGGCTGGCTGGTGCCATACGTCGCCGCGACCTTGCTGAGGCTACCGAACTCGGCCGCATCGATGAAAATCTTCCAGGTCGCCGGGTCCATTGCGCCGCTCCAGAAATACAAAATCAGTATATCTGAAAGAATGGATTTGCGTCTTCTGGAATATCGAATTGGGCCGTAGGGTTTCTTCGCAAGCCGCCGCACGGCCGGGACGGCAACCAGCCCGGTCAAGGCGCCAACCAATTCGCAACAGGAGGAACCGCCATGAAAGCACTCGACCTGAGAGGCCTTGTCCCCGCGCCTGTCACCCCGTTCACCCGCGATGGCGCGGTGGATCATGTCGCGATCAAGCGGCTCGGTGCCTGGCTCGGCAGCTTCAAGGACGTGAAGGGGCTCACTGTTCTCGGCCATGCCGGCGAGGGCACGTTCATGACGCAGGACGAGCAGGCCGCCGTCATCGAGAGCTTTGTCCAGTCCACCAACGGCCGTGTACCGGTGATCGCCGGTATCACGCTCGAAGGCACCAAGGTCGCGGCTGCGGAAGCCAAGCGCGCGGTGAAGGCAGGCGCGCAGGCTGGGCTCGTCTATCCGTCACACGGCTGGCTGCGTTTCGGCTACCAGAAGGGCGCGCCGCAGGATCGCTATCGCGCGATCTATGAAGAGAGCGGCCTTCCTCTGATCCTGTTCCAGTATCCCGACGCCACCAAGGCCACCTACAATCTCGAAACGCAGCTCGATATCGCTGCGCAGCCGGGCGTGTTTGCGATGAAGAACGGCGTGCGCAACATGCGCCGCTGGGATACCGAAATCCCGGTGATCCGCAGGGAGCGTCCGGACCTCCAGATCCTCACCTGCCACGACGAGTATCTGTTGCACACCATGTTCGATGTGGACGGAGCGCTGGTCGGATACGGCAGCCTGACGCCGGAGCCGCTGATCGAGATGATCCATGCGGGCAAGGTCAAAGATTACAAGCGCGCCCGCGCAATCCACGACCAGCTCCTCCCGGTCACCCGCACGGTCTATCATCGAGGATCGCATATGGAGGGTACGGTGGCGCTCAAGCACGGGCTGGTCACGCGCGGCATTCTCGAACACGCGACCGTTCGTTCGCCGTTGCTGCCGCTCGAGCCCGGCGCGGAAATCGAAATCGCCGACGCGCTTCGTTCGGCGGGACTTGTTACCGACAAGGCGGCCTGAAGACGACTCCAAGGCGCCGCAAAGAGCGCCGGTACGGATCTCGCTGGCATGGCGTCCATGGATGCCGTGCCGGCAACTCCGATCCCACAATAATTTTCACAAGGGAGGACAGCATGATTTCACGCCGAAACTTTCTGTGCGCAACCGCAGCTTTCGCCGGCACGACTGCGATCGGCCCGACGGTGCTGGCGCAGCCCGACAAATTTCCAAGCCGCCCGATCCGGATCATCGTTCCGTTCGCCGCGGGTGGAGGCGTCGACGTGTACGCCCGCCTGCTGGCAGAAAAGATGGCGCAGCAGACCGGGGCGGTGTTCGTGATCGACAACCGGCCGGGCGGCAATGCGACCATTGGCGGCAATGCCGTCAAGACCGCAGCGGCCGATGGGTATACCATGCTGTTCTCCGCTGCCACGCATGTGATGGCGCGTCACGTCCTCAAGAATGCTCCGTACGATCCGCTGTCGGATTTTGCCGCGATCGCCCGTGTCGGGGAGGCGCCGATGCTTCTGGTCATGGCACCGGACCGTAAGCCCGCAACCGTCGGCGAACTGATCGCCGCCATCAAGAAAGATCAGCGTCAATGGACCTTCGGCACCGCCAATCTCGGTGCGCCGGGACATCTGGCGACACTCGCCTTCAATCAGTCGGCCGGACTCGACACGCAAATCGTGGCGTATCGCGGAACGGCACCAGCACTTAACGATGTCGCAGGCGGCCATATCCAGCTTCTGATCGATCCGGTGCTGGCGTTGCTGCCGATGGCCCGCGACAAGAAGGTCACCGGTCTTGCGGTGACATCGGGCAAGCGTACGCGGCTCGCTCCGGACATTCCGACGATTGCGGAAAGCGGCCTTGCCGGTTTCGATCACGCTTCATGGTACGGGCTGTGGGGGCCGAAGGACATGCCGCCCGAGCTTGTTGCAACCATCAACCGGATGGCGAACAACGCAGTGAAGCAGCTTGATTCGGACGGGCGTCTCGCGCAACTTGGGATCGAGCCGGTCATCGAGCAGCCACAGCAGTTCGGGGACTATGCCGCGAAGTATGTTGCTAGGAATTCCGAGTTGCTGGCGAAAGCCAGGTTCGAGCCGGTTTGAGCCAAGCCGGCGAAAGCCTATCGTGAGATGCCGGGCCGGGCCGCATGCAGGGCCCGGCCTTTTCATTTCTGGACGCCTTCAATTCCCCAGTCCTTTCACGCGCCGCCTTGCAACCCAAAGTGCGCCTGATCCCGGCACCGCGCGCGGCGCGCCGCGACAATGGTAAGCTTTGCAGGCCGCGTCCCGCATGCGATCATTCGGCCAGACCCGGCGCAGAACCGGGTGCCGGAGGAGCGATCCAGGGCTCAAAACAAAAGAGATCACCGGAGTTACGCATGTCATTTCTGAAGCGCCCGCTTGGCCACAGTCTTCCCATCGCCCTTTCGGCAGCCTTTCTGTTCGGGGCCGCGGCTGCGGGCCCGGCGCTGGCGCAGGGCTATCCGGAGCGCCCGGTGCACCTTTATGTGCCCTATCCGGCGGGCGGCCCGAACGACGTGATCGCACGGCTGCTGGGGCAGGAACTGTCAAAGTCGCTCGGCCAGCAGATCGTCATCGAGAATCGCGCCGGCGGTAGCGGCAATATTGCGATCGAGGCGCTTGGCCGCGCGCCGGCCGACGGCTATGCGATCGCGCTCCCGGCGATGGCCTACGCCACGAATCCGTCGCTGTTCTCGAAAGTCGGTTATTCCTTCGATCAGTTCGCGCCGGTCTCGATCGTCACCAAGGGCCCGCTGGTGCTGGTGGTGCATCCCTCGCTCGGCGTGAAGTCGGTGAAGGAACTGATCGACCTCGCCAAGTCCAAGCCCGGCAAGCTGGACTACGGCTCCGGCGGCAATGGCTCGTCGCTGCATCTGGCGGCGGAAATGTTCAAGCAGCAGGCCGGGGTCGACATCCAGCATATTCCCTACAAGGGCACCAACGACCTGATATCCGATCTGCTCACCGGACGGGTGCCGATCGCATTCATGTCGCCGCTGATTGCGCAGACCCATGTCAAGGACGGCAAATTGCTCGCGCTCGGCGTGACCTCGCCGCAGCGCTCGCCGAGCTGGCCGGATACGCCCACGGTCGCTGAAGCGGGCGTGCCCGGCTATGCGGTCGAGGCGTGGTATGCTGTGATTGCGCCGAAGGATACGCCGAAGGACGTGGTCGAGAAGCTGAGCCAGGAGATCGCCAAGGCGGTGCAATCGCCAGCAGTGAAAGAGAAGTTCGCAGCGCTCGGCAATGAATCCGTCGGCAGCAGCAGTGCCGAGGCGCAGAAATATATCGCCGAGGAAGCCGACCGCTGGGGCAAGGTGCTGAAGGCGGCGGGCATCCGCGCGGACTGATTGCTCATTCCAGCTGGAGACGTATCGCGCCAAATGTGTGATCGCCCGCGAAAGCGGGCGATCCAGTCTATGACGTAGCTTTCACGGCTGACTGGAGGCCCCGCCTTCGCGGGGCATGACCGAAGCCCGGTTTTCTGTTGTGGAGATGATCCGACGTGACTTCCGATATTCTGATCAGGGGCGGCCTGGTATTCGACGGCGCCGACAATCCCGGCGTCAAGGCCGACGTGCTCGTGCGCGACGGCGTCATCGCGAAGATCGCACCCTCGATTGCGGCGAATGCCGCGCGCGTGATCGATGCCGAGGGTCTGGCGGTGGCGCCGGGCTTCATCGACATCAAGACGCATTCGGATTTCACGCTGCCGATCAACCCGAAGGCCGAAAGCAAGCTGCGGCAGGGCGTCACCACCGAGATCATCGGCCATTGCGGATTCTCGGTCGCGCCGGTGCTCCCCGGTAAGGTCGAATTGCTGCGCGACTATTTAAGTCCGTCGGCGCCGTGGCTACCGTTCCGCGAACTCTCGTTTCCCGATTATCTCGATACGTTTCCGGCGACCGCGCTCAATCCCGGCATGCTTGTCGGGCACAACACGTTGCGGTTGATGGTCATGGGCATGGACCAGCGCGCGCCGACGGCTGATGAACTGGCGGCGATGATCGCGCTGCTGGAAGACGGGCTGAAGGCTGGCGCGTTGGGTCTGTCGTCGGGCCTGTTCACGTCGCCCGGATCGTATGCCGCGCCGGACGAGATGATCGCGCTGTGCAACGTGGTGAAGCGCTACAACGGCGGTTACTTCACCCATATCCGCGACGAGTCGAACCATGTGATCGAAGCGGTGGAAGAGGCGATCCACATCGCCGAGACGTGCAAGATCCATGTCGAGATCGTGCATTTCAAATGCTCCGGCATGGACAATTGGGGCAAGGCGCAGCGGTGCCTGCAGATGATCGCCGACGCCAAGGCGCGCGGCGTCGATGTCGATTGCGACTCGCATCCCTATACGGCCGGATCGAACCCGCTGAAAAACCTGATGCCGCAATGGGTGCAGGCTGGCGGCGTCCCGGCGATGCTGGAGCGGCTGCAGCTGAAGGAGACCCGCGACCGCATCCGCGCCGATATCGAGCGCGATGGATTGAACAACTGGGGCCGGATTCCGGACTGGGATTGCGTGCAGATCTCGATCACGCCGAACCTGCCGCAATATGCCGGGCGCACCATCGCCGATCTGGCGAAGGAACGCGGCCACGATCCGATCGACGTGGTCTGCGACTACATGATCGAGGACAAGGGCGCGACCCGCGTGCTGGTGATCTCGATTTCGGAAGACGATATCCGCGCCATCGTGAAATCGCCGCAGGCGTTGGTCGGCTCCGACGGCAATTGCGTCGCCGACTACGGCATTACCAGCCAGGGCATGCCGCATCCGCGCTTCTACGGCACGTTCCCGCGCATCCTGGGGCATTATGTGCACGAACTCGGTGTCATTCCGATCGAGCGCGCGATCCACAAGATGACCGGTCTCACAGCGAAGGCGCTGCGGCTGAAGGATCGCGGCCTGCTGAAGGAAGGCTATCGCGCCGACATCGTGCTGTTCGATCCGGCGGACTTCAAGGATCAGGCGACCTATGCCGATCCGCATCGCTACCCCACCGGCACACGGACCACGGTGCTGGTCAACGGCGAGGTCGTGATCGAGAACACCAAGCATACCGGCGCGCTGCCCGGCAAGGTGTTGCGGCGTGACGAAGCTGGGGCGGTTGGCTGACCGCGTGTCTGCGAGACTGTGATCGGGCGGTAGCGGCGTCCGGCCGGTCCGCCGCAATGCTCGCCTGAAATAATCTGCTAGAAAAAATGACTCGTTCTGTCCGAGGCCAATCGACGCGATCGGCGTTGTCGGGGCATGAGCCAATACGCCTTTTCGAGCGATTCCGCGCTACCGCATTCCGGCACCTCCATTGCGCTGATCGACGATGATGCGCTGCTGCGCAACGCCCTTGCGCGGCTGCTCGAAATGACCGGGATGACGGTCGAGCAATACGAGTCGGGGGAGCAATTTCTCGCTCACGCCGAAACCACCAGTACCGATTGCGTTGTCATCGACGTGCAGCTTGGCGACATGAATGGTATCGAGGTGGCGCGGCACCTTCAGGACGCAGAACCGGATTTTCCGATCGTGTTCATCACCGGCTCGATCGATCCGGTATTCGAGCAGCAGGCCGACGAAATCAACGGCGCCGCGTTTTTGCGCAAGCCCTTCCTGCGCGACACGCTGATCGACGCGATCATGGCGTCTATGGCGGCCCGGCAGAAGGCGGCTCGGGACGGCGGGCTGTAGGCAGCCGGCGCGCTCTCGGCTGGCGCGCGCTCAGTCGGCCAATTCCACATACATCCGCCGCCACGGCTGGTCGTCGATCAACCGCCAGCGATGACCGGTGCCGGTCGTGTCTTCTGCCAGCAGCACATCACCGGGTTTCAGCACGAAGGTTTCGCCGTCGCGGGTGGTGAGTTCCAGCGTGCCGGAAAGGGTGACGACATATTGCCGGCAAGGCGCAACATGCCAGTCGAGGGCTGAGCCCGCAGCGGTTTCCTCGACATGCACAGCCTTTGAAGCCTGCAAGGCGCCTGTTGCCAGCGTGATGGGCTCGACATGGGAGCGGCCGTCCGGACCGGTGAACAGGCGGATGCAACGGATCATGACCCAATCCATTTCTCGATGAGACGTGGGAGCGTCCCGTTCTCGCGCAGCCGCGCCTGAGCGGTGTCGATCGCCTGTCTCAGCGTCTCGTTGCCGAGACCGGTCGCGATCGCGAGATCCTCGCTGGTGATCCCTTTCTGTACCACGCGCAGATGCGGGCGGTCTTTCACAAACCAGTTCATCACCGGCGCCAGCTTCATCACCGCCGCGATCCTGCCGGCATCGAGATCGTCCAGCATGGTTGCGATGTCGTGATAGGCGTAAACCCGCACATCGCCCACGCGGCCTTCATCTTTCAGGCGCTGCGCCACCGGTTGCGACGTGTTCCCGTCCTGCACCGCGAGCACGAGACCGCGGAGATCGTCGATCGAGCGAAGGTGTGGTGTGGCCGCGATGTTGCAGACCAGGCTCTGGCCTGAATGAATGTATGGCTCGCAGAACAGGGCCTTGCGTTCGCGGCCGGGTGTAACGGTCGTGCCTGAGGCGATGCAATCCATGCGCCCGTCGGCGAGGCCATCGAAGATGTCGTTGAAATTGCTCCCTTGAAAGACCACCAGCCGCCATTGCAAGCCGAGCTCCGCGGCGATCGCCTGCATCAGTTCGATATCGAAACCGCTATCCTTGCCGTCGCTGACGAATTCAAACGGCGGGTCCGGCAGGGCCGATCCCACGCGCAGCACCCCTGGTGTAATGGTCGGTGCCGTCATGCCATGGAGCGCTATTGCGGTTCCTGAAAGGTCAGGAACCGCTTCTTCGGATACGCATAAACTTTGCCGCTGTCGGTGCAGGACGGCAGGCAAAGCGCGACGATTTTTTCAGCGACCTGTTCAGGCGTTTCGAGCGACATCGGGTCCTCGCCAGGCATCGCCTGTGCGCGCATCCGGGTGCGGATCGGCCCGGGCGTGAACAGGTTGACGCGAAGATTGGTCTTGACGGTTTCGGCTGCCCAGGTCTGGACCATGGTATTGAGCGCGGCCTTCGACACTGCATAGGGCCCCCAATAGGCGCGCGCCATCCACGACACCCCGGATGAGAGGAACACCGCGCGTCCCGCGTCGCTCTTGAGCAGCAGCGGCTCCATGCAGCGGATCAGGTGCCAGTTGGCGGTGACATTCACCGCCATCACATCGTCCCAAGCCTTCGGCTCGACATGAGAGAGCGGCGACAACGGACCGAGAATGCCGGCATTGCCGACCAGCACATCGAGCGTCTGGAAGCGCTCGAACAGCGCGCCGCCGAGCCGCGCGATGCCCTCGTAATCCTTCAGGTCGAGCGGTACCAGCGTGGCGCTGCCGCCGGCAGTCTTGATCTCGTCGTCGAGCTCTTCCAGTCCGCCGACGGTACGGGCGACCGCGATGACATGCGCGCCGGACTGCGCGAGCGCGAGCGCCACCGCGCGGCCAATGCCGCGCGAGGCGCCGGTGACGAGAGCTGTGCGGCCGGAGAGGGGCGGGGTCAAGGCAGGTTCCGCTATCTGTGGAATTGGGAGGCCGCATCCATAGTAGAGACATTCACAAAACACAAACCAGTGACATGGGAGGACAAGGCGGGCGAGGGCGCTTGTTGCCCCCGCCGCGTTCATGGAGGGGAGCGCCAATGTATGTGACCACCACGGGGACACCGGTCGACGAGTTGCGCAACGGACCCGGTGTGTCGCATATCGATCCCGCAGACCCGGCCGCCCCCTATTACGATCTCCTGAACCGGCTGCGGCACCCGCTGACGCTACGCGAATTGATGATCCAACCGGTTCGCACCGGCTATATCGGCGGCCCCAAGCTCGATCCGGCGACGCTGCCGCCGAGTGCCGCAAGCCTTTATCCGCAGGTCGCCGTGACCGAACGGATGATCCCCTCGGCGATGGGCCCGGTGCGCTGCCAGGTCTATACGCCGCCCCTATCCGGCGCGCCGATGCCGATGTGCCTCTACATCCATGGCGGTGGCTTCACCGTCGGCAGTTCGGATGACACCGCCTACATCACCAGCCGGCTGGCGATGGAGAACGGGCTCGTGGTGCTCAGTGTCAATTACAGGCTGGCGCCTGAATGGCCGTTTCCCGCCGGCCTCGACGATTGCCTCGCCGCGCTCACCTGGATGCAGAGCGATGGCGCTGCGGTCAATGGCGATCCCTCTCGCATCGCGGTGGCCGGCGATTCCGCAGGCGGCAATCTCGCGGCTGCGCTGCCTCTGAAGGCGCGCGACGAAGGCGGTGTGGCGCCGCAGGCGGTCCTGCTGCTATGCCCGATCACCGACTTCGAATGCGAGCAATTCGAGTCCTTCGAACGGCTGGCGCCGCTCGGGATCGTCTATGACACGGCGTTTGTCGGCTATGTCCGCGGGGCCTATGTCGTGTCACGCCGTAACCGCGACCATCCGCATGTCAGCCCCGCACGCGGCGATCTGCAGGGCTATCCGCCGGCACTGATCGTGTCCGGCGATGCCGATCCGATGATCGACGACAACACCGCTTTCGCCGCCAACCTCGCAACGGCCGGGGTCGCGGTCGAGCATCTCATCCGTCCGCGCATGCCGCACGGCTTCTATTTCTTTCCGCATCTGCTGCCGGATGGAGAGATCGCGTTCGAGGCCGCGCGCGCGTTCCTGACGCGGCATTTCGGCGGCTAACGGGCTACCGCGACGCATCGCGGCCTGAAGCATCGTGGTTCTGCATCATAGCGCCGACATCGCGCGCCTGCGGATCGAACGAAGCGGACAGCGCGGCGGCGACTGCGGCGCGGTCGGCCTCGCTGCGGTTCTGGCTCAGTTTCAGCTTGCCTTCAAGCGCTTCGATGCTGAACCGGAGGCCGACGATGCCCTTGAGCTGGCGCTCCATGTAATCGGCCGGCGCGTCGCCGACATGCCAGGGCTCAGGGAAGCCGGCCTCGTGCCGGTCCGACAATTCGCCGACATGTGCATGAAGCGCGTCGCGTTCGTCGAACACCTCGATATGCCCGCGGGCGCAGATCGCGACATAGTTCCAGGTCGGCACCGCCTTGCCGTGCTCCGCCTTGGACGGATACCAGGACGGCGAAACATATGCGTCCGGTCCCATGAAGATGGCGAGCGCGGGTTTCGAGAAGTCGCTGTCGCGCCATTGTGGGTTGGCGCGCGCGACATGGCAGCGCAACTGTCCGAGCGGCCCGGCCGATGTGTCGAGCATGACCGGAACATGGCTGACGATGGGCCCATCTGCGCCGATCGTGGTGAGGCTGCAAAAGCCGATCCGCCGGATTTCGTCCTGCAGGATCGCGGGATCGGTCTCGCGGAAGGCCGGCGGGATGTAGAGCATCGCGTGGCCTGTTCAGTCCATCGTCACGCCCGGCAGGTCGACGCCGAGTCCGGCTGCGACCGCAAAAATCTGCTCGGTGCGGTAAGGTTTCTGGATGAATTCGCTGCGCGGCAGCAATTCCTGACGCTCGGCATTGCCGCTGGCATAAATCACCGGTGCATCCGGCTTCAGCGCCCGCACCTTGCTTGCGAGCGACCACCCGTCCATGCCCGGCAGTCGGATGTCGGTGAACAGCAGATCGAGCACGCCGATATCGTTCAGGCGCAGCAACGCTTCCTCGGCGCTGCCGGCATCGACCACCTGAAAGCCCGACATCTCGAACTCGAACGCGATCATCTCCCGGAGCAGGGCTTCATCCTCGACCACGAGGACAAGTGGGCGGCGGTCCGGACTCATGACATGGTTTGACTCAGGTGAGGGAGGGCTGTGGCGCCCGAGGGAGCAGAGCATACCTCCATTGAGGCAGAGGTGTAAGCCCGGTCACGTGAGAGCGAAGCCCCTGCCGCCGCGGGATTCGCTCGTTCCGGCTTCACGAATTCGTGCGGCCGGGGCGTCAGCTGGCCTCGGCCAGCAGCGACAATTGCCGCGGCGTGTGCGCCGCCGCACTCAAGTCGGTCAGCGGCGTCGGATATTCGCCGGTGAAGCAATGGTCGGTGAATTGCGGTCGCAGTGGATCGCGGCTCTCGTAGCCCATCGAGCGATAAATGCCTTCGACCGACAGGAAGGCGAGCGAATCCGCGCCGATGAACTGACGCATCTCTTCCAGCGTGTGGGTGGCAGCGAGCAGCTTGTCGCGGTCCGGCGTATCGATGCCGTAATAGTCCGGATGCGTGATCGGCGGCGAGGCGATGCGGAAATGCACTTCGATGGCGCCGGCATCGCGCATCATCTGAACGATCTTGGTCGAGGTGGTGCCGCGCACGATCGAATCGTCGACCAGCACGATGCGCTTGCCGGCCACGACCGCGCGGTTCGCATTGTGCTTCAGCCTCACGCCGAGCTGACGGATCTGCTGCGTCGGCTCGATGAAGGTACGGCCGACATAGTGATTGCGGATGATGCCGAGATCGAACGGGATGCCGGATTGCTGCGAATAGCCGAGTGCGGCCGGCACGCCGGAATCCGGGACCGGCACGATCACGTCGGCGTCGGTGGGCGCCTCGCGCGCCAGCTCGCCGCCCATGGTCTTGCGCACTTCATAGACGGACCGGCCACCGATGAAGGAGTCCGGCCGCGAGAAATAGATGTATTCGAAGATACAGGGGCGCGGCGCGGTCGGCGGGAACGGCTTGTGCGAATGCGCGCCCCTGTCGTCGAACACGATGACTTCGCCATTCTCGATGTCGCGGACATACTTGGCGCCGATGATGTCGAGCGCGACCGTCTCCGAGGTGAGGATCGGGCAGCCATCGAGCGTGCCCAGCACCAGCGGCCGGATGCCGAGTGGATCGCGGGCGCCGACCAACTTCTTGTTGGTGAGACCGACGAACGAATAGGCGCCTTCCAGCGCCCGCAGGCCGTCGATGAAACGGTCGACGAAGCGGGCCTTGCGCGAACGTGCCACCAGATGAAGGATCACCTCGGTGTCGGTGGTCGACTGCATGATCGCGCCCTCGTGGACGAGTTCGCGGCGCAGCGTCAGTCCGTTGGTCAGGTTGCCGTTATGGCCGATGGCGAGGCCAAACGGATCGAGTTCGGCGAAAAGCGGCTGCACGTTGCGCAGCAGCGTCTCACCGGTGGTCGAGTAGCGCACATGGCCCACGGCCGACATGCCCGGCAGGCGGTCGATCACGTCCCGCTTCGAGAAATGGTCTCCGACGAGCCCGAGCCGCCGCTCCGAATGGAACCGGTGGCCGTCGAAGGAAACGATACCCGCGGCTTCCTGGCCGCGATGCTGGAGCGCGTGCAGTCCCAGCGCGGTGATGGCAGCGGCGTCGGGATGGCCGAAAATTCCGAACACGCCGCATTCCTCGCGCAGGCGGTCGGCATTCATGTCTAGGGCCAGGGAACGGTCTGGGGCAGGGCCGGTATCCGTTGAGACTGTCATCGCGCGGTCCAAACCCTTCATCTCCCGCTAACGCGCGGGCGCGGCCCTCGTTTCGATCAACTGACGCATGTCCGTACGGTCGGTACGGGCATAGCCTTCCCCGGAATTCCTGGCCGGCCCGGGAACGGTCGAATCGGACTTCTGTCCGGGCGCCGCCGGTTCCTCGCCGCCTTCACCATCCTTGGGACGCTTCAGCCGCTTCAAGATGGTGCTTTCAGGGTCATCCGGCAACATCGACTTAAGCCAATCCCCGGTGCCAGCCAGCATGACCCGCGATTTTGCATCGGTTACCCATGTCGGTTGCGACTTCTGCGGAACCAGCCAGTCGAAAAACAGGTAGGCGACGACCACGATGACCAGTCCACGGCCGAGCCCGAACAGAAAACCCAGCGTCCGGTCGAGCGCACCGATTCGGCTGTCCAGGATCATGTCCGAAATCCGCACAGTGATGATCGACACGATCAGCAGGGTGCCCAGAAACAGGCCGCCGATGACGACGCCGGCGGCGACATACTGGTTGTTGAAATAGCTTTCCGCGAACGGCATCAGCCGCTTGTAGAAATACAGCGTCGCCCCGGCGGCCGCGATCCACGCCGCGATCGACAGGATTTCGCGCATGAAGCCGCGAATCATGGCGAGCAGCCCGGAGATCAGCATCACGGACAGTAAGATGATGTCGAGCAGCGTGATCGGCATGGTTTTGCAGGCTTCTGGTCCGGGGCGGACGGGCGCGCCTGTATAGCCGCCCGCCTGAGCCACGTCACCCGTCTTTCTGCCCCGATTCCGTCATGAACCACAGCGCGTTTTCGCGTCACTGATGAAATGGCGGTGTGTGATTTCGCTTACGCCCCGAGGGTTTCGCGGCCGGGTCGGTTCGGCCACAATGATCGCGGCTCGGGGCTCCGCCCCGGACCGGGTGGAGGATGCGATGACGGGCAGGCATTTGGCAGGCTGGATCGGGGTGTTGCCGGCATTGTCGCTTGCACTCACGGCCGCGCCGGCGGCGTCGCAAGGCGATGTCCGCGCACTCACCCAGGCTTACAACCGGTCGGGTCAGGACCTGTTTCGGGCGCTGGCGGCCACGCCGGGAAATGTCGTGATGTCTCCGCTGTCGATCGGTACGGCGATGGCCATGGTGCTCGCGGGGGCGCGCGGCGAGACCGAGGCGGAGATGCGCCAGGTGCTGCGCCATACGCTCGAGGGCCCGTCCATCGGCGACGCCAATGCGAAGGCGCTCGCAACCTTGCTGGCAACCGGCGCTCCATCCTGCCCGGACGGATTCAAGCTCGACGGGCGGCTGTGCCAGGCACCCGCGCCGAAGGACGAAGGCCAGCCATGTCCGCACGATGCCAGTCGCAACGGGGCACTTTGCGTCACGGATGCCAAAGACCCCAAGGCCACGCTGCGGATCGCCAATGCGCTGATGCTGGTCAATCCGTCAGCGACCGTCGCTGACGCTTTTCGCGAGGCGATCCGGACAAAATTCGCAGCCGAGACTTTTCCGGGCGCCGACCTCGCCACCGTCAATGACTGGGTGAAGGAGAAGACCGCGGGCAAGATCCCGACCATCCTCGACAAGCTCAGTCCGAACGATTCCCATGTGCTGCTGAACGCGGTCTATTTCAACGCGCCCTGGGCGCATGCTTTTGCGAAGACCGCGACGCGTGACCGGGACTTCCACCTGACCGCGACCGAAAAGGTCGATGTGCCGACCATGCTGCAGAGCGCCGCCTTCGCCATCGAAAAAGGCGACGGCTTCCAGGCGATAAGGTTGCCTTACGCGCAGGACGGCCTGTCGATGATCGTGCTGCGGCCGGACGAGATCGACGGGCTCGACAAGGTGATCGCGGGCTTCGATGCAGCAAAGCTCGACGCCCTGATGGAGGGGATGCGCGCGGCTCAGGCGCGGCCTGTCGTGCTGTCGCTGCCGAAGTTCAGGTTTGAATTTTCCGCCGAACTGATTCCGCCTTTCAAGGCGCTCGGCATGCGCAAGGTGTTCGACCCGGCGCACTCCGATCTGTCCGGCCTGACCGGGCTGCCGCGCGACAAGGCGCAATCGACCATCGACCAGATCGCGCATCGCGCTGTGATCGAGGTGGCGGAGGCGGGGACCGAAGCCGCGGCCGCGACGGCCGTCGTTGTCACCACCCGCACCATGGCGCCCACCCAGCAGCAGGAGCGGTTTACGGTCGACCGGCCGTTCATGTTCCTGATTGCCGACGACAAGACCGGCGCGGTCCTGTTCGTGGGGCGGGTCAGCGATCCGCGGAAGTAAGCGCCGTCATCCTGAGGCGCGAGCGAAGCGAGCCACGAAGGATGGACGGCCGACGCGGCGCTTCCTTTGTCGTCGCGTCCTGACCGTTGCCCTTCGAGGGCCGCCTATGCGCGGCCTCCACCATGGTGACGATTCAGAGACAGCGGCTCCGCTTCACGCCACCTCGATCTCCGTCAGATCCTCGCCGATCACGATCCTGCCGGAAAAGTCGCGCGCGACTTCCTCGGCGAGAAGCTGCAACGCGCTCTCGTCCTTGCGCGGCAGATGATGCGTGAGAACGAGCGTCTTCACGCCCGCAGCGGCAGCGACCTTTCCGACGCTGTCGCCCGCAGCCAGCGTGTATTGCGCCACGCGCCGGAAATGCTCGTTCTTGATTTCGGCCGTGGCCATGTAGCAGCACTGCACCAGCACGTCGGCGCCCTGCGCGATGCGCCGGAGGCCCGCACAATCGACCGTGTCTCCCGAAATCGCTATCACCTTGCCTCGGGCCTCGAAGCGGTAGCCGTAGCAGGTCCAGCGCCGCAGGAACGCTTCAGGGAATCCGAGTCCGTTGCCGTGCTCGACCAGATCGGCGCTGACGCGCCAGCGCCCGGTGTCGAGGACGAGCCCGGTGCTCACGTCCTCGGCGATCACCGGCTTCCAGCCGCCGAAGGTCGGCTCGCCCATCGAGCGCCATTGCCAGTCCTTGTCGAACACCTGCGTGAGCATGGCGTCGGAGATGCGCAGCGTATCCGGTGGACCATAAATGTGGAGCGGGCCTTTGCGGCCGTGCATCCAGGTCGCGAGCATCACGTCGTAAAGATCGCCGATGTGGTCGTAATGATGATGCGTGATGAAGACCGGACCCAGCGTGTCGAGCGGCACGCCGGCCTTCACCGCCTGGAGCACCACGCCGCGGCCGGCATCGAAGAGAATATTCTCCTCGCCGAGGCGGATCAGCGTCGTGGTTGCGTTACGCCTCGGATCGGGACGTGGACCACCGGTCCCGAGCAACACCACCTTGAACATGTGCGAACGCTATTGGTCGAGTGAGAAGCCGGTCGATTTGATGATCTCGCCCCAGAGCTTGTAATCGTTGGCGATGACTTTTGCGAATTCCTCGGGGGTATCGGTCACGACCTGAATGTCGAGATTGGTGATCTTCTCCCGGATCTGCGGATTTTTCAGCGCCGCCACGATCTGCGCGTTAAGCTTTGCGATCAGCGGCGCCGGCGTTTTGCCCGGCGCGAGGAAGCCGTACCAGAGTTCGGCATCTTCCATCGGGCCGAGATTGAGGTTCAGTTCCTTGAAGGTCGGCACGTCCGGCAGCGAGGGAGAACGCGCACTGCCGGTGACGGCGAGCAGGTTGATCTTGCCGCCCTTGAACAACTCCATGGTCGCGACGGTGGTGTTGAAGGTCGCCTGGATCTGTCCGGCCTGCAGGTCGATATTCACGGGTGCCGAGCCCTTGTAGGGGATATGCTGCATGTCGGTGCCAGTGGCGCGGTTGAACATCTCACCGAGGAAATGCGAGGGCGTACCGGCCGACAGCGAGCCGTAATTCACCTTGCCCGGATTGGCGCGCACCCAGGCGATGAAATCCTTCACCGATTTCGCCGGAACATCGTTGTTGGTCGCGAGTGCAAACTGGAAATTGCCGAGCCGGGTGATCGGCGCGAGATCCTTCATCGGATCGAAATTCAGCTTCTTGTAGACGAAGGGTGTGAACGCGGTGGTGACGATCGGTGCCGACAGGATGGTCTTGCCGTCGGGCTCCGCCTTGGCGACATATTCGGCGGCAATGCGCCCACCGCCGCCGGGGCGATTGTCGACAACGATGGGCATGCCGGTGTCGACGCGCACCTGTTCGGCGATAAGCCGCGTCAGCACATCAAGGCCTGAGCCAGCCGGAAAGCCAATCACGATTTTCAGTGGCTCCTGCGCTTGCGCAGCCGTGACGTGTGCGATCCCGAGCGACAGTGCGAGAGTCAGCGGGGCGAGAAGCCGGGCGCGGCGGAAGCGGATCATCGCTTGCTCCATGGTTGCAATTCGCAAATAACAATGAAAGGCGATGATCCGTAAGTAAAGCCGCAACGGGGTGCAGCCCCGGCGGACTGAGGCTAGTTTTACGTCAGGCCTCGCGCTTCAGGCGATTGCCGTTGCCGCGCGCGGCGATGTCGGCGACCAGCGACGCAAGGTTGCCGTGGGTGCTGAGCGCAAGCCCCGCATCGGCCGGGGCATCGGCGCGGCCGGGATCGGGCAGGAAGGCGCGTTGGAAGCCGAGCTTGGCGGCTTCCTTCATCCGCGCCGGGCCCTGCGCCACCGGACGCAACGCGCCAGACAGCGAGACTTCGCCGAAATAGACCGCATCGGCGGGCAGGGGAGCGCCCGCGAGCGACGATACCAGCGCCGCAGCTGCAGCGAGATCGGCGGCGGGTTCGTTGATGCGAAGTCCGCCGGCGACGTTGAGATAGACGTCGTGGGTGCCGAGTCGGACGCCGCAATGCGCTTCCAGCACCGCGATCACCATGGAGAGGCGGCTCGGATCCCAGCCGACCACTGCGCGGCGCGGGGTGCCGAGCGATGTCGGTGCGACCAGCGCCTGGATTTCGACCAACACCGGACGCGTCCCCTCGATGCCCGCGAACACCGCGGTGCCGGGCGAGCCGAGGTCGCGTTCTGAGAGAAATAACTCGGACGGGTTCTGCACTTCGCGAAGACCCAGACCCGTCATCTCGAACACGCCGATCTCATCGGTCGGGCCGAAACGATTCTTCACCGCGCGCAGGATGCGAAATTGGTGCGAGCCTTCGCCCTCGAACGACATCACCGCATCGACCATGTGCTCGACCACGCGGGGGCCGGCGATCTGGCCGTCCTTGGTGACGTGCCCGACCAGGATCACGCAGGCGCCCGAGCGCTTGGCAAAACGGATCAGCATCTGCGCGGAGGCGCGCACCTGCGTCACCGAGCCTGGCGCGGATTCGACGCTGTTGGTCCACATGGTCTGGATCGAGTCGATCACCACCAGGCGGGGCAATTCGCCCTGCGACAGCGTCGCGATGATGTCCTCGACCGACGTCTCCGAGGCGAGTTCGACCGCGGCATCGGACAGCGCCAGCCGCTCCGCGCGCAGCCGCACCTGCGCCACCGCCTCTTCGCCCGAAATATAGACCGAGCGGTGCTTGAGGCGCGCCATCGCGGCTGCGACCTGAACCAAAAGGGTGGATTTGCCGATGCCCGGATCGCCGCCAACGAGCAGGACCGAACCGCGCACGAGCCCGCCGCCAGTGACACGGTCAAACTCGCCAATGCCGGTCGCAAGCCGCGGTGCGTCATCGCTCGCGCCTGACAGCGGCTGCAGTTGGAAGGCGCGTCCGCGGCCGGACAGCCGTGCGCCGGCCTTGCCGACGGGAGCCTCGGCGGATTCCTCGGCGATGGTATTCCACTCGCCGCAGGACTCGCACTTGCCCTGCCAGCGCGAATAGGCCGCGCCGCAATTCTGGCAGATGAAGGAGAGGCCCTTGCGACTCATGAGGACTATCGGTGGCGGCAGGGCCCGCGCATGTCAACCGGACAGCCGGGACAGAACGATTTGACCGCGGCCGCGCAGTCCATCACAGGAAGCGGCCCACCACCGTAGCGCCGGTAATGTAAATAGGCTTCGAATTGCCATGACTGTCTCCGATCGGACGTCGCCCAGTCTCGTTTTCATTCTGGGCTCCCTGAGCGCGATTCCGCCTCTGGCAATCGACATGTATCTCCCGGCGCTGCCGGTCATCGCCCGCGGTCTCGGCTCCGACGAAGGTGCGATCCAGTTCAGCCTGATGGCGTTTTTTGCGGGACTGATGCTCGGACAGCTTTTCTACGGACCGCTGGCCGACAGGTACGGCCGCAAGCCGCTGCTTTACTTCGGCCTGACGGTATTCGTGGCTGCCTCTTTGGGGTGCAGCTTCGCTGCCAACGCGCGCGAGTTCACCATGCTGCGGTTCGTTCAGGGCCTGGGCGGGTCCGTCGGCATGGTCATGGCCTTCGCGATCGTCCGCGACCTCTACACCGGCTTGAAGGCGAGCCATCTGCTATCGCTCGTCGTCATGGTGCTCGGCGTCACCCCGATCGTCGCGCCGCTGTTCGGCAGCGCGATCATTGCGATTGCCTCCTGGCAGGTCATCTTCCTTGTGCAGGGCGCATTGGCCGCGATCCTGATGGTGTTCGTGTCGCGCCATCTGCCGGAAACCCGGTCTGTCGAATTGCGCCAGAATGCCCATCCGGCGTCCACGTTGCGAAACTACGCATCGCTCCTGGTCAACAGGCGCTATATCCCTTTCGTCCTCGTCGTCAGCATCGCGCAGGCCGGTTTCTTTGCTTATCTGTCGGCGTCCGCGCCGCTCTTTATCGAAACCTTCGGACTATCGCCCTTCGCATACAGTGTCGCCTTCGCGCTGAATGCTTTCGGCATGATGGCGGGTGCGCGCGCGAGTGCGTTCGCGGCGCGAAAGGTCCGCGCCGAGCATGTCGTTCGCATCGCGCTCGCGGTCTACCTCATGTCTGCGCTGCTGCTGCTTGGAATGAGCGTGGCAGGGATCGCATCGCTGATTCCGTCGGCAGCGGCCCTGTTCGTCATTATCACGATGCTTGGATTCCTCATGCCGCTCACCGGCATGCTGGCCATGGAATCGGTGGGTGCGATTGCGGGAACCGCCGCGGCGCTGATGGGCGCCTTTCAGTTCGGAGCCGGCGCCGTGTCGAGTGCGGCCATGGGCGCGCTCTCGGACGGTTCCACATTGCCGCTGGCGCTCTGCATTTTCGTGTGCGGGCTTGTTGCAACCTTGCTTTCGCTGCTGGCTTTCCCGAAACATCCAGCCTGAAAGGATGCCGGATAAGAACGCGGCACAGGTTCGCCGGCTCGAAACCAAGAAGCGGGACTATTCACCCGCCCTTGTAGACGCGCGCATAGCGCCGTCCGAGGCCGGTCAGCACCTCGTAGCCGATGGTGCCCAGCATCTCGCCGACAGCGTCGACGTCGCGCCTCTCGCCGATGACGCTTGCGAAATCGCCGCGCTTGACGCTACCGGCCGGCAGGTCCGTGACGTCGAGTGCGATCAGATCCATCGAGATGCGGCCGACGATCGGGCAGGGCTTCCCATTGACGAGCAAGCTACCGCCGGCCTTCTGGTCGCTGCCGCTTTGGCCGCGCGAGAAGCCGTCGGCATAGCCCATGGTTACGATCGCAATGCGCGAGGGCCTGCGCGCGGTCCAGGTCGCGTCATAGCCCACGGTCTCGCCGAAGCCGATATCGCGCAGCTTGACGATTCGGACCTTCAGGTCGACCACCGGCTTCATCGGATTGGATTTGCCGGGTGTCGGATTGACGCCGTACAGCGCCGCGCCTGGCCGCACCAGGTCGAGATGCGCGGAGCCGCCCAGGAAAATCCCGGACGAATTCGCGATCGAGGCCGGGATGCCGCGGAACAGCGCGCGCACATTGCGGAAGGCCAGCATCTGCTCGGCATTGCGCTGGCTCTCGACGAATTGCGCCGCCACGAAGTGGCTCATGATGAGCTTGATGCCGTGGTGTTCGGTGTTGATGCGCGGCGCGATCGCCGCGGCTTCCTCCACCGATATGCCAAGCCGGTTCATGCCGGTATCGACATGGAGCGCGAATCCGCCCTCCCACCGGGCATTGCCGGAGAAGGCATCCCACTCGGCAAGTTCCGCGGTCGAGCCGATGACGGGACGGAGATTATGGTCGGCGAAGACCTGCCCGGTGCCCTGCGGCAATCCGTTGAGAATGTAGATGGTTGCCCGCGGCGCGGCCTTGCGCAGCCGTTTGCCCTCGGCCAGATCGGCGACGAAAAAGGTGTGACAGCCTACGTCCACAAGCTGCTTCGCGACGGGCTCGAGGCCCAGCCCGTAGCCGTCGGCCTTCACCACCGCCGCACATTCAGCCGGCACCGCGGTCGATCGCAGCGTCTTGTAGTTTGCCGCGAGCGCCGACAGGTCGACGGTCAGGATGCCGCCGGCCTCATCGGCGGGCGGTCCCGCAGTGATGACCGGGTCGGACAGCTGGGACGCGGGCGTCGGTGACAGCATCGGGTCGTTCTGCCGCAAGTTGTGGAATCTGGCTGAGGTCAATAAGCCAGCACGCCCGCGAAAGCAAAATTATGGCAATCAGTCCCCGATACGATCGGGCAGCCGGTCCTCCGGCGCGAGATCGCTGAAGCGGGTGACGCTGCCGTCGAATTGCAGTTGTACGGTTCCGGTCGGGCCGTGGCGCTGCTTGCCGATGATCACCTCGGCCTTACCGTGCATCATCTGCATTTCGACCATCCACTTGGCGTGCTCTTCGGTGCCCGGCCGTGGCTCCTTGTTCTGCAGATAATATTCCTCGCGGTAGACGAACAGCACGACGTCGGCGTCCTGTTCGATCGAGCCGGATTCACGCAGGTCCGACAGTTGCGGCCGCTTGTCGTCGCGGCTTTCGACCTGTCGCGACAATTGCGAAAGCGCGATCACCGGCACGCTCAGCTCTTTGGCGAGGGCCTTCAGGCTGGTGGTGATCTCGGTGATTTCCTGGACACGATTTTCCTGTCCGCGCTTGCCCGAGCCCTGCAGCAGCTGGATGTAGTCGATCACCAGCAGGTCGAGGCCGCGCTGGCGCTTCAGCCGGCGTGCGCGAGCGACCAGTTGCGCGATCGACAGGCCGCCGGTCTCGTCGACGAAAAACTTCATGTTTTGCAATTCGAGCGAGACGTCGCGGATGACCTCGAAATCCTGCTCGCTGATGCCGCCGCGCCGGATCGTGCTGGACGGAATGCCGGTGCGCTCGGCGATGATACGGGTGGCGAGCTGTTCGGCCGACATTTCCAGCGAGAAGAAGCCGACGATGCCGCCATTGACGGTGGTGATATGGCCGTCCGGCCGCACCTCGCCCTGCCAGGCCTTGGCGACGTTATAGGCGATGTTGGTCGCGAGCGCGGTCTTGCCCATGCCGGGACGGCCGGCGACGATGATCAGGTCGGAATGCTGCAGGCCGCCCATCTTGGCGTCGAGGTCATTCATCCCGGTGGCGATGCCCGACAATTTCCCGTCACGCTGATAGGCCTTCGCGGCCATGTCGACGGCGGTGGTCAGCGCCTGTGAAAAGGCCTGGAAGCCACCCTCGTAGCGGCCGCTTTCGGCGACTTCGTAGAGCCGGCGTTCGGCCTCCTCGATCTGCTTGGCGGGCTCGAAGTCGACGGGCGCGTCATAGGCCTCGTTGACCATGTCCTCGCCGATCACGATCAGCGCGCGCCGCACCGACAGATCGTAGATCGTGCGTCCGTAATCCTGTGCGTTGATGACCGTGGTCGCTTCGGCGGCGAGGCGTGCGAGATACTGGCTGACGGTGAGCCCACCGATATCGACGTCACCCGGCAGGAACGTCTTCAGCGTAACCGGGCTTGCGACCTTTCCGGCGCGCACCAGTTGCGACGACAGGTCGTAGATTTTCTGATGGACCGGCTCGTAGAAGTGCCGCGCCTCCAGAAAGTCCGAGACGCGATAAAACGCTTCGTTGTTGACGAGGATCGCGCCCAGCAAAGCCTGCTCGGCCTCGAGATTGTGCGGGGCGGCGCGATAGAGCGGTGTCTGATCCGTGGCCAGTCGGCGCGCGGTCGAATCCAAAGGTGCCATCGGTCCAGCAAGGGTTTGTTATCAGTGAGTCTTTTTAGTCGGCCCAAATTTCGGCACGCATCGCAACGAACACACGCTTATGCACTGCTCTACTATACGCGGCACCTCCGAGATTGCAGCGAACCCCGACGGCATTGCTGTAGCACCGTGCTTGCGGCGCGTCTGCGGCAATTGCGGATGTCCCCATAACTCACCTGCGGCGGCGCGTCGGAGTCAAAATCTCTTGACGGGGCGGTCGGGACTGCGCAGCGGCATACCGTCATTCGCCGGCCATGCGCAGGGGCGGCAGACTCTTTCGCTCGCGCCCACGCAGGCGTTCTTCCTCGCGCTCGATATAGTTGCGGGTGATCGGAACTGCATCGATGCGTTTTCCGAGCTGGATCTGGAACACCGTCAACCCCTGATGGCGGAACGCCATCTCGGAGGCGGCCAGGTAGAATTCCCACATCCTGACGAAGCGGTCGTCGTAGAGCCGCCTGGCTTCCTCGGCGCGGGCCATGAACCGTTCCCGCCAGTGCCTGAGGGTCTCGGCGTAATGCAGGCGCAGAATTTCGATGTCGCTCACGATCAGCCCGGCTCGCTCGATCGCGGGCAGGACCTCCGACAAGGCCGGGATATAGCCGCCGGGAAATATATATTTGTCGATCCAGGGATTGGTGACGTTCGGGCCCTCCGACCGCCCGATCGAGTGCAGCACCATGATTCCGTCATCCGAGAGCAGCTTCGCGCACTGATTGAAGAAGGTACGATAATGTCCGATGCCGACATGCTCGAACATGCCGACCGAGACGATTCGGTCGAAGCGCTCGGACAGGTCGCGATAATCCTGTAAACGAAACTCAACCAGATCCGCCAGCCGCGCTTCGGCGGCGCGGCCCTGCGCGAGCTTGAGCTGCTCCTGCGACAAGGTCACGCCGGTGACCCTGGCGCCGCAATGTTCGGCGAGGTAGAGGCCAAGCCCACCCCAGCCGGACCCGATATCGAGCACCCGGTGGCCGTCCTCGATCAGGAGTTTCGCAGCGAGGTGCCGCTTCTTGGCGAGCTGCGCATCGTCGAGCGGCTGGTTGGGGGTCTCGAAATAGGCGCAGCTGTATTGCCGGTCGGCGTCGAGGAACAGCGAATAGAGCCGGCCGTCGAGGTCGTAGTGATGCGCGACATTCTGCCTCGCGCGCCGGCGATGGTTGAACTGCTTCAGCCGCCGGCGGCTGTAACGCAGGGCGGCCTGGGGCCGCACGAAATAGGGGGTGGCTGAGTGCGGCGTTTGCGACATCAGCAGCGAGAGCAGGTCGGCGATAGTGCCATCCTCCAGCACGAAACCGCCGTCCATATAGGCTTCGCCGAGCCGCAATTCCGGATCGAGAAAGATCTTGGTCAGCGTACGGGGGCTCTCGAACCGCAGCGCGATTAGCTTTCCCGTGCCATCGCCGAACTGTAACGATTTTCCGCCGCGGACAGACAGGCGCAGGTTGCCGGTGCGCAGGAACCGTGTCAGAGCAATTTGAAGCAACCGTTCCATCGGCCGCCTCCATCCATGTTGACGAAGCCGTCCTTTCGACCGGCTATATCCCCGGGAACCTTTCGATTAGACCAAAGTCTGGCCGCTCTCGCAATGCGGTGATAACTGTTCGCCGCGCAGGGCATCCGCTTCGAAAATGGGCCACATTCCCCTATTAAGCGCCCGGTATTCCCTGTTCGGGTTCAGTCTGTGCGTGGGTGGCATGGCTGGTGTACGGCCGGCGGCGGCGGGAGCATGATGTTGCGACAGAGGGGCTGGCTGATTGGATTTGCTGCGCTGCTGGTGGTGGCCATGGCGCCTGGCGCCGTCGCCCAGCAGCGCGGAGCGCCAGTGCGCCCTGCGGCTCAGGGACCGGCCCTGCCGCCGACTGGACACCAGAGCGAGCCCGTCGATCTGAACGAAGGCAAGTCGCCGGCCGAATTATTCAATGCCGGCTGCGCGGTCTGCCATCAAAGCGCTGTCGGACTGGCGAAGGGCATGCGGGAACGCGAACTCGCCAACTTCCTGCGGCAGCATTACACGTCCAGCATGCAGCACGCCGGCGCGCTCGCGAATTTTCTTGCTGCGCGGGGTGGTCCGGCTGCGGCGCCATCGCGGCCGGCCGCAGTGGAGCGGCCGCAGGCTCCTGTGGGCCGGCGTCCGCCGGATGAGGACCGCAAGCCGCAGGAAGCCGCGCGGCCTCCCGAGCGTGAACCTGCCAGCAAGCGCAAACCGCCGGCGGCCGCCGCCGCCCCCGCCCGTACGCAACCGTCGCCGGCCCCTGCGGCGGCTGCCGCTTCAGCGGAGCCGGCTGTCGAGGCCGCCGCCGATGCCGCCGCGGACGCCAGCGCCCCGGCCAGCCCTGCGCCGGTCGAGGAAAAGCCGGCCGCGCCCCAGATCCCGCTCTGAATATCCTTCATGCCCGGCGGAATGCCGGGCATGATTCGTTCGAACCGGCGACTCAGGCCTTCTGGCCGGCTTCCGTCTCCGCGCCCTCGTCGGCGCTTTCCTCTTCGGCGTCGAGCGCCTCCGGATCGAAAAAGGACTGTGCCGCAACCAATGCCTGTTCGCGCTCGACTTCGGCATCCTCGCGCCGCACCGTCACGTCCTCACCGCGCTTGATCCGCTCGGCTTCCTCGGGATTACGCGCGACGATGATCGTGACCTTGACCTCGACCTCCGGATGCAGCGAGATCTCGACCTTGTGCTGGCCGATCATCTTGATCGGGGCATTGAGCGCGACCTGACTGCGCGCAACCGAGAAGCCGCCCTCGGTGACGAGCTCGGCAACGTCGCGGGCCGAGACCGAGCCGTAAAGCTGACCGCCTTCGGAAGCCTGGCGGATCGCGGTGAAGGTCTGGCCGTCGAGCTTGTCGGCGATCTTCTGGGCCTCGCCGCGGTTAGCCAGATTCTGGGTCTCCAGCTCCTTGCGCATGCCTTCGAAGCGTTCCTTGTTGGCCTTGGTGGCGCGCAGGGCCTTGCCTTTGGGCAACAGGAAATTGCGGGCGAAGCCGTCCTTCACGCGCACCGTCTCGCCCATCTGGCCAAGCTTTGCGACGCGTTCGAGCAGGATCACTTCCATGTCAGTCACTCCTTCAAGGGTTTTTCGGTTGTTACTCAGATGACGGCCGGGGGCGTGCCGCCGGGGGCGGACTTCCGGAAATCGAAGATGGAATCGGCGACGCCGAAGACCGCGAGCAGCACGCTGGCGGGCCAGAAAACCATCAGGATCAGGTAGATTGCGGACAGGATGAAAACGCGGTCACCAAGCGATCGCGTGACATCGTGCAGGATCGCGAGGCCCAGCAGGGCGTAGGCGATGATGAGCGCGCCGGAGACGATGCCGCCGATCATGCCGATCGCACCCGGCATGAACCAGACAAGCAGTGCGATCGCAAAAGCGGTGGGGGTGTGTTTCGGGAAGCGCAAAGCGGGCAGGTCGGGCCATGGCCGTTTCAGGCGGCCGGACACCATCGCGACGCGGCCCGCGATGTAGAGGTTCAGCGCATAGGCCATGGTGATCATGGCCGCAGAGAGCGGCGGCACGAAGCTCATGATCAATTCGCCGGCACGCTTGACGTCGATCTTGGTGAAATCGGGCGCGGCGCTTCCGTATTCCTTCGCCATGCGATCGAGCGTGAGCTTGAGCGCGGCCTCGAATTGCTGCTCGTCGATGCGGACATTCCACATCACGATCGCAACGATCACCGAGGCGACAATTGTGCACCAGACGACGAGCCGGCCAGCCGGGTACCATTCGACGCTGCCGTCTTCGTTGCCGCGCGCGAGCAAGGCGAGGTAGCCGAGCCACCAGGCCGGAAGACCCGCGCCGACCAGATAGATCGGAATCCAGAGCGGTTCGCCGAAGGCCAAAGCCAGCGCTGCTGCGGCCATGGCCACGGCGACCAGCGCGGTCCAGTGCGACCAGCCGAGCGCCGCAATCATCACCGGCAGCGGCGCGAGCAGCACCAGCAGGAGCGACAGCGGCGAGCGCGAAGCCATGGTCGCCATCAGCAATGCTGACGCCGCACCCGCTCCAAGACCCATCAAGGCTGTCGGTACCATCACGAGCTGTCCCGCTTGTTCAGCGGTTAGAGGCAAGTCACTCGTCGTGAGTTCGGCTTGCCCCAACCATCGGCGCCCGGATCGCTCCGGCCGCCTCGTTCATCGCTTGGCGTCGTTCCTATTTGAGCGGGAACGAGTGCCAGTCTTCAAAGACTTACTTGATCACGTAAGGCAGCAGGCCGAGGAAGCGCGCGCGCTTGATCGCCTGGGCGAGTTCGCGCTGCTTCTTGGCCGACACCGCAGTGATGCGGCTCGGCACGATCTTGCCGCGCTCGGAGACGTAACGCTGCAACAGCTTCACGTCCTTGTAGTCGATCTTCGGCGCGTTGGCGCCGGTGAACGGGCAGGTCTTGCGACGACGGAAGAAGGGGCGGCGTCCACCGCCGGAATTTTGCATCGACATGATTATTGCTCCGTCGCAGCAGGAGTTTCGCTGGCGTCGCGCGGGGCGCGATCGTCGCGGTCACGGCGCGGGCCACGGTCACGATCGCCGAAGCGTCCACCGCCTCCGCCACCACCGCCGAAGCCGCCACCAAAGCCACCGCCGAAGCCGCGGCCGTCGCGTTCACGATCATCGCGCTCGACCTTGCGCATCATCGCCGACGGGCCTTCCTCGTGTTCGTCGACGCGGATGGTGATGTAGCGCAGCACTTCTTCCGACAGGCGTTCCTGCCGCTCGATCTCTGCGATCGCCGCCGGCGGCGCTTCGAGATTCATCAGCGTGAAATGCGCCTTGCGGTTCTTGTTCATGCGATAGGACAGGGACTTCACGCCCCAATACTCGGTCTTCGCAACCTTGCCGCCGGCGCCTTCGACGATCGCCTTGAACTGGTTGGTGAGGTCGTCGACCTGCTGGCTGCTCGCGTCCTGACGCGCGAGAAATACGTGCTCGTATAACGGCATCATGCCTTCCTTCTGTTGGCGCTGTCCGGCGCAAAGCCCAAACGAGACTTCGAAAAGGTGCGGACCTTGAGGGGACGACCTTCGGAAAGCTCGATGCTCTGGTTGGCGGGGACACGGGACGACGGACCGACTGGTCCTGCCGCAGGCTCCCAGGGGGGCGCGCGGCCGTCCGTTCAGCCCCCGGCCGGGACGAGCGGAAGCGGGGGTTATAGGGGTTTTGGGCCGGATGGCAAGGCGGCTGTCCCCGCCCACGCTTGACTTGCCTGTCCTTGCATTGTCTTTCGGCCCGGATTTCGGGCGGGCGGGCCCGCGGAGGGAGCTTTTCGTGGCAGCGGCATTCGTATTTCCGGGGCAGGGCAGCCAGGCTGTCGGTATGGGAAAGGCGCTGGCGGACGGGTTTCCGGCGGCACGCGCCGTGTTCGACGAGGTCGATGCCGCGCTGAACGAAAAGCTGTCGGCGGTGATCTGGGAAGGGCCGGCCGAGCGGCTGACGCTGACCGAGAATGCGCAGCCGGCGCTGATGGCGGTGTCGCTCGCGGCCATGCGGGTGCTGGAGACCGAGGCCGGGCTCGATCTGGGCCGTGACGCCGCATTTGTCGCCGGTCATTCGCTTGGCGAATATTCCGCGCTTGCCGCTGCCGGCGCCTTCACCATCGGTGATGCGGCCCGGCTGCTGCGGATCCGCGGCAATGCCATGCAGAAGGCGGTTCCGGTCGGCGAGGGGGCGATGGCGGCCCTGCTGGGACTGTCTTTCGAGGAGGCGACGGCTGCGGCCGCCGAAGCGGCGCAAGGCCAGGTCTGCCAGACCGCCAACGACAATGGCGGCGGGCAGGTCGTGGTGTCGGGCAACAAGGCGGCGGTCGAGCGCGCGATCGAGATCGCCAAGGCCAAGGGCGCCAAGCGCGCGATGCTGCTGCCGGTCTCCGCTCCGTTCCATTGCGCGCTGATGCAGCCGGCCGCGGACGCCATGGCCGAGGCGCTGGCCAGCATCGAGGTGAAGAAGCCGGTGGTGCCGGTGGTGGCCAATGTGCTTGCCGCACCGATCGACGATCCGGCAGAGATCAAGCGCCGGCTGGTCGAGCAGGTGACCGGCACGGTGCGCTGGCGCGAATGCGTGGAGGCGATGGCCGCATCCGGAGTCACGCAGTTCTACGAAGTCGGCGCCGGCAAGGTGCTGACCGGATTGTTGAAGCGGATCGCTTCCGGGGCCACCGGTTCCGCCATCGGAACGCCGGACGATGTGGAAGCGTTCAAGGCCGCGCGTCGGAGCTGAACGATCAGTGAGCGCCGATTTTCGAATCGGGCATGCGACAACGAAAGACGAGAGGTTCACAATGTTCGACCTGACCGGGAAGACCGCTCTGGTGACTGGCGCGACCGGCGGAATCGGCGGCGCGGTTGCGCGCGCGCTGCACAAACAGGGCGCGACGGTCGCCATCTCAGGCACCCGCAGGGAGGTCCTCGATCAGATCGCGGGCGAGATGAAAGAGCGCGTGCAGGTGCTGCCGTGCGATCTTTCCGACAAGGACCAGGTCGAGGCGCTGGTGCCGCAGGCCGAAGAGGCGATGGGCAAGCTCGATATCCTGGTCGCCAATGCCGGCATCACCCGCGACAATCTTTTCGTGCAGTTGCGCGACGAAGACTGGGACACCGTCATCAACGTCAACCTGACCGCGACCTTCCGGCTGTCGCGCGCGGCGATCAAGACCATGATGCGCCGCCGGTTCGGGCGGATCGTCGGCATCACCTCGGTTGTGGGCGTCACCGGCAATCCGGGCCAGGGTAATTACACCGCCGCCAAGGCCGGCATGATCGGCATGATGAAATCGATCGGCAAGGAATATGCGAGGCGCGGCGTCACCGCCAATTGCGTCGCGCCCGGCTTTATCGCCACGCCGATGACCGACAAGCTGAACGAGAAGCAGCGCGAGTCGATCCTGCAAATGGTGCCGTCCGGCCGGCTCGGAACGCCGGACGATATCGCGGCTGCGGTGGTCTATCTGGCGTCGGACGAAGCGTCCTATGTCACCGGCCAGACCCTGCACGTGAATGGTGGAATGGCGATGATCTAAGTGGCGCTACGCACAGGATTTTCGCCGCGGCCGGGGCCTGCTGGCCTTGGCATTTGAAGTATGGTAGCCCGTTTGGGCCGGGGTTGGGGGCAGCTTCCGGGTGTGGGCTTGACGCAAAGTCTGCGACCCAATACACGCCGCCGTCATCTTGGTTTAGGGAATGGCCATGGGGGGCCTCGCGCTTGAGATGATCAAGCCGCTTGATCCGGTCAAGGGGTCGTGCCACGACACCTTCGATCGCGCCGCCGATTGAGCCCATCATTGGAAGCAAAGGTTCGAACAGATGAGTGACATCTCCGAGCGAGTGAAGAAGATCGTGGTGGAGCACCTCGGCGTCGAGCCGGACAAGGTCACCGAGCAGGCCAGCTTCATCGACGATCTCGGGGCCGACTCCCTCGACACGGTCGAACTCGTGATGGCGTTCGAAGAGGAATTCGGCTGCGAAATTCCCGACGACGCGGCCGAGACGATCCTCACCGTCGGCGACGCGGTGAAGTTCCTCGAAAAGAACGCCAAGAGCTGATCGCGGTCCGTCCGAATGTCCTGCGGCGCCGTCCGATGAGGACCGTGCGCCGAAGCGGCCGAAGTCTCACCAAGCCGGGACGGGGCAGAGCGGACGCGGCAGGAGCCGGATCATGAGGCGTGTCGTTGTCACAGGCATGGGAATGGTGACGCCGCTTGGTTGCGGCGTCGACGTCTCGTGGCAGCGTATCCTCGAAGGCCGCAGTGGGGCTCGCCAGATCGACACATTCGAAACGTCTGACCTTCCGTGCAGGATTGCCTGCATGGTCCCGCGAGGCGACGGCTCCGACGGCACCTTCAATCCCGATCAGTGGATGGAGCCGAAGGAGCAGCGCAAGGTCGACCCTTTCATCATGTACGCGCTGAGCGCTGCACGGCAGGCGCTCGACGATGCCGGCTGGAAGCCGTCGACGCCGGACGAGCAATTCGCGACTGGGGTGATGATCGGCTCAGGCATCGGCGGTGTCGGCGGCATCGCCGAGGGCGCGATCCTGGTCAAGGAGCGCGGGCCGCGCAAGCTGTCGCCATTCTTCATTCCCGGCCGCATCATCAATCTCGCCTCCGGCTATGTGTCGATCGAGTTCGGCCTTAAAGGCCCGAATTCTGCGGTGGTCACGGCATGCTCCACCGGCTCGCATGCGATCGGCGATGCGGGGCGCATGATCGCGCTGGGCGACGCCGATGTGATGGTCGCCGGCGGCGCGGAATCTCCGGTGGACCGGCTGTCGCTCGCGGGCTTTGCCGCCTGCCGCGCGCTGTCGACATCCTTCAACGACACGCCAACACGCGCCTCGCGTCCCTATGACCGTGACCGCGACGGCTTCGTGATGGGCGAGGGCGCCGGCGCGCTCGTGCTCGAGGAATACGAACATGCCAAACGGCGCGGCGCCAGGATCTATGCCGAGCTGATCGGCTATGGAATGTCCGGCGACGCCTTTCACATCACCGCGCCGTCTCCCGATGGCGAAGGCGCATTCCGCTGCATGAGCGCGGCGATCAAGCGCGCGGGCATTTCGCCGGGCGACATCGACTACATCAACGCGCATGGCACCTCGACCATGGCGGATGGGATCGAGCTTGCCGCGGTCGAGCGGGTCGTCGGCAATGCCGGCGCCAAGATTTCGATGTCGTCCACCAAGTCGTCGATCGGCCATCTGCTCGGAGCCGCCGGCGCTGTGGAAGCGATATTCTCGATCCTTGCGATCCGCGATCAGATCGCGCCGCCGACGATCAACCTGGACAATCCGGCGGTGGAAACGCCGATTGACCTGGTTCCGCATCAGCCCCGCAAGCGCGAGATCAAGGTTGCGCTGTCCAACTCGTTCGGCTTCGGCGGCACAAATGCATCGCTGGTGATGCGCGCGGTCGATTGAACCGCCTGGTTGCGGGCCTTCCCGGCATTGTCGGCCGAAAAGCGGGCAGAGGCTAACGTGCCCGCATGCCCCGCCGCGGACATGCGGCACCTCGCCGCCTTCATGACGCTATGGAGTTTTTTCACTATGGCGGGCCGCTTTGCCGTGCCACAGCAACGCCATACCGCGGGTATAACGAATCGCCGATAAGCTAGGGAAATGCATGCCCCGTGTCTGGACACCCGCCACCGCCGCCGAATAGTGATACGTTGCTGACTGGCTTTCGCGGAACAGGATCGGTCCTCGGTGCCAGCGTCTGCAATGTTTCAGACGGCCGCGCCGGTCCCGATAGACTTCGTCGGACGCACCTCACCACAATTCCGGACGTCGACTGCGATGGATGAGAACAGGCCAGCCCCGCGTTCAGCCCGCGCCGCCCTCGAGCCGGAGCGGCTTGCAACTCCGAAATCGCGTTCGCGCCGCGCGCGTCATCCGATCGTCATTGTCGGCAATGCGATCTTCACCTTCGTGCTGCTGCTCGCGGTCGTCCTCGGAGCTGCGGCCTATTGGGGCAACCTGCGGTTCCAGGAGCCGGGACCGCTGACCGAAGAAAAGCTGGTCAACATTCCGCGCGGGGCGGGAATTCGTGACATCGGAGAGATTCTGGCCCGCGAAGGCGTGATCCGCGATCCCTGGATCTTCATCGCCGGCGCCGCGGCAATGAAGGCGCGCGGCGCCGATCTCAAGTTCGGCGAATATCAGTTCGCGAAGGGCGCGAGCCCGCGCGACGTCGCCGAGACCCTTATCGAAGGCAAGGTGGTGCAACACCAGTTCACCGTCGCCGAGGGGCTGACCTCGGAGCAGATCGTTGCGCGTCTTCTGGAGAACGACAAGCTCATCGGCAATGTCCGCGAAGTACCGCGTGAAGGTTCGTTGCTGCCCGACGGGTATCGCTTCACGCGCGGGACTGCGCGCGACGACATCATCAAACGGATGCAGGCGGCCCAGGCGCGCGTGCTGAAGGAAGCTTGGGACCGCCGCGCGTCCGATTTGCCCGTCAACAGCCCCGAACAACTGCTGGTGCTTGCCTCGATCATCGAGAAGGAAACCGGAAAGTCGGAAGAACGCACCCGCGTCGCGGCGGTCTTCGTCAACCGGCTGAAGAGCAAGATGAAGCTGCAATCCGATCCGACCATTATTTACGGTCTGGTCGGCGGCAAGGGATCGCTTGGCCGGGGCATTCTCAAGAGCGAAATTACTCAGCCGACGCCCTACAACACCTATGTGATCGAGGGGCTCCCGCCCGGACCGATCGCCAACCCGGGACGCGCCTCGATTGAGGCTGCCGCCAACCCGGCGCGGACGCGGGAATTGTTCTTCGTCGCCGACGGCACCGGCGGGCACGCGTTTTCGGAGACCTACGACCAGCACCAGAAGCACGTCGCAAAATTGCGTGGTATCGAAAGGGATGCGCGCGAGGCCTCCGGGGCGGCTGCGAATCCTGCCGCGCAGAGCCCGGCGCCGACAAACGCGCCGGCCGCCCAACGTCCGGCGGCGGCTCCGCCTTCACCTCGGCCGGGTCCCACCGCGCAGCCGCAACGAAATCCCCAACAAGGGGCTGCGCAGCGCGGGCAGGCCGCGCCTGTCCCCAACACTCCGCGGACGCAATAGCGCGGCCGCGCCCGGCCTTGTAAGGTCTGGCGACCCGATTCCACCGCGCCCAAGAGTTCCGATGACGCTGTCGAGCATGACCGGATTCGCCCGCAGCCATGGCGCGAGCGGCAGCTATGCCTGGTCGTGGGAAATCAAGTCGGTCAATGCCAAGGGGCTCGAATTGAGGCTGCGTCTGCCGCCGGGTTTCGACGCGGTGGAGATTCCAGTCCGCACGCGGGGAGCGGAGACGCTCTCGCGCGGTAACGTCTACGCCACGCTCACTGTCAACCGGGAAGGCATAGCCCCGGTGGTGCGCATCAACGAACCGGTGCTGAACGCCATCATCAATGCGGTCGGTGCCCTGTCCGGAAAGGTCGATGCGGAAAAGCCGCGGCTCGACGGGCTGCTCGGGCTGCGCGGCGTGATCGACGTCGCCGATGCCGA
Organism: Pseudorhodoplanes sp.; assembly: GCF_059499825.1. Taxonomy (NCBI): domain Bacteria; kingdom Pseudomonadati; phylum Pseudomonadota; class Alphaproteobacteria; order Hyphomicrobiales; genus Pseudorhodoplanes; species Pseudorhodoplanes sp. The sequence goes on from NZ_JCABZI010000010.1 coordinate 445,879, forward strand.
AGAGTCCGAGGAAGAGAAGGCGGCGGCTGAAGACGCGATCGTCAAGGGCTTCGTGCAGGCGCTCAAGGGCCTTACCGAAATGCGCAGGCATGAGGGCGACGCGATCGGGCGCGTTCTGTCTGCGCGGCTCGACGAGATGGCGGCGCTCTCCGCACGCGCCGAGGCGGCACCTGGCCGCCAGCCCGAGGCGGTGAAGAAGAAGCTCGCCGATCAGATTGCCGTGCTGCTAGATGCGTCGAGCCGCTTCGATCCAGATCGTCTGCACCAGGAGGCAGTCCTGCTCGCCGGCAAGGCCGATATTCGCGAGGAACTCGACCGGCTTGCGGCCCATATCGCGCAGGCGCGAAAACTGATGGCCGGCGGCGGCGCGATCGGACGAAGGCTTGATTTCCTGTCGCAGGAGCTCAACCGCGAGACCAATACGTTGTGTGCGAAATCGAACGACGTGGAACTGACCAATATCGGGCTCGAACTGAAGAGCGTGGTCGAACAGTTCCGCGAACAGGTGCAGAATCTCGAATGAGCGAGAACATCGAGATTGCCCGCCGCGGCATCATGCTGATCGTGTCCTCGCCCTCCGGTGCGGGCAAGACAACGCTGACGCGTAACCTGCTCGCCGAAGAGAACAAGGAAAAGAAAGACAGCGTTACGCTGTCAGTTTCCGTGACGACGCGTACGCGCCGCCCCAGCGAAATCGATGGTGTCCACTACAAATTTGTAAGCCGTCGTCAATTCGAACTGATGCGTGACGGCAGCGAGTTGCTGGAATGGGCTGAAGTGCACGGCAACTTCTACGGCACCCCGCGGGAGCCGGTGGAGACGGCTCTGAACGAGGGCCGCGACGTTCTGTTCGACATCGACTGGCAGGGAACGCAGCAGCTTTATGCCTCGATGCGCTCCGACGTGGTGAGCGTGTTCGTGCTGCCTCCCACCGCCGAGGAACTGAAGCTCAGGCTGGAGCGGCGGGCCGAAGACAATCCCGATATCATTTCGCGGCGGCTGAAGAATGCCGCCGAGGAAATCCCGCATTGGGAGGAATACGATTACGTGCTCGTCAATCGCGATCTCGACAAGAGTTTCATGCGGCTGCGCGGCATCCTCACCGCCGAACGGCTGAAGCGCGTGCACCGAGACGATATCCAGGGCTTCGTCGATACGCTGCTGTCGGACCTGAAAGCCCTTACGCCGTAGGACTACGCCTGCGCGGAATAGGCCCGCGCCAGCCGCACGAAGCCCTCGACCGGAATATCCTCGGCGCGATCGGTCGGCGCAATGCCAGCCGCTTCCAGCACCGGCAGGGGATCGGGGACCAGCGATTTCAGACTTTGGCGCAGCATCTTGCGCCGCTGGCCGAACGCTGCCTCGGCAACCCGCCGCAATGCGATCCGGTCACAGGGGTCGGGCTCGCTGCGCGGGATCAGTTCGACCACCGACGACGTGACCTTCGGCGGCGGCACAAAGGCGGAGGGGGCAATGTCGAACAGGATTCTCGGCTGCGTTCGCCATTGTGCGAGCACCGACAGGCGCCCATAGGCCTTGGTGTTCGGTGCCGCGACGATCCGCTCGGCGACCTCGCGCTGGAACATCAGAACCAGGCGATCGTAGAAGGGCGGCCAATCCTCGATTTCGAGCCAGCCCGTCAGCAGCACGGTGGCGATATTGTAGGGAAGGTTGGCGACGATGCGGACCGGACCTTGACCGATATGAGGGCGTGGGTCGAAGGCAAGCGCGTCGGCTTCGACTGCTACCAGCCGGCCTGGGTAATGCGCGGCGATTTCCTGCAATGCGCCGATGGCCCGTGCGTCACGTTCGATCGCGATCACACGGGCGGCGTCGTGGTCCAGAAGGGCGCGTGTCAGCCCGCCCGGCCCGGGCCCGATCTCGATGACCGTCACGCCCGCGAGCGGCCCCGCCGCGCGCGCGATCCGGCCCGTTAAGTTGAGATCCAGAAGGAAATTCTGGCCGAGCGATTTCTTGGCGGTCAGGTCGTATTTGCGAATGACGTCGCGGAGCGGCGGCAGTCCGTCGATCGCGATCATCATGCGGCCGAGAGCGAAGCGGGCTGATGCGCCGCAAGCCGTGCCGCGAGTGTGAGCGCCCCCATCAGGCTTTCAGGATTGGCGCGTCCTGTCCCTGCAATGTCGAACGCGGTGCCGTGGTCGGGCGAGGTGCGCACGAAAGGCAGTCCCAGCGTCACGTTCACGGCCTCGTCGAAGGCGAGTGTCTTGATCGCTACAAGGGCCTGATCGTGGTACATGCACAACGCCGCGTCATAGCCGCGGCGCGCCGCCGCGTGGAAGAGCGTATCCGCAGGCAGCGGGCCGCGTGCATCGATTCCCAGTTCGACGAGCCGTTCGATCGCCGGGCGGATGGTCCGCTTTTCCTCGTCACCGATCAGTCCGTCTTCGCCGGCATGCGGATTGAGGCCGGCGATCGCGAGGCGCGGCGCCTTTATGGCGAAGCGATGGATCAGATCGTGCGCCACGATCCGGCCGGTCTCCACGATCAGGTCCGTCGTCAGCAGGTCGGGAACCGCGCGCAACGGCACATGGATCGTTACCGGAACCACGGCCAGGTCTTGGCACCAGAGCATCATCACCGGGGTCGCGACGACGCCCATCATCTCGTTGGCGAGCCGGGCCAGATACTCGGTGTGGCCGGGATCCGGGAAGCCCGCCCGGTAGAGCACCGCTTTTGCAATCGGATTGGTCACGATGGCCGAGGCGCGTCCGTCGATCACGTCCCGCACAGCCCGCCGTATCGAGGCGAGCGAAACCGTTGCGCTGGTATCGTCGGGCCGGCCGGGGAGCGCCGTGGCGCGTTGCTCGAGCGGCACCACCGGCAAGGCGGTGTCGAAACGAGCATGGGCCTGCTCCGGAGTGACGGTTTCCAGCGGAACCGTGATCCCGATCTGTTGGGCCCTCGCTGCGACATGATCGGGGTCGGCGATCAGGTAGAAGGCGGGGAGATTGTGCTCGCGCCGCATCGTCCAGGCGGCGAGCGCGATGTCGCAGCCGATGCCGGCCGGCTCGCCGATGGTCAGCGCAAGTGCGCGCATCTCAATCTTGCTTGTATTCGATCATGGCCTGCGACCGTAATTCTTTCAGATAGGCATCGGCGCGGCTCTGAAATCGCTGCTGAAAGATTTCGTCGCGCACCTTCCGTTTGGTCGGGGAGTCCGAATTGGTCTCCTTCTTCTGACACAAAGCGAAAACCTCGACGCCGCCTTCGGTAACCTCGGGCGGTGTCACCTTGCCGACCTCGACTTTGGCGAGAACCTCGCGCAGGGCCGGGCTCAGATCCGCGGAGTTGCGCCGCACCGGTGCCCTCACCACGACCTCGCGCAAGGCGCGCGCGAAAGAAAGTCCGGTATTGCAGGCCTGGAAGCGCTGCCGCAGCGCTTCAGCCTCTCGCCTGCGCGCTTCGACTACACCGGCGGGCGAGCCACGCGGGACCACAAAGGTGATGGGGTGCAAGGTGTATTCGACTCCGGCTTCCTTCTGGTCGCTCTTCATTTCCGCTTCGAAGATATCCTTCTCCGACGGGTTGAGCGACTTTCCGAACCTGCCACGCACCATCTGGCTCCATGTCATGTCGGCCTTCAGCCGCGCCTTGAGCGTGTTCGGATTGACACCGCGGCCTTCCAGCATCTTGCTGAATTGTTCGGTGGTGGTTCCGGCATTGCGCGCGATACCGGCGTAAGCGGTGTCCACCTCGGCTTGACTCATTTCAAAATTGAAGCGCTTGGCCGCCGAGACCTTGATCCGGTCGTCGATCAGTTCGTCGATGACCTCCTTGCGGGATTTGGGCTTGCCGCCGAGGCCAATCAGCTTGCTGCGTTGTTCGATATCGTAAGCTGTAATCGGCTGACCCGTGACATAGAGGACGATCTGCGCCTGTGCAGGTGCCGGGATCGCGATCGTGAGGGCCGTCGCCACCAGCGCGCCCAGGATCGCATGCACGGCCACTGGTCTTGCTTGTCTGTTTTGCATCATCGAATCGTCCAGGTTAATCGCGGCGCGCTCCGTCGCGCCCCAGCTGGTGTCCCGAATCCGAAGACCGCTCCAATCAGCGGTCCATTGTGAGCGGACGCCGGAGCCGGACCCTTACAGCCCGCCGACGCCCGGAACCCCGGTCGAGCCCGCGGTGGTTCCGAGGGTTCGCAGGCTCAGTTGCAGCATCAGCTTATGGTCCTTCGTCGGATTGCCGCTGTATGTGTAACTCGTGATGTAATTCAGGGCCAAGATAAGGCAATCGTCGATATAACCCAGTCCAAGGCGGGTCTGGTCGAAACTGGAAGCGTCAATGTCGTAGCGCGCGGCCGCCAGCACGGCCCAATTCTGGTTGAGCTTATAGGACACGCCGCCGAGGATTCCCTCGCGCCGCGTCAGGAAGCCGAGCTCTGGCTGCTTGTCGTAATTTCCGTACAGCGCCTGGAGCGACAGCCGGTCGAAGTTGGCGCGACCTTCCAGCTCGAAGCGACGCATTTCGAAATTCTGCTCGTCGAAGCGGTACCGCGTCGTGAAGGTGAAGATGCGGTCGGGCTGATAGGCGATGCGTGCCACATAATCCGAGCGGCGGGTGTCGAGGCCGCTGTTCAGGCCGGTATTGGTCGCGTCACCGACCGCGAAGGAATTGGTGCCGAACAGCTGGTAGGACTGGCCGAACAGGATGTTGACGTAGCCGCCCTGATTGAACTGGGTGGTGGTCTGCACACCGTAATTGACGCGACCGCCGCCTTCGACGCGATCCCAGCCCGAAAACTTGTCGACCCGGAACAGGTTGCCGTCGTCGAATACGAAGCTCTGTGCGTCCTCGTTGGGAAGCTTTCCGATTTTGCTTTCGTCCGGCCGCGCGATCACCTGCGCAATCGGCTCGACGATCGTCGTACCCCAGGATTGCACGTTGATGAGCGGATAGCGGTATTCCAAACCGGCAACCGGCATGCCGCGGAATTGACCGGTGTCGTTGGTCTGGATGAAGTTGGACACGCCCGGCTCATTCGAGAGATTGACCGAAGCCAGGTCGGCGCGCAGCGAGAAGAACGGCGTGAAGACCTGCCCGAACGGGTCGGTGATCGACCGCTTCCAGTTGGCTTCAGCCGAGAAGCGCGAGTAGCTGCCGGGCGCTCCACGCAACACGCAGTTATTGGTGTTCTTGATGGCGGGGTCCGCCGTGTTGAAGCCGCAATAGCCCAGCTCCGAAGCTTTCGTATTGATCGGATCGAAATCGGCGGTCTCGCGGGACACGCTGGTGAAGTTGAACCGGAAGCCGAGTTCGCCTCCGAGCACCGGTTGAGCGACCGTGTACTTGTAATCGATCACCGGATGGATGATCGGCAATTGCTTCTGATTGTCGAATTCGGAGAAGCCGTAATAGTAGATGGTGCGCGCGTCGAAATAGGAACGATTGCCGCGACCGACCAGGTAGAGTTGCGACACGCCTTCCATCTGGTTGTTCTGGAACGGACTGCGCGCATCCTTGGTAAACGTCTGGACCTGATAGTCCTGATAGAAAGTCTTGTCCGAGATCAGCAGCGCATCCCAGCCCCAGACCCAGCGCCGGTTGAGGCCGAACTGGCCATTCGATTCGATCGCGCCGCGCCAGTCGCGATACCCGGGCGTCGGCTCGCCATTGGTGTGGATGAACTCGTCCTTGTCGAACTGCCGGATGCCGGCAGCGCGGATCGCGTAGGCGCCGTTCATCAGCCGATGTCGGAATTCGGCCTGCATGAACGGACCCTGCTTGGTCGACACGCTTGGGATGAGCGTCAGGTCGTAGTTCGGCGCCAGCGCCCAGAAATAGGGAGCCTCCATCACGAAGCCGAGCTTGGTCGTGGTGGAGAATACCGGCATCAGCCAGCCGCTCTTGCGCTTCACCGTCGGGTCGGGGGTCGAGAAATAGGGGAAATAGGCGATCGGGGTTCCGAGCAACTCGAATGAGCCTTGCTCGAAATGGATCATCTTCTCCTGCTCGTCATGGATGATGCGAGCGCCCTTGACCTGCCAGAGCGGCGGCTTGCGCGGGTCGGTCTTGCAGGCTTCGCAGGCGGTGTAGACGCCGCTCTGCAGAACCGAATAACGCCCCTCGCTGCGGTCGACGCGGGCGGCGGCAAAACGCGTCTGATCGGGTGTCTCCACCCGCAGCGAATCGACGAAGCCATCGCGGTAGTCGTCGTTCAGTTCGAGAATTTCGCCATAGGTGATGTTACCGCCCGGTTCGGTGAGGCGCACATTGCCTTCGGCCCGCAGCCGCTTGGTCCTCTGATTATAGATGACCTTGTCGGCTTCGACGGTCGAGCCACCGTAGTAGATCTGCACGTTGCCGATCGCGTTCACACGCTCATTGACGTGGTCGTACTGGACCTCGGTGGCCTGCACCATCATCTGCTTGTCGCCCGCCGCTTTCGGAGCGGTGATCGGGGACGGCTTTTTTGCGGACTGCGGACGCGGCTCGAACCGGAAAAAGTCCGTTTGTGCCGACGCAGGCAGAACCGTCGCGGACCCGATCAGGGCCACGGCAATAGTTATCGACGCCGCGGCAAGCATGGCGCGGCCGAACGATCCGGGACGGGGCGGATTACGCAACGCCATCACCCGTCTTCCTGATAAAGCAGCACCAAAAACCCCGTCAGACCCCCAACCAGAACTGGCGCCCAAGCCGCCGTCACCGGCGACAATAGCTCAGTCTTGGTCATGTCCTCGGTGATTTTCGAGAGAACATAAAGGAAAAAACCTGACAGCACGCCGCCCAGCACCATTTTTTGTACGCCGCCCATACGGGCAAAGCGAAGACTGAATGCGGCGGCCAAAAGCACCATCGACGCGAGCAGGAAGGGCCGAGACAGCAACTTTTGGTATTGCAGCCGGTAACCTGCCGCAGCGAGGCCGGCATTCTCCGCGAGTCGGATATATTCCGGCAACTCCCAAACCGTCAAAGTTTCCGGTGTTGCGAAATTCTCACGCACCTGTTCGCGCGAAATATTGGTCTTGAGCGCGTAACTCTCGTGCACCGTCGGGGGTGCGTTGCTCGGATAGACGCGCGCCGCGCTCAGATCCCATGCGCCATCGCGCAGGACCGCGGAGCGTGCCTCGATCCGGTCCTGATAGCGGCCCTGGTCGTCGAAGGTAAAAATCGTGACGCCTTCAAGCCGCAAGCCCTGTTCCCGACTCTTCTGCGCATTGATGATGGACTGACCGTCCGAACTCTTCTGACGGACCCAGAAACCGGATTCCTGCAGCCCGAACTCGCGTTGACCGAAGATTTCGACCTCGTAGCGCTTCGATCGCTCCTGGAGGTTCGCGGCGACCGGGTTGTAGACCATGGTGGCAAACACCCCGAGCAGAAGTGCCACAACCACCGCGGGGGCGGTGAATTCCCAGGCCGAAACGCCCGCCGCCCGCGCCACCACGAGTTCGTTACGCCGCGACAGGCTGAGGTAGCAGGACATCGCGCCGATCAGGACGCAGAACGGCATGATGCGCTCGGCGATGATCGGCACCCGGAAGAACGACAGCTTGATGACCGCGAATGCGGTGGCGTTCTCATTGTTCGCGGTGCGGCGCATCAGTTCGACCGAATCGAGCAGGGCGACCAGAAAGATCACGCCGCCGAAGACGGCGAGTGCGGTGACCAGGAACCGCATCCCGAAATAGCGCCCGAGTGTCAGCGAAACGCGCACAGCCAGGCCCCCGTCAGGTTGCCGGCGAAGCGGATCGGCCAAGGCGCGAGAATTTCTCGCCAATGGCGCTGATCGCATCGGTGACGAAGGCGGGCGGCTCGATCTCGAGCCCGCGGTGGATCGCATACAGCCCCAGTCCGGTCGCTATGGCCAAAAGCAGGTACTGAAGTGCCAGGACCCAAGGGTAGCGCACGCACAGGACGATCGCGACGAAGCCCATCAGCCGAATTACGGCGATGACGATCGAGGCGCCGGCTACCGACATGGCGCGGCCCTGCCGGGTGGTTCTCGGCGCGCCAAGATAGGCAAAGGTGATGATGGTGAAGACGATCGGATAGATCGGAGCGAAGATCCGGTCGTGTAACTCGGCGCGGACCTGGCCCGGCTGCAGTTTGGACTGCTCGGGATCGTTATTGAGCAATTCCCAGAAGAAACGGTCTCTCGCGGAGGTGCGCTGGACTGGCTGGCCGCTATTGCTCTGCTCGAGGTCGAGCGCATAACGCTCGAATTTCACGATGGTCGGATCTTTCTGTGGGGGCGGGCCCTTTTGCCCTTTCTGGCGCTGAACGATTTCCAGTCTCTGCACGCTGCCGGTTTCCAGCACGAGGAAGGTGCCGCGGTCGTCCTTCACGATGGTTCCCTGCTCGGCAAGGAAGGTCGCGCGTTCCTTGGGATTGCGGCGATCGTCGACGAAAACACCCAGCAGAACGCCGTTCGCCTGGCGTTCGCGGACGTGGAAAACCAGCCCACGCTCGAACCCGTTGAAGCGGCCCGGCTGCACCACGTTAGTGACGAGATCGGCACGGACTTCGTTTGCCCAGCTGTTCAGAGTCTGCAGCCCGAGCGGCCCGAGCCAGCTTCCGATCACCGTCATGACCGCGCTGACCCCGACCGCCATGATGAGGAAGGGCCGAAACAGCGCCCACGGGGACATGCCCGCGGCATTCATGACGATCAGTTCCGAATCGTTTGAAAGCCGGCCGATGGAATGCATGACGGCGATCATCAGCGCGATCGGCGCGATGACCAGCACCAGCATCGGAATCACTAGGCCGGTAATCCCGAGAAAGACCAGGACGGTCTGGCCGCGGCTGGTCATGAGGTCGATGTCGCGCAGCGCCTGCGTGATCCAGATCACGGAGGTGAGGCTGAAGAGGACGATAGCGAAAGCGCCGAATGTGGTGCTGAAAATGTAGCGATTGATCGCGCCGAAGCCCGGTATTTGCGGCAGGCCGACGCTAAAACGCGGCCAGCCGACCGGCATACGCGGCAAGCGCGGCCGGAACGGCAGCCTCAGCAATCCAGACCCAAGCGAAGCCATGCGCTCCGACATTCCCCCTGATACCGTCCGCGGGTCCGGCTGGACCTTTGGCGCCTGCGGCGAACGGCTTCCCCCGCCATTCCCCGCAGAACTTTCATGATCGATTCATAAAGTGGCCCAGCCAAGGCAAAGCTGTTGAAAATGCATCGAAAAAAGTTAACCCGGCAGCAAGATTTACGCTCCTGTGGCTTCCGTATCACGATCCTTCTGCGGTCAGGTTCCGTTATGGTTAAGGACCCCTGACCGGGGCCGCCCGGCCGCGGGGGTCCGATCGGTCCGAGGCCGGGACGGTGGCCACGAATTTCATTTCCTGAGTCCCGGTTCGGGGTCATAAAGATGGCCCGCTCGAACCAGATGACAGGACACGAAAGCTATGGCCGGCGCCCTCAAGACCGGATTTTCGTCTTACGCAGCGCCGGACAAGGGCGTGCTGATCGTTTTCGCCGGCCCCGACCTGAAATTCGGCCCGGAAACCCGCCGACTTCTCGCGCCGGCCGGGGATCTGGTTGCGCGTGCCGCCGCGACCGACGGCTTCAAGGGCAAGAGCGGCTCAGCGCTCGACCTGATCGCGCCCGCCGGACTGAAGGTTTCGCGGCTTCTGGTCATCGGAGTGGGCGCCAAGTCCGACGAAAAGACCGAGGATATGGTGAAAATCGGCGGCGGAGCGTTCGGGCGCGCGCCTGGCTCGGCGGCCGAGGTCGCGATTCTGGCCGAGTTTCCGGACGGGTCGCTTTCCGCGGACCAGGCGGCCGATCTGGCGCTCGGGGCGACGCTGCGGTCCTATTCGTTCGACCGCTACAAGACGAAAAAGAAGGATGGCGATGATGCCCCGAAGCAGCGGCGGCTCACCATCGAGACGGCTTCGCCGGACAAGGCCCGCAAGGCGTTTGCGGCACGCGAGGCCATCGCCGACGGCGTGATGATGGCTCGGGACCTCGTCAACGAGCCCGCCAACATCCTGTTTCCGGAGGAATTCGCGAGGCGCGCCAGTGCCTTGCGCAAGGTCGGGTGTGAGGTCGAGATTCTCGGCGAGAAGGAGCTGGCCCGGCTGAAGATGAACGCGCTGCTTGGCGTCGGCCAGGGATCGATCCGTGAAAGCCGGGTCGTGATCATGCGCTGGAACGGCGGCAAGAAGGGCGCCAAGCCATTGGCATTCATAGGGAAAGGCGTGACCTTCGACACCGGCGGCATCTCCATCAAGCCGGCGGCCGGCATGGAGGACATGAAGGGCGATATGGCCGGGGCCGCCTGCGTGGTCGGCCTGATGCATGCGCTGGCCGCGCGCAAGGCCAAGGTGAACGCCATCGGCGCCATCGGTCTGGTCGAGAACATGCCCGACGGCAACGCCCAAAGGCCGGGCGATATCGTTACCTCGATGTCGGGCCAAACCATTGAAATCATTAACACAGATGCCGAAGGCCGGCTCGTTCTGGCCGATGTGCTCTGGTATGTCGGAAAGACCTACAAGCCCGAATTCATGGTCGACCTGGCGACGCTGACGGGCGCCATCATCGTCTCGCTCGGGCACGAATATGCCGGGCTGTTCTCCAACAACGACAAGCTCGCGGAAAGGCTCGTAGAAGCCGGGAAGCTCAGCGGCGAGCGTCTGTGGAGGATGCCGCTCGGGCCGGAATACGACAAGCAGATCGATTCGAAGTTCGCCGACATGAAGAATACCGGCGGCCGCATGGGCGGCGCGATCACCGCCGCGCAATTCCTGCAGCGCTTCGTCGACAAGACGCCCTGGGCGCATCTCGACATCGCCGGCACGGGGATGGGGTCGCCGCAAAGCGACATCAACAAGAGCTGGGGATCCGGCTTCGGCGTGCGGCTGCTCGATCGGCTGGTGGCCGATTCCTACGAGAAATAGCCGCATGCGGATCGCGCCGCGATGAGGTTGGCAGCCGCGGCCGTCGCTGTGACTTTGGCGCTGCCGCTGCCGCTGCCGTTGCAGGCGCAGCCCGCCGAACCGCCGGTCACGGAGCGGATCGCCGTGCGCGGCGAGAATGGACGCGTCGATGCGGAGACCGGCGTCGTCGCCTTCACGCGCGCACCGATGCAGGGCAGCGTTCGTCCGGTGGCTTTCGTCATCGGTGGCGGACCCGGCACCTCGTCGGCCTATCTCAATCTCGGCGCGCTCGGTCCGTCGCGGATCGCATTCGAGGGCGCGGCGTCCGCATTGCGGCCGCTGCTCGCCAACGATGAAAGCTGGCTCGCCTTTACCGATCTGGTCTTCCTCGATCCACCCGGCGCCGGCCAGGGGCGCCTCGTTCGCAACGACGCCAAAACAAAGGAACGCGTATGGTCGGTTGACGGCGACATCGAGCTTTTGTCCGACGCGATCGCGACCTGGCTGCGCCAGCACGATCGCGCCAATGCGCCGAAGGTCATTGTCGGCCAGAGCTATGGCGGCCTGCGGGCGCCGCGCATTGCCGACGCCTTGCATCGCAGGCATGGCGTCGCGCTCAATGGGCTGATCCTGGTGTCGCCGGTGCTGGATTATGGCTGGCGCTATCATGCGCGCGGGTCGCCGGTGTCGTACATGACGCTGTTGCCGTCGTTTGCGGCGGCGCGCATGGAAAGCGAAGGTGCATTCGACGCGCAGAAGCTTAGCGCCGTACAGGATTATGCGAGAACCGCGTTCGTCGACGATTATCTCAAGGGCCCGCGCGACCGCGAGGCGCTACAGCGCATGGTCATTCGCGTCACCGCGATTACCGGGTTGCCGAAAGCGGTGGTTGAAGCCGCAAGGGGACGGATCGACGAAACCCTGTTCGTGCGCGAGGCGGCGCGGCGCGACGGCAAGGTCATCTCGTCCTACGATCCGGCGGTTGCCGCCGACGATCCCGATCCATCGACGCCGCGTCCCGATTTTGCCGATCCGTTTCTCGCGGCATTAAAGCCGCCGTTGACCACGGCCATGGGAAATCTGCTTCGCAACAACGGCAAGCCGCCGCCGCTCCCTTATGTCGTGTCGAACGATGTCGTCTTCGAGAACTGGCGCTGGAGCGACGGGCACGGCATGCCGGAAGCCGTCACCGCGTTGCGCAGGATGCTGTCGCTGGACCGGGGCCTGCGCGTTCTGGTGGCGCACGGCTATTCCGATCTGCAGACGCCGTATTTCGAAAGCATGCTGATCCTCGCGCAGCTTCCGGATTTCGGCGGACGCATCGAGCAGCGCAACTATCGTGGCGGGCATATGTTCTACAGCCGCGACGAGTCCCGCATCCAGTTCAGGCGCGACGCGGAATCGTTCTTCGGCCATATGCTGAAACAGCCATGACTGAAATCCGGTTTTATCATCTGCTCGAGCAGCGGCTGGAACGGGTGCTGCCGCAACTGCTCGAAATTTCGATCGAGCGCGGATGGCGCGTCGTGGTGCAGGCCACGTCCGGTGAGCGTATCGAGGCGCTTGACGCGCATCTGTGGACGTATCGCGACGACAGCTTTCTGCCGCATGGCGTGTCGGGCAATCCCGATGCCGCCGATCAGCCGGTTCTGCTCACCGCCGACGAGAGCAACTTGAACAACGCCACCGTCCGTTTCCTGATCGACGGCGCGCCTCTGCCCGCCGATCTGTCGCAATACGAACGGCTGGTGCTGATCTTCGACGGCACCGACGACGATCTGGTCGCGCGCGCGCGCGAGCAATGGACGCAGGCCAAGGCCGGCGGCCATGACGCCAGCTATTGGCAACCCGACGACAGCGGCCGCTGGGTGCAGAAGGCGTGAGGGGGCAGCCCATTTCCGCGTGGCCGGAGCCGACATCCCCGGTTGCCGCACTGCGAACCAAGCGGCTCTGTAAGTCATTATAAAAGTTACGGTTTTCGAAGAGAAAATCGGGCCGGACGGCGGCCAAGTTAACGAGCCCGGCAGGTTTTCGGCGCCGGTGCGTTGATCATCGCCATGTTGCTGACTAACAATCCGGGTTCGGTCGATTGGGGATGATCCTGAGCCGGGGGCCTGTTGTGCGAGATGGCGTGAGAACAAGGCGTGTGGCGTGGACGGCGGTGCCGTTTGCAGCGCTGCTGCTGCTGTCCGCCTGTGCGAGTACTGAGGCCCCGCAACCCACCGCAAAGGTGTCTGATGTATTCGCGACGCCCGAATGGGCGAAGGGGAACCAGGCGCGGGCCCGGACCTCACGCGCTGTGACCCAGAACGATCTGATCAATCCGGATGGATCCTGTGCCCTTGCGGCCGCGACCGACGGTGTAGCTCCGCCGGCAGATGCGGGTGAGGCGCTGGCCGGGCAGGGGCCGTTGCCGGCGGTTCAGGGCGGTGTCGCGCTCGGGATGACCGAATGCGAGATCCTGCAGCGGACCGGCGCACCCGATACGTTCAATATCTCCGCCGAGGGTACCGACCGCGTCACCACGGTGACGGTCATGCGCGGCTCCTGGCCCGGACTGTACCGTTTCCGCGGCGGACGCCTGGTCTCGATCGAACGCGTCGATGTGCCGGCGGCGAAACCGGTGCGATCGTCCAGACCGAAAAAAGCGTCCTCTACGTCGCAGCAGATGCCGCTTCGCGGCGCGCAGCAATAACCTCGTCACGTTGCATCCTGCGCTGCAGGCACAACCTGTGGCAGTGCCGGCGGTTCGAATGCCGCCAGATCGTTCCTATCGATAATCACGTCGCGCTTACTCTTGCGAGACGCTTGATGTCAGGCCCGGATACCGGCCTACTGCTTCTCGCCATGCGACAGCGATATCGGCCATGGCCCGGGACTTGCTTTTGTGCTCTGCATAATTCTTGCGACTGCCGCGTCTGAAAGGAATTGAGATGAAGTCGATCTTGCGTGCTGCATTCATCGCGACCGCGTTGCTGTTAGCCAGCGCCGCCGGCGCGCAAAGTCAGGGCGGCAGCACGCCCGACGGCAATTACCCCAACCGTCCGGTGAAGATCCTGCTGCCGTTTCCTCCGGGCGGTGTTGCGGACGTCGTCGGTCGCTTGCTGGCGCAGAAACTGTCGGAGAATACCGGGCAGAATTTCTTCGTCGAGAATCGCGGCGGGGCGGCCGGAAATATCGGCGCCGCCATGGTGCAGGGGACTGCGCCCGACGGCTATACGATCCTGCTCACCAGTTCGAGCTTCCTGATCAATCCTGGTTTGCAGAAGGTCCCGTACGATCCGGTCGGAGGCTTCGAACCGATCACCATCATCAGCGCGTCGCCGAGCATTCTTGCGGTCCATCCCGGACAGCCGATCACGTCGGTGAAGGATCTGATCGAACTGGTCAAAAAGGAGCCGGGCAAGCATAGCTACGCGTCCGCCGGGGTCGGTTCGACCCCGCATCTGCAAGGCGAGATGTTCAAGCAAGCCTACGGACTCGACATGGTGCATGTGCCGTTCGCCGGCGGTGGGCCCGCGCTGCAATCCGCAGTCGGCGGTCACACGCCGATCGTGTTTGCGGCGCTGCCGCCCGCCATTCCGCTGGTCAAGGGCGGAAGCCTGCGCGCGCTCGCGATCGTCGGCCCGAAGCGAACGTCGGAATTGCCGGACGTGCCGACCATGACGGAAGCTGGTCTGCCCGGTCAGGAGGCGGAAACCATTCTTCTCGCTCTTGCCCCGGCCGGCACGCCGAAGCCGATCGTCGACATGCTGCAGCGAGAGATCGTCAAGGCGGTGCAGAACCCGGAAGTGGTGCAAAAGCTCGACGCTTTCGGCTTTTCTCCGCTCGGGACCACGCCGGCTGAAGCCAAAGCGCGGATTGGCGCCGAACTGGACATGTGGGCCAAGGTCATCAAGGACGCGAAAATCCAGCAATAGGTCTCAGCGCCACGCGTTGGGCCAAGCCCTGAACCTGAGCTGGACGGCATTGGAATGGCGTGCCTTCGGCACGCCATTCGTCACAGCGAGGCCGTTTCGAGTTCCGCGCTGGCGTTCAGCCATTCCTCCTCGGCGGCAGCAAGTTGCGCTGCTGCCTCGGTGCGGGTCTTCGCAAGCTGCGCCGCCTTGACCGGATCGCTCGCGAACAGATCGGCGAGCTTCGCGTCCATGGTCTCGATGTCCCTGGACAGTTTCTTCGTCAGTTGCTCGGCCGCGGAAATCCGCTTGCGCAACGCCGCAAGCTCGGCGCGCTTCTCCCCCGACGCCTTGCGAATCTCGGCGCCGGGCTTCTGGCCGCCGGCAGCGGACGCATTGTTGCGCGTGTCGCTGGACTTTCCGGACAGGATCAGCCGGCGATAATCGTCGAGATCGCCGTCGTAACTCGCGACGCCGCCATTCTGCACGATCCAGAGCCGGTCGACGCTGGCTTCCAGCAGATAGCGGTCGTGCGACACCAGGATCACCGCGCCCGGATAATCGTTGATGGCTTCGATCAACGCCGCGCGGCTGTCGATATCGAGATGGTTGGTGGGCTCGTCGAGAATGATCAGATGCGGCCCGCCGAACGTGGCCAGCCCCAGCATCAGCCGCGCCTTCTCGCCGCCGGACAGGGTTTCGACTGCCGCATCCGCTCGCTGGGCTGAGAAGCCGATGGCGCCCGCCTTGGCCCGCACCTTCGCTTCCGGATCGTCGGGCATCAGCCGGCGGACGTGATCGTAGACACTGTCCTTGGGCCGCAATTCGTCGAGCTGGTGCTGGGCGAAATAGGCGATCCGCAGCTTGTCGGCGCGGGTGATGCGGCCGTTCATCGGGGCCAGGCGATTGGCCAGCAGCTTGACCAGCGTCGACTTGCCGTTGCCGTTGGCGCCGAGCAGCGCGATGCGGTCGTCGTCGTCGATGCGCAGCGACAGGTTGCGCAGCACCGGCTTGCCCGGCTCGTAACCGACCGACACGCTGTCGAGCGCGAGGATCGGCGGCGACAGCGTTTTTTCCGGCGCCGGCAACACGATCGGGCGCACGTCGTCGTTCACCATGGCGGCCGGCGGCTCGAGCCGCGCCAGCATCTTCAGCCGCGACTGCGCCTGCCGCGCCTTGGTGGCCTTGGCGCGGAAACGGTCGACGAACGCCTGCAGGTGCTTCCTCTGCGCTTCCTGCTTCTTGGCGAATTTCGCGTCCTGCATCTGGCGCTCGCGGCGCTGCCGCTCGAACGACGAATAGCCGCCGCGGTAGAAGGTGAGCTTGCCGTTCTCCAGATGCAGGATGGAATCCACCGCATTGTCCAGCAGGTCGCGGTCATGGCTGATGACGATGACGGTGTGCGGGTAGCGGGCAAGGTGGTCTTCGAGCCAGAGCGTGCCTTCGAGATCGAGATAGTTGGTTGGCTCGTCGAGCAGGAGGAGATCGGGGGCGGCGAACAACGTGGCGGCGAGGGCGACCCGCATCCGCCAGCCGCCGGAAAATTCCGAGACAGCGCGGGCCTGGTCCGCGGTCGAGAAGCCCAGACCGGACAGGATCGCCGCCGCCCGCGCCGGGGCAGAATGCGCATCGATATCGGCGAGCCGGGTGTGGATCTCGGCAATGCGGTCCGGATCGGTGGCGTGTTCGGCCTCGGCCAGCAGCGCAGACCGCTCCAGGTCTGCGGCCAGCACGACATCGATCAGGCTGTCCGGGCCGCTCGGCGCTTCCTGCAGCAGGCGACCGACCCGGGCGCGCTGGCGCACGGTCAGGCTGCCGGATTCAGGTGCCAGGTCGCCGGTGATGACGTTGAAGAGCGTGGTCTTGCCGGTGCCGTTGCGGCCGACAAGGCCGGTGCGGCTGCCGGCGGGGACCCGCACCGTGGCTTCGTCGATCAGTAGGCGCCCGGCGACGCGGACGGAAAGGTTTTCGATGGTCAGCATGCTGCGCGCCTTGTGGCGAATACCCGGCGAGAGATCAACGGGTCAGCAGGCGGCCGCCGGCGGCCGGTGGGATGGCCGGTTCGCGGCGATTCCCGTCACGGTCCATGCCAAAACGCCATTTCGATGAGGAAAAGAAATGCGGGGATGACTCAAGACATATCGATGACAGTGACTCTTTTCGCGAATCACTGGAGATTGCTGCGGGGCTAGCCCTCCGGCTGCTCGAGTGGCGTATCACCTCAAACCGAAAGAGGACGCTATGGCGAAAAAGGCCAAGAAGAAAAAAGCTGCGAAGAAGAAAAAGAAGTAACCGTCTACTTCAGAGTTTTACATCGGCCCGGGCAGACACACTCTTCCCGGGCCGAATGCTGTCTAGGGCTTCGAGATCTGCTGCCGTCGCCGCCGGACGTTGCCGGCGGGCCCCAAATCACAGCGGCGGCAAGGTCCAGTCCGGCTTGACGGTCTCTGACGTCAGCATCGTGCGGCCGGCGGTGATGGTGGCGATCACCCTGACGTCCTTGATGGTCCTGGCGCTGACCTCCTGCGGGTCCTTGTCGAGGACCACGAAGTCGGCAAACTTGCCGGCCTCAATGCTGCCGACGCGGTCGTCGACGCCGAGCGTATAGGCCGCGTCGATCGTCACCATCCGCATCGCGCGCTCGACATTGCGTACCCGCTCGGCCGGCGCATGAACTTTTCCCGACAATTCGCCGATCCGGTTCACCGCGGTCCAGACCTCATAGAGCGGACTGGGCACGCCGACCGGGGTGTCGGAATGCAGCGACAGGACGATATTTTCCTTGAGGACGGTGTTCATCCGCGCGGCCAGGGAGGCGCGATCGGTGCCGATATAGTCGGCATTCAGATCGGCGCGCTCCGACACGTAATAGGGATTGGTCGAGATCACTGCGCCCAGCGCCTTGACCTGGCGAACCTGTGCGGTGCTCGAAATCCCGAAATGCTCGAACGAGAAGCGGTGGTCGAAGCGCGGGGTCTCGGCCTGCAGGGCGGCCAGCGCATCGAGCGTGATCTGGTTGCCGCCGGAGCCGTTGGAATGGACGTGGATCTGGAAGCCGGCATTCCACCACGGCCGCATCGCGTTCAGGAACGCCTCTTTCGAGGAATACATGAACAGGCCCTTGAACCGGTCGTTGTTGATGTAACCGGGATATTGCAGCTCCATGCCCAGCGAGACGAAGGCATCGTCGGCGTAGAATTTCACGCCGTTGAAGATCAGCCGCTCGTTGCTGGTATAGCGCAGCTTGGTGACTTCCTCGACGGCTCGGTCGCCGAACAATTCCTGGAAAGTGGCGCCGTCGGCGACATGCACGATCCGGGCGATGGAATTGGGCCGGCCGAAATAGTCCCGGGTCAGCATGTTCTCCAGTTCGAGATTAACGCCGCCATAGAACAGGTCGCCGGTGGTGGTGATGCCCGCCTGCTGCATCAGCGCACCGAGATAGCGCAGCCGGCGCATGCCTTCTTCCGGGGTGAGAACCTCGGCCAGCGGCTTCAGCATGATGATCTTGGCGGCCTCGGTGCCGAGGAACTGCCCGTTCGAGGAGCCGTCCGGATTTTTTCCGGCGCCGATGGTCTTGGCCACCAGTTCGTTGGTGATGCCGTATTTCTCGATCGCCGGAGTGTTGGCGAAGACGTAATGCTCCGACGCATCCCAGACGATGATCGGCTGGGTCTTGGAAATCGCGTCGAGCTGGTCGCGATCGGGCATCTCGCCGCCCATCGCCACCACGTCATAGCCCCAGGTCAGCACCGTCGAGCCGGGCTTGGCCTCCTTGACGTATTTTCGGAGCGCCTTGATTGCGTCGTCGCGGGTCTTCACGCCCGGAAAATCCGGTCCGTAAGGATTGCGCAGCGGAAAATAGGTCAGCGGCGGCAGGCTGATCGCGACCGAGCCCATCACCGGATGGCCGTGCGCCTCGACGAAGCCCGGATAGATCACCTGCTTGGCGAAGCGCTTGTCGATCTCATACGGGAAGCGCTTCATCCAGGGCTGCATGTCGTCCAGCGTGCCGACCGACAGGATGCGGCCGTCCTTCACCGCCACCGCGGTGGCGGTCGGCCAGCCCGGATCCATGGTGACGATCTTGCGCGCGACAAAGATCGTCATCTTCTCGGTGGTTTCCTGCGGCTTGGCCGATAGCGAGGGCGGCAGCGGCTGCAGCAGCGGGATGTTCGACGGCTGCGGCGTCACCTTCTGGGCGGGCACCGGAAACATCGGTTTGATATTCACACTGCCTGCGGGCTGGCTTTTTGCGGCCACGGGCGCGCTCGAATTTACGGCAGGAGTCAAAGCCGGAGCCATTGCAGGCGGCGTCGACTGGTTCGCCTGCGCCAGTTGAATCGCTTCCCGGAACAGCGGCGCAAGTTCGGTGATGCAATAGGTGCCCCAGGTCTCGGGCGCGCCGCTCGGGGTCTTGTGGCTTGCGCCAATGCGCGGACGGTGATGCGTGCCGTGGGCGTCGGCAGTAGACCGAATGTCGCTCAGCAGCATGGCCATGCAGGCAAGTGCGGCGACAAGGCCGAGCTTCGGTTTGTTCGGCACGGACATGCTCCCTGCAAGACCTCGCGGTACGTGACAGGGGTAGCCTGATTCTTGAGGGGAGATCATACGCGGGGCCTGTCCGTCCGTGCTGCGTGTTGCCGCATGTCCGGAGAGGCACGGGACAGCAATGGCCGCCCGCAATGCGTCGTTATCCAAGCGAGACGTCGGCGCGTGGAACGATGTCTGTTTCTATTTCTGCGTCGCCTTGACGATATCTTCCCACGCCTTCACCTCGGCGCGGACGAAGACTGGGAATTCATCCTTGCGCATCGGGGAGATGTCGAGCCCAAGTCTGTCCAGCCGGACTTTCAGGTCAGGATCGGTCAGCGCCTCGAGCACCGCGGTTTCGAGCTTCTGTTCGATCTCGGGCGGCGTGCCCTTGCGTACGAAAATCCCCATCCATGACTTCAGATTGAAGTCCTTGAAGCCGGCTTCGGCGATGGTCGGGAGGTCCGGTTGCGATGACGGGCGTTTGGACGAGAAGGCCGCGAGCGCGATCGCCTGCTTGGCATCGAGGAATGGTGTCGCGGCGCCGAGACCGGATGCGATGACCTGCACTTCACCCGCGACCAGGGCTGCGTAAGCCGGTGCCGCGCCCTTGTAGGGCACGGCGACGATGTCGATGCCCGCATTGCGCTTGAACCATTCCATCTTGAAGAAGTGCGGACTGCCCGGTCCGAGATGGCCGTAATTCAGTTTGCCCGGATTGGCTTTTGCATATTTGACGAATTCATCGACGCTGCGGGCCGGCACCGACGGGTGCACCATCAGAGCGAAGGGTAGCTCGATCACCCGAGCGATAGGCGAAATGTCGCGATCGAGATCGAACCGGCGGTTGGGGACGAGGGTCTCGTTGATCGCGATCGCATTCGACAAAATGCCGATGGTCTGCCCGTCCGGTTCCGAACGCGCGATGGCTTCGGTAACGATCATTTCCGACCCGCCGGGGCGGTTGTCGATCACGACCGGACGGCCGATGCGTTCCTGCAGTTTCTGACCAATAAGACGGGCGACGATGTCGGCGCTGCCACCCGCCGCGTAGGGGACGAGGAACGTCACATTGCCGGTGGGCCAGGACTGAGCGAAGCCCGGGACGATGCCGAGCGCCAGCATCCACAAGGTCACGACGGAACGACGGATGATGAGCATCGCTTTCCTCTGTTCTGTCCGGAGCAACGATACTTTTGAGTATCGCCTGACGCAAGCAGGATAGGCTTGTCATCCCCCGCGGCGGGCGCGATCCTGAGACGTGCCAATCAGGAGCGGAGCCAATGTGCGTTCCAGGATGTGAGGAAGCGGTGCGTGTGGCGTTGACCCGCCGCGGATTTTTCGCGGGCGCGGCGGTGACGGCTTTTGCCGCAACAGCAGTTGTGCCTTCGCCCGCGCTGGCGCAGGAGCGCAAGTTCAGCCGCGCGATCGACCTCACGCACACGATGTCGCCCGCTTTCCCGACTTTCTTCGGGGTGCCCGGCATCGAAATGAAGCGGCAGGCGGAGCTGAAGAAGGACGGCTTCAACTCGTATGTATGGCAGCTCATGGAGCATGCCGGCACGCATCTCGATGCGCCGATTCACTTTTCGGAGAATGGCGCGACCGCCGACCGCATCGACATCGCATCCCTTGTGGTGCCGCTCGCGGTGGTTGATGTATCGGAACAGGCGGCGAAGCACGCCGATTACCAGATGACGCGCGACGACCTGGAGGCTTATGAGAAAAAGCACGGCCGCATTCCCGACAATGCCTGCGTCGCGATGCATTCCGGCTGGGCGCGATACGTCACCGATGAGGCGAAGTTCACCGGCAAGGACGCGGCGGGCAGCTTTCATTTTCCTGGCGTGTCGCCCGATGCCGCGCAATGGCTGATGACCGAGCGCAAGGCGGCGGGGCTCGCAGTCGACACGCTGTCGCTCGACCATGGCGCGTCAAAGGATTTCAAAACGCATTATCTGTGGCTGCCGTCCGGCAGATGGGGACTGGAAAATGTCGCCGGTCTCGATCAGGTGCCCGCCGCCGGAGCGACGCTGGTTGTCGGTGCGCCGAAGGTGAAGGATGCGACCGGCGGACCGGTGCGGCTGATCGCACTGGTGTGAATGTTCTGCTCCACGTTCGCTGCGACCTGCGCAAGCGTTGCGAAGAAGAAGCCCCGGTCCCGTTCAGGGATCCGGGGCTCTCTGCCTCCCGGCAGGATCGTCCGAACTGAGCGTGATCAGTAGCAGACGTTGATGCGCTTCCAGAACCCGCCGTGATAGGTGTTGACCCACACGCGGCGCCAGCAGCTGTGATAGACCGGGCGGACGTGAATGTGATGGCCATGCCAGTGGCGATGATGCGGGCCCTTCCAGCCGTGAGCTTCGGCCGAGGACGGAGTCGCGAGCGAGGCAATGCCGACGGTGGCAAGAGCGGCGAGCGCGATGGCGGTGGTGCGAAGCATTGTGTTCTCTCCTTTGGGATGGATGCTTGATTGCATCCCGTGAAGATCAGTCGCGCGCGGAGAGAGCTGCGTTCGGCCGTGCCGATTAAACTTGCGCAATGATGACTGCGACATGTTGTGCAAGGTGGACGTCAGGGCGGGCAGGGTGCGTTGGCGGCGTGCGTCGCTTTCGCATGCAAGCCCGTTGCTCTTACGTGACGCGTTCTCAAAAGCGGTCGTCGTCAGCGAGAGAAACAAAAAAACCCGGCCTCGCATGGAGGCCGGGTCAGCACGGCGCCACGAGGCGCGTCGTGCTTAGTAGTAACGGTAGTACGAACGATAGCCGTAGTACGGCTTGTACGAACGATAGCCGTAATAGGGCTTGTAGTAGTTGTTGTAGCCGCCGTAATAGCCGTAGCTCTTGTAGCCGTAATAGTGGGCGGACGCGGCAGTCGGGGCGAGCGCGGCAGTCACGAGCGCGGCACCGGCAGCCAGTCCAAGGATGGTCTTGCGGAACATGGGGGTCTCTCCTGTGATGGATGTGTTGTCACATCCTGATCGTCAGTCGCGCCCTGTCCGGAAAAGGTTCGAAGCCGGTCCTGCGGTGGAAAGCGCCGCGAATTCATAGGCTTGCGCCGCGTCCCGGTGCGGCCGCTCGCCGCAGACCCCGCCTTGCCGTGGCACAGAGGCATGGCTATAAGCCGCTCGCGCCCATTCCGGGCTTCATTTTCCAGTATCCTTAGAGGACGTCATCCATGGCGATCGAGCGCACCTTTTCGATTCTCAAGCCGGACGCCACTGCGCGCAACCTGACCGGCGCGATCAACGCCGTGATCGAGAAGGCGGGTCTGCGCATCATTGCGCAAAAGCGCATCCGGATGTCGAAGACCGAGGCCGAGACCTTCTACGGTGTGCATCGCGCGCGGCCGTTCTTCGGCGAGCTGGTCGAATTCATGACCTCGGCGCCGGTGGTGGTGCAGGTGCTGGAAGGCGACAACGCCATCGCGAAATACCGTGAGATCATGGGCGCGACCGATCCGGCCAAGGCGGCCGACGGCACCATCCGCAAGCTATTCGCGAAGTCGGTGGGCGAGAATTCGGTTCACGGTTCGGACGCGGCGGACACTGCCGCCCAGGAAATCGCCCAGTTCTTCTCCGGAAACGAGATCGTCGGCTGATAGGAGTTTCCTATCGGTCGAGACGACACAGGGAGTTGCCCTCGTAGATATACAGTCGTAGATACCCACAAGCTCGTTTTCGCAAAAGGGGTATCTGGGTGGGATCGCTGTGGGCGGACATGCTGTCGCCGGCCTTCTGGGTGGCCGCAGGACAGATCATCGGAATCAACATCATTCTGTCGGGCGACAACGCGGTGGTGATCGCGCTCGCCTGCCGGATGCTGCCGCCGAAAGAGCGGTTCTGGGGCATGGTCCTCGGCGCCGGCGTCGCGGTGCTGCTGCGCATTGTCTTCACCCTCGTGGTGGCGCAGGCGATGGGCTACCCGTTCCTCAAACTCGTGGGCGGCATCCTGCTGGTCTGGGTCGCGGTCAAGCTGGTGGTTCCGGAGGAGGATCACGGTGACGGCAAGATCGCCGCGGCCGACAATCTCTGGCGCGCGGTACGGATCGTGGCCATCGCCGATATCGTGATGAGCCTCGACAACGTGATCGCGATCGCGGCAGCGGCGGAAACCGCCGGCATCCGGGTCGACCCGGCGCATGCCGAGCAGATCAAGACCGCGCTGATCATTTTCGGTCTGGTGACCTCGGTCCCGCTTATCGTCGCGGGTTCGGCCTTGCTGATGTCACTGCTCGACCGGTTCCCGATCCTGGTCTGGGCCGGCGCCGCCTTGCTGGGCTGGGTCGCGGGCGACATCATGGCCAAGGATCCCGCGCTGGAGCGCATTCTGACACCGGACCAGATGCACAGCCTGCATTACTGGGCGGCGGCGACAGGTGCCCTGTTCGTGCTCGCGTTCGGTTACTGGCTGCGCCAATACCAGCACAAGAGGCTGCTGGAGGCACCGCTGGTGGTCGACCCGCCCGGGCCGGAGGAGTTTCCGCACAAGCGTTAGTCAACCGATGGCGCGCAATCGGTTTTGATAAAACGCGCGCATTAAACTAGAACGAGAGGCAGGATGAACATTCACCCTGCCTCTCTTGCTGTCCGGGCTTCGGCCTGTCCGCACGACTGCCCGTCGACCTGCGCGCTGGAGGTCGAGGTGCATGACGGCGCGCGCATCGGACGCGTGCGCGGCGCCGACGAGAATGCCTACACCGCCGGCGTCATCTGCGCGAAGGTCGCGCGCTATGCCGACCGCATCCATCATCCCGACCGGTTGACCAGGCCGCTGCGCCGGAAGGGTGCGAAAGGCGAGGGCGCATTTGAGCCGATCGGCTGGGACGACGCGCTCGACATAACCGCCGAGCAATTCCTGAAGGCGGAGGCGCGCTACGGCTCCGAGACCGTGTGGCCGTATTTCTATGCCGGCACCATGGGTCTTGTGATGCGCGACGGCATCAACCGGCTGCGCCACGCCAAGAAATATTCCGGCTTCCAGACCACGATCTGCGTCAACCCGGCCTGGACCGGGTTCATCGCCGGCACCGGCAGACTCGCAGGCGCCGATCCGCGCGAGATGGCAAAGTCCGACCTGATCGTGATCTGGGGCACCAATCCGGTGTCCACGCAGGTCAACGTGATGACGCATGCGACGCGGGCGCGCAAAGAGCGCGGCGCCAAGATCGTCGCCATCGACATCTACATGAACGGCACCATGGAGCAGGCCGACCTGCCGGTGCTGGTGAAGCCCGGCACCGACGGCGCGCTCGCCTGCGCGATCATGCATTGCCTGTTCCGCGATGGAGCGGCCGACTGGGATTATCTGAACCGCTACAGCGACGCACCGCGCGAACTGCAAGCGCATGTGAAGACGCGCACGCCGCAATGGGCGTCGGAAATCACCGGCTGTCCGGTCGAGACCATCGAGGAATTCGCGCGGCTGGTGAAGGAGAACAGGCGGGCGTTCTTCCGGCTCGGCTACGGCTTCTCGCGTTCGCGCAACGGCGCGGTCAACATGCACGCGGCGAGCTGCATTCCGGTGGTGACCGGCGCCTGGCAATACGAGGGCGGCGGCGCGTTCCACAATAACGGCGCGATCTATCACTGGAACAAGGACATGATCGAGGCGCCGGAGCTCACCGATCCGTCGGTGCGCATGCTCGATCAGTCGAAGATCGGCGCGATCCTCGACGGCGAACCCGATGCGCTGTTCGGCGGCCCGCCGGTGACGGCGCTGCTCATCCAGAACACCAATCCGGTCTCGGTCGCGCCCGACCAGAATGTGGTCAAGCGCGGGTTTGCGCGCGACGACCTGTTCACCTGCGTGCACGAGCAGTTCATGACCGAGACCGCGGCGATGGCCGACATCGTGCTGCCGGCGACCATGTTCATGGAGCACGACGACGTCTACCAGGCCGGCGGCAGCCAATACATCCTGCTCGGTCCGAAGCTGGTCGATGCGCCGGGCGAATGCCGCAGCAACCATGACGTCATCACCGGACTGGCGCAGCGGCTGGGCGTCACGCATCAAGGCTTCGATCTCACGCCGCGCGAGATCATCGACTGGACGCTGAAGAAGTCCGGCTGGGGCGATCTCGAAAAGCTGGAGCGCGAGCGCTGGATCGATTGCCAGCCGCCATTCGAGAAGGCGCATTATCTGGATGGCTTCAAATGGCCGGACGGCAAGTTCCGCTTCAAGCCGGACTGGCCGACGGTGCCGTTCAAGTCGCCCTGGACCGCGGGGCCGGTGGCGCAGATGCCGGTACTCCCGGATCACTGGGAGGTGACGGAGAGCGCGGATGCCGAGCATCCGTTCCGGCTCGCGACGTCGCCGGCGCGGCAGTTCCTCAACTCGACCTTCAACGAGACGCCGGTGTCGGTGAAGCGGGAAGGGCGGCCGACGCTGATGATGCATCCTGACGATGCCGCGGCTCATGGCATCGCCGATGGCGACAAGATCGCGGTGGGCAACAGGCGGGGCACCGTCAAGCTGCACGCGAAACTGTTCGAGGGCGTGCGGCGCGGCGTGGTGATTGCGGAATCGATCTGGCCGAATACGGCCTACGAAGACGGCTGCGGCATCAACTCGCTGACCGGCGCGGATTCGATCGCGCCCTATGGCGGCGCCGCGTTCCACGACAACAAGGTGTGGGTTCGTTTGTCGCAGGCCTGATTTGAGGCGCATCAATCCGCCACTGTGAGGAGCCAATAAAGGCACGGTTCATGACCCGGACAGTTTCCCCGAGGATCGATGACCGAAACCTCCGAGATCAAACCGCATAATATGTCTGTTCCGTCCAAACAGGACGGGTCATTCGCGTGGCATGCCGCGTCGGCCGAGGATTGTCTGCGCCGTCTGGATGCACAGGCCGACGGGCTGACATCGGCTGAAGCCGCCAGGCGGCTGGCGGCATTCGGGCGCAACCGGTTGCCGACCTCGAAGCCGCGCTCGGCGTTGATGCGCTTGCTGGCGCAATTCCACAATCTCCTGATCTACGTCCTCATGGCCGCCGGTGTCATGGCGGGGCTGCTCGGCCATTGGGTCGATGCCGCTGTCATCTTCGCTGTGGTGTTGCTGAACGCGGCAATCGGATTCGTGCAGGAGGGGCGCGCCGAACAGGCGCTCGACGCCATCCGCGCGATGATCATGGCGCACGCCTCCGTGCTGCGTGATGGAAATCGCACCACGGTCAGCGCCGAAGACATCGTCCCGGGCGACATCGTGCTGATCGAGGCCGGAGACCGTGTCCCGGCGGATATCCGGCTGATCCGTGCGCGCAATCTGACGGTGGAAGAGGCGATCCTGACCGGCGAGTCGGTCCCAGTGGAGAAAAGCGTGGCGCCAGTCGATGCCAATGCCACGCTGGGGGACCGGACGCCGATAGGCTATTCCGGCACGTTCGTTGCCGCAGGGCAGGGCCTCGGCGTAATCATTGCAACGGGATTGCAGACCGAACTCGGCCGCATCAGCGCCATGCTCGGCGCGGTCGAAACCCTGACCACGCCGCTGGTGCGGCAGATGGACCAGTTCGCGCGGCAACTGACCGCCGTCATCCTGGCGGTGTCCGCGATCATGTTCGTGTTCGCGGTTTACGTTCGCGGCTACGCCTGGGCCGACGCCTTCATGGCGATGGTGGGCCTCGCGGTCGCGGCCATTCCCGAAGGCCTGCCGGCGGTGATGACGATCACGCTGGCCATCGGCGTGCAGCGCATGGCGGCGCGCAACGCCATCATCCGCCAGTTGCCAGCGGTCGAGACGCTCGGCTCGGTGTCGATCATCTGCTCCGACAAGACCGGCACGCTCACGCGCAACGAGATGATGGTGCAATCGGTCGTCACCGCGTCCGGCGAAGTCGATGTGACCGGAAATGGCTATGAGCCAAAGGGCGCGTTCGCGCACGAGGGGAAGGAGATCGATCCGCAGGACGACATAGTCCTGAACGAACTCGCGCGCGCAGCCTTGCTGTGCAACGACGCGACGCTGCGCCGGGGCGAGAGCGCCTGGATCGTCGACGGCGATCCGATGGAAGGCGCGTTTGTCAGCTTCGCCGCCAAGGCCGGATACGACGTGCCGCTGACGCGCAAGCAATATCCGCGCACCGACGAAATTCCGTTCGATGCGCGCCATCGCTTCATGGCGACGTTGCATCACGGCCATGAGGGCGGCGCCGTCCTGTATCTCAAGGGTGCGCCGGAGAGCGTGATCGGCATGTGCAAGCGCGTGCTGGGCGCGCGGGGGACAGAGCCAGTCGACATTGACCAATGGCTCGCGCGGGTTGAGATGCTGGCGTCGCGCGGGCAGCGCGTACTCGCGCTGGCGATGAAAGCGATGCCGGACGGCAGTCGCGATCTCACCTTCAAGGATGTCGAGGACGGGCTCGTCCTGCTCGGCATCACTGGCCTGATCGATCCGCCGCGAGAGGAAGCGATCGCGGCGATCGGCGAATGCGTCAATGCCGGTATTTCCGTCAAAGTCATTACCGGAGACCACGCGGCCACAGCTCGCGCCATTGCCGGGCAACTCGGTCTGCCCAACCACCGCGCGGTGATGACCGGCGAGGTGCTCGAGCGTCTCGACGAGCTGCACTTTCGCGAGGCGGCGCGTAGTACCACGGTGTTTGCGCGCGCAACCCCCGAACACAAGCTGCATCTGGTCGAGGCGCTGCAGGCGGACGGCGCCGTCATTGCAATGACCGGAGACGGGGTCAACGATGCGCCTGCGCTCAAGCGCGCCGATGTCGGCATCGCGATGGGCCGCAAGGGCACGGAAGCGGCGAAGGAAGCGGCCGAAATCGTGCTCGCCGATGACAATTTCGCGTCGATCGTGGCTGCCGTGCGCGAAGGCCGCACGGTCTACGACAATCTGACCAAGGTGATCGGCTGGACGCTCCCCACCAATGGCGGCGAGGCCATGGCGATCGTCGTCGCGATCCTGTTCGGCGTTGCGCTGCCGATAACGCCGGTGCAGATCCTGTGGATCAACATGGTGACCGCGGTCGCGCTTGGGCTGACGCTCGCCTTCGAGCCTACCGAGCCGGATGCGATGCGGCGTCCGCCGCGTGCGCCCGGCCAGCCGTTTCTTTCGGGTCTGTTGATCTGGCGGGTGGCGCTCGTTTCGGTGCTGTTCGTGATCGGCGCCTTCGGCATGTTCTTCTGGGCCCAGGCGCGCGGTCTGCCGATCGAAGAAGCGCGCACCATCGTGGTCAATACGATCGTGGTGATGGAAATCTTCTATCTGTTCAGCGTGCGTTACCTGCATGCGACCTCGGTGACGTGGACCGGTATCCTTGGTACGCCCGCGGTCCTGATCGGCGTCGCGCTGGTGACGGTTGCCCAAATGGTATTCACCTATGCGCCGTTCATGCAGACGGTGTTCACCACGCGGCCGGTTTCATTTGCCGACGGTGTTTCCGTCGTGCTGATCGGCGCTGTCTTTTTAGGGATTCTGGAGATCGAAAAGCTGGTGCGGCGGCGCTTCCGGATTCTGCCCGACTAACATCGCGGGTGGCGCCGCGCCGAACGCAATTTTCCGACAGTTTCGTTCAAATCGTCCGCAGACCGTGCGTGCAGCCGTCCGCGGGGGCGCATCACGCGTCTTGCTTCAGCCGCATTTTCCGCGTTCGATTGCCATGCAATCTGACTTTGGTTCCTTCGCTTCCCGCTCCGCCTCGTCGCGACGTGATCGCTCGGATTCCCCAAAAGATTAGGTTGTGGCGCCGATGCGAAGGCGATGCGGGCGTCATCTTTGACTGACAGACCAGGAGACAGACGATGCCGAAGGGTACCGTCAAATGGTTCAACCCGACCAAAGGCTACGGGTTCATCCAGCCGAGTGGCGGCGACAAGGACGTGTTCGTGCACATTTCGGCTGTCGAGCGGGCAGGGCTCTCGACCCTGAACGAGGGACAGACCGTGGAGTTCGAACTCGTCACAAACCGCGGCAAGGCGTCCGCGGAAAATCTGAAGGTGGGTTAGTCTATCCGAAACGTGAGACGCTCTCGCCGACCTGTTGTGAAGCCCCGGGCCGTCCCCCGGGGTTTTTTAATGCGCCGTGATATGACCCGGTAGGTACGCCGCGTCGTCTGCATCGACCGGACCGTCGACCACGCACTCACCGCCGACCACGCGCACGCGATTCGCTGCCACGAGCTTCAGCGCCAGCGGATAGATCCGATGCTCGACGCTCAGAACGCGCGCGGCGAGCGTCGCTTCCGTCTCATCCGGCAGCACCGGAACTGCGCCCTGCGCGATGACGGGACCTGAATCCATTTCCGGCACGACAAAGTGGACGGTGGCGCCGTGCTCCGTCACACCGGCCTCGATGGCGCGCCGATGCGTATCAAGTCCCTTGAAGGCTGGCAGCAGCGCCGGATGGATATTCAGCATCCGGTTCGGCCATTGGCCGACGAACCACGCCATCAGCAGCCGCATGAAGCCGGCGAGGCAGACGATCTCGATGCGGTGCTGCAGCAGCACGTCCTGCAAGGCGCGCTCGAAGGCTTCCCGGTCCTTGCGGTAACGCGTGTGATCGACCACCGCGGTCGCGATGCCGGCGTCCGCCGCGCGCTGAAGTCCGGCCGCGTCCGGCCGGTTCGAAACGACGAGGCAGATCTGCGCAGGATAATGTTCGTCGCGGGCCGCTTCGATCAGCGCAGTCATGTTGGAGCCGCGACCCGAGATCAGAATGGCGGTCCGCTTGCGATCCATGGAGTTCTACAGCGACAGATCGAGCGTGCCGCGATAGCTCACGCGCTCGCCGCCATCGGCCGGCACCACGTCTCCGATCCGCATCGCCCGCTCGCCCTGGTCGCGCAACACAGAAAGCAACGCATCGGCCTTGTCCGACGCAACGATCGCGATCATGCCGATCCCGCAATTGAAGGTGCGCAGCATTTCCGGCACGGCGACGTCCCCGGTCTGCGCCAGCCAGCGGAAGACCGGCAGGGCGTCGACCGCGGACAGATCGACGGTCACGCCCAGCGATTTCGGCAGGGCGCGCGGGATATTGTCGGTAAATCCGCCGCCGGTGATATGCGCCAGCGCCTTCACCGCACCGGTCTGCCGGATCGCGGCAAGGCATGACTTCACGTAGAGCCGGGTCGGCGTCAGCAGCGCCTCGCCGAGACTTTTGCCCGGCTCGAACGGCGCCGGCGCCTCGAAGCCGAGCCCGGACCGCTCCACGATTTTTCGCACCAGCGAGAAGCCGTTGGAGTGGACACCCGACGAGGCGATCCCGACCAGGACATCGCCCGCGGCAATATCGGCGCGCGGCAGGATCGTCCCGCGCTCGGCCGCCCCGACCGCAAATCCGGCAAGATCGTAATCGCCGGGTTGATACAGTCCCGGCATCTCGGCGGTCTCCCCGCCGATCAGCGCACAGCCGGACAGCCGGCAGCCTTCCGCTATACCGGACACCACCTGCGCCCCGGTCTCGGGATCGAGCTTGGAGCAGGCGAAGTAATCGAGAAAGAACAGGGGTTCGGCGCCCTGGACGACCAGGTCATTGACCGACATCGCGACCAGATCGATCCCAATCGTGTCGTGCCGGCCGGTTTCGATCGCGATCTTGACCTTGGTGCCGACGCCGTCCGTTGCAGCGATGAGAACCGGATCCTTGAACCCGGCCCGGGCGAGATCGAACAGCCCGCCGAAGCCGCCGATTTCGGCATCTGCTCCCGGACGCGCGGTGGCGCGGACAAGCGGCTTGATCATGTCCACCATCCGGTTCCCGGCATCGATATCGACCCCGGCATCGCCATAGGTCAAACCGCGTTTCTCGCCGGACATGATGACTGAGCCCTCGTCACGCCGTTGCGGCGCGTCTGGCCGCGTGGTAGCGCGGAAATCGCATTAGGTGCAATGCCTTGTGCGCGGTTATACTCTATTGGCTGGCCGGCAGAACCGGCCGATTCTGCCGGGACTCTTACACCTTGAATCTGCCCAATCTGATTACCACCGCGCGCATTCTCTGCGTGCCCCTGATCGTATGGGCGATCACGGCCGGTCACATGTTGCCGGCCTTTCTGCTGTTTCTGGTGGCCGGGATCAGCGACGCGGTGGACGGTTTCCTCGCCAAGCGCTTCAACATGGCGACCGAGCTCGGGGCGCTTCTGGACCCGATCGCCGACAAGGCGTTGATCGTGTCGATCTACGTGGCGCTCGGCTTTACCGAGGCGGTGCCCCGCTGGCTGGTGATTCTTGTGGTGTCCCGGGACATCCTGATCGTGGGCGGCTTCCTCGTGGCGATGCTGATGGCCCGGCCGATGCCGGTCCGGCCGCATCCGGTGTCGAAGCTGAATACGGTGGCGCAGATCGTGCTGGCGGGCACGGTCCTGGGGTCGCTCGGGCTGAATTTCGACGCCGGCTGGGCCTTGCCCGCGCTGATCGGGCTTGTCACGATCTTGACCTTGCTTTCGATCGGCTTCTATGTCGCGGAATGGATCCGCCATTTCGGCACCAACGGGGCCGCGCATTAGCGGACAGGGCAGGGACGGCAATCGTATGAACACCATGACGACGGGTCCGGCCGATGGTCCGCCGCTACCGGTCACGCCGCTATCGTTGCGCCGCCAGCTCATCTTCTGGACCGGCGCACTGGTGGTTTTCGTCGCGCTGCTGTGGCTGCTCGGCGACGTGCTGCTGCCATTCGTGGCCGGCATGGTGCTCGCGTATCTGCTCGATCCGATCGTGCGCAAACTCCAGAAACTTGGGCTAAGCCGGCCGATCGCGTCGGTCCTGATCGTGGTGATTGCGATCGCGGTGATCGCGTTTGCGCTGATCACGCTGCTGCCGCTCCTCGGGGAGCAGATATCGGGCTTTATTCAGCGCCTGCCGGAATATGTCGAGCGCATCCGTCAGTTGATCCAGGAGCAAAGCAACGGCTGGCTGGGCCGGGTGATCGGCGAGCGGCTGCCCGATGCGGAAAAGCAATTGGGCGGCGTGGCCGCCGGCGCCGCGGGCTGGGCCGCGGGTTTTCTTGGATCGCTGGCTTCGGGCGGGAAGGCGCTGATTTCCGTCCTGTCCATTTTCGTGATCGCGCCGATCGTCGCCTTCTATCTCCTGCTCGACTGGGAGCGGATGATCGAAGCCGTCGATTCATGGGTGCCGGTGCCCTATCGCGAGACCGTGCGCGGCCTCGCGCGCGAAATGAATGCGGCTATTTCGGGCTTCGTTCGCGGCCAGGCGATCGTGTGCCTGATCCTCGGCACCTTCTATTCCATCGCGCTGATCGCGATCGGGCTTCACTTCGGATTGCTCGTCGGTATCGTCGCGGCGGTGCTCGGTTTCGCGCCCTATGTCGGCACCATCACCGGCTTCATGCTGGCGGTCGGCATTGCCATCGCGCAGTTCTGGCCGGACTGGACCATGCCGGCGCTCGCTGCCGCCATCTTCCTCACCGGGCAGTTCGTCGAGGGCAACATCCTGCAGCCGTTCCTTGTCGGCAAGGAGGTCGGATTGCATCCGGTCTGGCTGATGTTCGCGCTACTCGCCTTCGCCTATCTGTTCGGCTTTGTCGGATTGCTGGTGGCGGTGCCGACCGCGGCTGCGATCGGCGTGCTGGTGCGCTTCCTGCTGCGCCAATATCTTGCCAGCTCTTATTACACGGGCGGCCAGCCGGGCTGAGATGGCGTCTCCGCCGCGGCAGCTTGCCCTTGCGCTCGATCACGCCGAGAAGCTGTCGCGTGAGGATTTTCTGCCGGGGCCGTCGAACGAGGCGGCATTGTCCATGGTCGAGCGCTGGCCGGACTGGCCGTCGCATACGATCGCGATAACCGGCCCCGAGGGCAGCGGCAAAAGCCACCTCGCATCGATCTGGGCACAGAATTCCGGCGCACGGGTGCTGTCGGCCCGCGCCCTGAACACCGCGATGCTACCTGAGGCGCTGACGACCGGTGCGCTGGTCCTCGAGAATTGCGGCGAAGGTGCGCTCGACGAGCGCGCGTTTTTTCATCTGCTCAATCTGGTGCGCGAGCAGGAGGCCCATCTTCTCCTGACCGCACGATCGGCTCCGGTGCTGTGGGGCGTGGCGCTGCCTGATCTGGAATCGCGGCTACGCGCGGTGCCAGCCATCGCCCTGTCGATGCCCGACGATGCGCTGCTGCGTGCGGTGACGGTGAAACTGTTCGCGGACCGGCAGCTTGCGGTCGACGAGAATCTGGTGACGTACCTGCTGGCCCGGGTTGGCCGGTCTTTCGCGGCGTTGCAGGAGGCGGTGCGGACGCTCGACCGCGAAGCACTGCAACGCAAAAGACCGGTGAACCGTGCACTGGCCTCCGAATTGTTTCGGGACGGCCCGGCGTAAAGCGTCGGTTCGGACTTGTCCCGCCGGGGATTGAGGTCAATTCTCCGGTGTCCGTCACGGGCTGGTCACGAATTTGTCGTACGGTCTGACTTTCTGGAACAATACCATGCAAGATCGTGCCGAAGCCGTTGTTTTAAAAGAAGAAAGTTCGGGGGCTGGGCGGTCTCAGGAGACCCGTCAGCCGAACCTGATGGACAGCCCGGAACGCTTCATCAACCGCGAATTATCGTGGCTGCATTTCAACCGGCGGGTTCTAGACGAGTCCGCGAACCCGAACCATCCGCTGCTGGAGAGGCTGCGGTTCCTGTCGATCTCCGCGAACAATCTCGACGAATTCTTCATGGTGCGCGTGGCCGCGCTCAAGGGTCAGGTGCGCGAAGGCGTCACCGATCGTTCCCCAGACGGATTGACCCCGTCCGAGCAACTGGCCCGGATTGCCGAAGTGGTCGCAGTGCTGGCGAGTGACCAGCAGGCGCGGTGGCGCGAACTTCGCGCTGCGCTTGGCACGAACGATATCGTCATTGTCGACGCGCAAGGCGTGACCAAGCAGGAACATGACTGGCTGGAAGAGCAATTCCTGTCCGCCATTTTTCCGGTGCTGACCCCGCTCGCCATCGATCCGGCGCATCCGTTTCCGTTCATTCCCAATCTGGGCTTCACGCTCGCGTTGCAATTGTCGCGCATCAGCGACGGCAAGGCGATGAATGCGCTCATCCGCGTGCCGCACAAGATCGAACGTTTCGTGCATCTGCCGCGCGGCGCCGACGGCGCGCGTCGCCTGATCATGCTCGAACAGGTCGCGTGCCTGTATATCGGCCAGTTGTTCCCCGGCTATGCGATGAACGGGGTCGGCGCCTTTCGTGTGATCCGCGATTCCGAAATCGAAATCGAGGAAGAATCCGAAGATCTGGTTCGCTCGTTCGAGAGCGTGCTGAAGCGGCGCCGCCGCGGTTCGGTGATCCGCCTCGAACTCGAACAGGCAATGCCCGAAGACCTCCGCCGGTTCGTGCGACGGGCGATGGCGGTGAGCGAAGACGAGACATTTCTCGTCGACGGCATGCTTGCGCTCAACGACCTGAAGGAAGTGGTGTCGATCGATCGTCCCGACCTTTTGTTCGCGCCCTACAATCCCCGCTTTCCGGAACGCATTCGCGATCATGGCGGCGACTGCTTCGCGGCGATCCGCCAGAAGGACTTCGTGGTCCAGCATCCCTATGAATCGTTCGACGTCGTGGTGCAGTTCCTGCAGCAGGCGGCGCGCGATCCGGACGTGATCGCGATCAAGCAGACGCTGTACCGGACCTCGGCGGAATCGCCGATCGTCAAGGCGCTGGCGGAAGCGGCGGAAGCCGGAAAGTCCGTCACCGCGCTGGTCGAACTGAAGGCGCGTTTCGACGAAGAGGCCAATATCCGCTGGGCGCGCGATCTCGAACGCGCGGGCGTGCAGGTGGTGTTCGGCTTCATCGAACTGAAGACCCACGGCAAGCTCTCGCTTGTGGTGCGGCGCGAGAGCGGCAAGCTCGCGACTTATGTCCATGTCGCGACCGGCAATTATCATCCGATCACGGCGCGCATCTATACCGACCTGTCCTATTTCACTGATGACCCGGTGATCGCGCGCGACGCAGGACGCATCTTCAACTTCATCACCGGCTACGCCGAGCCTGCCGAACTCGAAGTGATGGCGGTGTCGCCGGTGTCACTGCGCAAGCGGCTGGTCGAACACATCGATGCCGAGATCGAGCATGCCAAGGCTGGGCGGCCCGCGGCGATCTGGCTGAAAATGAACTCGCTGGTCGATCCGGGGATTATTGACAAGCTGTATCAGGCCTCGCAGGCCGGAGTTTCCATCGACATCGTGGTCCGTGGTATTTGCTGCCTGCGGCCGGAACTTCCGGGCCTCTCGGACAATATCCGGGTCAAGTCGATCGTCGGCCGGTTCCTCGAACATTCGCGCATCTATTGCTTCGGCGCCGGACACGGCCTGCCGCATCCGAAGGCGGTCGTTTACATCTCGTCGGCCGACATGATGCCGCGCAATCTGGACCGCCGGGTCGAGGTTTTGTGCCCGATTACCAATCCGACCGTCCACGAGCAGGTGCTCGACCAGATCATGGTGGTTAATTTCAACGATAACGAACAAAGCTGGAAAGTCTTGCCTGACGGCACCGCAACCCGCATAAGGCCCGCGAAAGGCGAGGAGCCTTTCAACGCGCAGAATTACTTCATGACCAATCCGAGCCTGTCGGGACGTGGGAAATCGCTCAAAGAATCAACGCCGCGCCGCCTCAGCCGCCGTCAGGACCGCAGATAGCGGGCGCATCGATTCAATCGGCACCAAGAGCCGCAAAACCGGGCGCAAACCGTCAGGATCAAGTGTCGGGAAAGCGATGCCGCCGGAGGCAGCGCAGGGCCGCCTCGATCACGGGCCTGCGGTGGCAGTCATCGATATCGGTTCCAACTCGGTGCGCCTCGTGGTCTATGAGGGCCAGACGCGCAGTCCGACGCCGATTTTCAACGAGAAGGTCCTCGCCGGGCTCGGCCGCGAAGTTCAGTCCACCGGTCTTCTCGCGCCCGACGCCGTGACCGAGGCTTTGCTGGCGCTGCGGCGCTTCCGCGCGCTGTGCGACAACCTTCAGGTCGGCCACGTCTTCGGTATTGCGACCGCCGCCTGCCGGGACGCAGAAAACGGACCCGCCTTCATTGCGGAGGCCCAGCGCATCTGCCGGGTCAAGATCGATGTTCTGTCCGGCCGCCGCGAAGCGGAACTGGCCGCGCTCGGTGTGGTGTCTGGCATTTATGAGCCGGATGGAATTGCCGGAGACCTTGGCGGCGGATCGCTGGAACTCATCGATGTGCGTGGCAGCAAGATTCGGCGCGGCGTCACCGTTCCGCTGGGCGGTCTGACGCTGAAAGATGCCGCCGACCAGTCGCTGAAGCGCGCCGACCGGATTGCCGACAAGGAATTGTCGGATGTGCCGTTCCTGAAGGCGGGCAAGGGCCGCACTTTCTACGCCGTCGGGGGTGCCTGGCGCTCGCTGGCCAGTCTGCACATGGCGCAAACCGGTTATCCGCTCCACGTCATGCATGGCTATACGCTGCAGGCGCGCGAGGCGCTCGAATTCTGCGAACTGGTTCAGCGCGTCGATCCCGAGACGCTGTCGAATATCGAAGTGGTATCGGCGGCGCGCCGTCCGCTCCTGGGCTACGCCGCGGTGGTACTCGGCCGGCTGATCCGCAAGATCCGGCCTGAGACCGTGGTGATCTCGGCGCTCGGCGTGCGCGAGGGGCTGCTTTATTCGATGCTGAGCGAGCGCGAACGCAAGAAGGATGCGCTGATCGCCGCCGCCCGAAATCTCAATCTGCTGCGTTCGCGCTCGCCGCAACATGGCGAGCAACTGGTGGACTGGACCGACCGCCTGATGGATTCGAGCGGCATCGACGAGAGTGCTGCGGAACGAAGATTGCGCCATGCCGCGTGCCTGGTGGCGGATGTGGGATGGCGGACCCATCCGGACTATCGCGGCGAACAGTCGCTGAACTTGATCGCGCATGCCGATTTCGTGTCGCTCGACCATGCCGGCCGCGCCTATCTCGCGCTGGCGGTCTATTTCCGGCATGTCGGGGTCACGCATGACGACGATCTGTCGCCGCGGCTGCGCGAACTTGCGTCGACACGCATGCTGGATCGCGCGCGCATCCTGGGCGCGGCCATGCGCGTCGCCTACATGGTCTCTGCTTCGATGCCGGGGGTGCTGCCGAAGACTCCGCTCCGCGTCGAGCGCGGTAAGCTGGTGCTGCGCCTGCCCGGCGCGCAGGCGGCGCTGAACGGCGAGCGCGTCATGAACCGCATGCGAACTCTGGCGCGGCTGATCGGACGCGAAGCGGTTGTGATGGAGGAATAGGGCGGCGTCAGGCCAGGTGAAATTCGACGGCAACCTGGCCGCTGCCGCTCGAAGGGAAATACTCGCAGAGTTGTTCGGCCTTGCCCTTGAACCCGTCCCAGCCGAGCGCGCCGAACAGCATCACGGTATCGACCATCAGCGCTTCACCGCTGCACTTGCGGGTATAATCCGGAAGCATCGCACAGAATTCCGCGAACCGTCCCTCGCGCCATAATTCCAGAACGCGCAGATCCATTTGCCGGTTGAACTCGGTCGAGATCCTGTTCCAGGCGTCCGGTCCGAGCTTGGAATTTTCGAACAGCTGATGCGACAGCGAGCCGCTCGCTAGGATCGCGGCCTTGTGGCCGGAGCGCGTGATGGCACGATGCACGGCGGCACCGAACCGGCGATTCTCGTCGACGGAGGCGAAGACCGGAGAGGCGATCGGCACCACCGACATCGCCTTGTCGCCATTCATGTAATGCATCGGGACGATGGTGCCGTATTCGACCGGCATGGTCTTGACCCGATGCGCCAGCGCCAGCGGCCCGTCCTTTGCGGTCTCCTCGGCAATGAGATCGGCCAGATCGGGATTGCCCGGGAAGTCATAGGTCACGTCGTTGATCATGTGCGGCGCTTCGGGGCTCGTATAAGTGCCGCGATGCCAGACATTGGCGTTGATGTGGAAGCCGAAATTCGAAATCCAGTGGGTGTCGAAGACGACGAAGGTATCGGCCCCGCGCTCCCGCGCGCGCTGGCCGATCAGCTTCAGGGCGTTGATCGGGCCGTCGCGCGTGCCTTTCAGCGGTTCGATATGCTCGGAGAGCATGAGCGAGGGCACATGCGTGATCTTGGCAGCCAGAACCAGTTCGCCCATGTGGCGGCGCTCCCCGAAGGCAAATTTCGCGGGAGCTTAGGAAGCGTGGTCGCCCACACTCTTGCGCTAGGTCAAAGGCAGACGATGAGAACGCGGTGGGCCGCGTTCAGGACGAAGTGCTGGCTTTGTCCGGAACCTGCGTGAGGAAAAAAACGAATTCCTCCGCGGCCTCCTCCAGCGCGGTGTAGCGGCCGGATTTGCCGCCGTGGCCGGCACCCATATTGGTCTTGAGCAGGAGGATATTGTCGTCGGTCCGGGTGGCACGAAGCTTCGCCACCCACTTGGCCGGCTCCCAATAGGTGACGCGCGGATCGTTCAGTCCGGCGGTGACCAGCATGGCCGGGCAGGCTTGCGCGCGCACATTGTCGTAGGGGCTGTAGCTCAGGATGTATTCGAACGCCGCCTTGTCGGTGATCGGATTGCCCCATTCCGACCATTCACCGGGGGTGAGCGGCAGCGTGTCGTCGAGCATGGTGTTCAGCACGTCGACGAACGGCACATGCGCGGCAATGGCGCCGTAGAGCTCCGGCGCTTCGTTGACGATCGCGCCCATCAATTCGCCGCCCGCAGAGCCGCCGGCTGCGGTGACGCGGCCCTCCGAGGCGAAGCCCTGGGCCACCAGATAGCGGGTCACGTCGACGAAATCGTTGAAGGTATTGGTGCGCTTGAACAGCTTGCCGTCGAGATACCACTGGTATCCGAGATCGTCGCCGCCACGGATATGCGCGATCGCGCAGGCAAAGCCGCGATCGAGCAGCGACAGCCGGTTGGTCGAGAAGCCGGGCGGAATGGCGTGTCCGTAGGCGCCATAGCCATAGACATGCAGGCGGCCCTTGCCGTTCTTGATGAAGTCGCGGCGATAGACCACCGACACCGGCACCATGACGCCGTCGCGGGCGGGCGCCACCAGCCGCTCGGTGACATATTGAGACGCGTCGTACCCGCTCGGGATTTCGCGGACCTTCAATATCTCCAGCCGGCCATCGGCGAGGTGATAGTCATAGACCGTGTTGGGCGTGACCATCGATTGATAGTTGAGGCGCAGCCGGTCGACCTCGTATTCGCGATTGCCGCCGAGGCCGGCGACATAGCTCGCCTCCGGGAAGCCGATGTAATGCTCGGCGCCGTCGGCATAGTCGCGCAGCCGGATTTGCGACAGGCCGTCGATGCGCTCCTCGATCACCATGAGATTGCGGAAAGTGGTGAGGCCGAGGATGTAATGTCGGTCGCTGCCGGCGATGATTTCGCTCCATCGCCCGGGAGCGGAGACCGGCGCGGTCACCACGCGGAAGTTCAGATGGTTGTCGTTGGTGCGGATGTAGAGGACGCCTTCGCGCTCATCGAGATCGTAAAGCCGATCGGTGACGCGCGGCGAGACCAGCACGGGCTCCGAAGAGAAGTCGGAAAGCGGGACGAGATAGATTTCGTTGGTGGAGTGATCGCCGGTCGAGAACGTCGCGAAGCGCCGCGATTGCGTGCGGCCGAGACTCACGCCGAATTTCGGATCGTGCTCGCGATAGATTTCCCGGTCGGCGCTCTGCGGATCGCCGAGCCGGTGGTGCCACACCGCTTTCGACCGCCAGTTCTCGTCCGCATCGGTATACAGGAAGCTTTTTGAATCCGCGGCCCAGATCAGCCCGTAACGCCAGTTCTCGATCACGTCAGGCAGGTCCGCGCCGGTCGCAAGCTCTCGCACCTTGAGCACGAAACGCTCCGACCCGTCGGTGTCGACCGCATAGGCCAGGAGCCGCCCGTCCGGGCTGACCGCATGACCGCCGAGCCGGAAATAATCGTGGCCGGCAGCCAGAGCCGGTTCGTCGAGGACGACGTCGTCACGGCCGCCGGTGATGCTGCGGCGATACCATTTCGGATATTCGGCGCCGGAGTCGTAGGCGTACCAGTAAAGCCAGTCGCCATCCTGTTGCGGCACGCTCGAATCGTCGTCCTTGATGCGCCCCTTCATCTCCGCGACGATGGTATCGAGCAGGGCGCGATGCGGTGTCATCGCGGCTTCGAAGTAAGCGTTCTCCGCGTTGAGATAGCCGAGAATGTCGGCGTCCTTGACCTCGGGATAGCCGGGGTCGCGGAGCCAGGCATAGGGATCTTCGACGGTGATGCCGTGATGGGTGACGGCGTGCGGCACGCGCTTGGCGACGGGGGGCGTATTGGTCATCTGATTGCGCCTGTCGCTACCGCTCGATCGCCGAGACTCGACCCTTCTCGATCGCGAGCGCAAGCTTGCCGGACTTCAACGCGAGCGCCTTCTCGCCGAACAATTCCCGGCGCCAGCCGCGCAGCGCCGGAATATCGGCGTGATCGTCGCCTGCGATGCGTTCGAGATCGTCGACGGTCGCGATCACCTTGGCGGCAACGGCGTGTTTCTCGGCGGTCATGCGCAGCAGGACCTTGAGCAATTCGACGATTGCCGACCCGTTCTGCATCGGCTTGACCCGCTCGATCGACGGCAGCGTCTTCGGGTCGCGCTCGAGTCCGCGCTTCACCACGTCCGGGATTTCGAGGCCCCAGCGCGAGCGTTCGAAGCCCTTCGGCAGGGAGCGGAGCGAGGACAGCCGCTCGATCGTGGTCGGCGCCTGGA
Organism: Pseudorhodoplanes sp.; assembly: GCF_059499825.1. Classification (NCBI taxonomy): domain Bacteria; kingdom Pseudomonadati; phylum Pseudomonadota; class Alphaproteobacteria; order Hyphomicrobiales; genus Pseudorhodoplanes; species Pseudorhodoplanes sp. Next base: position 486,801 of record NZ_JCABZI010000010.1, read on the forward strand.
TCGCAATGTCGGCGACGAGATCGTCCTTCAGCACGCGGCCGCGCGGCACGTCGCGCGCCTTGGCTTCGCGTTCACGCCATGCCGCAACCTCGATCAGGACCGCCAGCTCCTTCGGCTTGCGCACCCGGGTGCGCAGCCGCTGCCAGGCGTTGTCCGGATCCATGCGGTAGGTTTCGGGCGAGGTCAGGACGCTCATCTCCTCGCTCAGCCATTCGGTGCGACCGCGCTTTTCGAGGTCGCCCTTGAGCTTGCGATAGACGTCGCGCAAATGGGTCACGTCGGAGATCGCGTATTCGACCTGCGACTTGCTCAACGGGCGGCGGGTCCAGTCGGTGAAGCGTGAGGATTTGTCGAGGGTATCGCCGGTGATGCGCTGCACCAACTGGTCGTAGGACACTGAATCGCCGTGACCCAGCACCATGGCTGCGATCTGGGTATCGAAGATCGGATTGGGGATCAGGTTGGCGCGATGCCAGACGATTTCGATATCCTGGCGGGCGGCGTGGAAAACCTTCACCACCTTCTCATTGCCCATCAGGTCGAAGAATGGCTGCAAGTCGATGCCGGGGGCCAGCGCATCCACCACCACGGCTTCGTCCGAACTCGCAAGCTGCGCGACGCAGAGCTGCGGATAATAGGTCGACTCGCGCAGGAATTCGGTATCGACGGTGACAAAGGGATGCGCGGCGAGACGTTCGCAGGCATCGACGAGATCATTGGTGGTTGTAATCAAATCCATGGTGCGTGGATCAACCTCGCACGCGTGGCATCATGATGAATTCCCAGGGGCTGGGCATGGCCTCGACCGGCATGTCGATCAGGGTCGGGCCGCCTCTGCGCTTGAAGCCGCGCTTGAGCGCGGCGCGCAACTCCGCCGGTGTCTCGACGCGTTCCGCTGCTGCGCCGAAGGCCTCGGCGAATTTCACGAAATCCGGATTGGTCAGGTCGCTGGCGATCGTGCGCCCGCCATACCATTCCTGCTGAATGAGCTTCACATTTCCGAACGACTTGTTGTTGAAAACGACGCTGACCAGCGGGATCTTGTGGCGGACTGCGGAGGCCATCTCGTTTGCGGTGTAGAGAAAGCCGCCGTCGCCGGAAATCGACAGCACCGGCTTGTCGCGCATCGCGTCTTGGACGCCGAGCGCGGTGGCAAATCCCCAGCCGAGATTGTCCTGATAGCCCGGCGAGATGAAGGTGCGGGGCTTGTAGACCGGCATCGCAAGTCTTGCGGCAAAGCCGATCTGCGTCACTTCGTCGACGAAAATGCCGTCCTCCGGCAATTCGGCGCGGATCGCGTCGAGAATGGCCATCTGCGGCACCAGCTTGGCCATGCGCTTTGCAAGCCTGGCCTGGCGTTCTTCCATTTCCGCCTTGCGCGACTTCCGCTTGGCATTGTGTGCGGGCAGGGCGGCGAGCAATTTGCGCAGCACCGGTGCGGAGTCGCCCAGCAGCGCGACATCGGGCTTGCCGGCGCGCTCGGGCTCGTCCGGATCGGCCTCGACCCGGATCACCTTCAGGTCCTTGTCCGAACCCCAGACGGTCAGCTGCTGAAGCAGGCGGGTGCCGATCCCGATCACCACGTCGACCTCGCGCCACATGTCGTGCGCCAGCGGTAGGGTGATCGAGAGCGGATCGCGGCTGTCGAGGATGCCGCGGCCGCGCCGATAACCCAGCACCGGCGCCTGCAGCATGGCCGACAGGCGCTGCACCTCCTTGGAGGCCTCCTGCGCGCCGCCGCCGCAGACGATCATCGGGTTTTTCGCCGCTCCCAGGAGCTTGGCCGCAGCAGTGATGGCATCGTCGTCGATCGGCGGCTCGAAGGCTGCGAGTGGGGCGTGGTCGATCACTGGCTCGCTGCGGCCCCAGACATCCATCGCGCATTCCAGCGCGGCCGGACCCGGCCGATCCGCAAACATGGACTGGACCGCTTGAGCGACCATGCGCGGGGCATCGGCGGCGCGGGGAATGCGGGCCGAATGATCCACCAGCCGCTCGATGATGCCGGCCTGGTCGCGGATTTCGTGCAACTGGCCGAGATCGCGGCGGATGGTGCTCTGTGGGATCTGGCCGATCAGGGCCAGCACCGGGGCATTCATCGAATAGGCGGTCAGAAGCGCCGCCCCGGTATTCAGGAGCCCCGGTCCCGGGACCACGCAATAGGTCTGCGGCTTGCCGGTCGCGAGCGCCGCGCCCAGCGCCATATAGGCGCAACCCTGCTCATGGCGGGTATGAACCACCCGCACCCGGTTTCCGGCCTTGTAGAGGGCGTCGAAGAAATGGTCGTTATGGACCCCCGGCAGCGCGTAAACGGTATCGATCCCGTGTCCGAGCAAGGCATTGACCACGGCCTGCCCGGTGGTCATCCGGACGGCCTGAGCGCTGGACTTGCCGTTCGCGGCGGCCTTTTTCGATTGTTTTGGCATTGATTCCGTCGACGATGTTTCCACCCCCAGAATGCAGATCGAGGCGGCTCTGTCGAGGCATTCCCTTGCCTTGACAAAGCACGACCCCCATGCGCTTTTCCCGCGCTTCCAGCCCACTTTTTACGAATCCGCCCAGCGAAAGACCCGCCATGCATCGTTATCGCTCCCACACCTGCGGTGCTCTCCGCGAGAGCGACATCGGCGCCGAAGTGCGCCTGTCTGGGTGGGTCCACCGGGTCCGCGACCATGGCGGGGTGCTGTTCATCGATCTGCGCGACCATTACGGGCTGACCCAGGTCGTCGCCGATCCCGACAGCCCCGCCTTCAAGGACGCCGAAAAGCTGCGCTCCGAATGGGTGGTGCGGGTGGACGGCAAGGTCCGCAAGCGGCCGGCCGGGACCGAGAATCCGGACCTGCCCACCGGCATGGTCGAGGTATTCGCGACCGAGATCGAGGTGCTGGGCCCGGCGGGCGAACTGCCGATGCCGGTGTTCGGCGACCAGGAATATCCGGAGGATATTCGCCTCCGTTACCGCTTCCTCGATCTGCGCCGCGAGCGACTGCACGCCAACATCATGAAGCGCGGCGCGATCATCGATTCGATCCGCAGCCGGATGAAGGCGGGTGGCTTCTTCGAATTCCAGACCCCGATCCTGACCGCATCATCGCCGGAAGGCGCGCGCGACTATCTCGTGCCCTCGCGCATCCATCCCGGCAAGTTCTACGCGCTGCCGCAGGCGCCACAGCAATTCAAACAGCTGATCATGGTGTCGGGCTTCGACCGCTATTTCCAGATCGCGGCCTGTTTCCGCGACGAGGATGCGCGCGCCGATCGTTCGCCCGGCGAGTTCTACCAGCTCGATATAGAGATGAGCTTCGTCACCCAGGACGATGTCTTCAATGCGGTCGAACCGGTGCTGCGCGGCGTGTTCGAGGAATTCGGCGGCGGCAAGCCGGTGACGCAGAAATTTCCGCACATCGCCTATGCCGATGCGATGCGGCTCTACGGTTCGGACAAGCCGGACCTGCGCAACCCGATCAAGATGGCGAATGTCACCGACGCGTTCCGCGGTTCGGGCTTCAAGATTTTCGCCAACATGATCGCGAACGATCCCACGGTCGAAGTGTGGGCGATCCCGGCGAAGACCGGCGGTAACCGTGCTTTCGCGGATCGGATGAATTCCTGGGCGCAAAGCGAGGGCCAGCCGGGCCTCGGTTATATCTTCTGGCGTGAAGGCGAGGAGGGCGGAGCCGGTCCGCTCGCCAAAAATATTGGTCCGGAACGTACCAAGCAGATTGCGGATCAGCTTTCGCTTGGCGTCGGCGATGCCTGCTTCTTCGTCGCCGGCAAGCCTAAGGACTTCGCCAAATTCGCCGGGCTTGCGCGCACCCGCGTCGGCGAAGAGCTGAAGCTGATTGACACCGATCGTTTCGAGTTCTGCTGGATCGTCGACTTCCCGATGTATGAATGGAGCGAGGAAGAGAAGAAGATCGACTTCTCACACAATCCGTTCTCGATGCCGAACATGCCGGTCGAGGAATTCCTGGCGCTCGATCCGAACGATCACGAGAAGATCCTCGGCATGAAGGCATTCCAGTACGACATCGTCTGCAACGGCACCGAGCTCTCTTCGGGTGCGATCCGGAACCATCGTCCCGATGTGATGAGGAAGGCGTTCGCGCTCGCCGGCTATGACGAGAGCGTGCTGGAAGCGAAGTTCGGCGGCATGCTGCGCGCGCTCTCGCTCGGCGCACCTCCGCATGGCGGCATCGCGCCCGGCATCGATCGCATCGTCATGTTGCTTTGCGGGGAGGACAATCTCCGCGAGGTGGTGCTGTTCCCAATGAACCAGCGCGCAGAGGATCTGTTGATGGGCGCGCCGTCCGAGGTAACGCCGAAGCAGCTCAAGGAGCTGCACATCCGGTTGAATTTGCCGCAGAAATAACTCGCGTCAGCCGCGTGCGGCTTGCGGGATGCGGCTTTCGAGTGCCGCGAGGTCGTCCGGCTCCGGCAACGACCGTCGGCCGGCGCGCAGGATCATGTCGAGATGGCGGCGGATGTGCTTGCGCTGTTGCTCGTCGGCCAGCGCGTCAAGGTCGCTCAGCCGCTCGGCGAGGCGGATCAGCACAGCGGCGCTGCCGTCGCCATATTGCCGGAGCATGTTGAAGCTGGCGTCGAGCAGGCCGTCGAAATGCGAGTTCGGCATGATCAGCCGCAACCGGCCTTCCTCGTCGCACCATTGCTCCTGCGGCGCGCCCCGCTCCATGATCCGCGCAAGGGAGAGAGACAGGCGGTCGATCGTCACCAGCGCCGTATAGGGATCGTTGACGCCCGGCGACAACGCGCGCACCCCGATCTCGACCATCTGCCGGATCGAGAATTCCAGGTCCTGCACGGGTGTCCGCTCGCTGCCCACGATGAGCCCGCCCTCGACCTCTTTCATGAATGATCCGGTCGCGGCCTCCGCCGGCCAGACACGTCCGGCCGCGATCCCGGCGATCATCAAATGACCGGATCGCGCGCTGAGTTCGATCACGGCGTCCGCCTCGCAGGCCGTCTTCACGATGCGCGCGTGATCGACGGCCTGAATGTAACCCTCGCATTTGAGGATCAGTTCGCGTCCCGGTCCCGCAGGCCGCGCCGCGTCGGAGGGCGCGCCGTCATCCTTCCGGGGAAGCAGCCTGCGCGCGCCGCCGTCGATCTCGGCGCCGACATCGTCGATCACATTGTCGGCGATGATCGAGCGGGCCAGATGGTGGACGAACAGCAGCAGGACGATGATGCTCAGAAGCACGAGCGTCGTGCCGATGGTCACCGCCAGATTGGGCACGCTGTCGCCATAGACGCTGCGCATCACCAGCACGAGATAGACCACCGTTGCCACGAACAGACCGAGCATGATCTGGGTGCGCAGGTCGCTCATGAAGAGGCGAATCAGGCGCGGCCCGAGTTGCTGCGCGGCCAGTGTCAGCACGACCATCGTGATGGAAATTGCGAGCGTCGCCAGCGTGATCGTGGCGGTCACCAGATTGGACAGGAAGCCCGGCGCGTCCTTGGCCTCGCCGCTATACAGAAACCAGACCGGGTCCTTTCCGACTTCGATCGAAATTCCGGTTGCGGAAACGGCCGCCACGGCTGCGATCGCCATCATGGCGAGCGGGAGGGCCCAAAGGCTGGTGCGGACATTTTCCCAGATCGTCAAGAGGCGCGGCAGCATGGTATCTCTCCCGCTGAATCGCAGCGTCCCAACTAACATTCGCATTCGCGGGATAAGTTCCATAGAAAGTTCGTGGGCGCCCCATTGCGTCGGGACGCCGGAGGAATTCTGAATGCCGTCCGTGATGTCCAACCTGTCCGATGACCTCAAGAATCAGGCGCTCGCCTATCACCGCTTTCCGAAGCCCGGAAAGCTGGAGATCGCCGCCACCAAGCCGCTCGGTACCCAGCACGATCTGGCGCTGGCCTATTCGCCGGGCGTCGCCGCGGCCTGCGAGGCGATCGCCGCCGATCCTCGGGAGGCCGCCGAACTCACCGCCCGGCAGAATCTGGTGGCCGTGATTTCCAACGGCAGCGCGGTGCTGGGCCTCGGAAATATCGGGCCGCTGGCTTCGAAGCCGGTGATGGAAGGCAAGGCGGTCCTGTTCAAGAAATTTGCCGGCATCGATGTGTTCGACATCGAGATCGATGCGCCGGACGTCGCGCGCATGGTCGACGTGGTGTCGGCGCTGGAGCCGACCTTCGGCGGCATCAACCTGGAGGACATCAAGGCGCCGGAATGCTTCGACGTCGAAGCGCAGCTGAAAGAGCAGATGAAAATCCCGGTCTTTCACGACGACCAGCACGGCACCGCCATCATCGTCGCGGCCGCCGTGACGAACGCGCTCTATCTGGCGAAAAAGAAAATCGGCGACGTGAAGATCGTTGCGTCCGGCGCCGGCGCCGCGGCGCTGGCCTGTCTCAATCTGCTGGTCGAACTCGGCGCCAGGCGCGAGAACATCTTCATCTCCGACATCGAAGGCGTGGTCTACAAGGGCCGTCCCAAGCTGATGGACCGCTGGAAAGACGTTTACGCGCAGGACACCGATGCGCGGACGCTCGGCGACATCATTGGCGGCGCCGATATCTTCCTCGGCGTATCGGCGGGCGGTGTGCTGAAGCCAGACATGGTCAAGCGCATGGCCGACCGGCCTCTCATCATGGCGCTCGCCAATCCGACCCCGGAAATCATGCCGGACGAGGCGAGGGCGGTGCGGCCCGATGCCATGATCTGTACCGGACGCTCGGACTATCCGAACCAGGTCAACAACGTCCTGTGTTTCCCCTACATCTTCCGTGGCGCGCTGGA
>NZ_JCABZI010000011.1:0-435882 GCF_059499825.1 Pseudorhodoplanes sp.
TAGAGCTTGAAGTGATGGATCAGCGCTTCCATCGAGCGCTTCATCTCGCCGCGCTTGGGCGGCACCACCTTCTGATCGTCGGCCGAGACCCGCCCCTTGCCTTCGGGCGCATTCAGGAGCGCGATACATTGCTTCATGATGCGCACGGACTGGCGCATCTCTTCCATGCGGATCAGATAGCGGTCATAGCAATCGCCGTTCTTGCCGATCGGAATATCGAAATCCATCTCGGCATAGCACTCATAGGGCTGGTTCTTCCGCAGGTCCCAGACCGCGCCCGAGCCACGCACCATCACGCCTGAGAAGCCCCATTTCCACGCGTCGTCGAGCGACACCACGCCGATATCGACGTTGCGCTGCTTGAAGATGCGGTTGCCGGTGAGCAGCGAGTCGATGTCGTCGACCGTCTTCAGGAACGGATCGCACCAGGCCTCGATGTCGTCGATCAGCTTCTGCGGCAGGTCCTGATGCACGCCGCCGACCCGGAAATAGGCCGCGTGCATGCGCGAGCCGGAGGCGCGCTCGTAGAACACCATCAATTGTTCGCGCGGCTCGAACCCCCAGAGCGGCGGAGTGAGCGCACCGACGTCCATGGCTTGGGTGGTGACATTTAGAAGGTGCGACAGGATCCGGCCGATCTCGCAATACAGCACGCGGATAAGCTGGCCACGACGCGGGACCTCAAGACCGAGCAACTTTTCCGCGGCGAGGCAGAACGCATGCTCCTGGTTCATCGGCGCGACATAGTCGAGCCGGTCGAAATACGGAATCGCCTGTAGATAGGTCTTCTGCTCGATCAGCTTCTCGGTGCCGCGATGCAGTAGACCAATATGCGGATCGACACGCTCGACGATCTCGCCGTCGAGCTCCAGCACGAGGCGCAGCACACCGTGCGCGGCCGGATGCTGCGGTCCGAAGTTGATGGTGAAATTACGTTCGCCGGAAGTCTCGGCCATCTTGTTATCCCTTGGCCTCGTCGCCGCCCGGCGCAAACTGCGCGAACACTTCCGCACCGGTCATGTTGTGCGTCTTGTTGGCGAAGTCGTAATAGGCCGGCTTCTCGTCGATGAAGATCTGCGTCGTGAACGAGATATCCGTCACGTCGTCGAACGCTTCGGCCGACACGAAATACGAATCCCTGTCGATCAGACGGTAATAGAGCGGCGTTCCGCACGACTTGCAGAAGCCGCGCTCCGCCCATTCCGATGAGCGATAGGCGCCCAGATTTGCCTTGTCCTCGACCTTCAGCGAGGTGCCGCAGTCGCGCACCATGAACGGACCTGCCGTCCAGCGCCGGCACATGCTGCAGTGACACGTCCCGACCTCGTTATCGGCCGGGGTCGCGGTAAAGCGCACCGCCTTGCAGAGACACCCGCCGGACAGTTGCTGCGCCGATGCCATTACGCCGCCCTCGCCTTCAGCGCCTTGTCGGCGACACGCGCATTGAACTTGTCATAGTTGACCAGGGCGCGCTGGTGCCGGCCTTCGCCGATCACATCCACGCCGTCATGGCCGCGCACGAAGAAACTGACCGTCTTGCCGTCCACGCCGGTGCACTCGCATTCGACCGTCACGGTCATGCCGGGCGGAGTCGCGGCCAGATGGCTGAAATCGACGTGCACGCCGAGCGAACCCTCGCCCGCATCGAGATGCATGTTGAGCATCTCGGTGCAGCACCATTCGAACAACCCGACCATGTAGCCGGTCGCGAACACCCGCGGCATGGCGCGGAACATCGGCGAATCCGGATAGAATTCCGGCACCGTCTGCCGGTCGGTGATGGTGAAAGTCAGAGTGTGTTTGAGTCCGGGCTTGAGCGTATCCTTCATGAGGACACCTTCTTGTCCGGCTCGCCGGTCAGCTTGTTGCCCTGGGCGCCGGCCTTCTCGTCACCGGGCAGACGATAATCCGTGCCTTCCCATGGCGACAGAAAATCGAAATTGCGGAATTCCTGATTGAGCCGCACCGGTTCGTTGACGACGCGCTTCTGGGCATCGTCGTAGCGCACTTCGACAAAGCCGGTCAGCGGGAAGTCCTTGCGCAGCGGATGGCCCTCGAAGCCATAATCGGTGAGGATGCGGCGCATGTCGGGATGGCCGGTGAACAGCACGCCATAGAGATCGTAAGCCTCGCGCTCGAACCAGTCGGCGCCCGGAAACTCGGAAATGATCGACGGCACCGGGGTCACTTCGTCGGTCGCGACTTTCACCCGCACGCGCGCATTCTGCTTGGGCGACAGGAAGTGGTAGACCACGTCGAAGCGCTGCTCCCGCTGCGGGAAGTCGACCGCGGTTGCGTCGATGAAATTCCAGAATTGCAGGTTCGGATCGTCGCGCAGGAAGCGCACCACCGACAGGATGTCGGCGGCGTTCGCGCGGACATTCAGTTCGCCGACCGCGATCTCGTAGCCGATGACGGCACCCGGAAGCCCGGTGCTGATCGCCTCGCCGATGGCCTGCAGCTTCTCGCTCATTTCAGCGCTCGATGGTTCCGACCCGGCGGATCTTCTTTTGCAGCAGCATCACGCCATAGAGCAGCGCCTCGGCCGTGGGCGGGCAGCCCGGAACATAGATGTCCACCGGCACGATGCGGTCGCAGCCGCGCACCACGGAATACGAATAATGGTAATAGCCGCCGCCATTGGCGCAGCTTCCCATCGAAATGACGTAGCGCGGTTCCGGCATCTGGTCGTAGACCTTGCGGAGCGCGGGCGCCATCTTGTTGGTCAGGGTTCCGGCGACGATCATCACATCGGACTGGCGCGGCGAGGCCCGTGGCGCGAAGCCGAAGCGCTCGGCGTCATAGCGCGGCATCGACATCTGCATCATTTCGACCGCGCAGCAGGCAAGGCCGAAGGTCATCCACATCAGCGAGCCGGTGCGCGCCCAGGTGACCAGATCGTCGGCGGTGGTGACAAGGAAGCCCTTGTCGGCCAGTTCCGCATTGAGGCCGGTAAAGAACTGGTCGTCCGCGCCGATCGGCTTGCCGGTGCGCGGATCGAGAATCCCTTTGGGCGCGGGTGATACGACAGCGCTCATGTGCAGCTCGCTAGTCCCATTCGAGCGCCCCCTTCTTCCATTCGTAAATAAAGCCGATGGTCAGAACGCCAAGGAAAACCATCATCGACCAGAAGCCGAATACTCCGAGTTCGCCGAACGTCACCGCCCAGGGGAACAGGAAGGCGACTTCGAGGTCGAAAATAATGAAAAGAATGGCAACCAGATAAAACCGCACGTCGAATTTCATGCGCGCGTCGTCGAAGGCATTGAATCCGCATTCGTAGGCCGAGAGCTTTTCCGGATCCGGGTTGCGGTAGGCGACGAGGAACGGCGCGACCAGCAGGGCGAGCCCGATGCCCAGCGCAACCGCAATGAATACCACGAGCGGGAGATAGGCCTGCAGCAGGTCGCTCATCTGTCTCCTCACAGGGCTGCGAGGCCGATCCGCCCGGCCAAAACGCCGTCCCCGGGCATCTGTCGGCGAACCGACGGATTGCCCTCCAAAACCCCAGCCCAGATTCGTTCCAAGAAGGAAGTTGCGGCAGCCTTAGCGCAGCGCATTTGCCCCCGCAAGCGCCCGAAAAGTCTGAGATTAGCAATCGCTCCCGCGGCAGGCGGCACCCGGCATTTCGCAGGCCCCGTCGCGGGTTAGCTTTCAGCCTCCCCGCACCGGAATGCAGCCTTGGTGGAGCTCCGCATCGCCGATTGCGGGCGATGCCGGAGCGCGGAAAAGGTTGCTCGCGCGCTTAGCACTGAGGACCGAAACGTCAGGTTCCGGACCCAAAATTGCCGCCGGAGAGACAAAGCTTTGTCCAACCAGTCTGAAAATCGAATCATCCCCGAAGCATGGAGAGTTACGGGGGCCCCGAGTCGGGACCTTCAGTTCCACCTGGCGGACATCGCGCGATGCACACTGGCGCTCGATCGCGCGTCGGATCTTCGCGGGTGTCACAATCGTGGGAACGAAAAGCTTCTCGTCAAATTCGAATCACGTGGGTTGTGTATGAAAGGCCCGCCGGTGTGACACAGCCCGAATTGCTTCGCCTGGGCGCTTGCGACAAGATTAAAGGATGCGCGTGACGTCAGGAAACCTGATTCGCTTCGTGATCGCGGCCGCTGCGGCGGCGGGTATGGTGTGGTTCGCGATCCCGTCTGCCATCGCTTTGCCGTCCGTCGGCGTAGCGGATGGCTATGCGCTTTCGGCACAGTCCAAAAAGAAGGCAACTACTAAAAAGGGCAAAGCCAGCCAGCCCGCAAAGCCGGCCGCCGGTTCGGATGGGCCGATACCGCGTACCGCCTTCTCCGCGGCCGACCAGAAAGCGGCGACCGTCGCCAATATGCCCGAGGCGCGCTTCTGGGCCGATTCGGAACGCGAATACCTGCGCGCGCTGCCGCCGAAGCCGGGTCCGTGGCTCATCCTGTCCACCGGAGGCGAGGACGGTGCCTTCGGCGCCGGCCTCCTGAGCGGATGGTCAAAAGCCGGAACCCGTCCGGAATTCTCGCTGGTGACTGGCGTGAGCACGGGCGCGCTGATCGCGCCCTTTGCATTTCTGGGATCGCGTTACGACGATCAGCTGCGCGACGCCTATACCACGATCAGCGCGATCGATATTTTCGAGGTCGGCGGCAAGGGTGAGAGCTTCCTCGATACTTGGCCGTTGCACAAGCTGATCGAAAAGCGGGTCACGCCCGAGCTGCTCAAGGACATCGCCGCCGAGCATGCGCGCGGGCGGCGTCTGTTCATCCTCACCACCAATCTTGACGCCGGCCGGCCGGTGGCATGGGATATCGGTGCGATCGCGACGCGCGGTGACAAGCAGGCGCTCGATCTGGTGCGCAAGGTGATGATCGCCGCGATCAGTATTCCCGGCGCATTCCCGCCCACCTTCATCGATGTGGAAGCCAACGGCCGCCCGTTCGCGGAGATGCATGTCGATGGCGGGCTCGCCGGACAATTCTATATCGCGCCCGATTCCATGCTTGTCAGCACGTCGACCGCAAAGCTGCCGGCGACAGACTTCTACATTATCGCCAACATGAAGCTTGATCCGGACTTCCAGCTGACCGAGCGCACGACGCTCAGCATTCTCGGACGGACCGTGAGCGCCGCCATCAAGTTCGTGACCCGCAATGCGATCGACCGCGCCTATGCGACCGCATTGCGCAGTGGCATCGGTTTTTATGTTGCTTATGTAAACCAGGATTTCAACGCGCCCGCACGCGGGCCGTTCGATCCGGATTACATGAAGGCCCTGTACGACGTCGGATATGCCAGGGGCGCTGGTCCCGACCCATTCCTGCGTCAACCCAATGACTATTCCATTCAGCCGGAGAAGGTGGCCCGATAACGCGGCTGCCCAAGGGGTAACACATGATGCTTGCACGATTGGCGCTCGCGGGACTGCTGGCTCTCGCGGCCATCCCGGAGGCCTCGGCCGCAGCCAAGGCGAAGAAGGCCAGTGGCGGCTTTGACGGCTTGTGGAGCGTTCTCATCATTACCGAGAAAGGCACCTGCGACCGCGGCTATCGCTACGCTGTTCGCATCAAGGGCGGGCGCGTCGGCCATGCGGACCCTGCCGGTTCAAGCTTCAGGATTTCCGGTAGCGTAGCGGGTAACGGCGCCGCGCGCGTGAGCGTCGTGCGCGGAGACCAGAGCGCCAGCGGGACCGGGCGGCTGAGCCGCGATGGGGGCACGGGACGCTGGACCTCCTCCAAGGGCGAATGCTCGGGCGTTTGGCAGGCCGAACGACGGGGCAGCTAGCATCGCGCCCCGGCCGCCCTATCTCTAGCCGGCCGTGATCCCGCGCCACTGTGCGGGACGATGGCGGCGGCGCGCAGGATGGCGAACGTTTTTTCGGACATTATCGAGCAGGCGCGCCTGACCTCCCAGGCGCTCTTCGAATACGGCCACAGCCTGTTCGAGCCGACCGTGCGTCTCGGCGTGACCGGGCTGTCGCGCGCCGGCAAGACGGTTTTCATTACCGCGCTGGTGCATGGCCTCTTGCGCGGCGGCCGCTTCCCGGTCTTCGAGTCGATGGCCTCGGGACGGATCGCCCGTGCGCGGCTGTCGCCGCAACCTGACGATACCGTCCCCCGCTTTGCGTATGAGGCGCATCTCGAGCAATTGCTGAAAGAGCGACACTGGCCGGAATCGACCAAGCAGATCAGCGAACTGCGCCTCATCATCGACTATCAGTCGCGCAACGGCGCGATGCGCGCGCTCACCCTCGACATCGTCGACTATCCCGGAGAATGGCTGCTGGACCTGGCGCTGCTCACGCAAAGCTACGAGGAATGGTCGGCCGAAACCATCCGGCTGTCGCGGCAGGGCGATCGCGCCCATCTTGCCGCCGCTTGGCACGCCGATCTCGCCTCGCTCGATCCGAAGGCACATGCCGAGGAGCCCGTCGCGCAGTCCGCGGCGAAACATTTCACCAAATATCTGCGCGATTGCCGCGACGAGCGCTTCGCCCTCAGCTTGCTGCCGCCGGGCCGCTTCCTGATGCCGGGTGAACTCGCAGACTCGCCGGCGCTGACCTTCGCACCGCTGGACCGGCTGGAGGGATCGCCGCCGTCCGGCTCGCTGTGGGCGATGATGCGGCGGCGCTACGAATCCTACAAGGACGCGATCGTGCGTCCGTTCTATCGCGAGCATATCGCGCGGCTGGACCGTCAGATCGTGCTGGTCGACACTCTCACCGCGCTGAATGCCGGCCCCGACGCCATCAACGATCTGGAACGCGCGCTGGCTGCGATCCTCGACAGCTTCAATGTCGGGCGCAACTCGATCCTCTCCGCGTTGTTCGCGCCACGGATCGACCGCATATTGTTCGCCGCCACCAAGGCTGATCTCCTGCACCACACCTCGCATGACCGGCTGGAGCGCATTCTCGAACGGCTGGTGACCGAGGCGACGAAACGCGCGGATTATTCCGGCGCCCGCATCGACGCGATTGCGATGGCCTCGGTGCGCGCGACCGGTGAAGCACATGTCGGCGGACCGCATGGCTCGCTGCATGCGATCATGGGGACGCCGCTTGCCGGCGAGCGCGCCGGTGGCCGCGTCTTCGACGGCAATTCGGAGATTGTGATCTATCCGGGCGATCTGCCGAACGATCCCGATGCGATCTTCGAAGCCGAAACCCGGTTTCGCGGATTGTCCAACGTGTCGTCGGACGACGCCGATTATCGCTTCCTGCGTTTTCGCCCGCCTCTCCTGGAGCGAACCGATGCAGGCGTGCCCGCCCTGCCCCATATCCGTCTCGATCGGGCGCTCGAATTTCTGATCGGAGACCGTCTGAAATGACCGCCCGTCCGCGACGGCCCGCAATCTTTTCGCCCGACGATCCGAACGTGGTGGTCACGGCGGCCAAGGACGATCCGCTGGTCGAGATCCTGCGTGAGGCCGATGCCGCCGACGCGCACCTGCCGGCGGTCGCATCGGCGACGGCGCCGCGACGCCGCTTTCCCTGGCGCAAGATCCTGTTAGGTGCGCTCACCGGTCTGATTTCGCTCGGAATCGGACTTGCGGTGACGAAGCTGATCGAGGATCTGTTCGCGCGCTTCGAGGCGCTTGGATGGTTTGCCCTTGCCCTCGCAGGTCTGGCGCTGCTGGCGCTGCTTGCCATCGCCTGGCGCGAGTTTGCCGGGCTGTCGCGGCTGGCAAAAATCGATCACATCCGCGAGCGGGCGGCGGAAACGCTTGCCACCGACAACCGTGCGGACGGTCAGGCCATCCTCCGCGACCTGCTCGCTATCGAAAGCCAGCTGCCGCATCTGGCGCGCAGCCGGGCGAAGCTGCAGGCGCATTTCTCCGAGATCATCGACGGCGCCGACCTGATCCGCCTTGCCGAGCGCGAATTGATGGCGCCGCTTGACCGCGAGGCGCGTCAGCTCGTCAGCAACGCAGCCAAGCGTGTCTCGATCGTGACCGCCGTATCACCGCGCGCGGCGATCGACATCTTCTTCGTGCTGATCACGACGCTTGGGCTCGCGCGCAAGCTGGCGCTGCTCTATGGCGGGCGACCCGGCACGCTCGGGATGTTCAGGCTGCTGCGTCATGTCATCACCCATCTCACCATCACCGGCGGCATGGCGGCCGGCGACAGCCTGATCCAGCAGGTGATCGGACATGGCCTTGCGGCCAAGCTGTCGGCCCGCCTGGGCGAAGGCGTGCTGAACGGGCTTCTGACCGCGCGGCTCGGCATTGCTGCGATCGAGGTGACGCGGCCACTGCCGTTCTCGGCTTTGCCGCGCCCGACCCTGACCGAAGTCGCCGGCGGCGTGGTAAAAAGCGCGGAAGCGGCGGAGAAGAAGTAGAGGTCAGAATCCCGTGATCACGCCTGAATCCACCAGCAGCCGGTTGAAGCGCCGCGCCTCGGCGCCATCCTTACAGGGATAAAACATCCCCTCGCAGCGCTCCAGAATCCGCTTCTGCTCGGCAAAGGTTGAGTCCAGTGGCAGCCCGGCCGCCTCCTGGACCACCAGCGGCAGATACGGCGCATCGAGCGCGTCGCGCGCCGACGACAGGTCGACCGGCGTGAAGTTGATGGCATCGATCGCGTAATAGGCACTGAAAAAGCGCTGGTCGCGCGCCATGATGCCGTTGGCAATCTGCTCATCCGACATTGCGGGTTCGAGCAAGCGCGGTGCGATGGCTGGCGGATGATCGCCGAACCGAACGATCAGGAAGGCCTCGTCCGGGTAATCGCGCTTCAGTTTGGCAACGAAAGCGGCATAGTCGCGTGCGCTGATGCTCTGGCGCCGGACATATTCGTCGGTCTCGGCATCGGCATTGAGCGGCTTCCAGCCCGGCGTGAGTTCGGGACGGTAACGCGTATCCCAGGGGAAATGATTGGCGGCGGTGTAGACGAACAGGAACAGCGGATCGTTGCCGCGCTCCTTCCCAATCAGCCGCACGGCCTTGTCGAAATAGAACGAGTCAGGTTCGACGTCGCCCGCCCCCATCTCCCGCGCGTCGATCAGGCGATCGATGCCGGCGCTCTTCTGGAAGCGGCGTGCGCTCAGGAAGGCACCGTAGGCAGGGTAGAGCGTGAAGGTCTTGTAGCCGCAGCGGCGAAGCGCTTGCGGCAGCCCACGCTTGATGCGGCCGGCGGCCAGCCGCGTGACGTAAAAGCTCATGCGGCCGAATGAGCGGGTCGAGAGCCCCGTGAGCACGTTGTATTCCGTGTACCAGGTCGGTCCGCCGGCGGCCTCCGTGATCAGCGTACGCGACTTGCCGTCGGCCGATGCGAAATGCCGGCCGTAGTCTGCGGGCACCTTCACGCCCGGCGCGCTCCTGATATCGAAGCTCGATTCGTCGAGCACCATAATGATGTGCGGACGCTTTCCCCCGGGCGTGCATTCGTCATCCGCTGGCAGAGCTTTGACCCGGCTTGCCACGGCGCGATCGACATCAAGCCAGCCGCTGTTGCTCAATTCCGAGAGCGAAACCACCGTCGAGCGCGCAAAATTCGAGACATGATTGACGCCCTGGAACGGTTCATGCGGCTGTTCGGGGACCGCGTTCGACAGACCAATGATGGCGGCGAGCGATGCGGCGGCCGCAAACGCCGAGAGCAGTCGCGGAATCCTGGTCCGGTCGAGCTTCCACAGCACGACCAGCAGAACAACACCGAGCAAAGCCGCTACGATCGAAACAAGGCGCAGTCCGGGCATCACCGACAGCAGAAACGTCAGGCTGTCGGGGTCGATCACCAGAACGTCGAGGAAGGTCGCCGTCATCCAGGTGATCTTGAACTTGAACTGCGAGACCAGGATCAGCAATTCGATCAGACCGAGAGAGATCGCGGCCGCGAGAACAGCCCGCCGCAGCAGCAACAGCAAGACGCAGTTCAGCAATATCCAGGTCAGAAGCGCCAAGCCTTGCCCGAACGACCCGATTTCGGTCTGGCCAATCCGGATCAGTGCGAACAGGTGCAGCGCACCGGTCGCTAAGATCGACGGCCACGGCCCGCATAACGTACGCTGCAGCGCCGAAAAGCTCCGCGAAAGGAAGGACATACCGGACATCGACATGACTGCTGCAACCCGCGCTCAAACCTAGCGAACGCCTCAATTTGTCATAATTCTGTAACGAAACTGTCATGACAAGCGTCGTCACTGCCGCAGGCGTACGAAAAAAAGTCCGCAACGCCGCTGGCGCGACTCCGCCGATGCGCCTAGATTGAAGCTGTTCCTGGTGAGGGAACGCCGTTCGTTCTTCACCCAGGAGCCGTCCAATGGACGCAGGCGCAAGCGCCCTTAACCAATCCATCACCCTCAAGCAGGCCAAGAAGCTGGTTCAGTGCATGGCGCACGAACAGAGCTTCCTGCTGCTGTCGCCTCCCGGTGTCGGCAAGTCCGAGATGGTCTACCAGGCGGCGGCCGAAGCCGGCCTGCCCTGCCGATCATTGCTCGGCACCCAGATTGCGCCGGAAGACGTCAGCGGCGTGCCGAAAATCGTCGGCGAGCGCTCGGTCTTCTGCCCGCCGCGGCTTCTTCTGCCGGAGATCGCGCAGACCTTCTGCCTGTTTCTGGACGAATTGCCGGCTTGTGCGCCCGACGTGCAGAAGGCGTTCTACTCCCTGCTGCTGGAGCGGCGTCTGGGCGAGCACGCCCTGCCCGCCGGCACCTGGGTGGTGGCCGCCGGCAACCGGCAGACCGACCGCGCGCTGGTGCGGGCGATGAGTTCTGCGCTGGTCAACCGCGTCACCATCCTCAATCTGCGGGTCGATGCCGACGAATGGCAGGACTGGGCGCGCCGGAGCGGCATCCGCGCCGATATCCGCAGCTACATCTCGTTCATGCCGGATGCGCTGATGCGCGAGGTACCGCAGGACCCGCAGCCATTCTCGACGCCGCGCGCCTGGGCACTTCTATCGCAGGCGCTGGACATGGCAGAGCAATCCGGCATCCTCAACCGCGACACCCGACGTGCGCTCGCCTTCGGCCGCCTGTCCTCCGAGGATGCCGCGGTGTTCTGCGCCCTGGCGGAAGAAGCCGTCGGCACCATGGCGCCGGTCGAGGCCTATATCGAGCGGCCGGAAAACCTGCCGAAGGGCGAGACCGCGCGCTGGTTCATCCTGAATTCGATCCGCCAGAATGTCGCCGCCGGGCGGCTCGGCGCGGTGAAGCCGCGCGCAGTCGCGCGCTTCCTGCGCAGCCTGCCGACCGAGAGCCAGTTGATGCTGCTGACCGACCTGGTCGAGCAATGGGGCGCGCTTGGCGCCGACAAGGCGATGCTCGCGGTGCTGCGCACGGTGACAAAGCAATGACCGCTGCCGCCGCAACATCCGACAGAAACGCCGATCGCGCCACATTGAAGCGGATCGAGAACGGCCTGCGCATGGTCACGGTGCCGCTGCCACATCTGGCAGGATTGGCTGCGGCGGTGCGCGTCAATCTCGACTGGCGGGTGCCGACCATGGGCATCTTCGCTTCCGGCCGGCTGGTGGCCAATCCCGGATTCACAGCCAGACTCAAGGACAACGAGCTCGTCTTTGTGCTGGCCCACGAACTGCTTCATCTCGCGCTTCGCACCCATGACCGTGCCCGCGGCTCCGGCCGGCTCGAGTTCAACTACGCCCATGACTACATCATCAACGACATCCTGCGGACGGAACTCGGCTCCGCGACCATCCCGGCCGGCGGCCTCGACATGCCGGGTGCGCGCCAGCGCTCGGCCGAGGACATCGTGATCGAGATGCGCCGCAACGCCGACCTGATGCGCTCGCGCAGCCAGGTCTGGGAAGGCAAGGACGCCTCTGTTCGCCAGATCATGGGACAGGGTCAGGGCGGCGCCGCGAACGGCGAGACTGCCGGCGACGTGCTCGCCGACCAGACCGAGCGCGAGATGTTTCCCGCCGAAGCGCAGGACCAGGCGCAATCCAAGGCCAGGGTTGACGAGGCGATTGCGCGCGGGCTGGCGATTGCCGCCGCGATGTCGCGGCAGGGACGCGGATCCGCAGGTTCGGGAATGAGCGCGCAGGTGTCGGCGCTGCGCGGCCGCTTGCGGCCGGCCTGGCAACAGGCGCTGCAGCGCTGGATCGAGTCGTCGTCGGCGGGCGAGCGGACTTTCTCTCGCCCTTCACGCCGCGGCGGCGAGCGATCCGACATCGTCCTGCCGGGCCGAAAGCGCACCTCATGGATGCTCAATGTCGTGCTCGATACCTCGGGCTCAATGACGGATGAGATACCGCTCGCGCTTGGCGCGATCGCGGACTTCTGCGACGGCGCCGGTGTCGATCAGGTGCGCATCGTGCAATGCGACGCAGCCGTCACCAGCGACGAGACCGTGTCGCCGGACGACCTGTCGACCTATGCGGTGCACGGCTTCGGCGGCAGCGATCTGTCCCCCGCCATGATGATGCTGGCAGACGATCCTCTGGTCCGCGCCGCCGTCGTCGTCACCGATGGCGAAATCGCCTTTCCGGCCGAGCCCGTGCCCTACGACGTTTTGTGGGTGCTGCCGCGCGCGGCCGCATTCAGTCCGCCCTACGGGCGGGTCATCGCAATGGACGGGAGCAGGCCATGAAGGTGGTGCAGGAACTGGTCGCCTATTTCGACCGGCGCGGGCAATTGTCGAAGCGGCAGGTGCGGCAGTTGCTCGACAAGGGCTATCTCGCCGCCGATGCGCCGCCACACTTGCTCGAACTCGGCAGCAGCGTCGGCGCCACCTATTATTTCCGGGTCAAGGGCGAGACCGAGGGCCCGCTCTGGGGCACCGATGTCTATACTGGCGATTCCGCCCTGGCACCGGCCGCCGTCCATGCCGGTCTGGTCAAGCCCGGCGAAAGCGCGGTGGTGAAGGTCACCGTGGTGGCGCCTCCGGCGCAGTTTCAGGGCTGCGTCCGCCATGGCGTGACCAGCCACGATTTCGGCCGCTATGGCAGCGCCTACCGGCTGAGCGGGATCTAACAGAGCCGGTCGCGGGAACACCTTGGCCAACGGCCCCCGCGGCCTGCTTTTTCGGGGGGCAGCGGCAAAACCCGCTCGGCCACGCTTGACTTGGGCGAGACCGAGATTTAAGTCCGCCGCACTGCCAACCCGGGGGCGTAGCTCAGTTGGTTAGAGTGCCGGCCTGTCACGCCGGAGGTCGCGGGTTCGAGCCCCGTCGCTCCCGCCACGTATGTGGCTCAGTTCCTTGACTTTTCTGATTTTCGGACCTGGCCCTTTTTCAGGCCATGTCCGGTTTGCAGGCGCTCCGACGCCTCGAGCCCGCCCGCTCTGGGCGAATCCAAGAACCCGGGTTCCCTTCCCGACGAACTCCGCGCTTCGAACAGTTCCGCGCATTGACCATGCTCGCTAACTCGCCCGAAGGCCCGCCCGGGATCTGATCGCCCGGACGGGCGCTCGCAACATTCCCTGATCGCCGCAACCTCAGCGGCGGGTGATGACGACTTCCAGATATTCACTCGGCACCACCATAGTGCCATCGCCGGACGTGTTCATGCGCCCGATGAGGTCGACGATGTCCTGCGCAAGCGCCGCGCGTCCCGCATCATCGATCGCCTCGAACGCCTTGAGCATCGGCCCGTAATACTCGCGGAAAATCTCGACGAAATGCTCCGGCGAGCGATAGCGAAAATTGAAGTTGCGCGTCTCGATGACGATCGAGCGCGCAGCCTTGCCGAACATTTCTTCAAGCCGCTCCGATGTGCCCCACAGCGCCGCCGACTTGACGCCGGCCGGCGGCGGCAAATGCTTGCCGATCACCTTGAACATCTGTCCGACGAATCCGGCCGGAGTCCAATTGGCGAGACCGATCTTTCCGCCCGGTCTGCACACACGCAGCAATTCGGCAGCAGCGCGATCCTGGTCCGCCGTGAACATCACGCCGAAGGTTGAGACGACCGCGTCGAATTCTCCATCGGGAAACGGCAAGGACTCGGCATCCGCCTGTCTGAACCTGACCGAAAGTCTCTCGGCCTTTGCCCGCTCGCGACCGCGATCCAGCAGCGTATCGACATAATCGGTCGACGTCACGTCACACCAGCGGCGCGCAGCCGCCAGAGTGACATTGCCGTTGCCGGCAGCAACGTCGAGTACTGTCTGGCCGGATCGCAAGTCCATCGCCTCGGCCAGTTGCTCGCCGACGATCTGCAGCGTGGTCCCCACGACCGCATAGTCGCCGGAGGACCAGGCCGTCTGCTGCTTCTTCTTGACGGCACCGAGGTCTGGGCCGGGCCTGGTGACGCCCGTAGGCGGGCATTCGATGATGGTGGTCATGGTCGGTTTCCTCAGAATTTGTTACAATTGCTTGTCCCGCGATAACGACAGTCGCTGATCGCTTCGCTTATGCGGGAGACAAATAGATCGCTGCCGGCGCGGACCAAATGATCGCGCTGCCACGCTTGTTGATCGATCGTCCAGACTTGCTATCGCTCGAGGAAGATACAGGTACGTCTTCCCTCCTCACCCGGCACGAGCCGTTGCGCGAACGAGGATGTCATGGGTACGGACGTATTGTCGGATGTGCTCTCGGCGGTGCGCCTGACCGGTTCGGTCTTCTTCGACGTCAGCGCCAGACCGCCCTGGGTTGCCGAAGCACCGCCGGCTGCAACGATCGCCAATGAGGTGATGCCCGGCGCGCAACACGCCATCGAGTATCACGTGGTCACGCGCGGCTCCTGCTGGATATCCCTTGTCGACGGCGGCTCGTTCGAACCGGTGCAATTGCAGGAAGGCGACATCGCGGTGATGCCGCATGGCGACCCGCACGCTTTGTCAAGCACTGCCGGAATGCGCGCTCGGCCGACGATGGATATCTATCGTCGCCCCGATGACAGCTCCGCATTGCCGTTCATGTTGCGAACCGGGAGCGAAGGCGACGTCGATACACATCTGATCTGCGGTTTCTTCAGCTGCGATATTCGCCCGTTCAACCCGCTTATCAATGCGCTGCCGCGTTTCATGCGGCTGACGCGAGCGATGTCTTCGGACAGCGGCGGTCTTCTCGACCAGTTCATCCGCTATGCCACTCTCGAGAGCGACAACCGGCGCCCCGGCAGCCAGAGCGTGCTGAACAAACTTTCCGAGCTGATGTTCGTCGAAGTCGTTCGCATGCACATGGACCAACTGGCGAACGACAATGCCGGCTGGCTGGCGGGTTTGCGCGATCCGCTCGTCGGCCGCACCTTGGCGTTGCTGCATGCGCGGCCGGCCCATGGATGGACTCTTGACGAACTGGCGAGCGAAGCCGGCGCGTCACGCTCCGCACTGTCGGAGCGGTTCTCCCACCTCATCGGCTGTCCACCGATTCAGTATCTGACCCGATGGCGGATGCAGATCGCGGCCCGGCGGCTCGCGGAGCGCAATGCCAAGATCGCCGCCATCGCCCAGGACGTCGGCTACGAATCCGAAGCCGCCTTCAGCCGGGCGTTCAAGAAAACCGTGGGCCAGTCGCCCAGCGACTGGCGCAACACAGCGTTGTGATGCCACGGCGCGTCCGGCCTCATGCGAGGAGCGGGACGTCCCTGACGTGTCCGCGTCTTGTCGGTTTATCCAGAAATATCAGATAGTTAGGATTGGCGCCGTGGGGCCGCAGCCCTTTCGGAAGCCCCGCGCCGGTTCCAAAATGCAGGAAACCCTTGCGGGACGGGCTTTTCTCGTTGCATCGCCCGCCTAAAAATGCTCTGGAGCCTTATAAACAAGGCGTTTCCGGTGAGTCCCGAATCGTCTAAACGCCACAATCAGCAGTTTTTCGTTTCCGCGCCCGATCAAGAGGAGGCCACCCATGGCTGACAAGAAGCCGGCGACCGCTCCGACCGTTACCCTGAAGCACCTCGCGGCTCAGTTGGCCGAGGATCATCAGTTGTCCAAGAAGCAGAGCGAGGCGATGCTGGGCGACCTGGTTACCGCCATCACCAAGCACCTGAAGAAGGGCGATCGCATCCGCATCGGCGGCCTCGGCATCCTGCAGGTTCGCAAGCGCGCCGCGCGCATGGGCCGCAATCCGGCGACCGGCGAGGCGATCCAGATCAAGGCGTCGAAGAAGGTCGCGTTCCGCGCCGCCAAGGAGCTCAAGGAAGCCGTCTGAGGTCATTCCCCGTCCACGGACGGGCTGCTCTTTCGAAATGCGCATTGGCCTTCGCCAATGCGCATTTTTTTTATTCGCGAGCGCTGCCGAACCAAAGCGGGCTTGCGGCGCCTGGTTAGAACACATCAAAGCTTTGGGCCATTGTCCGAATGACCGGTGGGAGTGACCGCACACACCACCATTGTTATGGGGCCCGATTGCCGAATTTTTTTACCGGCAAGACGTTCAGGCTGCACGGGTCACACCACCTCGAATGACAGTGCTTTAGCGGCGTCTGCGCGCCATCCGGAACCGTGGTTGGAACGGATAAAAACTATCGTTGTTGATTTCTGTTTCTGATTTGCGATTGAACACATGATCGCTTGCGGCGATGCGACTGCGCCGCTCCACCATCAGCGTCCGGCAATGCCGCGCGAAGGATACGATATGAATTTGCATTTCCGATCGCTGGCGGCGGCGGCGCTGTCGTTGGTCCTGTTTGCTCCGCAGGGTGTGGCGCTGGCGCAACCCGCGCCGCAAACGAAATTGCCTGCAACGACAACAGCGCCGGCCTCCCCATCCGCTCCGCCGACCACGCCTGCGGCGCCCGGACCGGCGGCGCAAGCCCCCGCGTCCCAAGTGCCGGCGCCGGCTGCACCCGCAAACGCCGCCCCGGACGTGACTCCGGCCGGACCCGCAACCGCGTCGCCGTCTCCCGGCACGATCCCCGCGCATATGCTGCCGCACGATCTGACGCCCTGGCAGATGTTTCTCGACGCCGACATCGTGGTGAAATCGGTGATGATCGGGCTCGTCATCGCATCGATCGTGACCTGGACGGTGTGGTTCGCAAAAAGCCTGGAATTGCGTTTCGAGAAACGCCGCGCGCGCAGCAAGAACCGCTGGCTCGAACACGCGAAGTCGCTGGACGACGCGGAGCGCAAGTTCGCGAAAGAAAAGGATCCGGTGGCGCGACTGGTGCGCGCAGCGGCGCATGAGGTCGAATTGTCCCACATGCTGCCGAAGGACGGCGTCAAGGAACGCATCGTCTGGCAACTCGAACGCGTGGAAGCCACCGCGAGCCGCCGCATCAGCAACGGCATGGGCGTGCTCGCGACCATCGGCGCGACCTCCCCGTTCGTCGGCCTGTTCGGAACGGTCTGGGGAATCATGAACAGCTTCATCGGCATCTCGAAAGCGCATTCGACCAGCCTTGCGGTGGTCGCCCCCGGCATCGCCGAGGCCCTGCTCGCAACCGCCATGGGCCTGGTCGCCGCGATCCCGGCGGTCGTGATCTACAACATGTTCACGCGGTCGATCGGCGGCTACCGCCTGATCCTCGGCAATGCCTCGGCCAATGTGTTGCGCCTCGCCTCGCGCGATCTCGATCGCGGCGGCGTCACGTTGCGGCAGGCGGCGGAGTAGCGTCATGGCGGTACATTTCAGCAAGGACGACGAGGACGTCGAAAACCACGAGATCAACGTCACGCCTTTCATCGACGTCATTCTGGTGCTGCTGATCATTTTCATGGTGGCGGCGCCGCTCGCGACCGTCGACATTCCGGTCGAATTGCCGAGCTCCACCGCCGAGCAGACGCGCCGGCCCGACAAGCCGGTGTTCCTGTCGATCAAGTCCGACCTGTCGCTGGCGATCGGCGAGGACATGGTTGCGCGCGCCAGTCTTCCTGCGGCGCTCGATGTCGCAACCAAAGGCAATCGCGACGAGCGCATCTTCGTGCGGGCCGACCGGGCCGTCAGCTACGGCGACGTGATGGAGGTGATGAATACGCTGCGCTCGTCGGGCTATCTGAAGATCGGCCTCGTCGGCCTGCAAGCGGCGGATTCGGGAAGCACGCCGAGATGAATGCGATCGCCTGGATCGCAGGTGTCGATCGGGATGACGAGCTGCATCTGGGCCGCTGGGTCGCTGCGGTTGCGTTCGTCGTGGTCGCGCATGCGGCGATCGCCGCAGCATTCATGTATGTCAAACCGGACGAGGGCATAACAGGTGCAGACGTCCCGGCGCTGATGATCGATTTCGCGCCGGAAGCCGCCGCACCGGAAACAGAGTCCGATCTTGCACCGGGGCCGGAGACCTTCGATTCACAGGCGGCGATGCAGCCTGAGGTCAAAGAGCAGGCGGCCGACGAACCGGTGATCGAATTGCCGCCGGTGCCCTCGCCTGAACCCGATCTCGTGCTTCCGCCCAAGAAGGAAGAGGTGGTCGAGAAGCAGGAGGTGCCGCAGCCCAAGCCGCCGGAACCGGTCGAAGCGCCGGTGCAGCAGCAGGTCCAGTCGGTGAAGCAGCCGACGTCGAACCCGAAGGCGGACAAGCGCGCAGACAAACCGGTGGCGCCGCGCGCCGGCACCACCGCCGCCCGCAACGCCATGGCAAGCTATGCCAGCACCCTCAGCGCACATCTGCAGCGCTTCAAGCGGCCAGCCAAGGGACGCGGGACTGCGGTCGTCAGTTTTACGGTCAATCGCAGCGGGAAGGTCGTGGCGAGCCGCATCGTGCGGTCGTCCGGCTCCTCGGCGGTGGACGACGAGGCGCTGTCCATGATCTCGCGCGCGCAACCCATGCCGCCCTTTCCGGCGATTATCACGCAACCCGAGGAAAGCTTCGTTCAGGCCATCCGCTTCCGTTGACGGAGCGGTTTGCGCGAAGATTCCCGCACGGATGCGCTACATTCCCCACCGTTGCTGCGCAGGCGATCCATCGACCGGAGCGGCCGAAACGTCTGGCGTTTTCCGACCGAATATCCTGTCCCACAGCGTTTCGTCCCCCGGACCGTCAGGCCGCACAGCGCTCGGTTGCGCGGAAGGTTCGGCGGATGCCGGCGCAGTCACCGCGAGCCGCGCGGCGATATCGGAAAAGCCCCTGTCGATCGCCTGCTCCAGCACGCCGTCGCGTTGCTGCAGGTAATTCTTCAGCCGCGCGATGTCCTCGTCCGGCGGGCTGAATCTCAAAGCGTCGATCTGGTGGCGGATGTCATGAAATTGCTGATTGATCGCGAGCGACATGCGATCGAGCGCCTGCTGCACATCCACGGCGCCGACGCCGTTCTTCCGTTCGCCGCGGATCAGTTGCGCCGCAGAGGAATCCTCCGGCAGGCGGTCCAGCGCCGTCAGCAGGTCGTCGACCGAGACTTCCTGGTTGTCACGGTTCTGCGCAAGCTCCTGAGCCAGCGTTACGATGACGTTGAATTCCTCGGAGAGACCGGGAAGTCCGCTCTTGGACGGACTGCCCCGCTCGATCTCCATCAGCGCCTGCATCGCCGCCCGGAAGGCGCGGTCGATGTCCATCTTGCGCAATTCGAACTGACGGCTCGCATTGGGAATCAGCGTCATCGCCAGGATCAGGTGAGCCGCCGATACCGTGCCGTGATTGAATTCACGCGCCAGCTTGGTGGTCTTGTGCAGGCAGTCGGACGCCGACTTCGTACACCCCTCGATCTTGGTGTCGGCTTGCGGCACCGGCAGCGGTTCGTCGCTGCGGCCGGTTGCACTCCCCGCATCGACGACCTGTCCGTCGATATATGGCGACTGATACGTGTTCATTGCCTGCTCCCAGCCATGGCGTTGTCGCGTCTACCTCGTCCGGTCAGGCCGCCCTCTCCGCGGGAGATTGCGGCCGTTCCGGCGCGTCTGTCCCTGCGCCCCAATCCGATCGCGCGTGCGGATCGTGAGGCGGCATGGCGGCCTGAGCCATCAGTTGCGCGACACTGTCGGCGAGAGAAGGAACGTGCACGGGCTCGGATCCGCGCGCATCGATCTCGGGTCCCGGCGGATGGCGATCGTCCGTCGTGGCGAACGCAGTTCGGTCCACGGTCGTGCCGTGAGCGGGATCGCCGTCCGTATGTGCCAATTCCTGGGGCTGCTCCAGCTCCGCTGCCGTCGCTACGGTTTCGATGTCGACTGCGACCGTTTCGGACGGAGATTGCGTTGCAGCGTCGAGATCGCCGGCAGGCAACGCGTCCTGCGCCACAACGACCGCTTCGGCAATCAAGACGCTTTCCGGAACGGGACTTTCAGATGCCAAGGTCGCTTCACCAGGATCCAAAATCCCGTCGCTGTTCGACGTCCCATTCAGCAACACCAGGACGTCGGACAATTCCGGAAGCATGCGCTCGATGCTTCGCAACGCCCGGAACTCCGGCGTGCCGTCGAGTTGCACCTGAACGCGATCGCGAATGTCACCCAGCGAATGGGTGACGTCATTGAGATCGGGAAAATCAGCGATCGTTCGCTCGATGGCCTGCAACGCGCGATAGCGATCCAGCTCCGCGAAGCGCCGCTGAACGTCGCCGTGAAGCGTCTGGAGCGACGCCAGAATATCCGTCTGCACCGTAACCGTCATGACCACCCCCACAACCAGGATCGGTCATACGCTACCAACTAACCTCATAGGTTGCAATACAACTTTCATGCGACCAAAGGGTGCAATCTGGCCCGACCGAAAGGACTGATGGGGTGTTGTCTTTAGGGAGATTGGTGGGCGGTGACGGGATCGAACCGCCGACCCTCTCGGTGTAAACGAGATGCTCTACCAGCTGAGCTAACCGCCCGACAGGAAAAAGCGCCGGCGCAAGATTGCGCGCCCGCGATTCCGGATGCGGGCTCACATACGCCCGACCCTGCCGAAAATCAAACGGCGGCCCCGGCAAAAAGCAGGGGCCGCCGCTTGTCGTTGTTTTTGGCGCGTCAGTGCGCGGTCAGCGCCGAACCATCCTCGTCGGCGGCCTTGTCGGCAGCGGGCTTCACCGCCGGCTCTTCCCACTGGATCGGCTCGGGCTTGCGCACGAGAGCGTGCGTCAGAACCTCATCCATGCGGGAGACCGGGATGATCTCAAGCCCACTCTTCACATTCTCCTGGATGTCCGCGAGGTCCTTGGCATTCTCCTCGGGGATCAGCACCGTCTTGATGCCGCCGCGCAAGGCGGCAAGCAGCTTCTCTTTCAGTCCACCGATCGGCAGCACGCGGCCGCGCAGCGTGATCTCACCGGTCATCGCAACGTCGCGGCGAACCGGAATGCCGGTCATCACAGAGACGATCGCCGTGACCATGGCGACGCCTGCGGACGGACCATCCTTCGGCGTCGCACCTTCCGGCACGTGCACGTGGATGTCGCGCCGGTCGAACAGCGGCGGCTCGATGCCGAAGGCGATCGAACGGGAGCGGACATAGGATGCCGCCGCCGAAATCGACTCCTTCATGACGTCACGCAGATTGCCGGTGACGGTCATCTTGCCCTTGCCGGGCATTTGCGTGCCCTCAATGGTCAAGAGTTCGCCGCCGACATCGGTCCAGGCAAGACCGGTAACGACACCGATCTGGTCCTGGTCCTCCACCTCGCCATACCGGTATTTCGGCACGCCGAGATAGTCGCCGAGCTCCTTGGCGGTGACGGCAACCGACTTCTTCTTCGAAAGCGTCAGCTCCTTGACGGCCTTCCGGATCAGCGTCGACAGCTCGCGCTCGAGGTTACGCACGCCCGCCTCCCGCGTGTAGCGGCGGATGACGGTGAGCAGAGCCTCGTCGTCGATCGACCATTCGGCGTCGGTGAGGCCGTGCTTGGAGATCGCGTGCGGGATCAGATGCCGACGCGAAATCTGCAGCTTTTCGTCCTCGGTGTAACCGGCGATCCGGATGATCTCCATGCGGTCCATCAGCGGCGGCGGAATGTTGAGCGTATTCGCCGTGGTCACGAACATCACACCGGACAGGTCGTAATCGACCTCCAGGTAATGGTCGTTGAACGTGGCGTTCTGCTCCGGATCCAGCACCTCGAGCAAAGCCGACGACGGATCGCCGCGGAAATCCGCGCCCATCTTGTCGATCTCGTCCAGCAGGAATAGCGGATTCGACGACTTCGCCTTGCGCATCGACTGGATGATCTTTCCGGGCATCGAACCGATATAGGTCCGCCGGTGACCGCGGATCTCGGCTTCGTCACGCACGCCGCCGAGCGAAACGCGAACGAATTCGCGACCCGTTGCCTTCGCAATCGACTTGCCAAGCGAGGTCTTGCCGACGCCCGGAGGGCCGACCAGGCACAGGATCGGACCGGTCAGCTTGTTGGCTCGCTGCTGCACGGCGAGATATTCGACGATGCGATCCTTGACCTTCTCCAGGCCATAGTGATCCGCATCGAGGATATCCTGCGCAGCCTTGAGGTCCTTCTTGACCTTGGTCTTCTTCTGCCACGGGATCGACAGCATCCAGTCGAGATAGTTACGCACGACGGTTGCCTCGGCGGACATCGGTGACATCTGCCGGAGCTTCTTGAGTTCGTGCTGCGCCTTCTCGCGGGCTTCCTTGGAGAGCTTGGTCTTCTTGATCTTGTCTTCGAGTTCGGCCAGCTCGTCCTTGCCGTCCTCGTCGCCCAGCTCCTTCTGGATCGCCTTCATCTGCTCGTTGAGATAATACTCGCGCTGCGTCTTCTCCATCTGACGCTTCACGCGGGTACGGATCCGCTTCTCGACCTGCAGGACGGAGATTTCGCTCTCCATCAGGCCGAGCACCTTTTCCAGCCGCTGCGGCACGCTTGCCGTTTCCAGCAGCGCCTGCTTGTCGGCAATCTTCACCTGCAGATGCGAACCGATGGTGTCGGCGAGCTTGGCATGATCGTCGATCTGCTGAACCACGCCCACCACTTCCGGCGAGACCTTCTTGTTCAGCTTGACGTAGTTTTCGAATTCGTTGACCACCGAACGCGCCATCGCCTCGGCTTCGACATGCTCGCCGAGGTAATCTTCGAGCACGACCGCATCCGCCTCGAAATATTCGGAGCGGTCGGTATATTTCAGAACCTTGGCACGCTGTGCGCCCTCGACCAGCACCTTCACGGTGCCGTCGGGCAGCTTCAGCAATTGCAGCACGCTCGCGAGCGTCCCGATCTCGAAGATGTCGGCGGTCGCCGGATCGTCGTCGGAGGCGTTCTTCTGGGTGGCCAGCAGGATGAAGGTGTCCGAACGCATCACCTCTTCCAGCGCCTTGATCGACTTTTCACGGCCGACGAATAGCGGAACGATCATGTGCGGAAACACCACGATGTCGCGCAGCGGCAGAACCGGGTAAGCCTTGGTTTCACCCGCGACCAGGGGGGGACGTGGCTTGTTGGCGGTTGTCATTGGCCGTCATTCCTTATTCTTGTGCCCCTCCGGTGGGCCCGCATCATGCGCAACCGTCCGGAGTGCCGAGGGAGGCCGGGAGGGAGCATGGCGAGGTTCAGCACTTGGGCCATGCACGAGGGCGCTACGAACCCTGCCCGGAATGGAACTGTTGTCTTCGTACGCGATCCGTTCGCCTGCATTAGGTGGCGTTCGCTCCGAGGACTGTCAAGGGAACTGGACCGCCAGTCCTCTCCCCAAGCCCTGCAAGAACAGCACCACCGCATGCCGGCGGACGCATGAGCCTAGGCGATTCTGACAGCGCTGTCGCAAGGCGCCAGCATGCCGGTGCCAAGGGTCCCGGCGCCAGAAACTCGGATGACGCAGAGGATCGAATTGGCTGCCCCGCGCCGGTCAGGCCGAAGCCGAGCTTTCGGCCGTCCGGTCGGAGCGATCGGCGTAGATGTAGAGCGGGCGCGCCGTCCCCTCCACCACCTCGCGCGAGATCACCACTTCCTCGACGCCTTCCAGGCTCGGCAGATCGAACATGGTATCCAGCAGGATGCCTTCCATGATCGAGCGGAGTCCGCGCGCGCCGGTCTTGCGCTCGATCGCCTTGCGGGAGATCGCGCCAAGCGCCTCCTCGGCGAGCGTCAGGTCGATATTCTCCATCTCGAACAGGCGCTGATACTGCTTCACCAGCGCGTTCTTCGGTTCGACCAGGATCTTCTTGAGCGAGGCCTCGTCGAGATCCTCGAGCGTCGCGACCACCGGCAGGCGGCCGACGAATTCCGGGATCAGACCGTATTTCAGCAGATCCTCGGGCTCGACCTCGCGGAAGATTTCACCGGCCTTGCGGTCCTCGGGCGCACGCACCGTGGCGCCGAAGCCGATCGAAGTCGAGCGGCCGCGCGAGGAGATGATCTTGTCCAGCCCGGCAAAGGCGCCGCCGCACACGAACAGGATGTTGGTGGTGTCGACTTGCAGGAATTCCTGTTGCGGATGCTTGCGGCCGCCCTGCGGCGGCACCGACGCAACCGTGCCTTCCATGATCTTGAGCAGCGCCTGCTGCACGCCCTCGCCCGACACGTCGCGGGTGATCGAGGGATTGTCGGACTTGCGCGAGATCTTGTCGATTTCGTCGATATAGACGATGCCGCGCTGCGCACGCTCGACATTGTAGTCGGCGGCCTGAAGCAGCTTGAGAATGATGTTCTCGACGTCCTCACCGACATAGCCGGCTTCGGTCAGGGTCGTGGCATCAGCCATCGTGAACGGCACGTCGAGAATGCGCGCCAGCGTCTGCGCCAGCAACGTCTTGCCGGACCCGGTCGGGCCGATCAGCAGGATGTTGGACTTCGCGAGTTCGACGTCGTTGTGCTTGGTCTGGTGGTTGAGCCGCTTGTAGTGATTGTGGACCGCGACCGAGAGCACGCGCTTGGCGTGCTGCTGGCCGATCACGTAGTCGTCCAGAACCTTGCAGATTTCCTTCGGCGTCGGGATTCCGTCGCGCGACTTCACCAGCGAGGATTTGTTCTCCTCGCGAATGATGTCCATGCAGAGTTCGACGCATTCGTCGCAGATGAAGACCGTCGGACCCGCAATCAGCTTGCGGACTTCGTGCTGGCTCTTTCCACAGAACGAGCAGTAAAGGGTGTTCTTGGAATCGCTGCCGCCGACTTTCGTCATTCCAGTCTCCGTATCAATCCGCGTGAGCGACCAGCACTCACAAACCCTAACACCTGACGGGCGGCCAAAGCGTGGCACCCTGGGCACACGAGGCCCGAAACTCCTCCCCCTCAGACCCCTTCCGACATCCTAGCGAAGCATGCTAGCGGCACGACAATCAAGAATCCATTAACGATAACCGGCACCTGTTCCCTGAATCATGTGCCGATCCGCGTCGATTCGTGAAGCCTGAGAGACAGATGGCCGCTGAATGCCTTGTTGAAACAAGGTTCCGATCGCAAAGCAGCGGCCTCTTTAGGACCATGGTCTCAATCCTGAGCCCAAACGGACCACGTAACGGCCGGCCCACCCTGCCCGACCGGCTGAACTCTGATCAAGATTTCGGCGCCAGCGGATCTTCATTCCGCTTGTCGATCACCTTGTCGACCAGGCCAAAATCCCTCGCACCCTCCGCGGTCATGAAGTAATCGCGCTCAAGTGCGTCCTCGATCTTCTTCAGCGGCTGGCCGGTATGCTTCATGTAGATTTCGTTCAGCCGCTTCTTCAGATTGATGATCTCCTGCGCGTGCAACATGATGTCGGTTGCCTGCCCCTGAAATCCACCCGACGGCTGATGCACCATGATGCGCGCATTCGGGAGCGCGAACCGCAGGTCCTTCTCGCCGGCTGCCAGCAGCAGCGACCCCATCGACGCAGCCTGTCCGATGCACAGAGTCGACACCGCCGGACGGATGAACTGCATGGTGTCGTAGATCGCCATGCCCGATGTCACCACGCCGCCCGGCGAGTTGATGTACATCGAGATTTCCTTCTTCGGATTCTCCGCTTCCAGAAACAGCAACTGCGCGACGACGACCGTCGCCATACCGTCCTCGACCGGACCGGTGATGAAGATGATCCGTTCCTTCAACAGCCGCGAATAGATGTCGTAGGATCGCTCGCCGCGGTTGGTTTGCTCGACCACCACCGGCACGAGATAATTCATATAGGTATCGACCGGATCTCTCATCGCATTCTCCAGCGCCCGCGAATCGCAGCGCATGCTTAGCACGGCCCGGCAGTCTGAAGCCGCCGGGTTTCGCTTAGGTAAACCGCTTCAGCGATTTCGCTAGGCCGCCTTGTCGTCGTCGTTCTTGTACAATTCCTCGCGCGGCACTTTCTTGTCCGTCGTCTTGGCCAGCGCGAGAATGTAGTCGGTCACCTTGTTCTCGATCAGCGGCGCGCGGATGCTGGCGATCGCTTCCGGGTTCGTGCGGAACATCTCGATCAGCTCTTTCTCGCGGCCCGGATACTGGCGAACATGCTCCATGATCGCACGCCGGACTTCGTCTTCGGTGACCGTGATTTCATTCTTGCGCGCAATCTCGTCGAGCAGGAGCCCGAGGCGGACACGGCGATCGGCAATCCTGCGATATTCCTCGCGCTCCTTGGCTTCGGTCGTGTTCTCGTCCTCGAAGGTCCGGCCGCTTTCCTGCATTTCGGAGTTGACGGTCTTCCACAGGTTTTCGAATTCCTGCTCGACCAGCGCCGGCGGCAATGGGAATTTATGCCGCTCGTCCAGTGCGTCGAAGAGCGAACGCTTGACGCGCTGCTTCGACACCGAATCGTGCTCGCGCTGAATGCGTTCGCGGACGGCCGCCTTCAGTTTGTCGAGCGAATCCAGGCCGAGCGACTTTGCAAATTCGTCGTCGATCGCAACCGTGCCCGGCGTCTCGATCGATTTCGCCGTGGCGTCGAACACCGCTTCCTTTCCAGCGAGTGTCGGCGCCGGGTAATTCGCCGGGAAGGTCACCGTGATCTTCCGGTTCTCGCCGACGCCGATCCCGATGAGCTGGTCCTCGAAACCCGGGATAAAGGTGCCGCTGCCGATCATCACGGCAACGTCCTCGGCGGAGCCGCCCTCGAAGGGGACGCCGTCGATGGTGCCGACAAACGAAATGGTGACGCGATCGTCCTTCTCGGCCTTGGCGCCTTCGGCCTTGGCGGCGAAGGGACGGTTCTGTTCGGCGATCCGCTTGAGGCCCTCATCCACCTCTTCATCGGTGGCTTCGGTGGTCAGCCGGGTCAGTTCGACGGTGCCGAAATCGACAATCTCGATCGGCGCCAGAATTTCCATAGCCACGGTGTAGGCGAGGTCCGATTTGCCCTCGATCACCGCCTCGACCGCCTTCTCGTCCTCCGGCAGCGTAACCTTCGGCTGCATGGCGAGCCGGAAATTGTTGTCGGCCACGATCTTGGCATTGACGTCGCGCATAGCGGTCTCGATCGCTTCCGCCATGGCCGAACGCCCATACATTTTGCGCAGATGCGCTGCAGGGACCTTGCCGGGCCGGAAGCCATTGACGCGCACCCGCCCTTTCATCTCGTCGAGGCGTTCGCTGACCTTGGTGTCGAGTTCGGTTGCGGGAATGACGACACGGAATTCGCGCCGCAATCCATCGGTCAGGGTTTCGGTCACTTGCATGGATAGACTAGGCTCCTCGTCGCCGCGCCAACGGCTGTCGCTGACATGTTGAACGTAATCGTTTCCGAGAAACGGGTCCCACTTTTCGGGATCACGTTCGAATGAATTTCGGCCGGCCTCACGTGGTGCGGGCGGAGGGATTTGAACCCCCACGACTTGCGTCACTGGAACCTAAATCCAGCGCGTCTACCAATTCCGCCACGCCCGCGCGTTTGGGCACCGCGCGGCAATATTCGGCCGAGCGGCGCGGCTTATATCACGGTGCCTGCGAAGCGCACGAGAAAAATGGTGGCAACCGCGCCTGTGTGCAACGGGCGTCCAAAACGTAACCAGCCGGCCCTCGCCGTTCGGTGGGCGGCTCTCATTGCGCGGAAAAGGTCGCGAACAGACGGCGGTAGACGGCTGGCACCGCTTCGCTCAGGTCCTCCGCGATCAGGCCAGGACCGACCGCGTTGCCGGCCTCCCCGTGCAGCCACACCGCCGCACAGGCAGCGTCAAACGCCGGCATATGCTGCGCACGTAGTCCGCCGATAAGGCCGGCCAGAACATCGCCCGAACCTGCGGTTGCAAGATACGGAGGCGCATTGTTCGAGATGGACGCTCGCCCGTCGGGCGCGGCCACAACGGTGTCAGCACCCTTCAATACCACGACCGCGCCTGTTTCATGTGAAGCAGCAATCGTCTTCTCAAGTTTTTGATTAACTGAAGAATTTCCTCGTATATCATTAAACAGTCGAGAGAATTCGCCCTCGTGCGGCGTGAGGATTGCTGTGGATAGCTTTTGATTCGCCAGGATTGTAAAGAGCTCTTTCGGGTTTTCCCCAAAGCTCGTCAATGCGTCGGCGTCGAGAATTAGGGCCCGGTTTCCGGTCGCAGCCGCCCTTACCTTGGCCCGCATTTCGGATCCGACGCCGCCTCCCGGTCCCAGTACAACCGCATTGATCCGCGGATCCGCCAGGAGCGCGGACAGGCCGTCGGCACCCTGCGCCTCGCGCACCATCACCGCAAGAGTCGCCGCCGCGTTCACTGCCAGAGCACTCGTCGGGCTTGCAATGGTGACGAGCCCTGCCCCGGCCCGCAATGCGGCGCGCGCCGCCAGCCGCGCCGCGCCGGTGCCCGGAAGTTCGCCGGACAGGACAACCGCATGTCCCCGGGAATATTTGTGATCCGCTGCGTTCGGGACCGGAAAGCTCGGTCCCCAGCAGGCGGGGTCGTTGACCGATAAGTGCGGCTTGATCGTCTGCAAAACCGTCGGCGGGATTCCGATGTCGGCCACCGTTATTCGTCCGCAATGCATGCGCCCCGGCAGCAGCAGGTGCCCGGGCTTGCGACGGAAAAAGGTTACGGTCCCGTCGGCACGGATCGCCGTCCCCATCACGGTCCCGGAATCACCCTGAATGCCGCTGGGCAAATCGACCGCGATCACATGGGCGCCCGATCGATTGACGGCGGCGATTGCGTCTGCCGCCTCGCCCTCCACCTCGCGCGAAAGGCCAGCCCCGAACAGGGCATCGATCACCACCTCGTTGGGATCAAATTCCTGTACGCTCCAGCGGCTCACCGGGCCGCCATAGCGTGCGGCCATGGTGGCCGCATCGCCGGACAGACGTTCCTGCTCCGCCAGCAGCACCACCCGAACCGTAACCGCGCGCTCTTGCAGAAGCCTCGCGGCCACGAAGCCATCGCCGCCATTGTTCCCGGGGCCCGCCAGCACGGTCACCGGTCTCGCGCCTCGATAGGCAGCCGTCACGCTGTCCGCGACGGCCCGGCCTGCTCTCTCCATGAGTTCCAGGGATGGAACCCCAGCCCTCACCGCGATCGAGTCGGCCTGGCGCATCTGATCGTTTGTCAGCAGCTCAAACATCGCGCAGACGCCTTGCTTTCATACGGGTGCCTCGGCTGACAACAGCGAAAGCACATAAAGTAATCATTTTGATCATTTTTTGGGCTGGCATTGGTGCCCGAGCCATCACGCAATGGTGGTAGCTCGCCCAACATATTGGCGCTGCGCCCGATTTTGCCCTTTTATCGATTGGCATAAGACCTGCTAACAATCGGGTGCTCTGCCGGCCAGCCTCTGGCCGTCGGACCGGGAGAGGATTCGCATGAAGAAGATCGAGGCCATCATCAAGCCCTTTAAGCTCGACGAGGTGAAGGAGGCGCTACAGGAAGTAGGACTGCAGGGCATCACGGTCACCGAGGCTAAGGGATTTGGCCGGCAGAAGGGTCACACGGAACTCTATCGTGGTGCCGAATACGTGGTGGATTTTCTCCCCAAGGTGAAGATCGAGATCGTGCTCGGCGACGACATGGTCGAGAAAGCCGTCGATGCGATCCGCCGGGCCGCGCAGACCGGACGCATCGGCGACGGCAAGATCTTCGTCTCCAATATCGAGGAAGCAATCCGGATCAGAACGGGGGAATCCGGATTGGACGCGATCTGACATCGCTCTGGTTCACGACCCGTATAATTTGCAACTAAGGAACGCGTTAAAATGACGACCGCCAAAGACGTAATGAAGATGATCAAGGATAACGACGTGAAGTACGTCGATTTCCGGTTCACCGATCCGCGCGGCAAGTGGCAGCACGTGACGTTCGACGTATCGATGATCGAAGAAGACACCTTCGCCGAAGGACAGATGTTCGACGGCTCGTCGATCGCCGGCTGGAAGGCGATCAATGAATCCGACATGAACCTGATGCCGGATCCCGCGACCGCCTGCATCGATCCGTTCTTTGCCGAAACCACCCTCGTCCTGGTCTGCGACGTGCTCGAGCCGACGACCGGCGAGCCTTACAATCGCGATCCGCGCGGCATGGCCAAGAAGGCCGAAGCGCTGGTCAAGTCGATGGGCATCGGCGACACCATCTTCTTCGGACCCGAAGCCGAATTCTTCGTGTTCGACGACGTCAAGTTTTCCGCCACGCCCTACAATACCGGCTTCCGCCTCGACTCGATCGAGTTGCCGACCAATTCCGATACCGATTACGAGTCGGGCAATCTCGGTCACCGCATCGGCACCAAGAAGGGCTACTTCCCGGTACCGCCGCAAGATTCGGCCCAGGACATGCGCGGCGAAATGCTGGCCGCAATGGCGAAGATGGGCGCCAAGGTCGAGAAGCACCATCACGAGGTGGCATCGGCCCAGCACGAACTCGGCCTGAAATTCTCGCCGATGACCTACATGGCCGACCAACTGCAGATCTACAAATACTGCATCCATCAGGTCGCCAACATCTACGGCAAGACCGCAACCTTCATGCCGAAGCCGATCTACGGCGACAACGGTTCGGGCATGCATTGCCATCAGTCGATCTGGAAGGACGGCAAGCCGATGTTCGCCGGCGACAAGTATGCCGGCCTCTCGGAGATGTGCCTGCATTACATCGGCGGCGTCATCAAGCACGCCAAGGCGATCAATGCCTTCACCAACCCGACCACGAATTCCTACAAGCGCCTCGTGCCGGGTTACGAAGCGCCGGTGCTGCTGGCCTATTCGGCTCGCAATCGCTCTGCGTCCTGCCGCATTCCCTATACCGAAAGCCCGAAGGCCAAGCGCGTCGAAGTGCGCTTCCCCGATCCGCTGGCCAATCCGTATCTCGGCTTCGCGGCGCTGTTGATGGCAGGCCTTGACGGCGTCAAGAACAAGATCAATCCCGGCCAGCCGATGGACAAGGATCTCTACGATCTGCCGCCGGCCGAGTTGAAGGAAATTCCGACGGTGTGCGGCTCGTTGCGCGAGGCGCTGGAAAGCCTCGACAAGGACCGCGCCTTCCTGAAGGCGGGCGGCGTGTTCGATGACGATTTCATCGACGCCTATATCGAGCTGAAGATGACCGAGGTGATCCGTTTCGAGCACACCCCGCATCCGGTCGAATTCGAGATGTACTATTCTGCGTAAGCGTGCGTGTTCCTCCCAACATCGCGCAAGCGATGTAACTCAAAGGGCGCCCTTTCGGGCGCCCTTTTTTCTCGGTTCGCAGATGAGGTCCGGCTCGCTCGCTATTCCGCTTTCATGTTCGCGGCCTTCGCCACGCCGGACCACAGATCGAATTCGGCCTTGATCAACGCGGCGGTCTCCTCGCTGCCTGACGCCAGAATCTTCACGTCCTGGGGCGCAAACTTCTTGCGCAGGTCGTCATTCATCAGCGCCTGACGCGCGTCACGTTCGAGCGTTGCGAGCGTCGCATCCGGCACGCCCGATGGCGCCAGCAGAACGAAAAAGGTCACGAAGTTGAAATCCGGATAGCCGGATTCCGCGATCGTCGGCAGATCCGGCGCGAGCGACGAGCGCTCCTGTGACGACACCGCAAAGCCTCTCAGCCGCCCGCTGCGCACATGCTGGATGACGCCGGCGGTCGCCACGAATCCGACCTTCACCTGTCCGCCGAGCAGATCGGTGACCAACGGTGCATTGCCGCGATAGGGCACCGGCGTCATGACCGGAAGTCCGGTCTTTAGACGGAAATATTCCATCGCCAGATGACCGGGGCTGCCGTGGCCAGCATGCGCGTAGCTCATCGGTTCTTTCTTCGCGAGCGCAATGAAGTCGGCGAGTGAATTCGCCGGCACCGACGGATGCACGACCAGCATCTGACTTGTCGAAGCCATGTTCACGACCGGTTTGAGATCCTTCAGCATGTCGATCGACATCTTCGGATAGACATGTGGATTGACCGACAGCGTCGTGCCGAGAGCGGCAAGCAATGTGTGCCCGTCGGGCTCGGCCTTCGCCACGAATTCGGCACCGATATTGCCGGCAGCTCCCGGCTTGTTCTCAACCACGATCGGCTGCTTCAGCGATGCCGACATATTCTCGGCCATGGCGCGCGTCAGCAGATCAATCGGTCCGCCGGGCGCGAGCGGCACAACGATCCGGATCGGTTGGCTTGGGAACGATTGAGCCCCCGCCATGGTGACTGAAACGGCAAGGATCAACGCGCCGGCTGCGGCCGGCAAAATCATCCGTAACTTCATCCTATTGTCTCCTCCCTTTGATTTTTTATTTATCGACGACAGCGCCGCTGGCCTTGATCGGGCCGGCCCATTTATCGATCTCGGATTGCACGAACGTGCCGAGATACTCGGGCGACGTACGGTCCGACGAGACGATGCTCGCGCCGAGCTTCTGCAATTGTCTGCGAATGTCTGGGTCTGACATGGTCTTGAGCGCCGCGTCATGCATCTTCGCGACGATCGGCGCCGGTGTGTCCTTGGGAAACAGCAGAGCGGTCCAGGTATAGGCCTGGATATCCTTGAAGCCTTTCTCATAGGCGGTCGGCAGATCGGGCAGAACCGGCGAGCGATCGCGCGACAGCGTCGCGATCGCCTTCACCGTGCCGGCCTCGATCTGCGGCACAGCGGTGACGATGATCTCGCACAGGAAGTCGATGCGGCCGGCCTGCAGATCCTGCATCGCCGGGCCGGTCCCCTTGTAGGGAACGTGCTGGATATTGGTGCCGAGCGCCTGGTTGAGCAGGATGCAGCCCAGATGGGTCGCGGAGCCGGCGCCAGCCGAGCCATAGTTCATCTTGCCCTGATTGGCTTTCGCGTAAGCCACGAATTCCTCCAGCGAATTGACCGGCAGATCCTTGCGCGCGATCAGCACCAGCGGGATTTCGGCAATCAGGTTCACCGGCGTGAAATCGGTGACCGCGTTGTAGAGCGGCGTCTTGTACAGCGTCTGCGAATGCGCATGGGTCGCGATGGTGCCGAGGATGGCGGTGTAACCGTCGGGCGCGGCACGCGCGACGCGGTTGCCGCCCATCATGCCGCCGGCGCCGGGGACATTCTCGATCACCACCTGCTGGCCGAGTTCCTTGCCCATGCGTTCGGCCATGACCCGGCCGAACACGTCGATCGGTCCGCCGGCCGCGGCCGAGACCACCATGGTCACCGGACGCTGCGGCCAGTCCTTGGGCTGGGCATGGCCGTCGCCAATGCTGCCAAGCGTCATGCCTGCCGCGACGAGCAGCGCGGTCATTCTTGCGGTCATGTTCGGAAGTCCATCGTTGCGTTGAGTCTCATCGACTCAACCATTCGAAGGCACCGGCTGCAAGGGTCCGGCGGTCGCGAACGCCAGCGAGCCGGCGACGGCGACGAAACGCATCAGGTTTTCGATGCCTGTTTCCGGCAACCGCTGCCTGCCATCGCTCCGGCCGTCCGGGCGCTGACGATCAGGGCAAGCCGCGCAGACGCGCAATGTGAGAACTACCAGACGAGAGGCAACGCGATCAGAGCTGCCGCGCCTGCCAGCAGACAGGCAATCCAGGGTCGCGTCTGGCGCCACAGCGAAGGCGCATAGGCCCCGGCCTGGCGACGCTCTGCGATCAGTGCGTGTTCGTATTCGTCGGAGGAGAAATAGCGGCATCCCATCGCCGAGCCGGCACGTTCGGCGTCATGTGCCAGGGCCTGCAACGCCGGATGAAGAGATGCGTTTGCCATGCGCAGAGACTAGAACCGGCATGGTAAACAATTCCTTGCCGGCACAATCGCTCAGGCCGGAACCGCGGAGATTTCGGGCTGCCGTACATCGGCGTCGGTCGCGCAGGCCATATCCGGCAGGCTCGGCACTGCCGGTGCGAAATCGCGTACCTCGCTGTCCGTGCAGATGCGGTTACGCCCCTTTGCCTTTGCGGCGTAAAGCGCGCGGTCGGCGCGCGCCAGCATGGTCTGGATTTGCGCCACATCGGCCAGCGATTCGGTGATGCCGATGCTCACCGTCGCATTCATCGCGTGTCCGGCAATCTCAACGCCGCTGACCTCGAATGCGGCTCGCACACGCTCACCCACCATCAGGGCCGTCTCGCTGCCGCCGGGCAGGATCGCGGCAAATTCCTCGCCACCGAGCCGCCCGACGATGTCGTGCAATCGCATATTGGTGCTCACCGTCGCCGCGAAAGCCTGCAAGGCGTCGTCGCCGGCCTCATGGCCAAACCGGTCGTTGATCGATTTGAAATGATCGAGGTCGAACATCATGACCGTCACCGACTGCCCCTGCTTGCGCTGGGTCTCGAGCAGCTTCTCGGCGGCTTCGAAAAAGCCGCGCCGGTTGAACAGACCGGTCAAATGATCGCTCATCGCTGCTGTCTTGTGGACGAGCGCCGAATGCTCCTTCGCCATCACCACAACGATAAAGGCCGTGCCGACGACATAGAGAAGGGTCAGCAACGCAAAGAGCGGGAAGAATCCGTTGCCGGTGACAGGCGCCGCATTTGTAAACAACGTCGTCGTCAGGATCGGCGACAGAAAGATCGCGCCATGCAGCAGCGGAATCGACAATGCTCGCGCCCTCGCCGCCTTGCTGCCGCTCCTGATCTTGCGTCGTTCACGGCGCAACTCGATTGCCGTAAGCACGGCGTAGGCCGTGATGATCAGTGACGACAGCACGACGCGCGCATTGTCCCATTGCATGATTTCCGGGATGCGGGTGACGACGAGCCAGACGACCGCGCCGGCAATGGCGCCACCCACCGACGCCTCGCGCCCGTGAAACTTGCGCGCGCCGCTCCAGATCAGACCGCAGCAGGTGAACAGCAAGGCGCTCGCCAGATCGGTGCCGGCCGCCGGCAGGACCTCGGGGCTGACGCTCCAGAGCGCCACCGCGAAACCGCCCATCAGATAGGCTGCGGCCCAATAGCCGAGCGCGCGAACCGACCGGTCCTGCAGCCACAACATCAGAAGGAACAATCCCAGAAGGGCAGTGATACAGGTCGACACCAGGAACAGGGTCGGCATATCGAGCGGCATGGAAGCTTCCCGCATTCTGCGACACTACGCGCCGATCCACGGCGGATTCGACATCTCAACTTTCCGTCGCCTCAATAGCCGACCGGATGTTGTCGCACGCTTTCGCGGGGCCCACGCATTTTCGGTAAAAACGCCAATAAAAAAGGGGCCAATTGGCCCCTTTTTCGATGCAAGTTCGGTTCGTTTTCGCGACACTTGGTCTTGCGCGCGATCCGCAGATCAGCCTGCGCAATCTGCGTAAACTTGATTGCGCCGCAAAACCGGTTCCCACTTTTGCAGATCGCGCGCCTAGCGCTTCGAGAACTGGAACGAACGGCGGGCCTTGGCGCGGCCGTACTTCTTGCGCTCGACCACGCGGGAGTCGCGGGTCAGGAAACCGCCGCGCTTCAGCGGCGGACGCAGGTCCGGCTCGAAATAGGTCAGGGCCTTGGAGATGCCGTGACGCACGGCGCCGGCCTGGCCGGACAGACCGCCACCCGACACGGTGCAGATGACGTCATACTGACCGGAGCGGTTCGCCGCCACGATCGGCTGCTGGATCATCATGCGCAGCACCGGACGCGCGAAGAACTGCTCGACCGGCTTGGTATTGACGACGATCTTGCCGGAGCCGGGCTTGATCCAGACGCGGGCGACGGCGTTCTTACGCTTGCCGGTGGCATAGGCACGGCCCTGGCCATCGAGCTTCTGGACGTGCTTGGGCTGCTCGGCGGCTTGAGCGCCTTGCGACTTAAGAGCCGAGAGGCCTTCGAGGGATTGAACGGATTCGGCCATGATCAGGCTGCCTTGTTCTTGCGGTTCAGGACGCCGACGTCGAGCGGCTCGGCCTTCTGGGCTTCATGCGGATGCTCGGCGCCGGCATAGACGCGCAGGTTGCCGAGTTGCTTGCGGCCGAGCGGGCCGCGCGGGAGCATGCGCTCCACGGCCTTCTCCAGGATCCGCTCCGGGAAGCGGCCCTCGAAGATCGACTTCGCCGACCGCTCCTTGATGCCGCCGATATAGCCGGTGTGATGGTAATAGTTCTTCTGCTCGCGCTTGCGGCCGGTGAAGACGACCTTTTCCGCATTGATGACAATGACATTGTCGCCATCGTCCATATGCGGGGTGAAGCTCGGCTTGTGCTTGCCGCGCAGGCGCATTGCAATGATCGAGGCGAGCCGGCCCACAACGAGGCCGGAGGCGTCGATCACGATCCATTTCTTCTCGATGTCGGCGGGCGTCGCCGAATAGGTTTTCATGACGATGGTCCGGGGGTTTGAGTTGCGCGGTTTCTAGGAAATCGGCCGCCCAGCGTCAATGCGATTTCGCATGAAAAAGACTAGTTATATCAGCATCTTGTAAAATAGGTTTTATATTACCTTAAGCCAAGCTCCGGTTTTCGGTGGGATCGAATAGGTCGAGGTGACGTGCGCCACCGGCTCGTCCGTCCCGTCCGAATGCAGCGAAACCTCCATCACCGCCAGCCGCTTGCCGAGTTTGAGCATGCGGGCATCCGCGATCAGGTCGCGCTGCTCCGGCCGGCGCAGGAAATTGATGTTGAAATTGATCGTAACGGCGAGCGCGACCGGGCCGATCGCCGACAGGACG
Organism: Pseudorhodoplanes sp.; assembly: GCF_059499825.1. NCBI lineage: Bacteria > Pseudomonadati > Pseudomonadota > Alphaproteobacteria > Hyphomicrobiales > Pseudorhodoplanes > Pseudorhodoplanes sp. Next base: position 36,624 of record NZ_JCABZI010000011.1, read on the forward strand.
GCGAGATAGAGAGCGAAATCGGCCAGCATCATCATGGTCGGACCGGAAATGGTGCCGCCGGGGCGGATGAATTGTTCGCTATAGGCGAGCCGCACCACGGCGCGGCCATGCTCGACCTTGTCGATCGTCAGCCCGCTTTCAGCATGGAAGGCCTGCGGAAATTCCCGGGTCAGGAACTCTTCCAGATCGGCAATGCTCATCACCGGTTTTGTCATTCCGAGCACCCCTGGCATCGCCACGCTCTTCGCATGGCATAAGCGGACGGATACAATGGCCCGCGCGCAACGCAAAGGCTTCGGCGATGAATGTTCATGCGAGACCGGACAATGCAACGATCCTGCTGCGCGAGGATCGCGACGGCCTCGCGCTGCTGACGCTGAACAATCCGGCGGCCCGCAACGCGCTGTCGGAGGAACTGATCGCGGCGCTCAGCACGGCTTTGGACGCCATCGGGGGCGATCCGTCCGTGCGTGCTGTCATCATCGCCGCCAACGGCCCGGCCTTCAGTGCCGGCCACGACCTGAAGCAACTGACCGCACGCCGCTCCGATCCCGACGGCGGCAAGGCCTATTTCCGCCAGATCATGACGGCCTGCAGCACCATGATGCAGCGCATCGTCGCCCTGCCCCAACCGGTGATCGCATGCGTCTCCGGCATCGCGACCGCAGCCGGATGTCAGCTGGTCGCCACCTGCGATCTCGCCGTGGCGTCGGAAGACGCGCGCTTCGCGACGCCCGGCGTCGATATCGGGCTGTTCTGCTCGACGCCGATGGTGGCGCTGAGCCGCAACATCCCGCGCAAGGCTGCGATGCATATGCTGCTGACCGGCGAACCCGTGAATGCCGATGAAGCGGCGCGGCTCGGCCTCGTCAATCGCGTGGTGCCGAAGGGCACCGAACTGGACGCCGCCTTCGCGCTGGCACGCAAGGTCGCCGCGAAATCCACCGCAACGGTGAAGATCGGCAAGCAAGCCTTCTACCGCCAGGCCGAGATGAGTCTCGCCGATGCGTATTCCTATGCGTCGGAGGTAATGACCGAAAACATGATGACGCGCGACGCCAGTGAAGGCATCTGCGCCTTCGTCGAAAAGCGCCCGCCCGCATGGGAGGATCGCTGATGACCGCACGCGCGCTGCCGTGGCCAAAGCGTGGTCGCGGGACGATATTGCGCGGGGTGACGGCGGGCACCGCCTGGGGTTTGATCGTGGCGACCGCCCTGCTCGCGCTGTCGTTCCATCAATGCGGCACCATTTGCCTCGGCCAGATGGTCGAGACCACCGCGCTGTCGATCACTGCCGGCATACTGGCCATCGGTCCCCTCGTGCTGCTGCGACGCACGGCCAAGATCCGCGCAGCATGAATCACGACAGCTACAGCGACGGATTCATCCGGGGCGTCCTCAACACCGTAAAGACCATTGCGGTGGTCGGCGTATCGCCGAAGGTCGTGCGGCCAAGTTACTTCGTGTTCAAGTATCTGCTCGAGCGCGGCTATCGCATGATCCCGGTCAACCCGGGTCAGGCCGGCGGTGAATTGCTCGGCCAGCGCATCTACGCAACCCTGGCGGATGTCCCCGAGCCGATCGACATGGTCGACATCTTTCGCAATGCGGATGCCGCTCTCGGCGTGGTGCAGGAGGCGCTGGCGCTCAATCCGAAGCCTGCGGTGATCTGGATGCAGCTTGGCGTGCGAAACGACGACGCCGCAAAGCTCGCAGAAGCTGCCGGGCTGACGGTGGTGATGAACCGCTGTCCGAAGATCGAATACGGCCGGCTGTCGTCGGAGATTTCCTGGATGGGCGTGAATTCGCGCACGCTGTCGTCGAAGCGCGCGGCGCTCGGCACCGGCATCCAGCGCATGTCGCTGCAGCGCGAGACCTTGGCCGGCGGCACCACCGACGCGACGCTGCGTGCGGAGCGGAATACCGACTCCTGATCTTGTGCGTCGCGGTAGCAGGACAGGTTCCGGCTTTGCCGAAATCCGGAATTGCTTGACCGAAAAACCACGGACAGCCGCATCGGCTTGACGCTATGCTGCACGCGGATAAACGGACGCAATCCTCACGCAGCGGAGTTGACTGATGACCGAACGCACGCCCGGTTTTGCCACGCTGTCGATCCATGCCGGCGCCAAGCCCGATCCGACCACCGGCGCGCGCGCGACACCGATCTATCAGACCACGTCCTATGTGTTCGACGATGTGGACCACGCCGCCTCGCTGTTCGGACTGCAGGCCTTCGGCAACATTTATACCCGCATCGGCAATCCGACCTGCGCCGTGCTCGAGGAGCGCATCGCGGCGCTTGAAGGCGGCACAGCAGGCCTCGCGACCGCGTCGGGACATGCCGCGCAGGTCCTCGTGATGCAGGCGATGATGATGCCCGGAGAGGAGTTCGTCGCTTCCAAAAAGCTGTATGGCGGCTCGATCAATCAGTTCAACCACGCCTTCAAGAGCTTCGGGTGGAATGTGAACTGGGCCGATCCGGACGACATCTCCACATTCGAGCGCGCGATCACCCCGAAGACCAAGGCGATCTTCATCGAGTCGATCGCCAATCCCGGCGGCATCATCACCGACATCGAGGCCATCGCCAATATTGCACGCAAGGCCGGGGTGCCGCTGATCGTCGACAACACGCTGGCGACGCCCTACCTGTGCAAGCCGATCGATTACGGCGCCGATATCGTCGTGCATTCGCTGACCAAATTTCTCGGCGGCCATGGCAATTCGATCGGCGGCATGATCGTCGATGCCGGCACCTTCAACTGGTCGCGCGACGGCCGGTACCCGATGCTGTCGGAGCCGCGGCCCGAATATCAGGGGATCGTGCTGCATGAAACGTTCGGCAACTTCGCTTTCGCGATCGCCTGCCGGGCGCTGGGCCTGCGCGACCTCGGCCCTGCTCTCTCGCCATTCAACGCCTTCCTGATCCTGACCGGCGTCGAAACGCTGCCGCTGCGGATGCAGCGCCATTCCGACAATGCCAAGGCCGTTGCGGAGTGGCTGTCGAAACATCCGAAGGTCGCCTGGGTCAGCTACCCGGGACTGCCGGGCGACCGTTATCACGCACTGGCGCAACGCTATTGCCCAAAGGGCGCAGGCGCGGTCTTCACCTTCGGACTGAAAGGCGGCTACGACGCCGGCATCAAGCTCGTCTCAAACGTGAAGCTGTTCTCGCATCTTGCGAATATCGGCGACACCCGCTCGCTGATCATCCACCCGGCCTCAACGACGCACCGCCAGCTCACCGATGCGCAGAAGGCGCAGGCCGGCGCCGGCATCGATGTCGTGCGTCTGTCAATCGGGCTCGAGGACAAGGAAGACATCATCGCCGATCTGGAGCAAGCGCTGGCGGCGTGACGACACGCAATTAGCCTTCAGGTCAACATGGCCGGCGGTTAACGGCCGTTAACCGCCTTCGCCACAAGTTCATTACAGTTTGGAACAATTTTTCGGTTATCAGCGACACGTCCGTCCCTTTCCGGTCCGGCCTGGTTACGCCCGATGACTGTCGTCAACCTCGTAGCAGCTTCACGTGAGCGCCTCGCGGCGTTAAGCGAGGCGTTGCCAGAAGGCTTTACGGCTGAGTTCTTGCGACTGGAAGACCTACCTCACAGCAAGCCGGTCCATTCCGTTGTCGTCGATATCGACCTTGGGCGGGCTGCGGAGGTGCAGGCAGTCAAGGCCTGGCTGTCCGGACGCTCGCGGGCGGGCACGGTGATCGTCTGCGTTGCCGGAGGGCTTTCGCATCTCCAGTTGACGCAGGCCTATGCGCTTGGTGCCAGCGCCGTGCTGTCGCATCCTCTCGACCCGTCGCGCATTTACCGGCTCCTGAACGACGTCAGCGATCGTCCGTTGCCAACTTCGAGACGCAGGCTCGACGATGCCGCCCACGCGCTCGACACCATCGGCGACATGTTCGCCCTCGGCCGGAATGGTCAGGCTCCCAGTCTCGATGCCACCACCCGCTGCGGCGCCCAGATCGTGGACCGGCTTCATGAAATCGGCTTGTCCGCCTATCTGGCGGCGATCCAGAATCATCATAGCCGTACCTATACGCACTGCCTGACGGTGACTGCCGTTGCGGTCGGGTTCGGACTTCAACTCGGCTTAAGCCGCGCCGACACCGAGCGGCTCGCTGTGGCGGGCCTGCTGCACGACATCGGCAAGTCACAGATCCCGCTCGACATCCTTGAAAAGCCTGCGGCGCTGGACGAGCAGGAAAGTCTGGTCATGCGAAACCATCCGGTGCTCGGATATGAGATGCTGCGTGGCACGGCCGGACTTTCGCACGACATCCACGACATGGTTCTGCACCACCACGAATATCTCGACGGCACCGGCTATCCGCACGGTCTGCGCGGCTCGCAGATATCGGACCTGAACCGCATCATGACGATTGCCGATGTGTTCGGCGCCTTGGTGGAGCCGCGGTCGTACAAGCCGCCAATGTCAGGCATGCAGGCGCTCGATGTGCTGCATGACATGGGACCTAAGCTTGACGTTGCGCTGGTCCGCGCATTCGCTCCGGCTGCGATCAAACTCGCGGCCTAGCGCGTTCAAAGCAGCATCGAAAATGAACAGCGCGGGCGCTCGAGGCGCGATCCATGACTGCGGACCACGCGCCTTCGTGTCAGCGGCGCACGGTGCAAACTTGAAGCAAATGCTAAACGAAGATTAACGTTTCAGTCGGGGTTTAATCTACAATTTGGTGCAACTTCCACGATACTTTGCCGGCGTGTTCAAGGTCTGCTTGCCATGCAAAGCATCGCTGTCATCTCCTCATCGCAAAGCCGGCTCGCCGCGCTGAGATTGCTGCTGTCTCGGCATTTCGAGGCCGACTATGTCGAGCTCGACGCGTTGCCGTCCATCAGGCCAGGGCAAGTCACGATCCTGGACATCGACTTGCGCCAGACGATGCAGGTGCATGCGATCAAGATCTGGCTCGCGGCGCGTCCCGCCAATGCGCAGGTGCTCGTCGGCATCGACGACAAGGCGTCGTATCTTGAGGTGACCCAGGCTTGCGCCATCGGCGCAACCAGTGTGATCCCGCGGCCATTCGACGGTGCGCGGCTACATCGCGCCGTCACCGCTCCGGTCGCCCATACTTCGCACGATGCGACTTGCGATCCCGCGACCGAACTCGGGGCGCTGCAATCGATGTTCGCATCGGCCGGAAAGGGACGGGCTCCGAATGTGAAGGCCGTGAAACTTGCAGGTGCGCAGATCATCGACAGGATCAGGGACATCGGATTGGCGGACTATCTCGACGTCATCCGACAGCATCATATGCAGACCTATCAGCATTGCCTTGTGGTGACGGCGGTCGCGGTCTCGTTCGGCAGCCATCTTGGCTTCAAGCGCGACGACATCGAGAAGCTCGCTTTGGCCGGCCTGCTGCACGATATCGGCAAGGCGAAAATTCCGCTCGATATCCTGGAAAAACCCGCCGCCCTCGACGAGCAGGAAGTATCGACGATGCAGATGCACCCGGTGCTGGGTCACGAAATCCTGCGGCATGCCGCCAGCGTCCCGTACGAAATCCTGGATATGGTGCTGCACCATCACGAGTTGCTTGATGGTTCGGGGTATCCGCACGGCCTCAGCGGCGGCGAAATCACCGATCTCACCCGGATGATGACGATTGCCGACATCTACGGTTCCTTGATCGAACGGCGCGCCTACCGGTCACCCATATCGGGAGCGGACGCGTTCCAGATGCTGCGCGACATGGGTGACAGGCTCGATGTCGCGCTGGTCAACGCTTTCGCGCCACTCGCCCGCAGCGTCAAAATCTGATCGGCCGGATCAGGCCCGCGACAGAACGGAAATATCCGCCGTTGCGTGGACCGGCCGCGCCGCCTGCAGCACTGCCACCGTCAGCAGCAGGATCGCCATGGCCTGATGCAGCAGCGCGAGTGCGATCGGGACCGCGTACAGCAAGGTCGCAATCCCGATCATCGCCTGCATGACCAGCAGCAGCACGAACAGTGTCGCATAGGCGCGCATGGTGCGATCCTGGGTGCTGCGGCTCATGTCCCAGGAATGCCAGAGAGCCAACAACAGAATGAGGTAGGCCAGCATGCGGTGATTGAACTGCACCGTCAGCGCATTCTCGAAGAAATTGCGCCATAGCGGCGTCTCGAACAGCAGCCGCTCGCTCGAGGGGATCAGCGCGCCGTCGATATGCGGCCAAGTGTTATAGACAAGCCCGGCATCGAGTCCCGCGACCAGCGCGCCAAGATAGATCTGCAACAGGATCAGCACCACGAACATCATGGCGCTCAGCCGAAGCCGTGACGGCATGGCAACCGGCGGCAGCGGCTTCAGGCGCGCCACGATCCAGACGATCGCGGCATAGATGACGCAGGCGAGCGTCATGTGAAAGGCCAGCCGGTATTGCGATACGCTGACCCGCTCGGTCAGCCCCGACGACACCATCCACCAGCCGACCGCGCCCTGGATGCCGCCCAGCGCGAACAGCCCGGTCAGCGGCCAGCGCAAGTCGCGGCCGATCCAGCCGCGCCAGAGGAAATACAGCAACGGCAGTAGGAAGACCGCGCCGATCACGCGGCCGAGGATGCGGTGCGCCCACTCCCACCAGAAGATGATCTTGAACTCCGACAGCGACATGCCGCGGTTGATCTCGCGATATTGCGGGATCTGCTTGTATTTCTCGAATTCGGCGGCCCAGTGGGTCTCGGTCAACGGCGGCAACACGCCGGTCACCGGCTTCCATTCGACGATCGAGAGACCCGATTCGGTGAGCCGCGTTGCGCCGCCCACGATCAGGGTCGCGACCACCAGCGCGGCCACGACGAGCAGCCATGTCCTGACCGCGTGAAGGCCCCTGTTCTGCTCGCTCGCCGTCGCCATCTGTGTCTTGCCGCTCTGCCGTGGACCATATAGTCAGCACTCCGGTCCGGAACAACTCATGCCATGCCAATGCCCATCCGTAAGCGAAAGCTGATTGGCGCCATCCTGTTGGTGGTCCTGGTCACGGTCTGGGCGCTGCTGGCCATGGCTTTTGCGCAATTTGCCTTTGCCAGCCCCAACGCCGTCGCCGCCTGGATCTTCTACGTGGTGGCCGGCCTCGGCTGGGTCCTGCCGGCGATGCCCCTGATCCGCTGGATGGAAGGCGGACGCAAGGCGTAGAGGGCCTACGCCGCCTTCGGCGTGCGGCGGAACCCGTTCCACATCGCGGTGGCGCTGCCCGACAACAGCACCCGCAGATACCGCAATTGCTGGAATTCGCCGTTTAGCGAGATGCGCGGCAGCGCGGTCAGGTGATCTCGGTGTTCGCGGAACAGGACGCCGGGCTGTGTGGTCACCGCGGTCTTGAAGCCCAGTTCCGCCGCAATCGCGAATTCACGCGCCCCGGCGGAACTCGGATCGCCGACCGGATAGGCGAAATGTTCGGGACGGATCCCGATGGCGGATTCGATGACCGCCCGGCTCATCTCCATCTCCGAGCGGGCCACCCGGTCGGGCGTCTTTTTCAGCATGTAATGATTGACGGTATGCGCGCCGATGGTGACCAGCGGGTCGCGGGACAATTCGGCGATATCCTCCCAGCTCATGCACAATTCGTCGCACAGCGCCGCCATGTCGATGCCGTAGCGCGCGGCCAGGTCGCGCACCACCGCGCGCAACTCGTCTTCGGTCTCGAGGCTGCGCAGCCACCAGTAAAGCTGCTCGTAGATGTTCCTCTTGTCGTCAGCGCGCTCGCAGTCGAAGCGGCGTTCGCGGCCGTCGATATAAAGACCGATGCGGTCGTTATTGGCCACGACCCGCTCCAGCGCCACCCACCAGATTTCGCCGATGCGGTCGGGAAAGCTGGTCGGCACATAGAGCGCGAACGGAACCTCGTGTTTCTTCAGGATCGGATAGGCCCATTGCAGGTTGTCGCGATAACCGTCGTCGAAGGTCAGGCAGACAAAGCGCCGCTTGAAATCCCGCTGGGTCAGCCTGCGATACATTTCGTCCAGCGAGACGATATCGAGGCCGGATCGCCGCAATTTGCGGATGACCGCGGCGAAAAAGCCGGGCGATACCTCCAGCAGCCGGTTCGGCTGGTAGCTTCCGGAGCGCGAAGGCCGGACGTGATGCAACGTCAGGATCGCCCCCACACCCTGCAGAAACGGGCGCAGGGCGACATGGGCGCCGCTGAAATACAGCCCCTCGAGCCCTGCCCGGATGATGGTTTTCTTCAGCCCACTCACCGCGAAATGCCGCCTTTCAGTGAAACAGGCGCAATCCTGCCAACGCTTTGTTGAGAATCCTTTGCCACGGTGGGTTTTTCAAGGAGCCCGGCATGAATTTCGCGCTGGTGAAAACCGAGGACGCGACCATCGAGCATGCGCCTCTCATCAGGGACCTGCACGCCCGGTCCGACGCCGGCTGGACCATCGACATTGCCGACAGTCTGGACGGCGCCGAACGCCCGTGGCGTGCGCTGCTGCGGCAGGACTGCTTTGCCACCGCGTATCAGGATTTCGACCTTTGCGCGTTGTGGTTCCGGCATGTCGGAGCGCCGGGCGGCTACAAGCCGTTCGTGGTGATCGGCCGCGATCCGGCCGGAAGCCCGGTTTTCGTCTGGCCGCTGGTCCGAAAGACGGTCGGCGGCTGCGAGGTCGCGAGCTTCTTCTGCGGCCGCCATGCCAATTTCGGCACCATGCTGTGGCGCACGGACATTGCGCGCGCCATTACCCAGCCGGATCTGCAGAGCATCCTGCAGCGGATTGCCGCCGGCGGCATCGATGCGCTGGCACTGCACAACCAGCCGCCACAGTTGCAAGGCATCGCGAACCCGTTGCTGCTGCTTGCGCATCGATCGGCGCCCGACAAGTGTTACAGCCTGTCGCTGGACGGGACGACAGACGAGATCATGGCGCGGCGCTACAACGCCGATACCCGGCGCAAGCTTCGCCGCAAGGAACGCCATCTCGCCGAGCTTCCGGGCTATCGCTATCAGCGCGTCACGTCACCGGAGCTCGCCGATCGCTGTGTCTCCGAATTCCTCAAGCAGAAGGCGGTACGTCTGGGCGCCCGCGGCATTGCCAATGCGTTCGACGAGCCGGGCATGGATGCCTTCCTGCGGGCTTCCTGCCGCCAGGGACTTGCCGAAGGCAGCCCGCTTGTCGAGATCCACGCACTGACCTGCGACGAGGAAATCCTCGCCGTGTTCGCCGGGATTCACGACCGGACCTGTTTCTCGACCATGTTCAACTCCTATACGCTCAGCCGGCACGCTCGCATGAGCCCAGGCCTGACGCTGCTTCTGAAGCTGGTCGACGATTGCACGCGGCGCGGGTTTCGGATGCTCAATCTCGGTGTCGGCGCGGCTGAATACAAGACGGCGCTATGCGACACCGTCGAGCAGCCCTTCGACTCTTTCATCGGACTGACGGCACGCGGACAGGCATTCGCGATGACAACGAAGGCGATGCGTGCGCTGAAAAGTACGATCAAGAACAATCCCAGATTATGGGATCTGGTCAGCAAGGGCCGCGCCAGGCTGTTCGCCAGGCGCTGACCGTTAAACGACTGCCCGCTCAGGCTGCGACCGGTTCTGTGGCGGACTGCCCCGCCCCGCCCTGAATGCAGACCACATCCGCGAACCCCGCTTTGGTGAGCTGCGCGCGAGCGTCCTGCGCCTCTTGCGCCTTCGTATCCTTCGCCACCAGAACGGCACGCGGCGCGAGCGCCGCAAAGAACGCGACCGGAGCCTCGGATATCGCGCCGCCATCCATCACCATGTGGTCATAGGCGCGCGCCAGCGCCTCGAGCGTTATGGTCAAACGCGGAGACGCGAAGATGACGGATGCATCGCCCATCACCTGGCCAGTCGAAACCAGATGCAGCCGCGAGAACCTGTCGCGAGTGATGATATCGCCGAAGGACGCGGTCCCGCGTGCAAGCTCGGCAAAGCCGGGCGCCTGCGGATCGACCGACATGATGGATAGATTGGGTGCGTTGAGCGCGAGATCGGCCAGCACCACCTTGCCCCGTTTCGCAGCCAGCGCGCGGGCCAGCGCGAGAGCGGTATAGGTCGTGCCAACGTTGCGTCCGACCCCGAACACCACCACGCTGCCGGCCGGCTCGCCCCTGGCGGTCAAGGCCGTCAGGGCGTTGGCAAGCGTCTCGATCCGGTCCGCCTTCGGCGCAGCAATGGTGGCCGCAGCCGGAATTTCAGGAACCGGGATATCCTGTCTGGGCTCTGCGACCGCAGCAGCGCGCGGCTTGCGCTTGAACAGCGCGAGCAAGGAGCGGCGGGTCGCAGACGGCGCTGGCACCGTCGACTCGGCGACAACAGGTTCCGCCGGAACCATCGCCTCATCCCGCACCGGCCGAATGCGGGCCCGTGTCGGTACACCCTGTCGCATGATCTCGGACGAGATCACGAACGCGGCGGACAGGAACAGCGCCGCCAGCGTGGCCACGAGAATGATGGGCAGCTTCTTGGGGAAAGCCGGAACGTTCGACACCGTGGCGCGCGAGATCACCCGGGCCTCGGCGGGAGCGGCATCGATATTCTCACGCGCCGTCGCTTCGCGGTAGCGCGCCAGATAGGACTCGAGCAAGTCGCGCTGGGCCTTGGCTTCACGTTCGAGCGCCCGCAACTGCACATCCTGCGGCGACGCGCCGCTGATCTGCCGCTTGATCCGCTCGACGGCTTCGTTGGTCTGGTCGACGCGAACCGCGGCAATGCGGGCATCGTTCTCGATCGAGTTGACGAGCCGCTCCAGCTCACCGCGCATCTGCGCGTCCAGCGCATTGATCTGCGCATTCAGTTCCTGGATTCGTGGATGCCGCTCGAGCAGGGTCGAAGACTGTTCGGCGAGCTGCGCCCGCAGCAACACGCGCTGTTCGACCAGCCGCTTCAGCAGATCGGAATTGACGATATCGGACGACTCGACCTGCTTGCCGCTCTTGAGCATGTCGCGGATGGCACGCGACCGCGCGTCGAGATCGGCCTTCTGCGCTCGCACGGTTGCAAGCTGGGAGGTCAATTCGCCGAGTTGCTGGGTGTTCAGGCTGGTCTGGTTGTTGCCGATATAGAGGTTGGCGCCGGCGCGAAACTGGTCGACCTTGGCGTCGGCCTCCTGCACGGTCTGACGCAGCTGCTTGATCTCGTTGGCGAGATAGGCACTGGCACTGCGGGTCTGATCGAGCTTGGCCTGCTGCTGCATTTTCATATAGGCGTCAACGATGGCGTTGACGACCTTCGCCGCGAGCTCGGGATCCTCGCTGAGAAACTCGATGGTGATGACGCGCGAGCGCTCGACCGCGGACACCGTGAGCCGCTCGAAATAGATTTCCATGACCCGCTCTTCCTGGGTCATCTTCAGGCGATCGTGGCCGAACCCGAAGGCCGACACGAATGCTCCGATCGCGGACGTGCCGTTCAGCGCCGGATCGAATTCCGGGCGCTCGCCCAGTTTCAGTTCGCGAATGACCTGCCGGGCGATGTCACGCGACTGGATGATCTGGACCTGGGTGGCGATCGCTTCCTGATCGGCTGCGGCGCGGTCGATCGATTTTTCCGCCTCCGGCCGCAGGAAGACGTTCTCGCGTCCCTCGATCGCGATCTTGGCTTCGGAGCGGAATTTAGGCGTGATCCTGTCAACGATCATCAGCGTCGCCACAGCGACAAGGATCGTCGGAATCAGGATCAGCCACTTCTTGCGCCAGAGGGCCGCACCAAGCGCGCGCAGATCGAGTTCGGTATCGGTTTCCGCCGAGGAAACCCCAACGCTACCCTGCCCTACCGACTGCATCACCGACTCCGCCACAACCGACGACGCTATTTCCCCCCATTATGGTTATTGCCGCGTTAAGGCCGGAAAAGATGTGGCGAATAAGCGCAAGGTCCTTGGCGCGCGCGGTGAATCGCGCTCATAGCAGGCCTTAACGTCTCTTAACGTATTCGGGCTGACCTACAGGCAATGACCGAACCTGCACGCCGGTTGCGCATCCTGCATGTGCTGCGTTCCCCCGTCGGTGGACTGTTCCGGCACGTCGCCGATCTGGTTCGCGGCCAGTCGGCGCGCGGTCATGCGGTCGGGCTGATCTGCGACAGTTCCACCGGCGGCGACAACGCGACCGAGGTTCTTCGCCAGTTGTCACCGCATTTGAGTCTCGGCCTGACCCGCTTTGCGATGGGCCGCGACATCGGCTTCGGCGATCTGTCGGCGATCGGCCATGTCGGCCTGCGCGTCCAGCAAACCGCGCCCGATGTGGTCCATGGACACGGCGCCAAGGGCGCCGCCTATGCGAGACTAGCCGTGTCCTCCGGCGGGCCGCTGCGCGTCTGCACCCCGCATGGCGGCAGCCTGCTGTTCCAGCGCACAAGCGTCAGCGGACGTTTCTATCTCGGGCTGGAGCAATTGCTGAATCGCCGCACCGACCTGTTCGTGTTCGAGAGCGCCTTCATCGAACGGATCTTTCGCGACAAGATCGGAGAGCCGGCCGCGATGTCGCGGATTGTGCCGAACGGCGTCGGCGAAGACGAATTCGCGAGCGTTCCGCTGGCCGACGATGCGACCGATCTTCTCTATATCGGCGAATTGCGAGACCTGAAGGGTGTCGACCTGCTGATCGGTGCGCTGGCGAGCCTGCGCGCGCGCGGCCTGCCGCTGACCGCAACGATCGTCGGTGCCGGATCGTCGCGCGACGATCTGGAACGGCAGGCGCAACAGTCCGGGCTCGCGGAGGCAGTCCGCTTCATGGCGCCGATGCCAGCGCGGAAAGCCTTCGCGCTCGGCCGCATCATGGTGGTTCCCTCGCGCGCGGAATCCTTTCCCTATATCGTGCTCGAGGCGGCCGCCGCCGGAAAGCCGCTGGTCGCAACCCGTGTCGGCGGCATCCCCGACATGTTCGGTCCGCTAGCGGAAAGCCTGGTCACGCCCGACGACCGCATCGCGCTCGAAGGCGCCGTGACCTTTGCCGTTAACCATCCGGAAAGCATGTCCGACGCCACCCGCTTGTTGCAGGCGCGGGTGCGCGCCAACTTCTCACTGGACGACATGGTCGACGGCGGAATCGATGCGTATTGCGCGGCCATCGCGGCGCGCAAAAGCTAAAATACGCATAAGCTTTTGTTGAATCTTTTCCGATAGACCTGTCCCCTCAAAACAAGGTCTGCGCGCGAGGTCTCTTTCTCGGCGTGACGGATCGAGGGACGGCGCAAATGTTCGAACTGGACGCTCACAAGATGCTGGGCGCGCCCGCTGCTGCGACTGCCGCAACCGGCAGCTCGGATGCACCCGCGCGCAACAAGCGGCAATTGTCTCCGGCAGCGCTGGCGGCAGCATCGGTTGCAACACACACGGCGATCTCGCCGATCGTACTCGCCGGATTCGTGCGTGCGCTGGACGCCGCGCTGATCGCGTTCGTCGGCACCCTCGTCTACTACGCCTATGTGTTCCCGATCGAGGGCTACCGCTGGCCCTACATTCTCGCGATTGCCGGCATCTCGCTGGTATCGGTCGTCGCATTCCAGGCGGTGGATGTCTATCAGGTCCATGCCTTCCGCCGGCCGCTCAATCAGATGGCGCGCATGATCCCCGCCTGGTCGGTGGTGTTCCTGCTGACGATCACGGTGTCGTTCTTCTTCAAGCTCGATCTGCCGTTGTCGCGTGTCTGGCTGCTGAGCTTCTGGGCCGTCGGCATCGTGACGCTGATGGCCTTGCGCACCGGACTATACATCCTGGTCAAGCAATGGATGCGCGAGGGACGGCTCACCCGACGCACCGTCATCGTCGGCGGCGGAGCGCCGGGCGAAGCGCTGATCGATGCGCTGAAGACGCAGGTCGACGACGATGTGCGCGTGGTCGGCGTGTTCGACGATCGCAACGACGAGCGCGCGCCGACACATTGTGGCGGCTTGCCGAAACTCGGCACTGTCGACGATTTCGTCGAATTCGCGCGGCGCACCCGCATCGACCTCGTGATCTTCTCGCTGCCGATCACCGCCGAGAACCGCATCCTGGCGATGCTCAAGAAGCTCTGGGTGCTTCCGGTCGATATCCGCCTGTCGGCGCATTCCAACAAGCTGCGGTTCCGGCCGCGCTCCTATTCCTATATCGGCACCGTTCCGGTGCTCGACGTGTCCGACCGCCCGATCGCGGATTGGGACGTCGTGATGAAATGGCTGTTCGACAAGATCGTCGGCGGCCTTATCCTGCTCGCGGCGCTGCCGGTCATGGCGGCAGTCGCGATCGCGATCAAGCTCGACAGCCGCGGGCCGGTTCTGTTCAAGCAGAAGCGCTACGGCTTCAACAACGACCTGATCGAAGTCTATAAATTCCGCTCGATGTATGTCGACCAATGCGACGCGGCCGCGAACAAGCTCGTCACCAAAGGTGATCCCCGCGTCACCCGGGTCGGCCGCTTCATCCGCAAGGCGAGCCTCGACGAATTACCGCAGCTGTTCAACGTGGTGTTCAAGGGCAATCTCTCGCTGGTCGGACCGCGACCGCATGCCGTCAATGCCAAGGCCGAGGCGCGCCTGTATGACGAAGCCGTCGACGGCTATTTTGCGCGTCACCGGGTCAAGCCGGGCGTCACCGGCTGGGCCCAGATCAACGGCTGGCGCGGTGAGACCGACACCCAGGAGAAGATCCAGAAGCGCGTCGAATACGACCTCTATTATATCGAGAACTGGTCCGTCCTGTTCGATCTCTACATCGTGCTGATGACGCCGTTCGCGCTGCTGAAAAGCGAGAACGCATATTGATCACGCTCGACCAGGCCGCGGCGATCGCAGCGCCGCGCCGTGCGGCGCAACCGGTGGTGCCCGCCGCGCCAGTGGCGTCGCGCCGCGTTCCCGCCATTGCGATCAGCCTGCTTCATGGCGCGCTGTTCCTGACGATCCTCGGCAGCTTTCTGGTCTTCATCGAGCCCTCGCCTTACGAAGTGCTGTCGGCGCTGCTGGTGTTCACCTGCTTCCTCGCCGGCGTCACACTCGACCGCAAGCTGCTGCCGCTCGTCATCCTGCTGCTGCTCTATAACCTCGGCGGCGCGTTCGCATTGATCCCGGTGATCGGCGACGAGCCGTCACGGCGCTTCATCCTGATTTCGTTCTACATGGCGTTCACCGCCATCATCTTCGCGATGATTTTTTCGACCGACTGCGTGCGCCGCGGGGAAATCCTGCGCAAGGCCTATATTCTGGCCGGAGTTTGCGCGGCGCTCGCCGGCATCGTCGGCTACTTCAAGGGCATCGACATTCTCACGCTCTATGGTCGCGCACGCGGCACGTTCAAGGATCCGAACGTCTACGGACCGTTCATGATCCTGCCGATGCTGTTCCTGCTGCAATCCTTCCTCGCACGCGGATTGCGCGTGCTATCGCTCGCTGCGTTCCTGATCATGGCCGCCGGCCTGTTCCTGAGCTTCTCGCGCGCCGCCTGGGCGCACATGGTTTTTTCGGCGGCGATGATGATGGCGCTGTTGTTTGTGACCACGCCGAGCGGCTGGTTCCGCGCCCGGCTTGTTGCGTTCTCGGTGATGGTCAGTCTTGCGGTGGCCGGCCTCCTGATCGGCCTGCTCGCCGTCGGCAATGTCGGCACCGTCTTCAAGGAGCGCGCGTCGCTCAACCAATATTACGACACCGGCGAGAGCGGACGCTTCGGCAACCAGAAGAAAAGCGTCGGCGAATTGCTCGAACGGCCCAATGGATTTGGCCCGCTGCAATTCCGCAATCACTACACCAACGATCCGCACCAGGTGTATCTGAATGCCTTCGCCTCATATGGCTGGCTCGGCGGATTCTCCTATCTGGCGCTCGTTCTGATCACGCTCGCGATTGGGCTTCGAACGGTGTTCGTAACCACGCCCTGGCAGCGCTATTTCATTCCGGTGATGGCGACGTTCACCGGCGTGGCGCTCGAAGGCCTGATCATCGATACCGACCACTGGCGGCATTATTATCTGCTGCTCGGGCTGGTCTGGGGATTCTCGGTCGCGACCATGAATTTCAGACGGCGCGCGATCGCGCAGCCCACGGCCTGACGTCTTGCGGAAGGCGCCTATTTGCGCGCGGCGATATAGGCGTAGCTCGCGACGGTGCGCCAGTCGTGCTTGCGGGCGAGCGCGGTGAAGCGGGCATGCACGTCACGCAGGATCGGAAAGCGATCGAAATAGCCGTGGCCATAAAACGGAAGGATCACCACCTCGCGATAGCCGATGCGCTCCAGCATCGGCTTCATCTTTCTTTCGCTGGCATAGGTCCAGCTGTAGCGGGCCGGAAAAACCGGGTCTTCGTCGTCGGTCCGGTGCGGATAGATCAGCTTGACGATTTTCGCGGCGACGTCGTCGGGCAGCAGCCGGTTGACCACGAACGGAAACGCATAGAGCGTCGGCACGAAGGCAAGCGCCACGCCGCCCGGCGCGAGCAACTGGTACAAGTTCGACCAGGCGCGCTGCCCGTCCGCGACATGCTCGAACACCATCCGCGAGAACGCGAGATCGATGCTGTCGCGCAGATCCGCAACGGCGGAAATGTCGCCGGCCACATCGAAACAGGCCTTGTGGTAGCTCTCCGGGAGGACATCCAGTTCGGTCTGCGAAATATCGTTGACCGTCATGTCGAGACCGAGGGCCGACAATTCGTCGGCCTTGAACAGCGGATCGCGGCCGCCGCCGACTTCGAGCAGACGATGCGCATGCAGGATGCGGGCAAGACCCCGCACCACATGCTCGTAATTGTCCCATGCCCAGTCGCGGTCGTTGCGAACGCCGAGTTCGGCGAACGCGCGGGCCAGGGTTCCACCGCCGTCCAGTCCGATCAGAAAGTCGCCCGGAGTTTTGTCGAGCATGGCGCGCCTCTTCCTGCCTCAAACGCTGGTCGCACAAGCCTTGCATGCCGTCACACGGCCGCGCTTGAGAGTTCCTTAAACCCCCGGCCTTTATGATGTCTTACGCGCGCCATCCAATTCCTGACCGGCGCTCCGGATCGATCAACCGACAATGTCCGCCGCCACATCCGATTCCATGATCGACGGCCGTCCCGAAATATCGGCGGGTTCCCGTCCGGTCGACGCCCCGGATGGCGCTTCGGGCCGCTTCTTGTCGATCCCCTATCTGCTGCTGCGCGCCACCACCGCCGGCGGCGGGCTGGTCGGCGGCCTGGTCCAGACCTTCGTGTTCGCACGCATCCTGGACCCGGAGCGATTTTCGGTCTTCATCCTGGTCGGCACGCTCGGCATCGCGCTGTGGCTGAGCGACATCGGCCTCGTCAAGATCATCTTCGTTCGCATGCGCGCGTGGCTGCTGGGCGGCGCAGAAGCCGGCGCCAGCGTCGTCGCGCATGCGACCGCGATCGTGATCCTGTATTTTCTGCTCGGCATCGTTTGCACGATCGCCTGCTTTTTCGGTGCGCTCCTGCTGGGCGCGGGCGCCTATGGCGGGCTCGAACTCGCGTTATTCTTTCTCTTCACCGCAATCACGCTGGTATGGTTCGCGTTGCGTAATATCAGCCTCGCGGTCGACGATTTCATTTTCTTCGAAGGCATGGAGGTCACGCGGCGCACTTTGCATGTCGGCTTCATGCTGGCGACGCTGATCGGCCTGTCGCTGATGGCCTTCCTGGTGATTGCGAACCTGATCTGGGCCGCGCTGTTTGCGGTCATGATCGCGCGGCTGTCGCGCAAGGGCGCGCTGCAGGCAACGATCGCTGGCTTTGCCGGGAACCTGCGGTCGTTCTTCCGGGACAACAGGAAGGAAGTGGTCTCCGGCGGCACTTATGCGGTGAACGAATTCTATCTCTACAATTTCGCCTACGCGATCGTGCCGGCCGCCTACGGACTCGGCGCGCCGACCATCATCCTCGACACCCTGTTCAAGGTGGTGCGCGGCGCGACCGTGCTCTATTCGGCGGCAAGCGACGTGGCCTTGCCGCGCCAGACCCGCGCCCATAGCGAAGGCGACCGGCGATCCGTCGTGCTCGCAACGTTGATGGCCGCCGGCCTCGCCAGCCTGCCGGGAATTGCCATCTGCATTGCGCTGGCGTTTTTCTCCGAACCGATGTTCCGCATCCTGCTCGGCGATTCCGCCGTCATGCCGCAGGCGATCGTGCACCTGATGATCGTGCTGCTGATCGCCAACCTGATCCAGACCGTGTCGAACTTCCTGCTGATCCACACCGGCTATTTCAAGGTGATCGCGCGCCTGAGCGTGCTGGTCAGTCTGGCGGCGACCTTTGCCACGGCAATCGCGATCGTGGCCGGGGCCGATCTGACCGGCTTCATCAAGGCCTTTACCGCGGTCTATGTCGCAAGCGCGCTATCCTATTTCATGCTCGCCCTGCGCGGCCCATTGCGAAAGACCTCATGACCTGCGAAGGCTTGCGCGGCGTGCGCGTCTGACTGTGCCATTGGCAACGTGCGGCTCCATCACCATATCCGCCTCACATCACAGGAGCCAAAATGGCCAAAACTCCGCTTTCGTTGAAACCCAAGGATCCCGCCGCCACGTCAGAGCCTGGCGATGCGGAGGTCGTGTTCGAGCCGCATTCGCAAAAGCGGCGACAGGAAGCCGGTCGCTATCGCCTGCAAGTGGACCGTCAGACCAAGGCAACCTACGCCACGTTCGAGGCCGCCGAGGCCCAGGGCATGATCATCAAGAAGCAGTTCAAGCAGGTTCAGGTCGCGATTTACGACATCCAGGCAAGTTCGAACACGATCCTCGAGTTGCCGGCCTGATCCGCCTTCTGCGATGCCGGGCTGCGCGCAAACGGCAGGCGCGCTGGGCAAGGCGTAACGGTCATCAGGAGATTTTCTTTTCGTTCGGCCGACAATCCTCTTCAGCGCTCAGCAGCGCCTCGCGGCGTGCGTGATCGATCAACTCACGGCTCATTTTTCTGAGTTCCGCGGCTACGGTTGGGGCCGTGCATTCGTCGGCGATGCGCGCGCACCACAGCGCATATCGTTCGAGCTCGATTGCCGTCAGCTGCTTCATGGAATGGTCCCGGGCAGAGACCCTCCCCTTGCACAGCGGGAATTTCACAAATTGATCTCGCACAAAGATCTGGTCACCTCTCGGTGATGTGGCCGCCGGCCATCAGCCCGCAGCGGCCACGTGCCGACCAGCGGACGATCGGTGCGGACGAAACTATTCCCCGAGGTCGATGCCAAGGTCGCGACAGAGCCTTGCAAGCGCGGTCCGGCCGGGTTATCCGCTTCGGCCTCGGGCAACCGAGGGGCGCCTCAGCGATGAGCGCCTTCCCAGCCGCTTCCCCAACGGGTCAACTGGGACTGCAATGGCTTAAGCTAGCCATTGGTTTTAAACGGTCGGAGCGTGGCGCAGCCCGGTTAGCGCACTAGTCTGGGGGACTAGGGGTCGTGGGTTCGAATCCCGCCGCTCCGACCATTTAACTCTATGATTTTAAATCGTTTTTGCTTTCTATTTCGCTACGTTCGCGTGGGTGAGCTCAGCGGTGTCGCACATGTCGCCACCGCCCCCGGCGGGGTTGACGCTTGAGTTTCATTGCAGTCCGCCACTGAAGGATGAAGAGGTTTAAGACTACAACCAGCCTGGAAATTGCTCGTCGACGTGACAAACTTGCTCGGTCTCGGGGCGTCGAGCGAGCACAAACACCGAGCAATGCTCGCGAGCAATCGACTTCTCTCAGCCGCGACTTCGCGTCAGATACGTCTTCGATCCCACCAAGACCGGGCATAATACTGTTCGACTAGCGCGGCTCACCGGCCGCGACTACGCACTCGTCGAACTTCGAAGCGGCGAAGTCGCGCAGATCCCTGTCGCGCCGCATCGCTCGGAGTTCATCCGATATAACGACACGACCAGATTTCACACTAATTTGGCACTCGCTACGAATCTAACTTCAAGCAAATGGTTGCATGCGAGGGTCTTCACCGAGGTCACCCGTAAGCTGGAGTTGCCCCATCAGGCTCGATACAGTGTCGAAGTCCACAACCGCGTGATGACACGCGGTGCTGATGTCACGAAACGCGCGATAAACCGGATTGCCCTCATAAAGACCAAGCGCGCCTGACGCAGCATAAAGCCGTTCTATCGCTCGCCTGCTCAACTCGACAACGTATGCGGCATCCCATCGCATTTGAATGCGATCCTCCGCAGACATCGGCGCCTTGTCGACCACTATAAAAGCGTCGAAGCGATCGCACATGTCGTTGATGAGGCGCCGTGCCGCGGCGATCTCAGCTGCCGATTCGGCAACCCGCTTCTGCATGTGCGGGTTCTTCGCCTTGGCAACACCGTAAGGATTCTTCCGCGTCGACGTCATATCGACAAACGCCCTCAATCCGCCCTCCGCCATTCCGAGAACCGAACTCGACAGCATGGCGGGCAGACCCGAGTAAACCGATAAGCGATACACAGGCGACTTCGTGTGCGGGCTAAGGCCAAGAAATGTTGGGAACGTCGGAACCACCCGATGCTTCGGCACAAAGGCGTTCTTTACGATGATATCCTTCGAGCCCGATCCCCGCATTCCCAGCGTATGCCAAGTGTCTTCCAGTTCGACATCCGCGAGCGGAACCATGACATGGTGCATGATCGGGTCGCTGTCACCGGGCCTACCATTTTTTGCACCGACGATGAACCAGGGAGAGTGATCAGACCCGCTGCCGAACATCCAGCGTCCTGTGAGGCGCCAGCCGTTCTCTACCGGCTCCAAAGTGCCCCCAGGCGCCAGCGAACCGGCGACCAGATTGTCAGCGTCGCCTTCGTAAACTTCCCGCTGACATTCCTCCGGAAACCTTCCGATGATGTAGTCGTGCGCCACGCACACCATCAGCACCCAGCTCGCTGCCGAGCATACGTTGCCGATTTCCGCGCATGTCCAAATCAGTGAGCTTGGCGAAAGCTCGTATCCGCCGTACTTTTTGGGCGTGATCAGACGCGACAATCCCGATTCCCTGAGCGCGTTCGCTGCGTCATTGCTCAGACGACGCATCCGGTCGCTCTCATTGGTCGTTGCTGCGAGGCGGGGAAGGATAGAGCGCGTCGCGCTCTTGTAATCGAAATCGGAGCCAAGATTACTCGGCCTCTCAACCGCGTTCCGCGCGACCGCACTGCTCATTTTTATCTCCTGCCTTGCGACGCACGCTCCGAGCGAACAGCAATGGCTCCAGAGCTGGGCTCTGCGCTCTTCCGCGCTTATCACTCCGACTGAGCGATCGACGCCATCCCATGATCTCGCACGTCTCAGCTTTTCTGGTAGCACCTCTAATCTTTGTCAGGATGGCGACCTTGTTGCCCCAAAGTCAAATTCATAGTTATAATTTCCTGCATGAAGCCGAGTAATGAACATATCGATCTCAATCTGCTTCGGGTTTTCTTCGCTATCTGGGATCTCCGAAGTCTCACTGCAGCGGGCGATCGCCTCGGTCTGACCCAACCCGCCATCAGCCACGCGCTAAGGCGCTTGAGAGACCGTTTCGGGGATCCACTTTTTATCAGAGCTGCGAATCGGATGCTTCCAACCGACGCCGCCGTCCGGTTGCATGAACCGCTCGATCAAGCCTTTGCGCTGCTGAACCGTGCCCTACAGAGCAGCGCGACTTTCGACCCGAAAGTCACAGAACGAACCTTCAGAGTTGCCATGTCGGATATCGCGGAGGCCTATATGTTGCCCCGCCTCATGGGAGAACTGTCGCGCCGCTCTCCTTTTGTCCGCGTCGACATCGTCCCGCTGGTCCCGGACCGCCTTCCAAGCTCCATGCGCTCCGGAGAAATAGATTTGGCGATTGGTGCCGTGAACTCGTCCTCAAAAGATCTGACGAGCATTGATACGTTCTCAGACAGTTATATTTGCATGGTTCGTTCCAAGCATCCGATCGCAGAGTCTCACCTCACGCGAGAAAATTTCGCAAAGCTTCGGTTCTTCTTCGCGAGAACCACATCAACGATTTATCAGCTGGCAGAGCAATCCCTCGGCGATGAAGATGCCCGTCCCCGGATCGCTGTGCGCGGTCACTTTACGACCGCTCCTGAGATCGTTCGCAATTCAGATCTGGCGGCCATCTTTCCAAGACAGCTGGCGCTGAGCCTTCATCGGGCCAAAGACTTCCGGCTCCTGAATCTCCCGTTCGAACTGCCCACGATAGAAGTTAAAGTGCATAGCCACATGCGCTTCGCCAACGACACCGGCATCAAATGGATGTGCCAAACATGCACAGCGCTGCTTAAGAGCTCCATCAGCACTTCGGCCGCCAGGAAAACCCTTACCATCGACGGCCGTCCATAATGTTGGCAACAAACCGTTCGCCTGACCGATGCAGACGCGCAGCCCCTTCGCCCGACGGATGATGCGCAACAAGACCATTCGCGGCGGCGCATTATCAGTGTTCATACAGCGAATTATCGCCATGAATTGGACTAAGTATGCCGAGGGAGATAATCTGGAAGCTTGGTTGCTAACAACATCAAACTTTTGCGCTGTTAGGGGCTGAAGCGCATATCCCTCGACGAACAATCGCGCTGCGCTATCGACATCGTGTTTGGCGATGCGTGGTGCGTGACAAACCTGCTCACGCGGACGGGAGCTTGGTCTGAACGTATGACGCGTATTGCGATTGAGCACGGGCTTATCCTTACAATGGATCGTGACAATCGCGTCATCGAGAACGGACGGGTCGTCCTCGAGGGCTGCCATATCGCCGCGGTCGAGCAATCTGACGGCGAGCCCTTGCAAGATTGCGATGTGGTGATCGATGCTGCGGGCAAGATTGTAATGCCAGGGCTGATCAACTCGCATACGCATCTCTGCATGGTTTTCGGCCGCACTATCGGCCCGGAGCGGCGCCTTCTGGAATGGCTTGAATTGCTGATGCCAATCATGGCCGCGATGGACGGGGAAGCCCTCTACATCGCCGAGCTGCTCGGTTGCGTCGAGAATATCAAGAACGGCAATACGAGCCTTGTCGAAAATATATTCATGCCGCCTCACGCGGCCTCTGATCCCGAGGACGCGGCGTTCCGCGCACTGCGCGATAGTGGAATCCGCGGTACCGTCGCGCGCGCAACCGAAATGCGCCATTTTGACCAACGGTTCTGCGAGACGCCGGCCGAGCAGGCGATGCGCGTTGAGCGTCTTGCCGCAAAATGGCACGGGTCCGAGGACGACCGTCTGCACCTTTCGATCGGCCCCCTGCTCCCATGGGTCATGGACGAGCGCGGGTTCCGTGAGACTCGCCGGATTGCACGCGAAAACAGGCTCTCGCTACACATGCACGTAGCCGAATCTCCTGAATTCAACCACATGATCTCACGTCACTTCGGACGCGAGATTCGACAGGTCGAGCTACTAGAGGAGTTTGGTTGTCTCGGCCCGGATGTTCAGGCTGTTGCCTGCTCGGATGTTTCCCCGCGGGAGATTGAGTTATTGGCCGCGAGCGGCACCGCCGTCCTGTTTGACTCACCGACACGGCTCTTCTGGGGCACCGGATTTCCACCGATCGGAGATTTCCTGACCGCGGGCGTAACCTGCGGTGTTGCGACCAACGGCGCCGCCGCCAATTGCGGCCAGGATATTTTCGAAAGCATGAAATATTCCTGCGCGACGGCCAAGACAGCCGCGAACGATCCCCGTGCGCTGACTGCTGCGCGGGCACTGCGGATGGCGACCGTAGAGGGCGCGCGGGCTATTGGTCGTCCCGAAACCGGTTCAATCGAAATTGGCAAGCGCGCTGACCTGATCACGGTTGAAACGCGCCAGCCGCACCTCACGCCGCTCCTCGACCCGGTGAAAGCGCTTGTCTACAGCGCACGCGGTAGCGACGTCCGCGATGCCGTGATCGACGGAAAGGTCGTCATGCAAAACCGCAAGTTCGTGACGATCGATGAAGATGCTCTCCTCGTGGAAGCCGGACGGATGGCACGCCGCTGTGCCGAGCGAGCGGGCATTAAACTCCCGACGCTAAACACCCAGATCTCTGTACATGCTTAAACTGGTTTCCATACTCGCTGCCCTGATCGTCTGGGGATTGATGTCCCTGACGCTTCCGCCGGAAATCTTCCCAGGCCCAATTGAGACCGCACAGGTTTTGTGGGGCGAGATTGTGGGTGGTCGCGTCGAGTTGGATCTGGCCATGACGATGTTGCGAGTCGTGGGCGGCCTCCTGCTCTCGCTGATAATCGGCATTCCTGTCGGAATATTGATGGGGCTCAACAGGCGGGCCGAAGCTGTCTTGGACGTGTGGGTCATGGTCGGGCTGACTGTGCCCAGCCTCTGCTACGCCATTGTCGCCTTCATGTGGTTTGGGTTGAATGAGACCGCGGCGATAATCGCCATAGGGATAACTGCCGCTCCGGCGATTGCGATCAACATTTGGGAAGGCGTAAAGAACATCGATACGAAACTCATCGCGATGGCTCGGGTATTCGAGGCGTCGCGGCCGGTCATCCTGCGCCGCGTGCTTGTGCCGCAAATCGTTCCCTACATCATGGCTTCCGCCCGCTTCGGGCTCGGGATCATCTGGAAGATTACCGTTCTGGTGGAGTTGATTGGCCGCCCGAACGGCGTCGGTTTCAAGCTCTTCTACTGGTACCAATTGGCCGACATGCGACAAGTCCTTGCGTGGACACTTCTGTTCACCATCATCATGCTGATAATTGAGCTGCTCATTCTCAAGCCTATCGAGAAGCGTCTCTTCGCGTGGCGCCCACAGGTGACGGTATGAAGCCGGCTATCGAGGTCGTTTCGCTTCGAAAGAGTTTTCCTGGCCACGATGGTGCCTCCCGTCAGGTGCTGAAGGACCTCAACCTGGAAGTCGGCGACGGCGAATTTCTCTGCGTGCTGGGCGCCTCGGGCTGTGGCAAATCGACCTTGCTCAATGTGCTTGCGGGGCTCGACAAGTCCTACGAGGGCGAGGTGAGCGTGAGTGGCAGCCGCGTGGGTTATATGTTCCAAGAGCCGCGCTTGCTCCCCTGGCTTACCGCAGAAGGAAATCTCGACTTCGCACTTAGTAACTGCCGGGTGCCCGCCAACCGATGGAACGAATTGAAGTCACGCTATCTGGCGATGACGGGACTTTCGGCCTTTCGCGATTACTATCCCAATCAAATCTCGGGAGGCATGGCGCAACGCCTTGCCCTGGTGCGGGCGTTGTGCGTGGAGCCCGGCATCCTCCTGATGGACGAACCTTTCTCCGGACTCGATGAGATCACGGCACAGCGTATTCGCGCCGATCTTCTGTCGATATGGCACGAGACGCGCAAGACAATCGTCTTCGTTACACACAATGCTTATGAAGCCTGTTTCCTTGCAGACCGCATCCTGGTGATGTCGGGCGGCGCGTTTCGTCAGGAGCTTCGCGTTCAGATCGCGCGGCCCCGGAGCTACGACGATCTGGCGATCTTCGAACTTAGCCGCGACCTCATCAGGGCTTTCGGGGATGAGATCGATCGGGAGGCGGCGACGCGGTTTGCCGAACCAGTTTCGGAGCCTAGATCGGCCGAGGGCCTCGAACGGAGTGCGGCCGTCCGATTCAAAATCTGACCATTATCGAGGAGGAATGACCATGCTGTCGCGTATTGGAATCCTTGCCATCGCCACCCTCGCCGCCTGCAGTAGCGCTTCTGCGCAGGTAAAAGTGCAGATCGGAGACCTCGCACAATCCCTGAATGAAATCGCCTCCCGGGCGATGATCGATCAGGGGATCGACCGCAAATACGGCATCGCCGCCGAATACCGGGCCTACCCAACCCTCGACGGGCTGTTCACCGCGATCCGCGGCAAAGATGTCGATGTCGGCTTCGGCGGGTGGACAGCAATCGCTCAATTCCGCAGCAAGGGTTTTCCGGTCACCATGGTGTTCCCGGTCGGGCGCGGTGTTACAGTCGATGTGGTCGTGCCGGCCGCGTCACCGATCAAAAGCATCGCTGAGCTCAAAGGGAAAAAGGTCGGGACGTTCGCAGGAGCGGCCGGCACCGCGACCGTGTTATTCCGTGTCATTGCGTCGAAATTCCACGGCTTCGATCCGGGAAAGACGGGTGATCTGCAATTCGCCGGCCCCGGACTGCTCCCGGCCTTGCTAGACAAGGGCGAGATCGACGCCGCGGTCATGTTTGATCCGATCGCAGCCAAACTCATAGGCTCCGGCAAGTACCGGTCGATCGGCAATCTCGCTGACGCCTACAAGGCTGGTACCGGAGATGACTTTCTCTGGATCGGTTACTCAACCAACGACGACTTCATTAAGAGCAACCCGGAAGCACTGACGAACTTTACCCGCGCCTGGCTCGAAGCCATTGAATTCGTGAAGTCAAATCCAGCGGTCTTCGAAGCCTACGGCAAGAAATATGGTCTGGAACCGGCGGCCGTTGCTCTGCTTCGTGATCGCGTGATTGCGGACTACACGACGACCTGGAACGACTCCACCATCGCTTCCCTCCGGCGCTTCGGCGAAATGGCCAACGAAGTCATGGGGGCGGGCTATCTCGACTCCGTTCCAGCTGCAGCGTTCTCTACGAAATTCGATCCCCGCAAATGAGGATCTAGCGAACGGCGACTTGCGGGCAATGCTCGAGGGTCGCCGACCTTAGCGGATTGCGGGGCATTGGGCAGGCATTCCCTGCGCGCGTCTTCGCGCCACAGCGGAGAGCGCCGCGCAAGTTGGATAAGCGGCGGACGACATCTAGTTCCTCGACCGATGGGCCCTCCCGGTTCATGGGGTCGTCCTCTGATTTTGCCGAGCCCCCCACCCTTCCATCGGGCGAATAAGTCGCCGTGCTAGAGCCAGTCCCGCCCGCATGGCAGCCTAACAAACCTCCTTGACCCGGCCCCACGCTCCTCAACAACCGCAGTGTTGTCCGAAAGGAGGACTAGTTTCCCGCCTTGGATCTGCCAAAGCAGACCGGACAGCGGGCGGCACGCCACTCCGTGCAACTCCGGGAATTGCGCCAGTTTGGCTGACCCGGCAGTCTAGAACGTCACGCCGATGCTGTGCGCGCGTCGCCAGACGATCCGGGCTCGGCGATCGAAATTCAGGTCCGGAATGGTGAGGCCAATCTCGTCCGGCAAATACTTCGTGTGACTGACGGAAATGAGCGCGCCCCGGTCCGAGAAGTTCCGAACAAGGCAATCCAACTGACTTGTGTCGTCGATGGCGATACGGCCGGCCTTGTTCACCTTGCGGCGCGTCGCCTGGCGCATCTCGAGCATTTGCACCGCCGGATCTGCCATGGCCCCCTCGCTCGATGGCGATCCAAAATCCTAATGGACCGACGGATTCGGTACAACCACGTTGTATTCGCGGTTCGCGAGCCGGCACGCGGCTGGATCGCTCCGGCGGCGTCGCGACGCCGGTGCCCGGATCGGACGCGCCTATCTCTCGGCAAGTGTCAGGATATAGGCCACGATATCGTCGGCCTGGCCGCGCGTGAGGATGAAGTTCGGCATGTTCTCGTGATTGGAGCGCAGAAACACGTTGAGGGACAGCGGCGTCGTTGACGGCCGGTTCGCAACCGCAACAAAGTCCGGGCCGGGCCTTGTCCCCTTCACGGTTTTCGGGCCGATGGCGTGGCATTCCATGCACCAGGCCTCGGCCAACCGCCGCCCGGCCGCCGGATCGCCGAGGTCTTGAGCGACGGCGGCGCCGCCTCCGGCCAAAGCCGCCGACAGCGCCGCAAGCGTCATGGTCCGCCACATCACAGGATCCTCCGCATTCATCTGAGACTTCGGCGGCGCCAGCGCCTTGATTCCGATCAAGGCGACGAATTGCGAAACGCCCAATGTTATATCTTGGGGAGGATCCATGACCACAATCTCGGGCAAAACCGACCCGGTCGTGCGGCAGATTTCCTTCGGCGACGTTGTCGAGGCGCTGGTCCAGGGACTGCGCGACTTTCAGGCGGCGCCGCTTTACGGGATGGCGCTCGGCGCGCTGTACTGCGTCGCGGGGATTGCGATCGTGCTCAGCGTCACCTCGCTCGGCATGAGTTACCTCGCCTATCCTTTGGCTGCAGGCTTTGCGCTGCTCGGCCCGTTCGTTGCGGTCGGCTTCTACGAGATCAGCCGCAAGCGCGAGACCGGTCAGACCGCAAGTCTTTCCGACATTCGCACCGCGATGACCAGCCGTCCGGAAATCGGCTGGATGGCCTTCGTCACGCTCTTCATCTTCATCATGTGGATGTACCAGGCGCGCTTCCTGATGGCGCTGTTCTTCGGCCTGAACGCGTCCTTCTCCTCGCTTCCGCAATTCATCACCACGGTGCTGACCACCACCGAAGGCCTGATCTTCCTGCTCGTCGGCAACATGGTCGGCGCTTTTCTGGCGATCGTACTGTTCTCGCTGACCGTCGTGTCGTTTCCGCTGCTGCTGGACCGCGACGTCGATTGCGTCACCGCCATGATCACAAGCGTTCGCGCCGTCGCGCAAAGTCCGGTTCCGCTGCTCGCCTGGGCATTGATGATCGTGGTGCTACTGATCCTGGCGGCGCTGCCGTTCTTTGTCGGGCTGATCGTGGTGCTGCCGGTTCTCGGACATACGACCTGGCACCTCTACCGGCGTCTCATCGTGCCGGCAGAGGCAGGAAACGTGTGAGCGTCCTAGTCCCGCGGCTTCAAGGCCTGCCACCGCGATTCGAAGCTCGTATCGTCGAGGGCGTTTACCGGCGCCGGCCAGATATTGGGATCCGACGACGGCGGCGAGGCGCTGACGTCGCTGACGTTGCGCCCGTCGGTCGATAGTGGGACTTCTTGCGCGGGCGCGGGCGTTGCCACTTCGGCCTCGACCACCGGCTTTTGCTTCGGCCAGTGCAGCGAGGATTTCGGCATCATCGGCTTGCCCTCATACCAGCATTTCCGTCCATCGATGAGGCGGTAATACCACTGCCCCTTTGCTGGCTTCGGGACGTCCACGGCACATTCGATCGATTGAGCGTTTGCGGCGGACGACAGCAACATGGCGCAGGCCACGAGACTCGCGCTCACCATCAGCAATCGCTTCATGGCACCCCTCCTCTTTCTGAGGACCCCCGGTGGTCTGAAGACCATCACGGAACGAACCATCGAAGTATGGTCCCGCCGTGAATGACCGTGGTCGAAACTGGGGTGAGGTGATGGCGCAGGCCTGTGGCCATGCATCATCGTACCCGTCAGTGCGCGGCGGGCGCATCGTCGCTGCGTGAGCACGTAACGACGGGACGAAAGGCCGATCGCTGGGAAACCGTTGACCTCGATCAACGCAGCGCAGCGCGCGACCGGGTGAAATCGATCAAATTTTCCGGGAGGACATCATGAAGGTCGAACAAATTCACCACGTCGCCTATCGCTGCAAGAATGCGAAGGAAACGGTCGCCTTCTATCAGAAGGTACTGGGCATGGATTTCCTGATGGCGATGGCGGAAGACCGCGCGCCGTCGACCAAGTCGCCGGACCCGTACATGCATGTCTTTCTCGACGCCGGGAACGGCAACATCCTCGCCTTCTTCGAATTGCCGAAATCACCGCCGATGGGCCGCGATCCGAATACGCCGGACTGGGTCCAGCACATCGCGTTCCGCGTGAAAGACCGCGAGTCGATGCTGGAAGCCAAGGCCAATGCGGAAGCGATCGGCTGCGAGGTAGTTGGTCCGACCGATCACGCGGTCTTCCAGTCCATCTACTTCTTCGACCCGAGCGGCAACCGCTGCGAGGTCACCTACATGACGTCGAAGCCCGGTCAGCTCGAGGAATTGAAGAAGATCGCGCCTGCCATGCTGGATGAATGGGATCGCACCAAGCAGCCGCCGCGCCAGGCGGCCTGGGTGCATCAGCAGGAATTTGCCTGAGCGAAGTCGATCTCACGTTCAGGCGCGGGCACAGCACCGCGCCTGGATCTTGCAAAGCTGGATCAGTCGAGGCCGGCGATGGCGGCGCGTCCCCGCTCCGTGAGCGTCACGGTGGAGCGAAGTTCGTTGGCGCGGATTCCGACCAGGCCGCTCCAGCACAGCTTCTCGCCCTCGATCGTGTCGCAGAACACCTTCAGCGGCATCTCGCCGGTGAGAAGCGTCTTGAGCTGCGAAATCTGAAACGTGGTCAGCGGCATAGCGGCATTCCCTTGCAAAAGCCCGATAACCGTTGGTCGCGTCCGGGCCTCGGCCGGTTCAATCGCGCCGGGTCCGGGCGAATTTGAGGTAAATGCGAGGAATTTCGGCCGCAATTAGCGTTACGAATTCGTTATGCGGCCCCGCTGCAACACCTGCCGCCGGCTTTCATCTGTCGGAGCATCGGTTCGTTAACTGTCCGGCGCCAAAGCCGCGCGCGAAGCCACCGGGTAAAGCCGACGGTCACGGTTCGGGCTTATCTCACGGCCATCGATCACGATCATGGCCCAGGTTTTCGCATGAGTGCCCCGATCCATGTGGATCAGGTTCACGGCGCCGCTTCAGCCGCGCGGCAGAGGCACGCCCGTCCGGTGACGTCGGCGCCGGCGGCGCCATCGTCCCTGACCGCGCTCGCCTCGGTCTCGATCCCGGACTGGACAGCCCTCGCCGCGGATGCGGTCGAGCCGAATGCCTGTTACCTGCCGTTCTGGGCGCTGGCCGTGTCGCGCCACGCACGCGGCCGCAACGATGCGCTGGCGCTGACGGCGTTCGACACCACCGCTCCGGATCGTCTGACCGGCCTGATGCCGGTGCGCTGGGCCAGCCGCGCGCTCTCGTTGCCGGTGCCGCTGCTGGTATCCTGGAATGCCTATGCGCCGTTCTCGGCGCCGCTGCTTGATCGCGATTGTCCGATCGAGGCGGCCGGCGCGCTGCTCGATGGGGCGAAAGCCGCCGGCGCGCGCGCGTTGCTGCTGCAGAACATTCCGACCGACGGCGCGGCCTATGCCGCGATGCGCGCGGCGTTGGAGCGGCGCGGCCTGACACCGGAGATCCTGCGCAGCTTCCGCCGGGCCGGCCTCGATGCGCGCAAGGACGCGGAGACGGTCCTGCGCGACGCGCTGTCGGCTAAGAAGCTGAAGGAATTGCGCCGTCAGCGTCACCGGCTGGAGGATACCGGGCCGGTGGTGTTCGAAGTGGCATCGGAACCGGAGCGCATCGGACCCGCGCTCGAGGCATTTCTGACGCTGGAAGACAAAGGGTGGAAAGGCAACCGCGGCACCGCACTCCTGCGGCATGGCGGTGACGCCGCCTTCATCCGCGAAGCGGCTTCCGCACTCGCCGCAACCGGGCAGTTCGAGATCGTTAGCCTCACCCGCAATGGCGAGACCCTCGCCTCCGGCCTGATCCTGCGCGATGCCGGCCGCGCCTTCTTCTTCAAGATTGCGATGGACGAAAGCGAGGCGCGGACATCCCCCGGCGTTCAGCTCACGCTCGACCTCACCCGGCACCTATGTGCCGATCCCGCCATCGCCTTCGCCGATTCCACCGCCGACGGCGAACACCCGATGATCGATCACATCTGGCGCGAGCGCATCGAGATCGCCGACGTGTTCGTACCGCTGTCGCGGCGTGAACCCAGCGCCCTCGCCATCAGGGCGCTGGTTGGCGCCCGCATGCGCACCATCGATTTCCTCAAAGCCATCCGCCGGATCAGGGAGAAGCTGCCATGACGTTCTTCGAGCCGACCGACACGGCCGCATTGACGCACGACTTTCCGAACCTGCCGTTCGGGCTCAAGCATCATTTTGTCGGCAATCCGCTGCTGACCCTGCCGGTTCTTGCCGAGCTTGTGCGCCAGCTGCCGCGCGACCGGCTGGAATATAATTCCGGCAAGGCTGCGATCAGCCAGACGCCCGAGACCACACCAACGGTCGATCTCGCGCCGGAAGAGATCGTGCGCAACATCGAGAGCGCCGGAGCCTGGATGGTGCTGAAATCGGTCGAGCAGGATCCCGCCTATCGCAAGCTGATCGAGGATGCGCTGATGGAGGTCGCGCGCACCCGCGGCCATGACAGCCTGAAGGCCGCGGGCTTCGAGGATATCCGCGGCTTCATCTTCGTGTCGTCGGCCAATTCGACGACGCCGTTCCACGCCGACGCCGACGAGAATTTCTTCTTCCAGATTCACGGCGACAAATTCTTCCACGTCTACGACAACCGCGATCGATCGATCGCCTCCGAGGAGGCGCTGGAATCGAGCGCGATCAAGCATCGCAACCTGCCCTACGAAGCGCGGTTCGATGCGAAATGCACCACCTACAAGCTGAAGCCTGGCGACGGCGTTTTCGTGCCGTATCAATGGCCGCACTGGGTGCGTACCGCCGACAGCTATTCGATCTCGCTGTCGCTGACCTGGAAATCCGACGCCGTGCGCCGGAGGAACGACATCTTTGCGGTCAACGCCATGCTGCGCGGCTTCGGCATGCCACAGAGCGCGCCGGGTGTGAATCCGGCGCTCGATAGTGCCAAAGTGGCAGCGTTTCGCGCCGCGTCAGCCGCGGTTGAACCGTTGCGCCGCAACGAGACCATGCGGCGTACGATCCGCCGCCTCGTGAAGGGCCGCGATGCCAATTATTACCTACGCGAGCCGAAGAACGCGCCGGACGCGAAGGCATCCTGAGAAAAAACCCCGGCGGCCTCACCAGCGCGTGAACCGCCGGGGATTGCGGTGCGACTGAGAAGCAGGCGCGGCCACGCTCCGGGCCTGTCCGCCGTAGGGCATCTCAAACGATAGCGCCGTGCGGACGGGCCGCGCCTTGCGATCGGCGGACCTGAGTCAGTCTGACGCCGTCTTCTCCATCGCATTGTCGAGCAGGCGGCGGCACTCGCTCAGTTCGAACAGCGTCGCCTGCAGCCGCCGCAGATCCTCGCGCGACATCTGGGCACGGATGGCGGCGGGCGTTGCCTGCAGACGCGATGGGGCAAGAGTCTCCTCCGGAACCGGTTCTTCCGGATGGTCGTCATCGTCGACCGGACCATGAACCGGCTGTTCGGCGCCGGGCTGCCAGACATTCTGAACGAATTTCAGACCCTGGTCTTTGAGGATCCGCTGCACGCCGCGGATGGTATATCCCTCGCCATACAGCAGATGGTGGATGCCGCGCAGCAGATCGACGTCATCGGGCCGGTAATAGCGGCGGCCGCCCGCGCGCTTCATCGGCTTGATCTGGTTGAAGCGGGTTTCCCAGAACCGCAGCACGTGCTGCGGGACCTTCAGGTCGTCAGCCACTTCGCTGATGGTGCGAAATGCGTCGGGCGCCTTATCCAACCAAGCCCCCAATCAGTTGCGTCAGTGACTGTCGGTATCGTCGGCGACGTCCGGACCGCTGTCGCCGTTGATCTTCTGCTTGAGAATGGCGGACGGTTTGAACACCATGACCCGGCGCGGGGAAATCGGAACTTCCTTGCCGGTCTTCGGATTACGGCCGACCCGCTGTCCCTTCTTGCGCACGACGAAGGAGCCGAACGACGAAAGCTTCACGGTCTCGCCGCGCTCAAGGCAATCGGTGATTTCCTTGAGGACCTGCTCGACCAGGGTGGCAGACTCCGTCCGTGACAGTCCCACCTTCTGGTAAACCGCCTCACACAGATCCGCTCGTGTAACTGTTTTTGCCGTCATCGCCCCGCAGCCCCTACTCGGCGATCCTTGTTATTTTACAAGACGATATGGACTTACTTTTCCACGGTCAACCGAAGAAAGGCTGCCAAGCCGCGATTAGGCGACCCGGGTATCACGATGCGGGATATTCACGCCGCGTTGCGGCATCGACGGATGGGTAACTTTTTACATCCGAACCAGCGACGCACCCCAGGTAAAGCCGCCGCCCATCGCCTCGAACATCACCAGATCGCCCTTTTTGATGCGACCGTCGGCAATGCCCGCGCATAACGCGAGCGGAATCGAGGCGGCCGAGGTATTTCCGTGGCGGTCCACGGTGATGATCACCTTGGCCGGATCGAGCCCGAGCTTGATGACCGATCCGTCGATGATGCGGCGATTGGCCTGATGCGGCACAAACCAGTCGAGATCGTGCGCGGTGTAGCCGGTGGCCTTGAATGCATCCTTGATCACGTCGGTTATCATCGAGACCGCATGCTTGAAGACCTCCTTGCCTTCCATGCGCAGGTGACCGACGGTCTGGGTCGAGGACGGGCCGCCGTCGACATACAGCTTCATCTTGTGGCGGCCGTCGGATCGCAGATGCGTGGTCAGGATTCCCCGGTCGGTCATGGCGCCGGGTTGCTCCTGCGCCTCGATCACGACGGCGCCGGCGCCATCGCCGAACAGGACGCAGGTGGTGCGGTCGGTCCAGTCGAGAATGCGTGAGAACGTCTCCGCGCCGATCAGCAGAGCCCGTTTGGCCAGCCCGCTCCGCAGCAATCCATCGACGGTGCCGAGGCCATAGACAAAGCCCGAGCAGACCGCCTGGATATCGAAGGCAAAGCCGCCGGTGATGCCAAGACCGGCCTGGATCGACACGGCGGTTGCCGGAAAGGTGTTATCGGGCGTCGAGGTCGCGCATACGATCAGGTCGATATCCTGCGGCGCCAGTCCCGCATCGGCGAGCGCCGCCAGTGCCGCCTTGATGCCGAGATGGGACGTGAATTCGCCATCGGCGGCGACATGGCGTTCGCGAATGCCGGTGCGCTGCACGATCCAATCGTCGGACGTGTCGACCCGGGTCGCGAGTTCGGCATTGGTCAGGACGCGCTCCGGCAGGTAGCAGCCGGAGCCGATAATCACGGACCGCAATGTCACGATGCCGCTCCGGCCTCAGGCAGTTCAGCCACCACGCGGGCTTCGGGCACCAGCGCCTGTTCGATCTTGGCCTTCAGATCGTTGCGCACCATCTGGTAGCCGATATCGACCGCGGCGGAAAACCCGTTTGCATCGGCGCCGCCGTGGCTCTTGATGACGATCCCGTTCAAGCCGACAAAGACCCCGCCATTGGCGCGGCTCGGGTCGATCTTGGCCGCGAGTTTGCGGAACGCACCGCGGGCAAACAGATAGCCGATCCGGGTGAATACGGTCTCTTTCATCGCGGCCTTGAGATAGCCCGCGATCTGGCGCGCCGTTCCTTCGGCCGCCTTGAGCGCGATATTGCCTGCGAAACCTTCGGTTACCACCACGTCGACCGTACCCTTGCCGATGTCGTCGCCTTCGACGAAACCCGAATATTGGAGGTGCGGCAAGTCGCGCTCGCGCAAAATACGGCCCGCCTCCCGCACTTCATCCAGACCCTTAACTTCTTCAACGCCGATATTCAGAAGCCCGACGGTCGGCCGGTCGATATCGAGCAGGATGCGCGCCATCGCGCTGCCCATCACCGCCATGTCGATCAGGTGCTGCGCATCGG
Source organism: Pseudorhodoplanes sp. (assembly GCF_059499825.1). Taxonomy (NCBI): domain Bacteria; kingdom Pseudomonadati; phylum Pseudomonadota; class Alphaproteobacteria; order Hyphomicrobiales; genus Pseudorhodoplanes; species Pseudorhodoplanes sp. The sequence continues at coordinate 71,840 of NZ_JCABZI010000011.1, forward strand.
CACCGATATTGGCGCCGAGATCGAGCACCACCGATTCGCCGCGTAGCGTCGGCCAGATCGCCGCGATCGCCGGACGCTCGATTCCGGCCATCGTTCGCAGATGGATTTTGGCCATCGCCATCAGCGCGCCAGTATTGCCAGCCGACACCGCCACATCGGCCTCGCCTTGCTTCACCGCGTCGATCGCGAGCCACATCGACGACTTCCCTCGCCCCTGGCGAAGCGCCTGGCTCGGCTTGTCGTCCATCTTCACGGCAACGTCGGTATGGATGACGCGCGACGCCGCTTTCAGTTTCGGATGCGCGGCAAGCGCCGCCTCGATCTCGGGCGCCGTGCCAAAGAAAACAAACTCGGTATCCGGATGGCGCACCTGCGCGAGCGCCGCGCCGGGAATGACCACGGACGGGCCATGGTCGCCTCCCATGGCATCGAGCGCGATGCGAACCTTGTCTGGCATTGCCGACCCTAGTGGCTCCATTGCCGGTGGCCCGGGAACAAAGGAAGGCGGCGGAACCCGGCACGGGCGCGGACCATAGCCATTGTCGCGGAGGATACAACCACCGCGCCTATTTCCTCTCCGGCGGTCGCTTTTTCTGCGGGTCAGCGAGTTCCGCCAGCGCCGCGAACGGACTTTCCCGCGGATCCCTTGCCACCTCGGATTCGAACACCGCGCCGTCCTTGCGCGGATAGGGATCGATTCCAAGCAGGAAATACTCGGTGGCGATGGCGCCGAGATCGACATATCCGTCCGCCAGCGGTTCCGGCGCGTCGCTATCCGTCATGGCGAAGCTGGCCTCGCCATCGCCGTCGCCCAGCGTGTCCGCAGCGTCCGGCGAGAACGTGATGTCGACCAGCTCATGCAGATTTTGCTCAACCGGATCAAGCGTCACCACGCAGTTCTGACCAACCGTCGCAATCACTTCACCCGTCACATGAAGAACGCCCGCGCCCTTCCGGCGCAAATCGAAACTCGCTTCCAGACGGGGTAGCTCGCGCAGGTTCGCCGTGCGCGCGAGGATGGCGCGGACATCGGCATCGGCCTCGAGCGCGACATGCAGTCCCTCGTCGGGGACCTCGGCCAGCGCAATGCGATGGCTCCATGGCGGCTGATCGGGGTGTGTCATGGCAGTCCTCCCGCTTGCGGGACAGGGTCGGGCCAGGCGATCCGGCCGCTGGCAATCGCCGTCGCATCCTGACCGTCCAGGCCCCGCGCGGCCGCCTCGACATAGGCGGTCAGTCCATCCAGACCCGGCCGGTCCTCGTCCGCATAGACGTTCCGGCAGAGCGCCGACCGCAAGGCGTCGCGATCGCCGGCCTTCAAAGCCGAGATATAAGCCCGCTGCCGGCCAAAAAAAGCTGCCGCGAGGCGCCGCATATCCTTCGGCACCCTCAGGTCGCTGATCCCGTCCTGCCGCAGATGGTCGTCCATATCCTGGCAAAATCGGTCGAAAGCCGCCTGCCCCGCGGCTTTGGCCGGTTCCTCGCCGCGCGACAGCCGGTCGAATGCGAGGCCCAGATGCAGCATCAGCAAATCGAGCCGTCCATTCACGGTGTCTGCGACCCCGAGATCGCGGTAGAAGACAGGAGCGCGGGCTTGCGCCACGATGGCGCCATAGAGCGCCTCGATGGTAGGAGCTTGGGGGTTCCGGCGAAATATCGTCAGCATCGGTCCTGTTCTAGGTCCGGTTGGGGCGTATCGCCAGTGCCAAGACGTTGCAATCGCTGGCTTTGGGGGCTAATCGAGCCAACATGAGGTTCGGGAGCGGTATATGGGCGCGGATCATCCGACGCCGTAGCACCGGCGCAGTTGCGCTGACGCTGGCCTGTGCGCTGGCGCTTGCCGGCTGCGGGGCCACCGAACAGACCTTCCAGCGCGGCTATGTGGTGCCCGAAGGTGCGCTCGAACAGATCCCGCTCGGCTCGAGCCAGGAACAGGTCCTGATCGTGCTCGGCACCCCCTCCACCGTCGCGACCGTGACCGGCGAGGTCTTCTACTACATTTCCCAGCGGGGCGAGAAAGCCGCGGCCTTCATGCCGCAGAAGGTCGTCGATCAGCGGGTCATCGCCGTCTATTTCGACAAGGAGCGCCGCGTCAACCGGCTGGCCGATTACGGCATCAAGGACGGCAAGGTCTTCGACTTCGTCAGCAAGACCACGCCGACCGGCGGCAGCGAGATGTCCTACCTCACCTACATCTTCAAGATCGTCGGTCTGCAGAACTAGCGGTTCGCAGCGCGGCAGCAGACTGCATGCGAACCGGCTAGGCCAGCGACGCGCCGAGTTCCATCAGCGATAGCTGCAGATGCGCGACGAATGTCGCTGCAACCTTGGGAAGCTTCCGGCTTTCCGAAACGCAGACATCCAGCGTCCCTTTATCCAATTGCCGGTCGCTCGTCATCGGCACGGCCACCACGGCGCGCTGTTCGATGTCACGCCGAATGGTGACCAACGGCAAAAAGGTGACGCCCCCACCAGACCGGGCAAACATTCGCAGCGCCTGAATCGAATTGGCCTCCATCACCGGCCGCAGCGTGAGCCGGCTCGCCTGACACTGACTGTCGAGCAGCCGGCGAAGACCAAACGTCTTGTCCGGCACAGCGATCGGATGCGCCATGGTCGCAGCGAGCGAAAGGCGCCGCGCGGCTGCCAGCGGATGCTCTCGTGTCATCACCGCAAAGATCGGAGCCCGGCGTCGCGATGCGAATCGAATGCCGGGTTGCGCGGTTGCGGTATAGGCAATTCCGACATCGGCATCGCCCGCGCCCAGTATCTGATGGATTTGCTCGGATCCGACGACGACGAGATGGAAGGTGACGCCCGGGTGGCGGGCGCGAAAGCTGGCGATCGCGGCCGTGAGTTCGTCGACGATGCCCTCTGCCGAGCAGATGCGCACGTGGCCGCGCCGCAATCCTTTCAGGTCATCGATTTCCCCATGAATGCGATCGCGTTCAACCAGCGCTGCGCGCGCATAGCTGGCGTACAATTCGCCGGCTGATGTCAACACGACGCCGCGCGCATTGCGGACGAATAGCGGCGCCGCAATCTGGTCTTCGATCTTCTTCACCTGCCGACTGATGGCCGACGGCGTGATGCGAAGGCGTTCCGCTGCCAGGCGGATCGAGCCGGTCCGAACGACCTCATCGAAGTAGCGCAGATGCGTAAGCGACATTCCGAATTCTCCGAACCGCGATGAGTGATTTGAACATGAAAGCGGCATGCGCTGCCGCATGATTGAACAGCAAATCTCTGGCGTGATCGAGCGTTGCTGAAACGGCAACGCCCTGCAAGATATTTTGATCTTCTGGATCAATTTCGTTTGTGATCAGCTTTGTTTGAAGCGCATTCCGGCAAAGAGGTTTGGGTCATGGATCGCCGCAAGTTCATCAAGGCAATGACGGCGACCACGGTCGCGCTCGGAACGGACGCGTCGACGTCCGGCCTGACCGGACCGGCCCGGGCGCAGAGTCGTCGCGATACGATGGTGCTGGTCTCGGAAAACGCACCGAACAATTTCGACATTCAGGGCGTGGGCACCAATCGGCCCGGCTACGAGGTGGCATGGAATTGTTACGACCGGTTGATCTCGCATGGCTTCAAGACTCTCGATAATGGCGTAGAGAGCTACGACAAGGACAAGTTCACGCCGGAGCTTGCCGAGGAATGGACAGCCGGCCCGATGTCGGTCACGTTCAAGCTGCGCAAGGACGCAACATTCCACGACGGCACGCCGGTCACCGCGAAGGACGTGAAATGGTCGTTCGATCGCGCGGTCACCGTCGGCGGCTTTCCCACCTTCACCATGAAAGTCGGCTCGCTGGAGAAGCCGGAACAATTCGTCGCGGTCGACGACCATACGTTCCGCGTCGATTTCATTCGCAAGGACAGGCTGGCGCTGCCGGTGATCGCCACCATCGTTCCAAGTATCATGAATTCCGAACAGGTGAAGAAGAACGCCACGGAAAGGGATCCGTGGGGCCTGGAATATACCAAGAATAACGTTGCCGGCGGCGGCGCCTACAAGGTGGCCAAAGCCGTGCCGGGATCGGAGGTCGTTTACGAGCGCTTCGACGGCTGGCGCAGCGGCAAGAGACCGGATTTTGCGCGCGTGATCTGGCGCATCGTGCCATCCGCCGGTACGCGCCGGGCGCTAATGGAGCGAGGCGACGCCGACATCTCGTTCGATATCCCTGCCAAGGATTTTGTCGAACTGAAGCAACTCAATCAGCTGAAAATGGTGTCGACGCCGATCAGCAACGGCATCCAGTATATCGGGATGAACGTAACCAAGCCGCCGTTCGATAACGTCAAGGTCCGGCAGGCTGTCGCCTACGCCATTCCCTACCAGAAGATCATGGACGCGGTGCTCTACGGCATTGCAAGGCCACTCTATGGAGCTGCGACCAACAAAGCCACCAGCAGCGACTGGCCACAGCCGCATGGCTACAACACCGATATGGCCAAGGCCAAGCAACTGCTTGTCGAAGCAGGCTACCCGCAAGGCTTCGAGACCACGCTGTCCTACGACCTCGGCGCAGCGGCGATCAACGAGCCGCTCTCCATCCTGGTTCAGGAATCGCTGGGGCAGATCGGAATCCGAGCCAGCATCAACAAAGTGCCGGGCGCCAACTGGCGCGGCGAACTCCTGAAAAAGGAGATGCCGATGATCTCCAACTTCTTTTCGGGATGGCTCGATTACGCCGATTACTTCTTTTATTGGTGCTATCACGGCCAGAATGCGCTGTTCAACACGATGAGCTACAAGAATCCGGCGATGGATCAGCTCATCAACGCAGCCCGCACGCAGGCTGCGGAGGGCGACATGAGCGCATACGACACCAGCGCCAAGGCATTCATCGACATCGCCTTCGAAGAAGTCCCGCGGATTCCGCTGTATCAGCCCGAACTCAGCGTCGCCATGAAGAAAGACATGGCAGGATACCGGTTCTGGTTCCATCGCCAGCTCGACTACCGATCGCTGGTCCGAGTCTGACACCGGATTCGACATTCAAAAAATTACAGGGGTGAGGACGTGGCTTGGTCGGCGGCGGACGGCAGTCTTGATTTCACGACACTTCGGCAAGGGTATGGTTCCGGCGCGCTGTCGCCGCGCGAGGTCATCAACGCGGTCTACGACAGGATCGCCGCGCGCGGCGACGACCATGTCTGGATCCACCTGGTCCCGCGAGAGGAAGCGCTGGCGCGCTGCGATGCCATCGAGCGGCATGTCTCGCGCGATGCGCCGCTCTGGGGCCTCCCCTGTGCGATCAAGGACAATATCGACGTCCCCGACCTGCCGAGCACCAGCGGTTTCCCGCCCGCGCGCAGCATAGCGTTGGGTACCGGACAGGCCGTAGCGCGGCTCATCGCCGCCGGCGCCGTCGTCATCGGCAAGACCAATATGGATCAGCTCGCTGTGGGACTGGTCGGCGTCCGCAGCCCCTATGGAGTCGCGCGCAATCCGTTCAACCCGGACTTCATTCCAGGCGGCTCAAGCTCCGGCTCCGGCGTCGCGGTTGGCGCGGGCCTGGTGTCATTCGCCCTGGGAAATGACGCCGCCGGCTCCGGGCGGGTCCCGGCTGCGTTCAACAATATCGTGGGTGTGAAGCCGACACCGGGATTGGTCAGCAATACCTCGGTGGTCGGCGGCGGCACTGCGAAGACGCTGGAAACGATTTCAGTTTTCGCGCTGACGGTCGCTGACGGCATGTCGGTTCTGGACCTGATTTCCGGCTACGATCCTGACGACCTGTTTTCGAAGCGCGAGGCGGACACCTGCAACCTCGATCAGACTCCGCTCGACACATTCTTCCGTTTCGGAGTGCCACGCGCGAGCCAGTTGGATTTCTTCGGCGATACCGACGCTGCGGATCTGTACGAGCAAGCGGTAAGCCGGCTGGAGCGCCTCGGCGGAACGGCGATCGAATTCGACTACACGCCCTTCGACAAGGTTCAGCGCATGCTCTACGAGGGACCGTTCCTTGCCGAGCGCAAGGCCGTCGTCGATCAGGTCGTCAACGGGCGTGTCGACGAACTCCATCCGGTGACGCGCGCCATCCTCGATACCGCGCAGGAATGGACGGCGGTCGATGTCTATCGGGCGATTCACGAGCTTGCAGATCTGAAGCGGCAGGCGCGACGGATCTTCGAGGATTTCGATGTCGCCATGCTCCCGACAACGCCGACCGTTTATCGGACAAGCGATGTGCTGGCCGATCCGATCCGTCTCAATGCGAGACTCGGCATCTACACGAACTTCGTCAATCTGCTGGAAATGTGCGGCACCGCTGTGCCTTCGGGATTCAGGAGCGACGGGATGCCGCTCGGCATTACTGTGCTGGCGCAACCGTTTCAGGATGCGACCGCCGCGAAGATTGCCAATGCAGCGCATCGCGCAACCGGCCTGCCCCTCGGCGCGTCATCCAACGCGATGCCGGCCTGACCCGGACTGGATCACGGCCCAACCGACGGTTTGCAGTTCGAGGCAATCTTTTCAAAAAAAGAGCCCCGCTTTCGCGGGGCTCTTACGTTTCGGAGAGTTGCTCGCCGCGTCAGTGCGCGAGGATGGCGAGCAACAGCAGCGCCACGATGTTTGTGATCTTGATCATCGGATTAACCGCCGGACCGGCCGTGTCCTTGTAGGGATCACCGACGGTGTCGCCGGTCACCGCAGCCTTGTGGGCCTCGGAACCCTTGCCGCCGAAATGGCCGTCCTCGATGTACTTCTTGGCGTTGTCCCAGGCACCGCCGCCCGAGGTCATCGAGATCGCGACGAACAGGCCGGTCACGATCACGCCGAGCAGCATCGCGCCGACCGCCGAGAAGGCCGCCGACTTGCCGGCCGCTCCGCCGCCCGCGATGAAGTAGATGGCGAAATAGACGAAGATCGGCGACAGCACCGGCAGCAGCGACGGGATGATCATTTCCTTGATCGCAGCCTTGGTCAGAAGGTCGACGGCGCGGCCGTAATCCGGCTTGCTGGTGCCCTTCATAATGCCAGGGTTTTCGCGGAACTGCCGGCGGACTTCCTCGACGATCGAGGAGGCTGCACGGCCGACCGCGGTCATGCCCATCGCGCCGAACAGGTACGGCAGCAAGCCGCCGAACAGGAGGCCGACCACGACATACGGATTGTTCAGCGAGAAGTCCGGAGCGACGCCAACGAAATACGGGTTCTTCGCAGCGATGAAGTATTTCAGGTCTTCGTTATACGCCGCGAACAGCACCAGCGCGCCGAGACCGGCGGAGCCGATCGCGTAGCCCTTGGTCACCGCCTTGGTGGTGTTGCCGACAGCGTCCAGCGCGTCGGTCGACTTGCGCACTTCCTTCGGCAGACCGGCCATTTCGGCAATGCCGCCGGCATTGTCGGTGACCGGGCCGAAGGCGTCGAGCGCAACGATCATGCCGGCTAGTGCCAGCATCGTGGTGGTCGCAATGGCGATGCCGAACAGGCCGGCCAGCGCGTAGGTGACCAGGATGCCGGCGATGATCACCAGCGCCGGCAGTGCCGTCGATTCCATCGAAATGGCGAGGCCCTGGATCACGTTGGTGCCATGCCCGGTCACCGAGGCTTCGGCGATCGACTTCACCGGACGGAAATTGGTGCCGGTGTAGTATTCGGTGATCCAGATGATCAGGCCGGTGACCGCGAGTCCGACGACGCCGCAGATGAACAGCGCCGTCGACGTGAAGGTCACGCCGCCGCCGGTCTTCAGCACGGTGCCGAAACCAAGCATGATGTGCGTCACGATCGCGACGCCGACGAGCGACAGCAAGCCGGTGGCGATCAGACCCTTGTACAGGGCGCCCATGATCGACTGGTTGGCGCCGAGCTTCACGAAGAAGGTGCCTGCGATCGAGGTGATGATGCAGACCGCGCCGATCGCGAGCGGATAGATCATCATCGAAGAGAGCACCGGCTGGCCGGCGAAGAAGATCGCGGCCAGCACCATGGTGGCGACCGCGGTCACCGCATAGGTTTCGAACAGGTCGGCCGCCATGCCGGCGCAGTCGCCGACATTGTCACCGACGTTGTCGGCAATGGTGGCCGGGTTGCGGGGGTCGTCTTCGGGAATGCCGGCCTCGACCTTGCCGACGAGGTCGCCGCCGACGTCCGCACCCTTGGTGAAGATGCCGCCGCCGAGACGGGCGAAGATCGAAATCAGCGAGGCGCCGAACCCGAGTGCCACCAGCGCGTCGACCACGACGCGGCTGTTCGGCGCAAGCGCCAGCGGGCCGGTCAGGATCATGTAATAGACGGCGACGCCAAGCAGCGCGAGGCCTGCGACCAGCATGCCGGTGATGGCGCCGGCCTTGAAGGCGATCTCCAGTCCACCCGCCAGCGACTTCACCGCGGCCTGCGCGGTGCGGACGTTGGCGCGCACCGACACGTTCATGCCGATGAAGCCCGCGGCGCCGGACAGGATCGCGCCAATGGCAAAGCCGATCGCGACCAGCCAGCCGAGCAGCAGCCCGACGACGACGAAGATCACCACGCCGACCAGACCGATCGTGGTGTACTGGCGTTTCAGATAGGCCTGCGCGCCCTCACGGACGGCGGCGGCGATCTCCTGCATTTTCGCCGAGCCGGCATCGGCCTTCATCACCGACATCGTGGCCCAGATGCCATAGACAATGGCAAGCAAACCGCAGGCGATGATCACCCACAAAGCTGTCATAGTAACCCTCGATTGGACTTGAATGTGCCGGAACTTCCCCAAGTCCGGCTGTGCTTCATTGATGCCGGACGTGCGGAATCGCCTCCGCCCTGCCTCAAAATCGCGCGGACATTGCCAAAAAGGAATTTGCAAAGCAACCGGGGAAATCGCCGATTTCCTTGGGGTTTTCGGGGGCTCGCCAAAGACTTGCGCGCTGCGCGCAAGCCTTGGCCTACCGGCCTCATTTCCGTCGTGCCTCGGCCCATCCCGACTAGCTCCATGACACGCCCGGTGACAAGCTCAGTGAACGTCACCTGCCCGGATCAGCATCGGCCGGATGTCCTTGGTGGTCCCGTCGGTCAGCCCGAGGTCGGTGAGATGCGGACCCGGATTGCAGGCCAGCGACTGGCCGCTCAGCGCCTTGAAGGTCCGGTAAGGCGGTTGCCAGGCGCAGATTTCGCCCGCGGCCTCGACGATGCGCTTGTGGGCAGCCGCCACGTCGTCCGGGTCGCCCAGCGACAGCATCCCGGCGACCGGATAGGCGAGCTGCGCGGCCACCTGCCCATCCCTGACCACCACGATGCCGCCCTGCATGCCGATCACGGTATTGGCTGCAAGCGCGAGTTCCTCCGGGTCGTGGCCATACAGGATCAGGTTGTGGGAATCGTGCGAATAGGAGGTGGCGAAAGCGCCACCCCAGCGGTCCCACCCCTCGATGATGGCGAGCTGCGGCCTCGGATCGTTGCGCCCGTGGCGATGCACGATCGCCATCACGCTGAGATCCGACGGCACCAAAGCGAAGCCGTCCCGCACCTCGACCTCGACTTCGCTCCACGAGTTGAAGCGCGCGCCCTTGATGGCCTGGATCAGCGCCGGGCCGTTGGTGACGCCCGGCACACGAATGCGGAAGTCGTCGGCCGTCAGCGGACCGACCTTCATCGTGTTGACGAGCGGCGGTGGCGTATCCGCCAGCGGGACGATCAGCTGTCCCCCCTGAGCGACGTGGCGGCCGCCGCTATAGACCGCTTCCACCGCAACCGCAGTCAGATCGGACAAAGCAACCAGGTCCGCGCGCCGGCCCGCCGCGACCAGACCGAGATCGTCGCGGCGCAGCCGGATCGCGTTGTTGATGGTGGCGCAGCGGATCGCCTGCAGCGGATCGAGCCCGTAGCGGATCAGCCGCCGCAGCACGTCATTGATGCCCCCATGCTCGACCAGATAATCCGGGAACACGTCGTCGGTACAGATCGTCAGGCTGGTCGGGATCACCGGCAGCGTGTTGATGGCCGCGACCACGTCGGGCAGCAGATAGTCATGCGAACCGCGGATCTCGACGGTGAAGCCGGCCCGCAGCTTTTCCAGCGCATCGGCGCCCGAGGTGATTTCGTGGTCGCCGGAAATGCCGGCCGACAGATAGGCCATCAGGCCGGGCCCGGTCAGGCCGCGTGCATGCCCTTCGATGATCTTGCCCGAAGCGTTGGCGGCTTCGAGGATGCCCATCATCCGCGGCTGCGCTTCCAGCACCGCGCGCATGTCCATGACTTCGGCCAGCCCGGCCACGTCCGGCCAGGACATCAATTCGCGGATGTCGTCCGCAACGAAATCGGCGCCCGATATTTCAAGGCTCGGCGCCGCCGGCACGCAGGACGACGCCTGCACGATGAAGCGAAGCGGCAGATTGCGCGACGCTTCGACCGCATAGCGGATGCCGTCGAGGCCAAGCACATTGGCGAGTTCGTGCGGGTCCCAGAAGATCGTTGTCGTGCCCTGCGGCACCACCACCTCGGCATAGCGATGCGGCAGCATGTGCGAGGATTCGACATGCACATGGGCATCGATGAAGCCCGGGGCGACGATCAGACCCGACAGGTCGTGAGTCACCGCGGCTTCCGTGAACGCACCCGGCGCGTGCACACTCGCGATCATCGGGCCGACGATGCCGATATCGGCTTCGCGGATCTCCATGGTCGCGACATCGGCAATACGCGCACCGCGCAGCAGCAGGTCGAACGGCGCCCTGCCCTGCGCAGCCTCGATCGCGCGCCTGCGAACCTCGAACGCAATCGGCTCCAACACGACTATTCGGCCTTGATGCCGGCGGCCTTCACCAGCGCGGAAAACTTCTCGTTCTCCGCCTTCAGGAATTCGGCAAATTCCTTCGGCGAATTGCCGACCGGAATCAGGTTCGATGCCGTCAGCTTCTCGACGATACCCGGCTCCTTCACGACCTCGGCCAGCGCCTTGTGCAGCTTCTCGACAATCGCCGGATCGGTCTTGGCCGGCGCGAACAGCCCGTACCAGACGGTGACCGACACGTTCTTCAGGTCGGGATGTTCGGCGAGGCTCGGCACGTCCGGGGTGAGTTCGAACCGCTTCGGCTCGGTGATCCCGAATGCCTTGATGTTGCCCGCCTTCACGTTCTGCATCGCCATCACCAGCGGCAGCACCGCGAGGTCGATATTGTTGCCCATCAGGTCGGTCGGGATTTGCGCGCCGGTCTTGTAGGGCACGTGCACCATGTTCACCTTGCCCTCGGCATTGATCATCTCGCCCGCGACATGCAGCGAGGTGCCGACGCCGGAGGTGGCGTAATTGTACTTGCCGGGATTGTCCTTCAGCAGCTTCATCAGCTCGGCGAGGTTGTTGGCCGGGAAATCCTTGCGGCCGAGCAGCACCAGCGGCGACGACCCCACCATCGAGATCGGCTGAAACTCGGTCAGCGCGTCGTATTGCACGGTCTTGGGCGAGACGAGTTTGGCAATCACAATCGTGCTCTCGACAGAGAACAGAAGCGTGTAGCCGTCCGGTGCCGCGCGCGTCGCCCTCGTGGTTCCGACCACGCCGCCGGCGCCGGGCACATTCTCAATGATGATGGTCCCACCGAGTTTCGCCGCGAGCCGGTCGGACACGAGGCGCGCGACCGCATCGACGCTGCCGCCGGCAGCATAAGGCACGATCATGGTGATCGGCTTCGTCGGATAGGTCTGCGCCTGTGCGGGGAACACCCAGAGGGCTGACGCTGCGATGGCGGCTGCGATGGAAACACGGACGGCATTGTGCATTGGCATGTTCTCTCGACGATGGCCCGGCAGCTATATGCAGATTGCGCCGCTGAAGCGGCTGCCGCAAGTGCCCCGAAAGTTGCGTCGCTCAGACAGGGTTGCGACGCTGCCTCAGCGCCAGCCAGCCGAGCAGCATCGCGGCCGTCAGCACCACCGGGAAAACGATTTCGTTCACAGCCGCCCAGCCATAGATCGCGAGCACCTTGCCGGAACCGAAGGAGCCGATCGCCATCGAGCCGAACACGAGGAAGTCGTTGAAGCTCTGCACCCGCGTGCGCTCTTCCGGCCGATGCGTCTGGGTGACCAGCGTGGTCGCGCCGACGAAGCCGAAATTCCAGCCGATCCCCAGCAGCACGAGACCGACCCAGAAATGCCACAGCGTAATGCCCGCGATGCTGATCGCCGCGCTGGCCAGCAGGATCGCGAAGCCTGCGGCGATGACGCGTTCGACGCCGAAGCGCGCGATCAGCGACCCGGTAAAGAAGCTCGGCACGAACATGCCAAGCACATGCCATTGCAGGCCGAGCGCGGCATCGGTGACCGTATGATTGCATTCGATCATCGCCAGCGGGGCCGCGGTCATCACCATATTCATCATCGAATAGCTGGCGATGCCGCAGGCCACGGCGACGATGAATTTCGGTTGCCGCGCGATCTCGGAGAGCGGGCGCCCGGCATTGGCCCGCGCCGCCGCCGAAGGCATCGGGATTTTCAGCAGCATCAGGACGAGCCCTGCGACCACGGCGATCGCCGCCTGTGCGAGATAGGTCGCCGCGAACAGGTAAGGCGACAGCATGTCCTTGGTCGCAATCACGACCTGCGGACCGACGATGGCCGCAGCTACCCCGCCGACCAGCACCCATGAAATCGCCTTCGGCCGGAACGCGTCACTCGCGGTGTCGGCGGCGGCGAAGCGATAGGCCTGATGCGCGGCTGCGTAGAGGCCGGAGAAAAACGCGCCGATATTGAAGAGCAAGAACGAACCCTGGAGAACGCCGGCGCAGCAGATCAGCCCGGTCAGTACGCCGCAGATGGTGCCGATCTGGAATGCGGTGCGGCGGCCGAAGCGGCGGGCCAGTGCACCGACCGGAAGCGTGCCGAGCCACATGCCGATGACGTAAACGGTGATCGGAACCGTCGCCAGAATCTTGTCGGGCGCCAGCATCGCACCGGTGATGGCGCCGGTCGCAAGCAATACGGTGTTGTTGCCGCCGGCCATCGCCTGCGCGATCGACAGCACGATCGCGTTGCGACGCGCCAGCGCGTCGTCAATCAGATGGTGCGGGCCCTGGGCGGCTACCGACATGAAGGAATCCCCGGCAAGGGCGCCCTACATATCCGGCCGGTTGAATATAAACCAGCGCGAAAACGGCAAGTCAGAACTGCCATGCACCCGGATGGCGGATCGACAGCGCCCGCAATGCGGCGATGTCAGGGGTTCCGAGTTGCCGCATTGCAACCGAGACTTCCTCCACCAGCATGTCGGTCACGTAACTGGCGCCGTCGCCGCCGGCCGCACCGATTCCATAGAGGAATGCCCTTCCCGCCAGCGCCGCCTGCGCCCCGAGCGCCACCGCGCGCACGGCATCGAGCCCCGAGCGCACGCCGCTGTCGAACAGCACGGTTCCTTTGTTGCCGACGGCATTCACGATCGCGGGCAGCACGTCGATCGCCGCCGGCGCCGCTTCGAGCTGACGGCCGCCATGATTGGACACCTGAACGCCGTCGAGCCCGATGGATATCGCCTTTTCCGCATCTGCGGGATGCATCACGCCCTTGATCACCATCGGTCCCCTCCAGGCGTCGCGATAGCGCTTGAGTTCCTCGAAGGTGAAGGCGCCGCCGACCTCGTTCTGGGCGAACCAGGCGATGTCCGATTTGCTCGGATTGGCGCCGCAATATGGCGCAAGACAAGGAAAGCTTGGCTGCCCGTTGCTCACGAGCGCGCGCATCCAGTTCGGCCTCACCGCCGCCTGCATGATGGTGTGCAGCGTGGGGCGGAACGGCAGCGTCAGTCCGTTGCGCAATTCGCCCGGCCGCTTGGCCCGACCCGGGGTATCGACCGTCATCACCAGCACATGCACGCCGGCGGCCTGCGCGCGGCGCACCAGATCGAAGCCGACCTTGTGATCGTCGCGTGCCAGCCGGTAAAGCTGGAACCAGACCACGTCCGGCGCGAGTTTGGCGGCCTCCTCCAGCGCGATGCCGCTGACGGTCCCGGCGGTATAGGGGATGCGGGCGCGTTGCGCTGCGCGCGCCAGATGCCGTTCGGCGCCGGGCCAGAACACGCTCTGCAATCCCATCGGGGCGATGCCGAGCGGCGCTGCATAATGCCGGCCGAACAGCGTGACATCGGTTGCAACCGGTCCCCGGTCGCCGCCGGTCCGCGGCGCCATCTGGATGGCATCCAGCGCGTCGGCGTTGCGCTTGACGGCGAGATTCTGGCCGTTACCGCCCGCCACGGTTTCGTAACCGAGCGACGGGACCCGGCGCTCGGAGGCCTTGCGCAGATCCTCGACGGTCGGAAAACGCCGGCGCAGCTGCGCCTCGCGCGCATTGCCGGACACGCCCCAGCCGGTCGGCGCGGCCTTTACTGCGGTGCGGTCATGCATGGCGTCTCTCTCCCCGGCGTTCTTGTAGCGCGCCCATGTTCTGGCAGACATTCAGAAGTGACTGAACGAGCCGCGCGCGAATGTCAGCTCTGTGCCGTCGGCACCGATCACCCGCACGGGTGTGCGGCCGTCGACGATTTCGCCGATCTCGGTCACCGGGATCGCGGCGGCGTTGGCCTGCTCGCGAAACGCCGCGAGCCTGTCGGCGGGAATGGCGGCGAGGATCTCGTAATCGTCGCCACCGGTTCCGATCGACTCGATCAAACCCGGGTCTGCCGCCAGCGCCTTGCACGCCGCAGCCGACAGCGGCAGGCGCGCCGCCTCGATCCGCGCCGACACGCCGGAGACATCGCACAGTTTGGCAAGATCGCCGGCAAGCCCGTCCGATACATCCATTGCTGCCGAGCCGAATGCACGCACCGCATCCGCCAGCGCGTTGCGAGGCTGCGGCACTCTGTAACGGCCCGCGAGATGCGCTGCGTCGTCTTCGCCGAGCGACCATTGTCCGATCAGGTCCGGCTCGCGCAGCATGCGAAGGCCCAGCGCGGCATCGCCGATCGTGCCGGTCACGACGATGCGGTCGCCCGGCCTGGCGCCGGCGCGCCTGACCATGGTTCCGCGCGGCAGGATGCCGAAGGCCGTCACCGAGAGCCACACCGGTCCCTCGGTTCGCACCGTGTCGCCGCCATAAAGCGGACAGCCGAACAGATCGCAATCCGATTGCAGCCCCGATGCGAAGCCAGGCAGCCATGCCTCGGCGATGCCCGCCGGCAAGGCCAGCGTCAGCAGGCAGCCGGCCGGATGCGCGCCCTTGGCGGCGAGGTCGGACAAGTTCACCCGCAGCGCCTTGCGCGCCACCGTTTCCGGCGGATCGTCGGGAAGGAAATGGATCCCGGATACGATGGCGTCGGCGGTGAGAACGAGGTCATGGCCGTCGGGCGGGGTGTAGAAGGCGGTGTCGTCAGAGAGTCCGAGCGCTCCCGGCGCCGTCGCCAGCGGCCTGAAATAGCGTCCGATCAGTTCGTCTTCGCCTGACGGCATGGCGGATACCGGTTATGGAGACGCGCCGAACTCGTCCACCCGCGCACTGCGCGCCAGCATGTCGAGCACGGCATTCACCATCCCGGTTTCGTCGCGGTCGACGAAGGCATTGGCGACGTCGACATATTCCGAGACGATCACCCGGGCGGGAATGTCCTTGCGGTTTTGCAGCTCGAAACAGCCCGCGCGCAGCACCGCGCGCACCAGCGCCTCCACCCGCTTCAGCGGCCAGCCCTTGGTCAGCGCGTTGTCGATCACCGGATCGAGCGCGCGCTGATCGGCGACGACGCCGCGCACGATCTCGCGGAACAGGTTGGCATCGGCCGGCAGATACTTGTCGCCATCGACCTCGCCGCCGAGGCGATGACTCTCATATTCGGCGAGGATCTCGCTCAGATCGGTCCCGGCAATGTCCATCTGGTAGAGCGCCTGCACCGCGGCCAGCCTCGCGGCGCCACGCCGGTTAGCCTTGCGCTCGTCCTTGCGTTCGTCGCTGCGCGGAGCGTTCATCGCTTCGCCTTCGCAACGGCGGTCTTGGAGGCGGCAGTCTTGGAAGCGGCGGTCTTGGAGACAGCGGTTTTGGAGACGGCGCGCTTGATTTCGATTAGCGCCAGCGCCGCCTGCGCGGCACCACCGCCCTTGTCACCTTCGCTCACCCGTGCGCGCGCCCAGGCCTGCGCCTCGGTATCCACGGTTAGGATGCCGTTGCCGATCGGAATCTTGCGTGCGATCGACACATCCATCAGCCCGCGCGCCGACTGTTCCGACACGATTTCGAAATGAAACGTCTCGCCCAGGATCACGCAGCCGAGCGCGACCGCGCCGTCATAGGGCTTCTTCTTTGCGGCGGCGGCATCGAGCGCGATGGCGAGTGCGGTCGGGATTTCGAGCGCGCCGGGGACGGTGATGACGTCAAAGGCAGCACCCGCCGCGTCCAGCGCGCGGGTTGCACCTGTGAGAAGTTCGTCGGCCAGTTTCTCGTAATAGCGCGCCTCGACGACGAGGATGCGCGCGCCCTTAAGGTTCGCGCCCGCCACGCTCGTGCCCGCTTTGTCGCTCTTTGCCTGACGTGGCCCGGCCATTCCCTGATCTCCGTTGCGGCGCCACTAACTACACCGCGCGGCGCACCGCAAGGGCGCCAGGGGCGCTATCTCCGCGCCTCCATCAGACGCGCAGCATAGCGCGCCATCATGTCAACCTCGAGATGGACCGCTGTGCCGGATTGCCAGTTCTCCAGCGTGGTTACCGCCAGCGTGTGCGGGATGATCATAACCGAGAAGTCATTGCCATCGACCTCGTTCACGGTGAGGGACACACCATCCAGCGCCACCGACCCCTTCTTTGCAATAAACGCAGAAAGCGCCTGCGGCGCCGTGAGCACAAACCGCACCTGGCCTTCGAGGTCTTCACGCGACTTGATCGTGGCGACGCCATCGACATGGCCGGTGACGATATGCCCGCCGAGCTCGTCGCCGATCTTCAGCGCGCGCTCGAGATTGATCCGGCTGCCGTTCTGCCACTCACGCACGTTGGTGAGACGGACCGTCTCGGCCGCGGCATCGACCGCAAACCAGGTGCGGTTTCCGGTCAGCCCGGTCTCCACGACCGTGAGGCACACCCCGGCGCAGGCGATGGATGCACCGATCGCAATCGTGTCGCGGTCGTAGTTGCAAGCGATGACAATGCGTCGCAGCCCGTCGGCCTTCGCTTCGACCGAAGCGACTTCGCCGATATCGGTGACAATGCCGGTGAACATCTAACGCCGCTCATATCGTTCGAGTTTGTCGCCACCGATCGTTTGGGTATCGGACAGCACGAGAACAGGGGAAGCGGTTAGAGCGCCGAGCGCAAGCCCGTCAAGCGCATCCACGCCATCGGGCCCAATCGTCAGCGATCCGTGCAGCAGCACCGCTTCGTCGATGAGGCCGGCACGCAGGAATGAAGCCGCGACCTTGGGACCGCCCTCCACCATCAGCCGCGTGATCCCGCGCTCCGCCAGCGCCCGCAGCACCGCGTGAAGATCGAGACCGCCCTCACCGGCCGGGCTCCGGATCACCGTCACACCAAGACCGGTCAGCATGCGCTCGGGCTCGGCCGGCGCGTCACTCGCACAGAAGACCCATACCGGAACCTCCCTGGCGCTGGAGACAAGCTGCGACCGCGCCGGTATGCGCAAACCCGGATCGAGCACCACCCGCACCGGCGATGCCTTCAGCATTCCGGGAAGCCGGCAGGTCAGCGCCGGATCGTCGGCCAGCACCGTGCCGATCCCGACAAGGATCGCGTCGCTCATCGCACGCATCAGATGCACGCGCGCACGCGTCGCCTCGCCGGTAATCGCGACAGGCCTGCCGCCGGGCAGCGCCGCCTTGCCGTCTGCCGAGACCGCAAGCTTCAGCATGACATAAGGACGGCCATCGAGAATGCGGCGGATGTGACCGGCATGGTCGCGTCGCGCTTCTTCAGCGCAGACGCCTTCGGTCACCGCTATGCCGGCCTCCCGCAGCCGCGCATAACCGTCGCCGGCCACCTTCGGATTGGGGTCGCCGAGCGCACAGACTACCCGCGCAATTCCGGCCGCGACGACCGCATCCGCGCAGGGCGGCGTCTTGCCGTGATGCGAACAGGGCTCCAGCGTGACGTAAAGTGTCGCGCCGCGTGCCCGTTCGCCCGCACGCCGCAAAGCCTCGGTCTCCGCATGCGGGCGCCCGCCGGGTTGGGTCCAGCCGCGTCCGAGCACGACGCCTTCTTTCACGACCACCGCGCCGACCGCGGGATTGGGCCATGTGTTGCCAAGCCCGCGCCGCCCGAGGGTCAGCGCCAGTTGCGTGAAGCGAAGATCGTCGGGTGCGGCACTCACTTGCGCTGCGGCGGTACGGCCTTGCCATCCTCTTCGCTGGCGAGTTCGGCGAGCGCGTCCTCGAAATCCTTCGGCTCGCGGAAATTGCGATAGACCGAGGCGAAGCGGACATAAGCCACATCGTCGAGTTCGCGCAGATGCGCCATCACCGCCTCGCCGATGGCGTCGGTGGAGATATCGCTTTCGCCAAGACTTTCCAGTTCGCGGACGATTTTAGAGACCATCTGCTCAAGCCGCTCCGGATCGACATTGCGCTTGCGCAGCGCGATCTGCAGCGAGCGCATCAGCTTGTCGCGGTCGAACGGCACGCGCCGGCCGTTGCGCTTGATCACCACCAGTTCGCGCAACTGCACCCGCTCGAAGGTAGTGAAGCGGAACTGGCAGGTCAGACACACACGGCGGCGCCGGATCGCGTTGGAATCCTCGGTCGGACGCGAGTCCTTCACCTGGGTATCGAGACTGCCGCAGCTCGGACAGCGCATGACGCGTTTCGCCTATTGATAAATCGGAAACCGCTGGACCAGCGCCTTCACCTTGTCGCGGACCGCAGCTTCGACCAGCGAATCCTCGTCCGCCTGCTTCTGCGACAGCACGTCGAGGACCTCCGCGATCATGTCGCCGACCTGCTTGAATTCGGCGACGCCGAAGCCGCGCGTGGTGCCGGCCGGCGTACCGAGCCGGATGCCCGAGGTGATCGTCGGCTTTTCCGGATCGAACGGGATCCCGTTCTTGTTGCAGGTGATATGCGCGCGCCCGAGCGCCGCTTCCGACACCTTGCCGGTCAGCCGCTTGGGCCGCAGATCGACTAGCATCAGGTGGGTGTCGGTGCCGCCCGAGGTGATGTCATAGCCAGCCGCCTTCAAGGTTTCGGCGAGCGCCTTCGCGTTCTCCACGATGTTCTTCGCGTAGACCTTGAACGACGGCCGCAAGGCCTCGCCGAAGGCCACGGCCTTCGCCGCGATCACATGCATCAGCGGCCCGCCCTGCAGGCCTGGAAACACCGCCGAATTGATTTTCTTGGCGATCTCCTCGTCGTTGGTCAGCACGACGCCGCCGCGCGGTCCGCGCAGCGTCTTGTGGGTCGTGGTGGTTACCACATGGGCATGCGGGAACGGCGACGGATGCACGCCGCCGGCAACAAGCCCCGCGAAATGCGCCATGTCGACGAACAGATAGGCCCCCACCTCATCCGCGACCTCGCGAAAACGCTTGAAGTCGATGATGCGCGGATAGGCCGAGCCGCCGGCGATGATGACCTTCGGCTTGTGCTGATGCGCGAGCGTGCGCAGCTCGTCCATGTCGATGCGGTGGTCGTCCGGCCGCACATTATAGGCGACCGCGTTGAACCACTTGCCGGAATAATTGATCTTCATGCCGTGGGTCAGATGCCCGCCGGCAGCCAGATTCAGGCCAAGAAAGGTATCGCCCGGATTCATCAGCGCGAAGAACACCGCCGCATTGGCCGAGGCGCCGGAATGCGGCTGCACATTGGCGAAGGCGCAGCCGAACAATCGGGTGATGCGGTCAATCGCGAGCTGCTCGGCGATATCGACAAACTGGCAGCCGCCGTAATAGCGCCGCCCCGGATAGCCTTCGGCATATTTGTTGGTCAGCACCGAACCCTGCGCCTCGAGGACGGCGCGGCTGACGATATTTTCCGAGGCGATCAGCTCGATCTCGTCGCGCTGGCGGCCGAGTTCGCTCGCGATCGCGGCCGCGATTTCGGGGTCGCTTTGGCGCAGCGTGGCGGTGAACATATCGCTGCGCTCAGCGCCGGCGGCATCGGTTGCCGACATGCTGCTCTCCTTGGGCTTCAGGCAATTCGGGCTCAGGTTTCCGGGCGTCCCGGGACGGGCGCACTACCACGAGAGCCCGCCGGCCGCCAAGCAATAGCTTCTATCAGACGATAAGCCGCAATATCTAGCGGGAATCCGAGCCTTGCAGCCGGCGGCGCAGCTTGGCCAGCGCCAGCTTCTGCAAATCGGCGCGCGAGGCGTGGACCGGTCCCATGACCATCACCTCGATACCCGTCGCGGCGTCGATGGCGGCAACCTTCATCACCGCACCCACGGCGGTGAATTCGAACAGCACCTCGCGGGATTCGGTCATGCCCGTCTGCGCCGCGCCACTGGTCTACCCGCGACTGATGGGTGAGCCGATACCGTCGCGTCCGTAGATGTCGTC
The DNA here is from genome assembly GCF_059499825.1 of Pseudorhodoplanes sp. Lineage (NCBI taxonomy): Bacteria > Pseudomonadati > Pseudomonadota > Alphaproteobacteria > Hyphomicrobiales > Pseudorhodoplanes > Pseudorhodoplanes sp. The sequence goes on from NZ_JCABZI010000011.1 coordinate 92,253, forward strand.
GCGGAACTGCACCACGCCGTCCGGCGTCGCCCAGCCGGTGACATAGACCCAGTAGAGCGGCACTGCCGCCTTGAGCCGGGCATCCTTGCGGTCGCCGGAGCGGATCACGTCGTCGATCTGCTGCCGCGTCCAGCCCGGCGTTCCTGCCAGCAGCCAAGTCACCAGTTCGCGCACATTCTGCACCCGCACGCAGCCCGACGAATGGAAGCGGAAATCCTCGCCGAACAGATTGCGCGACGGCGTATCGTGCATGTAGACGCCATGCGCCGACGGGAAATTGATGCGGATCGCGCCGAGCGAATTGAAGTCGCCCGGGTCCTGCTTGAACTTGTAATTGACCGCCTCGTTTGTACTCCAGTCGATCTGCGTCGGCTGCAATTCGTTGCCGCGCGCGTCGATGATGCGGATCCGCTGCTTGGTGAGGTAATCAGGCTCTTCCTGCATCTTCGGGATCAGGTCGCGCCGCACGATCGACACCGGCACGGTCCAGAACGGATTGAAATTCACCTCGACGATGCGGCTGTTGATGTCGGGCGAGGCGCGGTCTGGCTTGCCGACCACTGCGGTGTGGCGGGTCACCGCGACGCCGTTCTCGATCGCCTCGATCTGGGCAGCCGGGATGTTGCACATCACGAATTTCGACCCGAGCTTGCCGGACAAGTTCTTCAGGCGGACCAGGTTGGTCTTCAGCTGCGCGACCCGCGCCTCGGCCGGAACATTCATCGCGGCAAGCGTCGCCTCGCGCGCCAGGCCGTCGACAGTCAGGCCGTGCCGCGCCTGGAAGCGCTTCACCCCGGCCTCGACATAGGAATCGAAGACGTCCGAGACCCCGGCGCTGGTCGCGAGATCGCCGCCCGCGATCAGCCGCTGACGCAGCGCGACCACAGCCTTGCTCCGATTGCCGAGCCGCATCCGCTCGTTCGGGGGCACCATCGGCCAGCCGCCTTCGGAGGCCAGCTGTTCATAGCGAGGGATTGCGGCCTCGGTGGTCTGGACGGTCGCAGGCGACAATGTCGGCAGCGACGATTTCGGCATCCGCACCGAGCGGATGCCCGAATCGTAGGTCTGGCCGAAATCGCTGCGCCGCGTCTGCTCCATCAGCAGTTGCAGCATCTGGTCCTGGGCCTCGGCCCGGCCTGCGGCGAGCGCCGCGCCCGCCCCCAGCGCGCCGCGGCCAAGATGGCGCAGCAGCGTGCGACGGTTCCAGTATCGAGAGAGGTCCGGCCGGTCGGTCATGCGCTGGTCCGTGAGCCCTTGACTGCTGGAATTAAGACCGGAGCCGCCGGATTGGCAATGGCCCTGACGGAAATCGACCGCGGATCCGGCATCCGTCGCGGCCGGAGAGCGCCCGCGCCCGAGAAATCGGAATAGAACCGACGATAACGCTCAATGCGGCATCAAGATGGTCCGGCCGACTGGGGCTGTGCACCGCGCCTTGAACAAGGGAGTCGATTTTCGCGCCCCGCCCGCGCATAAGGGGCAATGGCAAAAGCAAAAGTGAACTTCAGAATGCAGCGGATCGCCGCGGATGACTGGCAGATCATCGCCGAATATCCGGGCGTGGAAGACCGTATCATCAAGGGCCTGACCAGCAAGGCCGATGTCGACGACTGGCTCAACGGCGAGCGGCGCATCGGCTGGCTTCGGTCGCAGGGCTACGCCAAGTAGCGACTCCGTCGCGACGAGCCTCGCGCGTCCCCGACGCAAAAAGCCCCGGCGTTTCCGCCGGGGCAGTTAAGGTCGACACATTCTGGCTTATTGAGAACAGGTGCGCGTCAGAGCCGATACAGGATCTGGTCGGTCCAGAAACGCTCGAGCCGGTGCAGGGACTTGTTCAGCGTGCTGAACTCCTCGGCCGCGATGCCGCCCACCTGTTCGACGGTGCGGACATGCTTCTGGTACAGGTTCTCGACAATGTCGCGAACCTCCCGGCCCTTGTCGGTCAGCTTGATGCGGACCGAACGGCGATCCACACGCGAACGCTGGTGATCGAGGAAGCCCATCTCGACCAGCTTCTTCAGATTGTAGGACACGTTGGAGCCGAGATAATAGCCGCGCGTACGCAGTTCTCCCGCCGTCAGCTCCTTGTCGCCGATGTTGTAGAGAAGAAGGGCCTGGACCGAATTGATGTCGGCGCGGCCGCGGCGATCGAACTCGTCCTTGATCACGTCGAGCAGCCGCCGGTGCAGACGCTCCACCAAGGTCAGTGCTTCAAGATAGAGTGGCCGGATATGCTCGAAGCGCTGCGCATTCTGCGCGGGTTGCTCGGCCGGCTTCATAACGGCTTTCATGTGACGCCTTCCTGTGTAGTTTTTTTCAGTCTTTGTGCGAGGCCCTGTTTCCCCGCTTAAGAACCGAAACTACAGACGATGATCTAAAATCGACTTAAACAACAACATAAAGAGAAGGTTTATTTGGCGCGGTGAACGGTCAATTGAAGCTGCAATTGCAGCGTCTTTCGTAACTCGCGATTCACCGTTCGCCCGTCGTCGCACGGGGCAATTGCACGTCCGCGCCCTCGCGCAAGAACACGTTGTATTTCGACCAATTGTGCCGTTCGCCGCAATGCGGGCAATGCACGCGGGTAATCACATCCGGCAGATCCGCGAAACATTCCGGCTCGATTTCGATGCCGGTGGAGATGTCGTGTCCCGTATTCGGACACGAGGTATAGATTGTCGCCATTGTTGCAGCCTGTCCCTCTTCGGGACGAACCTAGATGCTGCGGAACAGATCGCGAATTAAGTTTGACACACCCGTATGCGACCGCGCCGCCTTGCTGCGTGCGGCGCGTCGCCTGTCTCGGCCTTGTCGCGCTTTAGATGAACGGCCGCTTGTGCTCGCCCGGGAATTCGAAATTCGCAATACGCGCGAGGCCCTCGCGATCGAGAATTTCGAATACCCTGCCCTTCCAGCGCATGGTGCGTGTGGCGGACAATTTCTTCAACGTCTTGTTGGCGTGGACGAGCGACATGCCGAGCGTGTCGGCGACGTGCTGCTGCGTGAATGGAAACTGGATGGTGTGGCCCTTGGATAGCGACACCTCCTTCGCACGCACGAACAGATGCAGGAACAGGTAGGCCATGCGCTCGATCGCGGTACGACGGCCGATGCTGAGCAGGCTTTCGTCGAGGATCTGCTCTTCGCGCGCGGCGAGCCAGGTCACATCATAGGCCAGCGCGGGAAACCGGCTGTACAGGCCCCAGAGTTTCTCGCGCGGAAAGATGCACAGCGTCATGTCGGTCAGCGCTTCGACCGAATGCTGCATCTCGTCGGCGATTGTCCCCTGCAGCCCAAGGAAGTCCGAGGGCATCGAGAAATTGAGGATCTGGCGCCGTCCGTCCGGCAGCGATTTGTAGCGGAACGCCCAGCCGACCAGAACGGTGTAGAGATAGGCGGAGTTGGTGCCCTGCAGGAGGATGCTGCTGCCGGCCTCGATGTTGAGTTCGCCCGACTTGAAGGTCCGGACGAAATCGAGTTCCTCGGGCGTGAAGTCCCGCAACACCGGCATCGGGCGCAGAGGGCAATGCTCGCACGGCACCTGCCGGCCCGGCATGGCAACCACGCCGGTACCCGGCTTGTTGTGAGCGGCAGTGCGCTTCTTGGATACGGTAGGCATTCGAACAATCGCAGGCTGGAGCGGAACGCGATCTGACGCGCGATATCTATCTAACGCGCGCGAAGTGATGAGGTCCAGCGATCGCCAGCAGACATCACACGCCCTGGCGCGTCAGGATCGAGCCGCTGGCGACCAGTTCGGTCAGTAGCGCCATGGTCGCCTGGGCGGGCGAGCCGAATGGATCGAGCGCCGCCTTCTCGGAATATTTCAGCAGCAGCGCGCGGTTGACGGTATCCACATTGACCTGTCCCATGGTCCAGCCGGAAAAGCGCCGCTCGCCGATCTCTTCATAGGACAGCAGCCGGATATGCCCGTGCCGCTGGTCGCGCACGATCGCATTGTACAAGTCGCAGACTTCGTCGCGTCCGCCTTCGATCACCTGAACGAATACGTCGCTGGTGAAGCACAGAAGTCCGGTAATTCCCCGCGGCGGATTGTTCCGGCGCGACTGCTCCAGAATCCGGTCCAGCAGATCGGCCTGTACCGGTTTCGTCGGCCGGCTGGCATAGAGACATCGAACGAGCATCACACCCTCAGCTGTTCATCGCGATGAGCGACAGGAATTCCCGGCGAAGCGACGGGTCTTTCAGGAACGACCCGCGCATTACGCTGTTCGTCATCTTGGCCGCTGTGTCCTTGACGCCGCGCCAGTGCATGCAGAAGTGATCGGCCTCCATCACCACCGCCAGCCCGTCCGGCCTGACCATATCCATCAGCAGTTCCGCTACCTGCGTGATTGCTTCCTCCTGGATCTGCGGCCGCGTCATGATCCATTCGGCAATGCGCGCATATTTCGACAGGCCGATCAGGTTCGAATGCTGGTTGGGCATCAGCCCGATCCATAATCGTCCCATGATCGGACAGAAGTGATGGCTGCAGGCGCTGCGCACCGTCACCGGGCCGACGATCATCAACTCGTTGAGGCTCTCGACATTGGGGAATTCTGTCACCCGGGGCGACGGCCAATAACGCCCGCGAAACACCTCGTTCAGATACATCTTCGCGACCCGTTGCGCGGTGTCCTGGGTGTTGTGATCGTTGTCGATATCGATCACCAGGCTTTCCAGCACGGTCCGCATCTTGGCGGCCACCTCATCCTGCAGGCGCTCGATTTCGCCCGGCTCGATGAAGGCCGCGATGTTATCGTTGGCGTTGAACCGCCGGCCGGCACGCCGCAGGCGGTCCCGGATTTTCGCCGAGACCGGGAGGTCCGGCGTGTCCGGCTTGTCTTCACTGTCAGCCATGGTCACCCTTGCGGCTTGCCGATCGTCACGACGACGGCACGCTGATCATTCGCGGCGCATCTCGTTTTGCCGCATCGGCATCGCATCAATGGTAGCGTATAGCGCGCCGGTGCCGAGAGGCGAAACGGTGTTCAGTTTCGTCCCGCCATCCTTGCCGACCAGAACGACACGGAAACCGGACGTTGACGCGCCGAACCGGGCGCGAAGCGCTTTGGCGCTCTCCCGCGGATGCGGCCCGAGCTCAGCCGAGACCTTGTCTCCCACCACCCAGATGACCACCACGTTGCGCTCGGTGAGGCTGGAACGGCTGGCGGCCACGATCCCGCGCTGATCGGAGAGCGGCCCGCTCGCCTCGCTGTCGGCGAACACCAGCAGTGGCCGGTATTTCCATTTGTAATCGGTCATTGCGAATGCCGGCGCCGTACCGGCAAGGACAGCCAGGATTGCGGCGGCGCCGGAACGCGATGTCATCGGTTACTCCAGAGGGGCCTAGATAGAGGGCTTGGCCAGAAGCCTGCGAAGGTCGAAGGCGGACGTAGCCAGAACCGGATGTGGCTGTCATGGTGGATAAGAACAAGGTCAGGCTTTGAACAAGTCATTATGGCGGTCGACGATTGATATGGGGCTGCAGGTCGAAGGCTTGACAATCGAAGGCTTGGCGATCGTTTCCGACGACGGGATGCTGGCGGATTCGAACGGGGTGATGCCGCCGGCCCTGCTGGTCGATGCCGATCAGGCGTTCCTGTCGGCCGCCCTGGATCGCGCCGCGATCCTGGTGCATGGGCGCAATTCCTTTGAAAGCCAGCCACCGTCACTCCGGCGGCGCAGGCTGATCGCCACCCGTGGCGTGGTCGCCAGCGGGCCCGTCGCCGGAATGCCGAACGCCCTGTACTGGAATCCGGCCGGCCTGTCGCTCGACGACGCCGCCAGTCGGCTCGGGGTCGAAAGCGGCACGGCGGCCATTCTCGGCGGCACCGAGGTCTATGGGCGCTTCCTGCCGCACTACGACATCTTCCATCTGTCCCGCCTGCCGGGGCTTCGCCTCCCCGGCGGGCGCGCGGTTTTTCCCGGTGTCCCTGACCAGACGCCGGAGGAGATTTTATCCGCGCATGGACTGACACCCGGCCCGCGGCGAATACTGGATGATGCGACGGGCGCGAGTGTCGTGACGTGGCGGCGGAGCGTCGGCGAGCGGAAGAGCTCACCCTAGGCGTATTGCGCCGCCTCACTCCCCCCGCAGGTACCGGATGATGCCGGAAAAATCGCGGGCGCCCTCGCCGGCCTCTACATAGCGCTCATAGATCGCCGCCGCACCGGCGCCGAGCGGGGTCGGCGCCTTCGCCGCTTTCGCCGCATCCTGCGACAGCTTCAGATCCTTCAGCATCATGTTCGCGGTGAAGCCGGCCTGATAGTCGCGGTTGGCGGGCGAGGTCGGTACCGGTCCCGGCACCGGGCAATAGCTCGTCATCGACCAGCATTGGCCCGACGACTTCGACGAGATGTCGAACAGCTTCTGCGCGTCGAGACCTAGCTTCTCGGCCAGCACGAAGGCCTCCGACACGCCGATCATCGAAATGCCGAGGATCATGTTGTTGCAGATCTTCGCGGCCTGGCCGTTACCGGCGCCGCCGGCATGCACGATGGTCTTGCCCATGGCTTCGAGGATCGGCCTGGCCGCCTCGAAGGCGGCGTTCGAACCGCCGACCATGAAGGTGAGCGTGCCGCCCTGCGCGCCGCCGACCCCGCCGGAGACCGGCGCGTCGACCATCAGCAGGCCTCTCGCTTCGGCGGCCGCTGCAACCTCGCGTGCGGTCTCGACATCGATGGTCGAGCAGTCGATCAGCAGCGCGCCGGCGCGGGCGCGTTCGATCAGACCATCCGGTCCGAGATAGGTCTCGCGCACCTCGGCGCCCGACGGCAGCATGGTGACGATCACCTCGGCCTCGTCCGCCGCCGCACCCGGCTTGCCGGCAGCGACCCCGCCGGCGGCAATGAGCTTGCCGACCGCGTCAAGGCTGATGTCGTAGCCCAGGACCGCGTGACCGGCCTTGATCAGGTTCTGCGCCATCGGGCCGCCCATATTCCCGAGGCCGATAAAGGCTATCTGCGCCATCTCACCCAATCCTCCGGTCCGAGCTTCCCTGCTTCTTCGAGCATGACATCAATGCGGGTGCTCGCGCGCCGATTGCAGCGCCAGCACCAGATAGCTGCAGAGCAGGACCAATTCTATCACCACCACAAACCACGATCCGCCGTAGATCTGTGGGAAAAACACCTGCACCGCCGCCATCGAGACCACCGCCGTCAGCCAGACCACGGCGCCCCAGACAGCCGCGAGCCACAGCCCAACGGCCGCCACCAGATCGATGATCGCGAAATAGACCGTCGCCGTCTGCCACGGAATCGATTCCGTCGAAAAGCGTGAATCAGGTCCTTCACCGATGCCCAGAACCACGGACCAGTGATAAAGCCCCTTCAGCATCGACACGACCGCCATCGCGCGCAGAAACCAGATCAGCCAGCGCGTCCATTGCCCGACGCCCTTGTTCTCGTCGTCGGCATGGACCGGCGCAAGCTCCTCGGGCTGCTGCTGTGGTGCGGTCGCAGCGGGTTCGCTCATGTCAGCTCCAGTTCATCGGCGGGCAGAACCGCAAAATGCCGCGCGACCAGATCGTCCGGCAAGGCGGACAGATCGCCCGGCGACCAGCGCGGGGCGTTATCCTTGTCGACGATGACGGCGCGTACCCCCTCGGCCATGTCGGGACCATAGACGATCCGGGACACGATGCGAAACTCGGCGGCCATGCAGGCCTCGAAGGAATGCGTTCGCCCGTAGCGCATCTGGGCCAGCGCCAGAACAAGACTTGTGGGGGATTTGGCGCGGATGGCCCGCAAAGTTCTTGCAGACCATTCCGACTGGTCGGAGATGATCTGCGACTCCCTATGCAGGGCGTCGACAATCGCATCCACGCTGCCCCACGAAAATGTCCGATCGATCACCCGCCGCCGCGGCATCACTTCGCCGGGTCCCGCGCTCTCCATGAAATCGGCGAGCACCGCGTTCACCGGATCGGTCCCGCACAAGGCCTCTTTCAGATCGGCGAGGCGATGCGACTTCACATGATGCGTTGCAGCACCCGACAGCACCGCGTCCGCCGCCTTCATCCGCTCGCCGGTCAGCGCGAGCCAGGTCCCGATCTCGCCGGCCAGCCGCGGCAACGCATAGGTCGCGCCCACATCCGGAAAGAAGCCGATGCCCACCTCCGGCATCGCGAACGCATACTTCTCACCCGCGACACGATGCGAACCGTGGATCGAGATTCCAACCCCGCCGCCCATGACGATGCCGTCGATCAGCGAGACATAAGGCTTCGGATAGCGCTTGATCGCGGCGTTGAGCGTGTATTCCTCGCGGAAGAATGACAGCGCCTCCTGGTGCCTGCCGGCGATGATGAGATCGTAGAGCGCGCGGATGTCTCCGCCCGCGGAGAAGGCGCGCTCGCCGTTGGCGGTGACGATAACGCGCGTCACCGCGTCGTCCTGCGCCCAGTCGTGCAGCTTGGCCGCCAGCGCACGCACCATATCACGGGTGATCGCATTCAGCGCTTTCGGCCGATTGATAATAACGATGCCGGCAGAGCCGCGCCGCTCGAACAGGATGTCGTCGGTTTCGCTCACGTCAATTGTCCAGCAGATCGCGGCTGACGATCAGGCGCATGATCTCGTTGGTGCCTTCGAGGATCTGATGCACGCGCACGTCGCGCAGCACGCGCTCGATCGGATGGTCGCGCAGGTATCCGTAGCCGCCATGCAATTGCAGACATCCGTTCACTACGTCGAACCCGACATCGGTTGCGAAACGCTTCGCCATCGCCGCAAGCCGCGTCGCGCCAGGCTCGCCCTCGCTCACAGCATGCGCGGCACGCCGCACCATCAGCCGCGCCGCCTCCAGCTCCGTCGCATAATCCGCAATCTTGAATCGCAGGGCCTGGAAATCCGACAGCCGCGATCCGAACTGCTTGCGGTCGCGCATGTAGTCAACGGTGCGGTCGAGACAGAATTGCGCGCCGCCGAGCGAACAGGCCGCGATGTTCAGCCGCCCGCCGTCGAGCCCCATCATCGCGATCCTGAAACCGTCGCCTTCCTTGCCGATCAGGTTCTCTGCCGGTACGCGGCAATTCTCGAACATCACCATCGCGGTCGGCTGCGACTTCCAGCCGAGCTTCTTCTCGCGCGCGCCGAATGACAGTCCCGGCGTGCCCTTCCCCACCACGATGCAGGAAATGCCTTTCGGCCCCGCGCCGCCGGTCCGCACCATGCACACATAGATGTCGGAGGTGCCGCCGCCGGAGATGAAGGCCTTGGAGCCGTCGAGGATGTAATAATCGCCGTCGCGTTGCGCGCGGGTGGAAAGACTTGCCGCATCCGAACCCGCGCCCGGCTCGGTCAGGCAATAGCTCGCGAAATGCTCCATCGTGCAGAGCTTCGGTAGGAAGCGCTTTCGCTGCGCCTCATTGCCGAAGGCGTCGATCATCCAGGCCGCCATGTTGTGGATCGAGATATAGGCGGCGGTCGAGGTGCAGCCCTGTGCCAGTTCCTCGAAGATGATCGCGGCATCGAGCCGGGTCAGCTCCGAGCCGCCGACGTCGCCCTTTACGTAAATGCCGCCGAAGCCGAGCGCGGCGGCCTCCCGCAGCGTCTCGACCGGAAAGATCTCATACTCGTCCCAATGCGCCGCCTGCGGCATCATCGCGTCACGGGCGAATTGCCGGGCGGTGGCCTGGAAGGCGCGCTGGTCCTCGGTGAGGGTGAAGTCCATCACTCACGGATAGGTTTGGCCGCGGGCGGCGTCAATTGTGGCGACCGGTAGCGGTCTGCCGTCCGAACGGCTAATGTTTGCCCGCTCATTCCCGCGAAAGCGGGAGTCCAGTGCGCGTGAGTTCTTGTCCCCGCCGGCGCGGGGACGAGCGGACCGAGAGTGAAGGCAAATAGAAATGGCAATCAAATACGGTCGCCCGCTCGAACACCGGACCCGCGTGGTTCCGGTCGAAACGCCCCCTCACCTGCCGCTCGACCTGTCGCACCGGCCGCGGCGGCTGCGGCAGACCGAGTGGCTGCGCCGCATGGTGCGCGAGAACGAGCTGACGGCATCCGACCTGATCTGGCCGATCTTCGTGGTCGACGGAAAGGCCAAGCGTACTCCGGTGCCATCCATGCCGGGCGTCGACCGGCTGTCGATCGAGGAAGCGGTGCGCGACGTCGAACGCGCGGCCAAACTCGCGATCCCCTGTGTCGCGATCTTCCCCTATACCGACCCTGGATTGCGCGACGAAGGCGGAAGCGAAGCCGTCAACCCCGAGAACCTGGTCTGCCGCGCGGTGCGCGCGATCAAGCAGGCGGTGCCTGAAGTCGGCATCCTCTGCGATGTGGCGCTCGATCCGTTCACCAGCCACGGCCACGACGGGCTGCTGCAGGACGGTGTGATTCTGAATGACGAAACGGTCGAGGTCCTGACGCGACAGGCTCTGGTCCAGGCCGATGCCGGCTGCGATATCATCGCGCCGTCCGACATGATGGACGGACGCGTGGGCGCAATCCGGATGGCGCTTGACGATGCCGGACACCAGAATGTCGCCATCATGGCCTATGCGGCGAAATATGCCTCGGCCTTTTACGGGCCATTCCGCGACGCGGTCGGCTCGTCCAAAACGCTGACCGGCGACAAGCGCACCTATCAGATGGATTACGGCAATTCCGACGAGGCGCTGCGCGAGGTCGCGCTTGATCTCGAGGAAGGCGCCGACATGGTGATGGTGAAGCCCGGCCTGCCCTATCTCGATATCGTGCGCCGCGTGAAGTCCGAATTCGGCGTACCCACCTTCGCCTATCAGGTCTCGGGCGAATATTCGATGATCACCGCCGCCGTGCAGAATGGCTGGCTCGATGGCGACAAGGCGATGCTGGAAAGCCTGTTCGCGTTCAAGCGTGCTGGCGCGGATGGCATCCTGACCTATTTCGCGCCGAAAGCCGCCGAGATGCTGCGGAAATAACAATCTCAGCTATCAAGCAACGTCGTCGTCCCCGCGAAAGCGGGGACCTATATCCCAGAGCGGTGGCTACGGGTCCCCGCCATCGCGGAAACGACGACCTGGAGCGAGCGTTCCCGATTACTCCATCACGTCGCTTGCGTGAATGCGCACCGGGTGGAAGCCCTCCGCCGCCAGCGCGGCGATGATCTCCTCGGCATGCGCATGGTCGCGGGTCTCTACCGTGACGTCGAGCCGCGCGCCCTTTGCCGGCACGTCGAGAAACAGCCGCTTGTGGTCGACTTCGAGAATGTTGGCGCCGAGGTCGCCCAGCCGGCTCGCGATCTGACCGAGCACGCCGGGCCGGTCGGGAATGGTGAGGCGGAACGACACGATCTGCTCGCCGCGTTCCAGTTCGCGCACCATGATCGACGCCAGGATGCGCGGATCGATATTGCCGCCGCACAGGATCAGGCCGACGCGTTTGCCCGCAAACCGCGCGGGCTCCTTCAGCATCGCCGCAAGTCCCGCCGCGCCCGCGCCCTCCGCCATCGCCTTCTGCAAGGTGAGATAGGCATTCACCGCGCGCTCGAGATGCGTCTCGCTCACCAGCACGACGTCGGACACGAGGTCGCGGATGATTGGCAGGGTCAGCTTGCCGACATTCTTCACCGCGATGCCTTCGGCGAGCGTCGCGCCACCGCACGGCCTGCTCTCGCCGTGCAGCGCATTCCACATCGACGGATAGAGCTCGGCCTCGACGCCGACCACGTCGATTGCCGGATTGATCGCCTTGGCGGCGATGGCATTGCCGGAAATGAGGCCGCCACCGCCGATCGGCACGATCAGGCAATCGAGATCGGGGCGCTCTTCCAGCATCTCGATTGCGATGGTGCCCTGCCCGGCGATGATGCGCGGGTCGTCATAGGGGTGAATGAACACGAGCCCGTTCCGCGTCTGCAGTTCCTCGGCGCGCGCCTGCGCTTCGGCAATGGTCTCGCCATGCAGCACCACGGTCCCGCCATAGGCCCGGGTCGCCGCGACCTTCACTGCGGGCGTCGTCACCGGCATCACGATGGTCGCGGCGATGTCGAGCTTGGCCGCATGATAGGCGACCGCCTGCGCATGATTGCCGGCTGACATCGCGATCACGCCGCGGGCGCGGTCGGCGGCCGAGAGGCTCGCAAGCTTGTTGAGCGCGCCGCGCTCCTTGAACGAATTGGTGACCTGCAGGTTCTCGTATTTGACGAAGACCTCCGCGCCGGTCAGTTCCGACAGCCGCGGCGCCGGCAGCATCGGTGTGCGCAAAATCCGCCTGTCGAGAATTGTCTGGGCATCCTCGATGTCGCTCAGCCTGATCATGGATCCTCGTCCGCCTCTCCGGCCGTACTATAGGCGCGCGAGTGGCGATGCGTTAGACTCTTCGGGAGCCGTGATCGACAGGTTCGAGGGACATGATGACGGACGAACGCGACCGGGCCGGCGTCGGTTACAACGCGAAGCCGCACGTCTATGACCCGGACATCCATCCGGAATTGTTCGACGGCGTGCCGGCGCGGCGGGTGCTCGCCTTCATCATCGACCTGGTGATCATGGCGATTCCGCTGATCCTGGTCTGGCTGTTCTTTTTCGCCATCGGGATCGTGACGCTGGGCCTGGGCTTCGGCCTGTTCGCGCTGATGCCGTTGATTACCCTGATCTGGGCGGCGTTCTATTACGGCACCACTCTCGGTGGCCCGCGTTCTGCCACGATCGGCATGCGCGCCCTGGATATCGAGATGCGCACCGCCGACGGCGGCGCATCCTATTTCGTGCTGGCGGTGATCCATGCCGGCCTGTTCTGGGTCTCCACCAGCGTGCTGACGCCGCTGATCCTGCTGGTCTGCTTCTTCAACAAGCGCGGACGCCTGATGCACGATTTCCTCGTCGGCACGGTGGTGGTCAACAACACCGGCCGCGCCGCGACCGTGCGTCCGGAAGGACCGGATCGTGGTACCGTTTGACGAGAGCGCCCTTGCCGGGTCAGACTCTGTTTCGGAGCAACTGACCGGACCGTGACCCAGCATTCCCGCGATACGCCGCAATTCTACCTGACGGCGCCCTCGCCCTGCCCGTATCTCGCCGGGAAGGAGGAGCGGAAGGTATTCACCCATCTGGTCGGCGACCGCGCGCCGGGCCTGAACGATCTGCTCACCCATGGCGGTTTCCGGCGCAGCCAGTCGATCGCCTACCGCCCGGCCTGCGAGACCTGCCGCGCCTGCGTGTCGGTGCGGGTGGTGGCGGACGATTTCGTCCCCAGCCGCTCGATGCGCCGGATCGCCCAGCGCAACGCGGATGTTTCCGGCGAAATGCGCGCGGCGGTGCCGAGCTCGGAGCAATATTCGGTGTTTCGCGGCTATCTCGACGAGCGTCACCGCGATGGCGGCATGGCCGACATGACCGTGCTCGATTACGCGATGATGGTCGAGGATTCGCATGTCGAGACCCGCATGGTCGAATACCGCGTCACGCCGAAGCAGCCCGCCGGCCGCCGCAGCGGCGAACTGATCGCGGTGGCGCTGACCGACGTGCTCGGCGACGGGCTGTCGATGGTCTATTCGTTCTTCGATCCCGACCACGAGGACCGCTCGCTCGGCACGCTGATGATCCTCGATCACATCGAGCGGGCGAAGCGCATGGGGCTGCCCTACGTCTATCTCGGCTATTGGGTACGCGGCTCTCGCAAGATGGACTACAAGAGCCGCTTCCTGCCGCAGGAGCGGCTGATGTCGCAGGGTTGGGTGCGCGCGGAGATGTGAGGCTCCGCGCTCACGCGCGAAGCGTCAGAACGCCTTGTTCAGCGACAGCGTAATGGTCTGGACATTTTCGACGTTCGACGTCGCCGTCCCCGTCAGCAAGCCCTTGAACGTGTCCGGATTGCCGGGATTGTTGAATGGCGATCTTATGTCGAACGTGCGGGATGCGGGAAAACTGACCAGATAGGCGACATCGACGAACCACGATGGCGTGACGAAATAGGTCATGCCGGCCGTCACGGCGCCACCCACCCGCCAGTCCGTATCGGAAAAACTCTGCGGCGCGCCGGAGACATTGGTGAGCACACCGTTGAGCGTCGCGTAGCCGACGACATCGTCCACCTGCAACTTCATCTGCGAAAACGACAAGCCGCCGCCGGCATAGACGAACCCGTTGCCGAAGGAGCGCCCCGCATAAAGCAGCGATGCGAACTGGTGCCGGACCTCGACGGAGTACGAATTCGTGACTGCATTGCCGTCGAATGTCGAGCCGCCGTTCTGGGTTGACGTGCCGTATTGCGGCACGTTCACATCCGACATCGAGCGTTTCAAACCGAGATAATTGTACGAGGCCTTCACGCCAAGCAGCCAGTCCGTATTGCCGAGATGCTGGTAATATCCGAATTGAACCCCGGGAGTGAGGCTGGAGTCGCTGCCAAGGGAAACAGGAACCGGCGGGCCGCCCGCCGTTCCTGTCGCAACCAGCACCCCACCCTGATAGGTTTCTGAATATCCCTTGTTGTAGTACGATTGCGTACCGAATTGGCCGAAAGCATAGCCGGCGCCGGCGCCAACATAAAACGCGGATCGCGGCATACCGGACCCGGATGGATCGGCGGATTGCGCCCGCGCCATCCCCGCGCCGCCGACGACGAAACCCGCCGCGAGCGCCGACAAAATCAGCCCGAAATTTTTCATAAGCCCCTCAAGGTGACAGCGCGCCAACGCGGCAGTTGCAGCCGCGCATCCCACTTCGCGCAACGAAGACCAGATGAACTGCTGTCCGCGCCCCAGCAGATGCAGCTACGCAAACAAGGCGACGCGAGACAAACGCAAAGCCCTACTGGCTCACCCGGTCAGCCCTGGCCGATCGTCTTGCCGAACCTGTTGGTCTTCGGAAATCCGTTCGGCCTGACCCGTCCGGCATCGCCGCGATTGCCCCGCCATTCCGCTAGGTCCTTCAACGACGTCAGCTGCGCGCGGCCGGCTGAGTCGAACCAGTTCATGCCATCGCCCTTGGACTCGAACGTCATGATGTCGCTCAGGGCGCCGTCCTTGTAGCGCTGCAACCGCACGCCGGCGCCGCGCGTCATCTCCGGCACCTGGTTGATCGGAAAAACGATCATCTTGCGGTTCTCGCCGATGGCAACGACCAGATCGCCCTCGACCAACGTGATCGCCACCGCCTTGTCCGGCGCCTTGACGTTCAGCACCTGCTTGCCCTTGCGGGTGTTGGCGAGGCACTCATCCTCCGGCACCACGAAGCCCTTGCCCTCGGCCGACGCGAGCAGGAATTTGCGTCCGCCCTGGTGCTTGAAGGCGTCAACGATCGACGCGTCCTGTTCGAGATCGAAGAACAGCCGCACCGGCTCGCCGTGGCCGCGGCCGCCCGGAAGCTTCGATGCATCGATGGTGTAGAACTTTCCGTTCGAGGCGAAGAACACGCATTTCGACGTGGTCTCGGCGTGGAAATGGAATTGCAGCGAATCGTCGGACTTGAACGCAACGGCCGACAGGTCGGTGACATGACCGCGCAACGCCCGCACCCAGCCCTTCTCCGACACCACGACCGTGACCGGCTCGCGCTCGACCAGCATTTCGGCGAGTTCCTGCTCGACGTCCTGCACCTGCCCGAAGCTGGTGCGGCGCTTGCCGAGCTCGGTCTTGGGCCCGAAGGTCTCGCGCACCTTCCGGATTTCGCTGGCAACCGTCTTCCACTGCTCATCTTCGGATTTAAGCAGCGCCTTCAGCTTCTTCAGTTCGTCGCGTAAATTCTTGTCCTCGCTGCGGATCTCCATTTCCTCGAGCTTGCGCAAGTTGCGCAGCCGCATGTTGAGGATGGCGTCGGCCTGGACGTCGGTGAGCTTGAAGGTGCGGATCAATACCGGCTTCGGCTCGTCCTCGGTGCGGATGATCTTGATCACCTTGTCGAGGTTCAGATAGGCGATCAGGTAGCCGCCCAGCACTTCGAGGCGATGCTCGATCGCTTCCAGCCGGTGCTGGCTACGTCGCACCAGGACGTCGCGGCGATGATCGAGCCATTCGCGCAACGCCTCCGCGAGGCCCAGCACCTTCGGCACCCGGCCCTTGACCAGCACATTCATGTTCATCGGCACGCGGCTTTCCAGCTCGCTCACCTTGAACAGCGATTCCATCAGCAGCACCGGATCGACGGTGCGCGACTTCGGCTCGATCACAAGACGGATATCGGCTGCGGATTCGTCGCGGATGTCGGCCACCAGCGCAAGCTTGCGCTCGTTGAGCAGTTCGGCGATGCGCTCCACCAGCCGTGACTTCTGCACCAGGTAGGGAATCTGCGTGACCACGATCTGGTAGCCGCCACGGCCGGTGTCTTCCTTGCTCCAGCGCGCCCGCACCCGGAGGGAGCCGCGCCCGGTCGTATAGGCCTCGGCGATCGCCTCTTTCGAATCGACTACCACGCCGCCGGTCGGAAAATCCGGCCCCGGAACGTATTTCAGCAGCGTCTTGCTGCGCGCGTTCGGGTTGTCGATCATGAACAATGCGGCGTCGCAGAGTTCGGCTGCATTGTGCGGCGGGATCGAGGTCGCCATGCCGACGGCGATGCCCTGCGAACCGTTGGCCAGGAGATTGGGGAACGCGCCCGGCAGAACCACCGGCTCTTCCGTGAGCCCGTCATAGTTCGGACGGAAGTCGACCGCGTTCTCGTTGATGCCCTCAAGCAGCAACCGCGCGACCTCGGTCATGCGCGCTTCGGTGTAGCGGTAGGCGGCGGCGTTATCGCCGTCGATATTGCCAAAGTTTCCCTGCCCGTCGATCAGCGGATAGCGGGAGGAGAAGTCCTGCGCCAGCCGCACCAGCGCGTCATAGATCGCCTGGTCGCCATGCGGGTGGAAGTTACCCATGACGTCGCCGACGATCTTGGCGGATTTCTTCGGCGTAGAACCCGGATCAAGCCGCAACAGATTCATGCCATGCAAAATGCGGCGATGGACCGGCTTCAGCCCGTCGCGCGCGTCGGGAAGCGCGCGATGCATGATGGTCGACAGCGCATAAGCCAGATAACGCTCTTCGAGCGCGTCTTGCAGCGCAATGTCCTGGACGTCCTTGTCCGGCGGAGGAATCAGCCTGGTACCCATGAGTTTCGGTACCGCGCATCGCCGTCGCGAACAAGTGACGCACGCGCGAGCGGGCGCCTCTCCGACGCCGTCTGACCAGCATCGTTTCACCAAAACCCGCGCAGGCGATGACGCTAGCGTCGCAGGGGATGGGTGCAGACCGTCTCTACCGGGGTTACCGCTATTGACGCGACAAGAAGACGGCTCGCCGGCGAGGCGTCGACATTAATGGTGCGGCGAAACTCGGGGTTTCGCCACCGGCTCGCAATGAACCGCCGCTGAACATCGCAGACCCACGCAGTTCATTGATTCTATGACTTAATTCACGACGGGGACGAAGCGCCGCGGCGACATACGATATCGTCCGGGCGACCCATCATCCGGAGTGAAACATGAGAAAACTGATGTTCGTCATCGCGGCCGCCGCCGCGATCCTTTCGTTCGGGTCTCTCGCGCCGAACCGGGCGGAAGCCATGACCCTGACGGCACCGGCTGCGATGGCCGACGTCATCGGCAGTCAGGCTGAAGCGACCGCCTATGTCTGCCGCCGCTGGTGCGGCCCCTATGGTTGCAAGCGTCGCTGCTTCTATACCGCGCCGCGTTATTACCGCCCGTATTATCGGCCCTATCGGCCTTACTACCGGCCGTACCGCTACTACCGCTACTGATAGGCACCCAGGCTGACAGCATCCTTGTCACGCATGCGTTATTGGCGGGCAGCGAAAAACGTGCGCTGCCCGCCAAATTTTATGGTAATTATGTGGCGCGGCCGCGGAGGGGATCAATTTTGCGGCAGGGTGGCTTCAAACCGCGCCTATTCACGTTCGGGTCGCGGATCACGCGTCCGGTGGCTTTCGCTGCCGGTCAATGCGCAGTGGACACCGCTGCGCGTCGTCGATTGATGGAGATCAGCTCATGAAGAAGTTTGTTACCGCCCTGATCGTTGCAGCAGGGCTTGGCCTCGGCGCCGGCGCGGCCTCTGCCGCACCGCTCAGTGCAACTGGCAACCAGTTGCATGTGCAGGGTCAGTTCACACCGGCCCAGTACTACGGTGGCGGCTATGGCGGCGGTTACGGCGGCGGTGGCTACGGCTATCGTCAACATTGCTGGTACGAGCGCCGTTGCTCCGGCTACTACCCCTATCAGCGCTGCTGGCGCGAACGCGTCTGCCGCTAATCGGCATTTCGCAGACGATCCAAGATCGGGCCGGTCCGTCAGGGCCGGCCTTTTTCTTTTCCGGACTGGCTACGCGGCGTCCGGCAGCCGCCGGCATATCGCGGCGATAAAATGGGCCCGCGCATCCGGCAGCGTAATCCCGCGCGGCTCCAGAACATGCCGTGCAAGAAAGAACGATGTCAGCGCAAAGCCATCGGTGATGTCCCTGGCGCCGACGCGCTCGACATCGCCGGTGACGAAGGCCGGCAGCGACAGCAGCCGTTCGCGCCACGGCGCGCCCGCCTCACGCGACACCGCGCGGCCGGATTTTGGCGACACATAAATCAGCTCGGAGCGCGCGCCGGTCGAGGCGCAGGACTCCAGATCGAGGCCGAAACCGAGTTCGGTCAGCATCAGCAATTCGAACCGCACGATCAGCGCGGCGCAGAGCGCAGGGTCATGCAGATGCGATACGATCGATTCCAGACCGTCGAACACGATTTCATGCGGATCGCGTTCCGGAAGCAGCCGCGCCAGCGCGGCAAGATGGGTCACCGCGAACAGCGCATGCGAGTCGGCAAACAGCGCGCCGGCACGCAACGCCATCGGCTCGATGGTGTAAGTCCCCAGCTGATCGTCGAGACGTGCGCGCCATTGCGCCCGCACCGCATTCGCCGGCTGCAGCACGGGCCGCATGCGGCTGCCCGCTCCGCCCCGGACCAGCCCGAGATGGCGCCCATGCTCCCGGGTCATCAGTTCCAGAATGGCACTGGTCTCGCCATGCCGCCTGATGCCGAGGACGAATCCGTCGTCACTCCATTGCATGGCGCGACCTCACCCGATCCGAGGCGGAAAGTCGAGTTGCCCGGACGCTAGCCAAGTTCCACCCAGGCCGGGGCGTGGTCGCTGGCGCCCTCGCGGCCCCGCTCCACGCGGTCAACACCGGCGGCCTCCAACCGCTTTCCGAGGATCGGCCCAAGCAGGATGTGGTCGAGCCGCAATCCGGCATCGCGCGGCCAGCGGTTTCGCTTGTAGTCCCAGAACGTATAGATGCGCTCGTCAGGATGGGTTTCCCGCAGGGCATCGGTCCAGCCCTGTTTCAGCAGCCGGGCGTAGGCAGCGCGGCTCTGCGGCTGCACCAGCGCGTCGTTGTCCCATGATTTGGTCGGGTAGATGTCGAGCTCTGTCGGCGCCACGTTGTAGTCGCCGATCAGCGCCACGGGCACATTGGCTTTCAATAGCTTGCGAGCATGCGTCGATAGCCGGCCGAACCACTTCAGCTTGTAGTCGAACTTGGGTCCGGGCTGCGGATTGCCATTCGGCAGATACAGGCAGCCGATCAGGATGCCGTCGACCGCAGCCTCGATATAGCGGCTTTGCAGGTCGTCGCGGTCGCCCGGCAGCGCCATCCGGGTCACAACCGGCTCGCCGATGCGGGACAGGATGGCGACGCCGTTCCAGGTTTTCTGCCCCCGCCACACCGAGGAATAGCCGGCCTTGCGCAGAGCCGCCGCAGGAAAATCCGCGTCGGTGCATTTGAGTTCCTGCAGGCCGACGATGTCCGGCCTCGTCCGCTTCAACCATTGCAGGAGATTGGGCAGGCGGCGGTTGACGTTGTTGATGTTGAAGGTTGCGATCTTCACCCGCGCCCTCGACCGGCAGCTCAGCTGTCCCGCGGAAAGTCCAGTCCCATCTCGCGATAGCGTTCAGGATCGTCGCCCCAGCCCTCGCGCACCTTGACGAACAGGAACAGATGCACCGGCGCTTCGACGATCCCGGCCAGCTCCTTGCGGGCCTCGGCGCCGATCGCCTTCAGCGTCTGGCCGCCCTTGCCGATCACGATCTTCTTCTGGCTTTCGCGTTCGACAAAGATGGTCTGCTCGATCCGTACCGAGCCGTCCTTCTTCTCCTCCCAGGCCTCTGTCTCGACGGTGGACTGGTAGGGCAATTCCTGGTGCAGGCGGTTGAACATCTTCTCGCGGGTGATTTCGGCCGCGAGCTGCCGCAGCGGCGCGTCCGACATCTGATCTTCCGGATAAAGCCACGGCCCCGGCGGCACCTCGCCGGCAAGCCAGGACCGCATGTCGTCGACACCGTCGCCGGTCAGCGCCGACACCATGAAGGTCGCCTGGAATTTGACCCGTTCGTTCAGCGCCGTGGCCAACGCGAGCAAAGCGGGCTTCTCGGTCACGTCGACCTTGTTGAGAACGAGGAATTTGCGGCCCCCGGTGCCGGACAAATGCTTCACGATCGCCTCGGCCTCGGCGTCCATGCCCTTGCGCGCATCGATCAGCAGGCCGGTCAGGTCGGCATCCTTCGCGCCGGCCCAGGCGCTCGTCACCATCGCGCGATCAAGCCGGCGCTTCGGCGCGAAAATGCCCGGCGTGTCGACGAAGATGAGCTGAGATGCCCCTTCGATGATGATGCCGCGCACCGGCATGCGCGTGGTCTGCACCTTGTGGCTGACGATCGAGACCTTGCTGCGCACCAGCGCATTGATAAGGGTCGACTTGCCGGCATTGGGCGCTCCGATCAGCGCGACAAAGCCGCAACGGGTGTCCTGTGCCGGCGGTGCCGGTACGTCTTCAGCCATCGGCCCCTACACCTTCGCGCGCCAGCAGCGCCGCAGCCGCGGCCTGTTCCGCGGCTCTTTTGGAGCGGCCGCGGCCTTCGGCCGGGTCGCGTTCGGGCAGCACCACCGCGATCCGGAAAACCGGATCGTGATGCGGCCCGGTTCTTTCCACCTCGCGATAGGACGGCGTCGGCAGCCCGCGGGCCTGCGCCCATTCCTGCAGCACGGTCTTCGGATCGCGCAGCGGCCGCGCCGGCTTGCGCATCCGGTCGGACCAATAGCGCAACACCAGCGCCTTGGCCGCCTTGTAGCCGCCATCGAGAAACACCGCGCCGATCAGGGATTCGCAGACATCGGCCAGGATCGCGATGCGCGAGCGGCCGCCGGCGCGCACTTCGGACGCGCCCAGCCGCAGCGACGCGCCGAGATCGATCGCGCGCGCGACATCGGCGCAGGATTCGCGCCGCACCAGATCGGCCAGACGCCGCGACAGCTCTCCTTCTTCCGCCTTCGGAAAGGCCTCGAACAGCATTTCCGATACCGCGAGGCCAAGCACGTGGTCGCCGAGGAATTCGAGCCGCTGATAGCTCCCGACGCGGCCCTGCCCCTTCAGCGCCGAAATATGGGTCAGCGCGCGCTCGAGCAGCACCTTGTCACGGAACCGGTAGCCGATGGTGGTCTCGAGCGGCGATGCGCGCTGGACCTTGCGCTTCTTCGGCTCCGGCTGGGCACCGGCTTCGCGTTCGGCCGCGACGCCGTCCGCAGCAGAAGCAGCAGCCGGCGCAGACTTCCGCTTCGCCGCGGCGGCCTTGCGCTTGACCGGCGTATCGGTTGCGGTCGCTGCGCTGTCGGCGGCGCGGGTCATCGCACCAACATGAAAATCCGGTTCCAGCGGACCGACCATGGCCAGCGCCAGACCTGCCAGGCCCGCTCGCCGTCGGCGACCGAGAAGAAGATGATCTGCGCCCGCCCGATCAGATGGCTGAACGGAACATAGCCGACCTGGCTCAACACGCGGCTGTCGGTGGAGTTATCGCGGTTGTCGCCCATCATGAAGTAATGGCCGGCCGGCACCACGTATTCCTGCGTGTTGTCGTAGAAGCCGTTGTCCTGCAGATCGAGCGTCGTATAGCTCACGCCGTTGGGCAAGGTCTCGCGCCAGCGCTTCACGCGGATCGCACGGTCCCCCTCCTCGGTCTCGATATAATCGTCCATCCGCTCGCGCTTCACCGGATCGCCGTTGATGAAGAGCAGGCCCTGCTTCATCTGGATGCGGTCGCCGGGCAGTCCGATCACCCGCTTGATATAGTCGGTGGAGTCATCCTTCGGCAGGCGGAACACAGCGACATCGCCGCGAGTGGGCGGCGAGCCGAAAATGCGGCCTGAGAATAGCGGCGGTGAGAACGGAAACGAATACGAGCTGTAGCCGTAGGAGAATTTCGACACGAACAGATAGTCGCCGACCAGCAGCGTCTCCTTCATCGATCCCGAAGGAATGTTGAAGGGCTGGAACAGAAAGGTGCGGATCACGAGAGCAATGATCAGCGCATGGACGACGACGCGGACGGTTTCGCCGAATCCGCTTTCCTTGCGCTTGGTGCTGGTCACGCTCATGGGCCTCATGTCCGGGAGAGATTGTGCGCTGGCGCGCCGTTGTAGCGGGTGGACCGGCGCTTCGCAACGAACGCGCGAATGCCGCCATCTATCAGAAATAGCTCAGATAATCGAGACTGGCAGGTGGTCTTTCGCGACATTTAGAGGGACCGCCGAAATGATCACGATTGCTTGTGCGAGCGGATATTCGTCGGTCAGGCTGATATCGATCCGGGCTTCATAGCCTTCCGGGGTGATTTCCTTCAACCGTTTCAGCGCGCCGCCGGTCAGCGCCATGGTCGGCCGGCCGGACGGCAGGTTCACCACCCCCAGGTCGCGAAAGAACACGCCCTTGCGGAACCCGGTGCCGAGCGCCTTGGAGCAGGCCTCCTTGGCCGCGAAGCGTTTCGCATAGGTGTCGATGCGGGTGGCGCGCCGTTCGGCCTTCGCCACTTCGACCGGCGTGAAGATGCGCTGGATGAAGCGGTCGCCGTGCCGCGCCAGCACCTTCTCGATGCGGCGGATATCGACGAGGTCGGAACCGAGGCCCAGGATCATGTCGGGATCATGCCGCTTTCACGCTGCGGCGCCCGCGATCCATGGCACCGCGCATGGTCCGGATCGCATTGTCCAGTCCTTCGAAGACCGCCTCCCCGACCAGAAAATGCCCGATATTGAGTTCCACAATCTCCGGGAACGACGCGATGGTCTCGGCGCTCGCATAATCGAGGCCATGCCCCGCATGCACTTCGAGGCCGATCGATTTAGCCAGGCCAGCCGCGATCCGGAGGCGCTCGAACTCGCGCGCCGCGACATCGTCCTCGCCCGCTGCGAGCGCGTCGCACCAGGCTCCGGTATGGAGTTCGATCACCGGCGCGCCGACCGCTTTCGCAGCCTCGACCTGGTCCTTGTCCGCCGCGATGAACAGCGACACGCGGATACCGGCGCCGCCAAGCGAGCGGACTGCATCCTCGACATGGTTGCGCTGACCGACCACGTCGAGGCCGCCTTCCGTGGTCCGTTCGGCGCGCCGTTCCGGCACCAGACAGGCCGCATGCGGACGCGTCCGAAGCGCAATCGCGATCATGTCCTCGGTCGCCGCCATTTCGAAATTCAGCGGCTTGTCGATCTCGGCCTTGAGCCGCGCGATGTCGTCGTCGCGAATGTGCCGGCGATCCTCCCGCAGATGAGCAGTGATCCCGTCCGCGCCCGCTGCCACCGCAAGCTTCGCAGCACGCACCGGATCAGGATGCCGGCCGCCGCGTGCATTCCGGATGGTGGCGACATGGTCGATGTTGACGCCGAGCCTCAGATACGGTGCCTGCATGAATCCCTCGCACTCAACCGTTGACGCGCGCCACGCTCGCGACCACGGCCTTCGCCCGCAACTGCGCGATGATCGCCGTCAGATGCTTCAGATCGTAGACCTCGAGGTCGATGGTCAACGTGGTGAAATCGGGAGACTGACGTTCCATCCGAATATTGTCGATATTGCCGTCATTCTCGGCGATGACCTGGGCAAGTTGCACCAGCGAACCCGGCTCGTTGACCGACTTGACGACGATCTGGGCCGGGAACCGTTGCGGTTCGCGCTCGTCGACATCCCAGCGCAGGTCGAGCCATTGCTCCGGCCGGTCCTCGAATTCCTGCAGCGACGGCGACTGGATCGGGTAGATGGTAATACCCTCGCCGGGTGTGAGAATGCCGACGATGCGGTCGCCCGGCACCGCACCGCCATTCGGCGCGAACCGCACCGGAAGATCGCTGTTGATGCCACGCACCGGAATGGCCGTCGCGCTGTCGGCGGCCGGCACCTTGGCTTTCACCGATTTCGCGCGGCGCAAACCGAGCCACGAACTGTCGCCCTTGGGCGTTGCAAGTGCCGCGCGCTCTTCGAGATAATCCGGATACATCGCGCGCGCGACATCGGATGCCTTCATCTCGCCGCGGCCGACAGCCGCCATGACCTCCTCGATCGACGACCGCGCGAGCCGCGGCAACGCGCCCTGCAGCTTCTCGTCCGAATAATCCTTCTTGGCGCGATGAAACAGCCGCTCGACGATGCGGCGGCCAAGCCCGGCATATTGGTCGCGCACCGCGACGCGCGTGGCGCGGCGGATCGAGGCGCGCGCCTTGCCGGTGACGACAATCGACTCCCACGCAGCGGGCGGCGCCTTTTGCGCCTTGGAGGTCATGATCTCGACCTCGTCGCCATTCTGCAATTCGGATGCAAGCGGCGCGATCTTGCCGTTGATCTTGGCGCCGACCGCCATGTTGCCGACATCGGTATGGACCGCATAGGCAAAGTCGATCGGCGTCGCATGACGCGGCAATGCGATCAGCTTGCCCTTCGGGGTGAAGCAGAACACCTGGTCGTGGAATAGCTCGAGCTTGGTATGTTCGAGGAATTCTTCGGAATTGGATCCTTCCGAAAGCAATTCGATGGTGCGTCGCAGCCACGCATAGGCGTTCGACTCGCGCGACAGCATATCGGACGGCGACACGCTCGCATCCTTGTAGAGCGCGTGCGCCGCGATGCCGTATTCGGCGATGTCGTCCATTTCCTGGGTGCGGATCTGCAACTCGACGCGCTGCTTGCCGGGCCCGATCACCGTGGTGTGGATCGAGCGATAGTCGTTCTGCTTCGGCGTCGAGATGTAATCCTTGAACCGGCCGGGCACGACCGGCCATGTGGTGTGGACCACACCGAGCGCCTGATAGCATTCCGCGGCCGCGTTCACGATCAGACGGAAGGCGAAGATATCCGACAATTGCTCGAAGCCGACCGACTTGCGCTCCATCTTGCGCCAGATCGAATAGGCGCGCTTCTGCCTTCCCCTCACCTTGGCGGCAATCCCGCGATCCGCGAGCTTGCGGGTGAGCTGCTGCTCGATGTCGATGATCAGGTCCTTGTTGCGAAGGCCAAGCGTCAGCAGGCGCTCGGTCACAACCTGATAGGCGTCCGGATAGAGCTCGCGGAACGACAGGTCCTCGAGCTCCTCGCGCATCTCCTGCATGCCCATGCGGCCGGCGAGCGGCGCGTAGATGTCGAGAGTTTCCTCCGCCATCCGCCGCCTGGTCTCGACCGGGACATGATGCAGCGTGCGCATGTTGTGCAGCCGGTCCGCAAGCTTGACCAGCAGCACGCGGACATCGTCGGCGATGGCAAGCAGCAGCTTGCGCAGGTTTTCGGCCTGCTTCGCCTCCTTGGTCACGAGGTCGAGTTTCTTCAGCTTGGTCAGGCCCTCGACCAGGACGCCGATTTCCTTGCCGAACAACTCGTCGATCTCGACCCGGGTCGCCGGCGTGTCCTCGATGGTGTCGTGCAGCAAGGCGGCCGCAACCGTCGCGTCATCGAGCTTGAGGTCGGTCAGGATCGCGGCGACTTCCAGAGGATGCGAGAAATAGGGATCACCCGACGCGCGCTTCTGCTCGCCATGGGCCTTCATCGCATAGACATAGGCGCGGTTGAGCAGCGCCTCGTCGGTCTCCGGATTGTATCTGCGGACCCGTTCGACCAGTTCGTATTGCCGCATCATTTGCGGCTTGGCTGCGGGCTTCGGCTTTTCGGGCGCGGATACCAGGGCAGATGCGCTGAGTTCCAGTGGCGCGCGGGTCCGCGCCTGGTTCTGCATCCGTGGCAATTGAGGGTTCGACCGCGCCATAACTCGCTCCGGCCGACGATGCGGCCTAGAAAATCATATCACGGCCCTTCGTCGAACCCGCAAGGTCATGGCGAAGGGTTAAGAAACAAAAAGGCCCGGCAAATGCCGGGCCTCGTTGCGGGAGCCTGAACCGGCGGCTCTATTCTTCTTCTTCGGGCTGGGCCTCGGGCGGGGTCAGCCCTTCCAGGCCCTTCAGCAACTCTTCCTCGCTCATGTGCTCCATGGCGACGTCGGTGTCGTCGGCATCGACCGACCCGGAGGTTCCGATCAGCGGCGCTTCGGGCTCGGGCTCATCGACCTCGACATATTTCTGCAGGGAGTGGATCAGGTCTTCCTTCAGATCGCCGGGCGAGATCGTGGTCTCGGCGATCTCGCGCAACGCCACGACCGGGTTCTTGTCGTTGTCGCGATCGACCGTGATCTGCGCACCGGACGACACCATGCGGGCGCGGTGGCTCGCGAGAAGCACGAGTTCGAAGCGGTTCTCAACCTTGTCAATGCAGTCTTCGACGGTGACACGGGCCATGGGCTTGTCACTCCTAAGCGGGGTTTTCACTGGGAATTGTGGGCGTTGGTACCCCCATGCCCCCGGAATCGCAAGAAGTAAATTACGCTGAACCATCTGGCCGTTTTGCCTTGGACCGCCCACCCGGCGTCTGCTAACGACCGCGCCGGAACCAAACGGACGGCTTCAGAATATTGGTAAGGACACTCAAATTTCGCTGCGTCCTCGCATGGTTTTCCCGCGTCTCGCGCCGCTCAAAACGGCCATCATTTGCCGCCAACCCGACGCATTACGTGACCAACGCCATCCGGGCGGCAAGCCGCTCCGGCGGATTAACAAGGATCAGACTACGCAATGGGATCGAATCTCGAAAAGACAGCGCTTTTTATTGACGGTGCCAACCTTTACGCGACCGCGCGATCTTTGAATTTCGACATCGACTACAAGCGCCTGCTGCGTGAATTCCAGTCGCGCGGGTATCTTTTGCGGGCGTTCTATTACACGGCGGTGATCGAAGATCAGGAATATTCATCGATTCGCCCGTTGATCGACTGGCTCGACTACAATGGCTACACCGTCGTGACCAAGGCGACCAAGGAGTTCGTCGACCAGACCGGCCGACGCAAGGTCAAGGGCAACATGGATATCGAACTGGCGGTCGACGCCATGGAACTGGCGGGTTCGATCGACCACATGGTGCTGTTTTCGGGCGACGGCGATTTCCGTTCGCTGATCGAGGCGGTGCAGCGGCGCGGCGTGCGGGTCACGGTGGTCTCCACCATGTCGTCGCAGCCGCCCATGATCGCCGACGAATTGCGCCGTCAGGCCGATGAGTTCGTCGACATCATCACCCTCCAATCCAAGATCGGCCGCGACCCGTCCGAGCGTCCAGCCCGGGAGCCGCGCGAGGGCCGCGAGCCACGCCAACATACCCCGCAATTTTTGCAGCGGCCGACGCAACGCGCCAATATCGGCCCCGATGGCGACGACTTCGAGGACTGAGAATCCGGCCTACATTCGCGACAGCGGTAAACCGGGCCGGGACTGCCCGCTCTGTCCGCGGCTGGTCGCGTTCCGGTCGCAATGGCGCGATCGCGAGCCGGGCTGGTTCAATGCGCCAGTCGCCTCGTTCGGACCCCTCTCCGCTCGCCTCCTGATCGTCGGTCTCGCGCCCGGATTGCAGGGCGCGAACCGGACCGGCCGCCCCTTTACCGGCGATTATGCCGGCGACCTGCTCTACGCAACGCTGGTCGAATACGGCTTCGCCCGCGGACAGTTCGGTGCGCGCGTCGACGATAATCTCGAACTCATCGATGCACGCATCACCAATGCGGTGCGCTGCGTTCCGCCCGAGAACAAGCCTCTGCCGGCAGAGATTCTGACCTGCCGCTCGTTTCTGGAAGCCACGATCGCGGAGATGGCGGATTTACGGGCGATCGTTGCGCTTGGACGGATCGCGCATGATGCCGCGGTCACCGCGCTGGGCGCGCGCAAGTCTGCGGTGAAATTCGGTCATGGCGCAGCGAACGCGATCGGACGCATCACGCTTTTCGACAGCTATCACTGCTCACGTTACAACACCAATACCGGTGTGCTTACGCCCGACATGTTCAGGGCGGTGTTTGCAGCGACGCGCGCCTTTGTCGACAGCGCTCTGCCACACAGCGCGTAGAGAATCCCGCCGAAGGATTGCTCAGTCGATCGGGCTTCGCTTTCGCCGCGGCTGCACCATGATGCGAAAGCCGCCGGACGGCACCATCTCGAAGGAAATTCCCTCGTCTCGCAGCACGCCCTCGATCGCAACCGCAGTCGAACGACGCACATCCACACCGGCCTGCTCCAGCCGATTGATCGAGCGCTGCGTGACGCCCACCCGCTGACCGAGCTCGGCCTGGCTCCAGCCCAACAACGCGCGCGCCGCACGGACCTTGGACGCAAATTCGCGGCGCTCTTCGTTCATTGCAGCCATGTTCAGCACGACCGAGAATTTCTTGCGCCGATTGTCGCCGATCATTGCGGCCCTCCGCGCATGTCATTTCTTATGACACATAACTCACGAATAACGACGCGCAATTCGTCACACCTGACATCCCTGTCGCTCAAAATATCTTTTGTTTTCCAATGACTTGACGAGGGAATGTCATCTGGTGTGACATCCGCTTCATTAAAGTTGCGTTTAAGGGTCCCATGCCCAAAGTCGCCCTGTCCAAAACCTTCATCGAGAACGCGAACTGCGATCCGGCCAAAGCCAAGATCGACTATTTCGATTCCGATCAACGGGGCTTCATGCTGGAGGTCAGACGTTCGGGCGGGAAGACGTTCTATCAGCGCTATGCCGACGAGCGCGGTCGCGAGCGGCAATTCAAGATCGGTCCGGCCGATGTCCTTTCGCTCGATCAGGCGCGGAAGAAGGCGCGTCTGATCCTGGCCCAGGCCCTGCTCGGCGCCGATCCGCAGGCTCGCCGACGGGAGTTGCGGGAAATCCCGACGCTGGCCCAACTGGTGCGCGACCGCTACCTGCCGCATGTGAAGGCCTACAAGCGAAGCTGGCGCACCGACGAGACCGTCTTTCGCGTCCACATCCTGCCGCTGCTCGGCTCCAAACCGATCGACGAAATCTCCGGCGATGCGATTGCCGATCTCATCCAGCAGATGCGCGACAAGGGTTATGCGAGCGGCACGACCAATCGGGTGCTGATCCTGATCCGCTTCATCTTCAACCTGGCGCGCAAGTGGAAGATCGCAGGCGTTCGCGAAAATCCGACCGCGGGGCTCAATACCGCTCCGGACGTGCAGCGCGACCGCTTCCTCACGCCTGAGGAAACGAAGCGTCTGATCGCTTCGATCAATATCGACGAGAACCGCAGCGCCGCGCACACCATCATGATGCTGCTGCTCACCGGTGCCCGTCGTAACGAGGTCTCGCACGCGAAGTGGGACTACATCGACTGGGAGCGGCGCACCCTGCTGGTGCCCGTCTCCAAATCCGGCAAGCCGCGCGTGATCGCATTGAACGGCCAGGCCATGGCGCTGTTGCGAGCGATCCCTCGCGTGGATGGCAATCCCTACATCTTCCCCTCGCCGATCACCGGCCGCCCCTGCCCGTCGCTCCACTTTCCGTGGACCCGGATCAAGCAGCGAGCCATTCTCGACGACCTCAGGCTGCACGACCTGAGGCATTCCTTTGCGAGCTTTCTCGTGAATGAAGGCGTGTCGCTTTACGTCGTACAAGGGCTTCTCGGGCACACGCAGCCGCGCACCACGCAGCGCTATGCGCATCTGGCGCAGGACACGCTGAACAGTGCGGCCGAGGTCGTGGCCAATGTGATCGCTGGTGCGGTCAAAGCTCCGGCGGCGCCCATCGAGATCGCCGCAACCGTTCAGCCGCTCGAGCAGGCCACGGCCTAACCGGCCCAGCTCTTCATCATTTAGCTTTTCTGCGCCGGCCCGATGGCCGTGTGCGCACCCCCGCGCGAATTGTCGCGCTATCAACTCATCCGAGAAGCAATCGAATTGTTCGCCTAAAGGCTCCCGTCGGCCTCTGGGCGTGGCGAGGCCTCGTGCGCGCCATGCGGCTTCGTTGCGCCGAAAAATGCGCCCACCTAGGCCATACCTAGAACGCCGATCGGCTCCGCAGCACGACTCCGCCCCCTGCGACAATATGCCTGCAGGAATAAAATCGATTCCGATGCCGGCCGTGCGTTTCTGCACCCAGTCCATCCCCTGTGCGGCCTCCGCATTTTGACCGGGACAGCCCGGCAGGCATGCGGCTAAACGCCTGAAATCACTCGTACTTTTTTGCCGGACAGGAGAGATCAGTAGAATACGTGAAGATCTGTAGCTTGTATGGCGTCGGCTACTACTACATCCCGGGTACCGACACCTGCATCAAGATCGGCGGCTATGTCCGTCTCGAGGCCTACCACAACGATGCCGGCGGTCTGTATGCGGAAGGCACCCCGCAGGGCTCCTTCACGCGTCATGGCTCGACCTACGCCATGCAGGCTCGTTTCCGCATGTCGGCTGACGTTCGCACCCAGACCGAATACGGCACGCTGCGTTCGTATTTCGCCTTCGGTCTGAATGCACTCAACAGCGCGGGCGGCGCCTACGAGACCTCAGGTCCGACCCTCGCTGTGGCGATGGAACGCGCCTTCATCCAGTTCGCCGGCTTCACGCTCGGCCGCTCGGATACCTTCTTCGCGTTCTATAACGGCGCGGCTTACGGCCTGGTGCCGTTCGGCTTCGACGGTTCGTCCGGCCCGTCCGGCCTGAACGTGGCGGCTTATACCTGGCAGTTCGGCAACGGCCTGTCGGCGACCTTCTCGGTCGAAGACGCGATCGCTCACTCTGCCGGCGTAATCGAACTCAACACCAACGGGTTGATGGGCGGTGGAACCGTCGGTGGCGGCAACTTGTTCCTGCCGAACGGCGGCGGCGATCAAGCGGGCGCCAAGATGCCTGATCTGGTCGCCAACCTCCGTGTCGACCAGGCTTGGGGTTCGGCCCAGATCATGGGTGCCCTGCATCAGGTCGGTGCGCGCTACAACACCACCCTGCCTGCTGACGCGACCTGCGCTGGCGGCGGTGGCAACACCAACCTCTGCGGCTATCCCGACGACAAGTGGGGATGGGCGGTCGGCGCCGGCATGACCCTGAAGATGCCTTGGGATCCCAAGGACACCCTCTCTGGTCAGATCGCCTTCGCCGAAGGTGCGAGCAAGTACGTTGCCTTCACCTACAACAATCGCAGCCTGCATCGTGACGATGGCGTCTCCATCGGCGCCTTCAACGACGCCGTGTTTGCCAGCGGCAATGCGGCGACGGCCGGTGTCGGCAACTCTCTCGAGTTGACCAAGACCTGGGGCGGCACGCTCGCCTTCGAGCATTACTGGACCCCGAGCCTGCGTACCTCCTGGGTCGCCGGTTACCTGGAAGTCGAGTACAGCGACAATGCGAAGCAGCTGCTCGTCAACCGCGGCGCTGGGGCCTGCGCTGGTAACGGCATCACCCTGGCAAACAACGCCCAGTGCAGCAATCCCGACTGGTCGATGTGGCGCCTTGCCTCGCGCACGATGTGGAATCCGGTGCAGAACCTCGATGTGGGTGTTGAAGTTGCCTATACCAACGTCAACACGGCCTTCGGCGGTACCGCTGTCCTCAATCCGAACCAGGGTGGTTCGGGCCTGTCGGGCGGTACCTACAACATCGACGACAACTCGTACTGGACTGCCACGTTCCGCGTGCAGCGCAACTTCTGGCCATGAGCCACGACCGGCTGTGATCTGACGATCATTGCCTGATCTGAAATGGAGCCCCCGGTCGCAAGACCGGGGGTTCTGCTTTTCGGGGACTGCTTTTCAGAGCTCGCTCCGGCGAGCACTTGATGTGCAAGCGGGCTCGAAGCGCAGGTCGCTCGGACGTGAAGGGCGATTGCTGTTGCGGCTACGAACCGCAGCGATGAAGAACGGCGCCAGTTGCGCCATCAGACCCTATCGCGAGGCAGGCTTGTCGCAGCGCGCGAGGAACGTCGATATCCGTGACATGATCTCGGGCTCCGCCAGCAGCGGCGCGTGGCCCTGGTCCGGCACCTCGAGCACCTCGATATCCGGCCGGCGCGCCCGCATTGCCTCGACCGTCTCCGCTGACAAAATGTCAGACAAGCCACCGCGTACCACCATCAGCGGGACCGGCGGCAACGCATCGAACTGCGCCCACAGATCCGGCATCGGCTGATCCGGTGTGACGCCGTCGAGGGTGTTGGCAAGCGCCTGATCGTATCGGCCGATGAGCTCCCCCTTGTCCTGCCGCCAGCTGCGATGCGCCCAGGCGACCCACGCGGCCTGGTCGAGGCGCGGAAATTGCGCGCCGAACAGGTCCCGCAGCAGGCTCGCGCCCTCGGCAAAGTCGCGCGGCTGCTGGATTTTCCCGGCATAGCGCTTGATACGTTCGAGGCCGGCCGGTTCGATTACCGGCCCGATATCGTTCAGCACGGCGCCTGCGATCAATTCCGGCCGCACCGCCGCCAGCAACATGGTCAAAATCCCGCCCCTCGACGTCCCGACGAACGCGGCGCGGTGAAGGCCAAGCGCGGCGATCACCGCGAGCACGTCCGCAAGTTCGACCGCCGGATTGTAATTGCGCCAGTCCGGATCGTAGGCGGACCGGCCGCGGCCCCGCGAATCGAGCGCAAACACCCGGCGCGGAAAGGTGCGATCCGTGGCCAGATACGTCGCCAATGGAGTGAAGTCGGCCTCGTTGCGCGTGAGGCCCGGCAGGCACAGCACCGGCATGTAGGTGGAAGCCGCTGCCGGCTCATAGCAGCGCACATGCAGCGACAGGCCATCCGCCGCCGAGATGAAACGGCTGTCGACAGTCAACGAGGCTGCTGGATCCGGCATCCGGTCAGTCTAATGCCCACGACGCCGACGGCAAACGATCCCGTCGTCAGTTTGCCGCCATGCCGCGCCGCAGGTCGGCTTCGATCATCAGGTTCCGGGACGCGCCGAACCGCACGCGATAGACCTGCATGTTCTCCATCACCCGCTGGACGTAGTTGCGCGTTTCCGAGAACGGAATTCGCTCCACCCAGTCGATCGGATCAATCTTGGGATCGCGGGGATCGCCGAAACGTTCGACCCATTCGCGGACGCGGCCCGGTCCGGCATTGTAGGCAACGAAGGTGAGAATGTAGGAGCCACGATAATTTCCGATGGCGTGGCCGAGTTCGGCGGCGCCGATCTGCACGTTGTAGATCGGATCGTAGAGCTTTTTCGGGTCGAACGGGATGCCGTTGCGCTTGGCGACCAGCTTCGCGGTCCCCGGCAGCACCTGCATCAGCCCCTGCGCATTCGCGCTCGATCGGGCGCGCGGGTTGAAGCCGCTTTCCTGGCGCGCGATCGCGTAGGCGACATGCGGTTCGACCGGCGGGCCGATCGGCGTGAACTTCGGCAGGCCTGCGGTGGGATAGGCGTAATATTCGAACGGCAGGTTGCGGCTCACGGCGGTGCGTCCGAGCAGGACCAGGGTGCGCGCGTCGGCTTTGCGCTCCGCCAGCGCGGCGACGCTGGCAAGTCCGGCCGGATCGACCGCGCGGTCGGCCATGTCGACGGCCGCGGACGCCACCAGATCGCGCTCGTCGATCGCGTAAAGCATTTCCATCGCGCGGACGATTTCGAGCCGGTGGGCCTGCGGATGCGCCTGCGGCGGCGGCGGCAGCCGCAATTCGGAGCCGCCCAGACGCGCATGCGCGATCTGGCCGTAATAGGTGCTCGAAAACTGCGCCGCGCGCTCGTAATGGGTGCGCGCTTCGGCGGTCTGACCGAGCGCTTCGGAGGCTCTGGCATGCCAGTAATGGCCGCGGGACCGCGATGCCGGATGCTCGGCGACCTGGATGGTTGCTGCAAAGAGCGGCTTTGCGGTTGCCGGGTCGTTGAGGAAACGGAACGCGATCCAGCCCGCCGTGAACAGATGCTCGACCCGCGACCCTTCCTTTTCGGGCATTGCGGCCTCCCGCGCGACCCGGAACGCGGTGCGGTGCTCGCCGGCATCGAGCAGCTTGCGCGCCAGCAACCGCCGCTCTTCCCACCATTCGTCTGGATCGTGCACGGCGCTGGCCGCAGACGAAGCCGCAAGCACGGCTTTGGCGGCCTCGTCGATCTGGTCCGCGCGCCGCAGATAGCGCGCCCGGGCGAACAGGTAGGCCGTATCGCCGCGCACCTCGCTGGGAACGGCGTCGAGCAACGCCTTCGCCTTCGGCGACTTGTCGGACAAGGCTGCATATGCCCGCACGATCGCGACCTGCGCTGCTCCGAGCCGCTGAGCTGCGCGCAGGGCCGCGCCTTCGTCGTCGGCATAGAGGCGCCGATCCATCCGGACCTTGTGATCGCCGCCCGACAGCAGCGACCCGAAATTGTCGAGCACCTGACGTTCCATGTCGGCGCTCAGGGCATCGGTGCGCCAGGTCTCGCGCACGAGTTGCTGCGCCTGGGCCCGGTCGCCTTGCGACAGCAGAGCGCGCGCCAAGGCCAGCTTGCCTTTCGCCGTCAGCGGTGTGGTGATGGCGAAATAGCGACGGATGACAGCATCGTTCACGCCGTTCTGGAATAACGCGGCCTCGGCCTTGCGCCGGAACTGATTGATGTTCGGCCAGGTCGGATTCTCGGTGGCAAAACCCGCATAGCGCTGGAAGTCGAAATCGTCGTTTTCGGCACGCAGGACCAGCCATTCGATCAGCTTGACCGCGACCGGGTCGGTCACTGTTGACGCGACCGCCGTTGCCTCGCTGTTGCGACGGCGCCGGGTCAACTCGACCGCCTTCTTCACCGCAGCCAGGGTATCGGCCGAAATCGGCGCGGCGGGAACGAGCGCCGAGGGAAACCGGGACGTGGGAGGCGTCAGCGCCGCTTCGCGCTGCGGCGCCACCAATGCCGGTGCGCTCGCAGTGACGGCCGGCACCAGGCCCGACGGCAGGATCGGCGCCGTGCCGATCGGAGTGGGGAATGCGCCGGCGGCCGTCGCGCTTTCGGCGGGACGGCGCTTGGGCAGAGGCACCGGGGCTTTGGCGGCCGACTTCGATGCGGACTTGGCACCGGGTTTGGCCGCGTTCTTTTTCGCCGGACTGTCCTTGGCAGCCTTCTTCGCGGGCTTTTTCTCGGCGGCCTTCTTCGACGGCGCCTTTTTTTCCGCCCCCGTCCGGGCCTTGGCGGCCGTCGCCTCGTCTGTCTTCGTTTTAGGCGCCGCCTGTACGACGGCCGCGGCGGCCAGCAATGCGGCAAAGCCGGCCATAACGGCCGTGAACGAGCCTTTGCGTGTCAAATCGAAGCCCTCGCCTTCCGAATCGGATGGTGCAGGTTTGCTATTGCCTTGAATATGCTGAGGAACCGTTTACCGATTCACAAGGCGTGACTGCCACCGGAAAGCGGCGACACCGCGGCATGGGGACGGCATCACCAACCGCGATCCGTTTCGTCAAGAACATTCGCTTTCAAGCCCCGGGGCGACCCGCTATTGATCGCAATTCCTGCGCCCGGGTAACCGTGGCGATCAGGGTCGCATGATCCACTCGAAATGATGCCGTCCGGGGTTCAGACATGACAGCTAGCGGAAAGTTCCGGGGGTCGTTCACCGCTCTGGTGACGCCGTTTCGCGACGGCCAGCTTGACGAAAAAGCCTTCCGCGACCTGGTCGAGTGGCAGATTGCCGAGGGCACCGACGGCCTGGTTCCGTGCGGGACCACGGGCGAGAGTCCGACGCTGTCGCATCCTGAGCATCACAAGGTGGTGGAATGGTGCGTCGACCAGGCGCGAGGCCGCGTGCCTGTGATTGCCGGCGCCGGCTCCAACTCGACCTCGGAAGCGGTCGCACTTGCGAAGCACGGCGAGAAGGCCGGCGCCGACGCCGTTCTTGTGGTGACGCCCTATTACAACAAGCCCACCCAGGAGGGCATGGTCCACCATTTCAAGGCCGTGAACGATGCGATCGGCATCCCGATCATCATCTACAATATCCCGCCGCGCTCGGTGGTCGACATGTCGGTCGATACGATGAAGCGCTTGTTCGAGCTGAAGAACATCGCCGGCGTGAAGGACGCGACCGGCA
This sequence comes from Pseudorhodoplanes sp., assembly GCF_059499825.1. Classification (NCBI taxonomy): domain Bacteria; kingdom Pseudomonadati; phylum Pseudomonadota; class Alphaproteobacteria; order Hyphomicrobiales; genus Pseudorhodoplanes; species Pseudorhodoplanes sp. The sequence goes on from NZ_JCABZI010000011.1 coordinate 128,344, forward strand.
ACCTCGCGCGTGTGTCGCTGCAACGGCAGGCCATGGGCGACGACTTCATCCAGCTCTCCGGCGAGGACATGACCGCGCTGGCCTTCAACGCCGCGGGCGGCCATGGCTGCATCTCGGTGGTGTCGAACGTGGCGCCGGCCTTGTGCAAGCAGCTGCAGGACACGACGCTGGCGGGTGATTATCGGCAAGGCCTGACGGTGCAGGACCGCCTTGTGCCGCTGCACCACGCGATCTTCATGGAGCCCGGACTGGCGGGTGCGAAATGCGGCCTGTCGCTGCTCGGGCGCGGCAATGAAGAGGTGCGGTTGCCGCTCCTGCCGGTGACGTCCGGCACCAAGGCCGCGATCCGCGATGCGATGGTGCATGCGGGCCTGTTGAACTAGCGAAGCGAATGGCTCAGGCAAAAGAGCGTCCGCTCAAGATCGTCGCCGACAACCGCAAGGCGCGCTTCAATTACGAGATCGGCGAAACCTTCGAGGCCGGCGTCGCGCTGACCGGTAGCGAGGTCAAATCGCTCCGCGCCGGCAAGGCGACGATTGCGGAATCCTATGCGGATTCACGCGACGGCGAGCTCTGGCTGATCAACTCCACCATCACGGAATATTCGCAGGCCGGCCGCGACAACCATGCGCCGAAGCGGCCGCGCAAACTCCTGCTGCACAAGCGCCAGATCAACAAGCTGATCGGCGCGGTCGACCGGCAGGGCTTCACGGTCGTACCGCTGAAGCTCTATTTCAACGAGAAGGGGCGCGCAAAGGTCGAGATCGCGCTCGCACGCGGCAAGAAGCTGCACGACAAGCGCGATACTCTGAAAAAGCGAAGCTGGGATCGCGAGCGCGGCCGCCTGCTCCGCGCCAAGGGCTGAGGTCACGCGTGACCCGCGGCGCGTTTCGGCAACCGCGGGTCTGGACGCGCAGCTGAATCAGCCCATCGCTTTCTTGAAATTGTCGCCGGCCTTGTCCCAGTTCACGGTGTTCCACCAGGCCTTGAGATAGTCGGCGCGGCGGTTCTGGTATTTCAGATAATAGGCGTGTTCCCACACGTCGACGCCCAGCACCGGCTTCGCCGCCAGCTCCATATGTGGCGTGTCCTGGTACGGCGTGTTGACGATATCGAGCTTCTTGTCCTTGGTCACGACCAGCCAGGCCCAGCCGGACCCGAAGCGGCCGAGTCCCGCGGCGTTGAGCCTGTCGGTCATCTCGTTGCTGGACTTCAGGTCGCGGTCGATGGCCGCTTTCAGATCTCCGGTGGGTTCCTTGGCACCGCCCGGCGTCATCAATTCCCAGAAAAATGTGTGATTCCAATGCCCGCCGAGATTGTTGCGAACCGGCGTACGGACATCGAGCGGGACCTTCGACAGGTCACTGAGCAGCGCTGCGGGATTTTCGACGAAATTCGCGAGCTCGGGATATTTCCCCACCAGCCCGTTGAGATTGGCGATGAAGGCGCCGTGATGCCGCTGATGATGGATGGTCATGGTCTGCGCGTCGATATTGGGCTCGAGCGCATCGTACGCATATCCGAGCGGCGGTAGCTTGAAGGGGCCGGATGCGGGCGCAGTCTGCGCGAGGGCAGCCGGCCTGCTCAGCAGGCTGCCTGCGGCCGCAACGCCGGCGGCACTCGCGATCAATTTCAGGCTTTGGCGTCTGTTCATGAGGATTCCTCTGCTCGGATCGCGATTCGCTCCAGGGAGCACAATTGAGCACGCTGGCGATCGCGGTGCGACAGGCCGCGATCAGCATGACGACTGTCTGAAGCCTATAAGGTTTCAAGCCGCGTACGAGAGGCTCTCACAGGGAAGTGACAAAGTGCGTGCGCCGGAAGCAGACCGTGTCCACAAAAGCAGAGCCCCCGGTCTTGCGACCGGGGGCTCCGTTTAGGTCAGGCAATGATCGTCAGATCACAGCCAGTCCTGGCTCATGGCCAGAAGTTGCGCTGCACGCGGAACGTGGCAGTCCAGTAAGCGTTGTCGTCGAGGGTGTAGCGACCGCCCGACAAGCCGGACCCACCTTGGTTGGCAGCAAGTGTAGCCTCACCGCCGAACGCCGTGTTGACCTGGGTGTAGGCCACTTCGAGACCCACATCGAGGTTCTGCACGGGGTTCCACATGGTGCGAGAGGCAAGGCGCCACATCGACCAATCAGCATCCGCGCAGCGCGCGTTGGCCGCAGCAGCGCCGTTGTTTGTCAGCGCCACACCGTTTCCGGCACAGGAAGCAGAACCGCGATTAACCAGCAGTTGCTTCGCAGCGTCGGAATATTCGACTTCGAGGTAACCGGCGACCCAGGAGGTACGCAGGGTCGGGGTCCAGTAATGCTCGAAGGCGAGCGTGCCGCCCCAGGTCTTGGTCAGCTCGAGAGTGTTGCCGACACCGGCCGTCTGAGCATTACCGCTGGCGAACACGGCATCGTTGAAGGCGCCGATGGAAACACCTTCGTCACGATGCAGGCTGCGGTTGCCGTAGGTGAAGGCAACATACCTGCTCGCGCCTTCGGCATAAGCGATCTGACCGGAGAGGGTGTCCTTGGCATCCCAAGGCATCTTCAGGGTCATGCCGGCACCGACCGCCCAGCCCCACTCGTTGCTGGGATAGCCGCAGAGGTTGGTGTTGGGACCGCCGGTAGCGCAGGTCGCGTCAGCAGGCAGGGTTGTGTTGTAGCGAGCACCCACGTTGTGCAGGGCACCCATGATCTGGGCAGAACCCCAAGCCTGGTCGACACGCAGGTTGGCAACGAGGTCAGGGATGTGTCCGCCCTGCTGGTCCCCACCGCCGTTTGGTTGGAAGATGTTGCCGCCACCGACAGAAGCGCCACCCATCAACCCGTTGGTGTTGAGGTCGATCACGCCGGCAGAGTGGCCGATCTGATCTTCAACCGAGAAGGTCGCCGACAGGCCGTTGCCGAACTGCCAGGTATAGGCAGCCACGTTCAGGCCGGACGGGCCGGACGAACCGTCGAAGCCGAACGGCACCAGGCCGTAAGCCGCGCCGTTATAGAACGCGAAGAAGGTATCCGAGCGGCCGAGCGTGAAGCCGGCGAACTGGATGAAGGCGCGTTCCATCGCCACAGCGAGGGTCGGACCTGAGGTCTCGTAGGCGCCGCCCGCGCTGTTGAGTGCATTCAGACCGAAGGCGAAATACGAACGCAGCGTGCCGTATTCGGTCTGGGTGCGAACGTCAGCCGACATGCGGAAACGAGCCTGCATGGCGAAGTCCGACGTATGACGAGTGAATGCACCCTGCGGGGTGCCTTCCGAGTAGAGACCACCCGCGGCGTTGTGATAGGCTTCAAGACGGACATAGCCGCCGATCTTGATGCAGGTATCGGTACCCGGGATATAATAATAGCCGACGCCGTACAGGCTGCAGATCTTCACGTATTCGACCGCTTTGGCCTTTACGGGAAGATCGGCCGCCTGCGCCCCAGCCACTGCAATCAAACCGGCAGCGGAGCCGAGGAGAAGGCTTTTCACCATCTTCATGTTGAACCTCCAAGTTTGCTTTAGGGAGGGCTCAAACTCCGCTGGGTGAAAGCCACCCAATGAGGTTCCCCTATTCCCCGCGAACTGCTTGGCTCTCTTTCGAAACCCCCGAGAGACAACCCAGCAGCACGACTTGGGGACGCCCCCTCCGTCGCCAGTGCAGATTATCGTACGTCCCTCACCGTGCAATCCGGAAACGCCTCATGCACAGGCAGTTTTGAATGTTTTCAAGCCCCTGTTGCACAAATGGCACGCGCTTCGGGACCACCTCGCGGAACTTCATAATGCCAGATAAGCATCTGACAATGAATAACATTTTCGATCGCAACGGACCATGGACATCGTTCCGCCGAACCTCCATCCGGACGTGCCGCGAAAAAAGCCATGCGGCTGGAACCCGGTCGGGTCGGCCCTTGGACCGGTCAAAACCGCCCAAAAACGAGAATCGGTCATTGGCTGAGACGTGAGTGGCGGAGACGGAGGGATTCGAACCCTCGATACCCTTTTGGGGTATGCTCATTTAGCAAACGAGTGCCTTCAGCCACTCGGCCACGTCTCCGGTACCACTGGATATGCCCAAGACCGCCCCCGCAAGCAACCGGGAACCCAGCCCCCGCCCATAAATTAGTGCGAGGTCAGCCAGTCGCGGGCCGCGCGCTGGGCCGCGGCGATCTCGGACGGAGACATGTTGGCCGCGATTTCCTGGCGCAACCGGATCGCGTCGCTGCATCCTTTCAGCGCGGCGATGTTGAACCATTTATGCGCGGCGACCAGATCGGCCGGCACGCAGGTGCCGACCGAGTAGCGGATGCCCAGATCGTAGAACAGATCCGCACTCGCCGATCCCTGCCCCGACGCCACGATGTCGGGTGAAGCCAATTCAAAACGCGCCATCATCATTCCCCTGTCATCTGTTCCGCCTGTAGCCGGCGGATAACGTCCCCCATTCGGACGATGGCGATGATGTCGCGGAAAATTTGAATGGCAGTTTAAGCGTCGCGATGAATCGAGCGTTAAGCCGCGATCGGAGTGAGCCGGCGCGAGAATGCGATTCGCAGCTAAAATCAGGGGTTTCTGCAATCGCGGTTACGGTTCGAAAACCTTCAATCTTGTCGCGGCCCTAACCAATTCAGCATGCCGCTGTATCAGGAGATCTCTGGAGAGCCGCGCCGTCCTGAAGGCGCGGTTCTCCTCGGAGCGGTTCGCTGACATGTAGAAGCGGCAGCAATCTCCGGTCGTCTCTCTCTTCGAAAGAGAGAGCGCGCTGGGTGCGCAGTGCCGCTTCAGCCAAAACCGAAGTCGGACGTTAGCCGCTGCGTGCCCGCTGCCGGAACAGGAGCGCCTGGACGTTCGGATCCTTCATGTCGACCTGCGACGCCTCTTCCACACGCAGCTTGATGCCGCGCTCGACCGCCGGCCGCGCCATCAGCGTTTCCAGCCATCGCTTCAGATGCGGAAACTCATTGATGTCCTGCCCCTGCCGTTCCCAGCGCGACACCCAGCCGACGCAAGCCATGTCGGCGATCGAATACTTGCCGGCCAGGAACGGGCGATCCTTGAGCCGGATATTCATGACCCCGAACAGGCGATGCACCTCGTTGGTGTATCGGTCGATGGCATATTGCAGCTTTTCCGGTGCATAGATCCGGAAGTGATGCGCCTGCCCCGACATCGGCCCAAGCCCGCCCATCTGCCAGAACAGCCACTCATCCACCGCGGTCCGCGCACGCTCGTCCGCCGGATAGAATTTCCCGGTCTTGCGGCCGAGATACTGCAGGATCGCACCCGACTCGAAGACCGAGATCGGCCGGCCGCCGGGCCCGTCGGGATCGACGATCGCCGGCATGCGATTGTTTGGAGAGATCGCCAGAAATTCCGGCTTGAACTGGTCGCCGGTGGAGATGTTGACCGGCTTCATGACGTAAGGCAGCCGGCACTCCTCGAGCATGATCGAGATTTTCCAGCCATTCGGCGTCGGCCAGTAATGGAGTTCGATCGGGCGTTGCCGCTTTGCCGCCGGGGCCTTGCGCTTTGCCGGCGTCGCCTTGCGCTTCGGGCTCGTACCGGACTTTGCGGACGAGCTGCGCTTGGGAGCAACGGTCCGCGCCCTGCCCGCTGATTTCGCCTTTGCCTTCTTGGCCGGTCTGCGCGTCATCGCTTTCTCCTGCATGTCACGATCGACGGTCGACACCTAAGGCGGCGGCGCCGCAGTCGCAACCTCGCCATATGGACCGCCCCACCGCCAGGGCATAGTGTTTCCGCCAAGGCACGCAGGGTTGTGCAAGGGAGCGTAGCGATGAGCAAGGTCAGCAAGGTCAGCAAAGTCAAAATGAGCAAGGCAATATTGGCTGCGACGGTCGCGGCGGCGTTGACATGCACGGTGCTGCAGGGCGCACCGGCGCAGGCGCAGGCGCCCGCGGCAAAGGAAACGACCGACAACGACACGTCCAAGACAAAGAAGGCCGAAGAGCGAAAGGCCAAGCGCGCGGAAGCAAAGAAGTCCCGTGCCGAGAAAAAGGCGAAGGCGTCAGCCGCACGCGCCGCGGTCAGGGATCGTCAGAAGCAATGCGGTGCGGAATGGCGCGAGGCGCGCAAGGCCGGGACAGTCGAGAAGAGCATGACCTGGCCGAAATTCTGGAGTGCGTGCAATACGCGCCTGAAGGCAAAGGCAGGCTAAGGTCCCGACACCGCTTCAGACGGACAAATCCGGGAAGCGACAAAAGCGGGACGGGAAGAACGAGATCAGAGAAACCAGGGCCCAGACAGACCGAGGGCGTCGGAGAGACTTATTATCGTCTCGCCGACGCCCTCCGTCGTTACGAGAGCCGGCGATGTCATGCACGATTGTGATCGCGCGTATCGACGTCGCCGGCTTTGTAACGTGGATCGAAAACGTCTCGCGCCTACTTCCGCTTCTTAGCGCGCTTCGTCTTCTTCGCAGCCTTTGCCTTCTTCGGCGCTGCCTTCTTACGTTTCGCCATTGTGCCCTCCAAGTTAGAGATGGCGCTATCGAAAATGTGCCGTCGCGAATCGACATGCACGGCATTCCGATTACACCAGAATGCAAGAAACAGCGACTCCACTTAACGAAACGTGTACTCGCACACGTCATCGGCTGCATCGAGCGATGCCGAACGCAACATGCGATCGCCGAATGCATCGTCGAGCGAACGATGCAATTCATCGCAACGTGCACACATCGGTGCCATTCAACTTGTATCGATAAAATAAGGACGATTCGTTGGTCGCGCGCATGCGATTCAAACCGTATCGCATCGCGCTCGCGATCATCAGTCGCGCAATTCCAACGCTTGCGCTGTCAAGCTTGTTGCCGCGCCGGCGGTCAAATATTTTTTTTGGGGATGATGCAAAAACGGGTTGGTCGACGCCGGATTGGATCGCAAACCGCACGAATCGGCGTCGGCGATTCGCGACGCGCCGACTTCGGTGAAGGCATCTCACGCCTCGAATGATCGTCCGAAGCCGCCATGCATAGCCGCGACGGAGCATTTTGACCGCGGTGCGGAACCCGTTGCGCATGATCCGGGATGCACCGCTCGCAAGAACGCGTCGCGCTCGCAATGCGATGTTGCTCTGCCCCAAAACGGGACGACATTTGCCGCAAACGCGCCGCGCGGGCGCCGGTAGACTTCAAACGGAGTAGAAGACGGCTTCGATCGCGGTCGCCTGGTCGGTCAAAGGCCGAGCTTTGCCTTCAGGATCTCGTTCACGGTCTGCGGATTGGCCTTGCCGCCGGACGATTTCATCACCTGGCCGACAAACCAGCCGATCGCTTTCGGATTTGTCTTCGCATCCGCAACCTTGTCCGGGTTCGCGGCAACGATCTCGTCGACCACTTTTTCGATCGCACCGGTGTCGGTGACCTGCTTCATGCCGCGCTGCTCGACGATGGCGCGCGGATCGCCGCCTTCGTTCCAGACGATCTCGAACAGATCCTTGGCGATCTTGCCGGAAATTGTCTTTTCGCCGATCAGGTCGAGGATCGCAGCGAGTTGTCCAGCCGATACCGGTGATGCCGCGATGCCCTTGCCTTCCTTGTTGAGACGGCCGGCGAGTTCATTGATCACCCAATTGGCGGCGGACTTGGCGTCACGCCCCTTCGCAACCGCCTCGAAATAGTCGGCGCTCTCCTTTTCCGCGATCAGAACCTCGGCGTCATAGGCCTGCAGCCCGTAGGCCGACACGAACCTCTTCTTCTTTTCGTCCGGCAGTTCCGGAAGGCTCGCCTTGAGCGCATCGACATAGGCGTCGTCGAATTCCAGCGGCAACAGGTCGGGATCGGGGAAATAGCGGTAGTCATGCGCCTCTTCCTTGGAGCGCATCGACCGGGTCTCGCCCTTTCCGGGATCGAACAGCCGCGTTTCCTGCACGATCGCGCCGCCGTCCTCGACGATCTCGATCTGGCGGCGCGCCTCGTATTCGATCGCCTGGCCGATGAAGCGGATCGAATTGACGTTCTTGATCTCGCAGCGCGTGCCGAGTTCGTCGCCCGGCCGGCGTACGGACACGTTAACGTCGGCGCGAAGGTTGCCCTTCTCCATGTCGCCATCGCAGGTGCCGAGGTAACGAAGGATGGACCGCAGCTTGGTCACAAAGGCCTTGGCCTGCTCGGACGAGCGGATGTCCGGCTTCGACACGATCTCCATCAGGGCGACACCGGAACGGTTCAGGTCCACCAGCGACAAGGTGGGATGCTGATCGTGGATGCTCTTGCCAGCATCCTGTTCGAGATGGACGCGTTCGATCCTGACATCGATGCCGCTGCCGTCCGGCAAATCGACGCTCACCACGCCCTCGCCCACGATCGGCGACTTGTACTGGCTGATCTGGTAGCCCTGCGGCAAATCGGGATAAAAATAGTTCTTGCGGTCGAACACCGATCGCTTGTTGATCTGTGCCTTCAGTCCGAGACCGGTACGGATCGCCTGCCGCACGCATTCCTCGTTGATGACCGGAAGCATGCCGGGCATCGCCGCGTCGACCAGCGAGACGTGCGAATTGGGTTCGCCGCCGAACGCGGTCGCAGCGCCGGAGAACAGTTTGGACTCCGAGGTAACCTGCGCATGCACCTCCATGCCGATGACGACTTCCCAATCGCCGGTGGCACCACGGATCAGGTTCGGGCTTTTCGCTGGTGTCGCCATCACCACCACGCCTCGACCGGATAATGCCCGGCCGCCTTTTCGATCACCTCGCCCAGCGAAAACAGCGTCGCCTCGTCGAACGGGCGGCCGATGAGTTGCAGGCCAAGCGGCAGCCCTTCCGTCGACAGCCCGGCCGGAACGGCGATGCCCGGCAGCCCGGCCATGTTCACCGTGACCGTGAAGACGTCGTTGAGGTACATCTCGATCGGGTCGGCGCCGCTCTTCTCGCCGATGCCGAAGGCGGCTGACGGAGTCGCCGGGGTCAGGATCGCATCCACGCCCGCCGCGAAGACATTCTCAAAGTCCCGCTTGATCAGCGTTCGCACCTTCTGCGCCCGCAAATAATAAGCGTCGTAGTAACCGGCTGACAGAACATAAGTGCCGATCATCACGCGGCGTCGCACTTCGGCGCCGAAGCCCGCCGCACGCGTCGCCTCGTACATTCCGGTGACGTCGCGGCCTTGTTCCCGCAAGCCGTAGCGCACGCCGTCATAGCGCGCGAGATTGGAAGAGGCTTCCGCCGGCGCCACGATGTAATAGGCCGGCAGCGCGTATTTGGTGTGCGGCAGGGAGATGTCGACCATCTCGGCGCCGGCATTCTTCAGCCAGGCCGCGCCCTGCTCCCACAGCGTCTCGATTTCCGGCGGCATGCCGTCGATCCGGTATTCCTTTGGAATGCCGATACGCATGCCTTTCACCGACTGGCCGACCGCCGCCTCGTAATCCGGCACGGCGATATCGGCGCTGGTGGTGTCCTTGGGATCGTGCCCCGCCATCGAGCGGAGCAGGATGGCGTTATCGCGAACGGTGCGCGTGAATGGGCCGGCCTGATCGAGCGATGAAGCGAAGGCGACGATCCCCCAGCGCGAACAGCGGCCATAGGTCGGCTTGATGCCGACGATGCCGGTGAAAGCGGCGGGCTGGCGGATCGAGCCGCCGGTATCGGTGCCGGTTGCGCCGAGACAAAGCCGCGCGGCGACAGCAGCCGCCGAACCGCCGGACGACCCGCCAGGCACCAATGGCGTATTCGAGCCCTTGCGCCGCCATGGCGACGTCACCGGACCGAAGGCCGAGGTCTCGTTGGACGAGCCCATGGCGAATTCGTCGTTATTGGTTTTGCCCAGCATGACGGCGCCGTCGCGCCAGAGCTGCGCGGTCACCGTCGACTCATAGGGCGGGTTGAAGTTGCCGAGGATGTTCGAGCATGCGGTCGTTCGCACATCACGCGTGCAGAACAGGTCCTTGACGCCAATCGGGATGCCTTCGAGCGGGCCGGCATCGCCGGACGCGATACGGGCGTCGGCCTCTTTGGCCCGCTGGCGGGCGTGATCCGGCGTTTCCAGCACATAAGCATTCAGCGCGCGCGCCTTCTCGAGCGCGGCGACATGCGCTTCGGTCAGTTCCGCTGCGCTGAAGCTCTTCGATTTAAGTCCGTCGCGCGCCGCAGCAATCGTCAGGGCCGTAAGGTCGCTCATGCGTCGGGACTGTCGCAGGCAAAGGCCTGCGCCTTGTTGTCAGGCGATTTGTTGTCCGGCGCCTTCTGGCGAACAACCTTGGTACCGTCCGGCTCCTCGACCACTTCGATTTCGCCGGGAAGCGGAAGCCCCATCGCGCACAATTCGTCTTCGCTGTGCCCCTCCGGCATCTCGCCCTTGGCGATCTGCTGGATGAGCTGCCAGCGGTAATACATGTCGGCTTCTTCGCAGGCGAGGCACATCAGGCGATAACCTTCACTCGACCACCTTGGGCACGGCGAAATAGTGACCTTCGGTCAGCGGCGCGTTGCGGAGAATGTCGTCCACGATCCCGCCATCGGTCACCTTGTCCTCGCGCTTCTTCATCACCATCGGCGTCACCGAGGTCATCGGCTCCACGCCCTCCACATTGACCTCGCCGAGTTGCTCGACGAAAGCCAGGATCGCGTTCAGTTCACCGCGCAAATGCTCGACCTCCCCGTCCGCCACGGCGATCCGGGACAGATGGGCAATCCGGCGAACGGTCGAAGCGTCGACCGACATGCATTCACTCCATGCGGCTGTCTGGAACCGAGCTATAGCAGAGGCCGCTTTGCGCAAGCAACGGAAGCGGGCCGCGTGGGCGGAGCCGTTGCGCCGGGTGCGGGTTCACTTGAGCAGGCGCGCGAGTTCGATGAAGTCGCGCGCGGCCACATTGACTGGAACAGTTGGGCCGGGCTCGCCGGTGGACGGTCCATATTCGTCGGGACGCGCGACATGGGCGGTCCGCAACCCGCAAGCCGCAGCGGCGGCGAGATCGGAACTGTGCGCAGCCACCATCATGCATTCGCCGGGCGACAGATCGAGGGCGGCGCAGGCGGATTCGTAGACACGCGGCTTCGGCTTGTAGTCGCCGGCGATTTCGGCGCCGAGAATCGCGTCCCACGGAAACCCGTTATGGCGCGCGAGACGAACCATCATGCCGATATTGCCGTTCGAGACTGGCGCCAGCAGAAACCGCTCGCTCAGCAGTTTGAGGCCCTGCCCCACATCGGGCCAGGCCGGAAGACGATGCCAGGCGGTGTTGAGCGTGCCGCAAAGGTCCTCGCTCAGGTCCGAGAGACCGAAGCGCGGCCGGATCCGGTCGAGATTGCGCCGGTGCAGACTGTCGAGCTTGCTGAACGCGACGCGGCCGGTCCGCACCTCTTCCATTGCGGGCTGATACTCCGCCCGCCACGCATCGGCGAAGGCGATCCAGTCGCGTTCGTAGCCGGCCGGCCGGAGGATGGTCTCGGCTTCGCGGGCGACCCCACTGCGCCAGTCCACGACCGTACCGAAGATATCGAAAAACAGCGCTTTCACTTCGCCCATACCTACCTCTGAGCGTAATCAGGCGGAGACCACAAGTGGCTACTCCGAAGCGGTCAGCCCACCGCACAATTTATCGTTAATAGCAGTTGCCCACACAAATTTTTCAGTGATACGCTGCCGGAGCCTGAAATTTTCGTCCTGCCAGTGCCTGCCCATTTCCCGTTTGATGGAGGGTGTAATGGTCCCGAGGTTTGATGACTTCGGCGCACAGGAAACCCTGAGTTTCCTCGAAAAGAAAAGTCACGCTGGAGTCTGGAGCGTCGACTTCGCCACAGGCAAAATGTCCTGGTCCGACGGATTTTATGAGCTGCTCGGACTGCAGCCCGGTTCCATCGAGCCATCGTACGAGGCGATCGTCGAATTGATGCATCCGGACGATCGCCGCCCGTCCGGCGAGTTCGACCGGATCGTCAACGAAGGCCTGCCCCTCGATCGCGAATTGCGGATCATCCAGCCGAACGGGAAGCTGCGATGGCTGTCCAGCCGCACCGAAGTGCATCTCAACAAGTCAGGCAAACCGACGCGGGCGTTCGGCGTCATGCTCGACGTCACCTCGCAGCGTGAATTGGCTCTCGCCAAGGAGGCCGTGGATTCGCGCTTCCGGGCGCTGGTGTCGGCCACCAACGCCTTCGTCTGGACGGCGGATTCCGACGGCAAGATTCTCGACATCCGCAACTGGCGAGAGCTTCGCGGTGAAAATCCGGCCGGCTTGCTGGGCCTGCGCTGGATCGACCTCGTGCATCCGGACGATCGCGAACAAACACTTCAGGCGTGGTCCGAGGCACTGGCAACAAAACGGGACTACGCGGTCGAGCATCGCGTCCAGCAGCCGGATGGCGAATACCGGTGGATGCTGTCGCGCGCCGCGCCGATCGTGCTCGAAACCGGCGCCGTGCGCGAATGGGTCGGACTGTCGTCGGACATCCATGACCGCAAGGTCTGGCCGGCATCGCTGGACACGGCGAATTCCGTGCTGACCGGCGCACAATTGCGCGCCGCGCGCGGGATCCTCAACTGGTCGGTTCGCGAACTCTCACAAGCGGCAAGCGTGTCGAGCTCGACCATCCGGCGGCTCGAGGAAATGAATGGGCCTCCGCCGGGACGGGAGGACTCGCTCAAACCGCTTCAGGCGGCCCTCGAAGCGGGTGGGGTCGAGTTCCTGTTCCCACCCAGCGGCCGGCCAGGCGTCCGCCCTGCCTGACTCGGCCGCTTCCACGAGCCAAGCCCCTGTCGCCCGCGACGCAGCGGCGCTTCAGGCCCTTCGAGCCATTGGACCTATGCAAAATTCCAGACACTCAAACGCTGCATTACCGAGCAATTCGCCCAAGCCACGCTCAATTTGCATCAGACTTTAACGAAATATGACCCGCATTATGCAAACACCGCATAGCTGCATCGCAACATAAAACCTGTTGCACCGCACCATAGATCACTATTTTGGTTTTCAGAATCAGTTGCGGTTCATCTGATCTTTCAAAGGGATGCCAGCCATGTTCCTCTCTCACTTCGTCCGTTTCCTGCGCCAGTGGCGCGCTTATGGGAACAGCCTCCAGGAGCTGTCCCGCCTCGGCGACCGCGAGCTCGCCGACATCGGAATCAGCCGTTCCGACATCCCGCGCATCGCCTGGGACAATGCCGAGCGCGCGGCCTGATTGAGACCTTAGTCAGGACAACCTGAAGCCAACGCCCAGCCTGCCAAGGCTGGGCGTCGCCTTTTGAGGCACAGCCAAGCAAAGACTCCCGGTCGCCCGTGCGGCCTGACCGGCTTCTTATTGCCGAGGCGCTCCGCTTCCCCTAGGGAGGCGCCATGTCGCGTTCCAACCCTGTCCATGTCGTCGGCGGCGGTCTCGCCGGGTGCGAAGCCGCCTGGCAAATCGCAGCCCAGGGCGTCCCCGTGGTGCTGCACGAAATGCGGCCCGTCCGAAAAACCGCGGCGCATCACACCGACGGCCTGGCCGAACTGGTCTGCTCCAATTCCTTCCGCTCCGACGATCGCGAAACCAGCGCGATCGGTGTGTTGCATGAGGAGATGCGGCGCGTCGGTTCGCTGATCATGCGCGCAGCGGACGAAAACCAGGTGCCGGCCGGCGGTGCGCTCGCGGTCGACCGCAACGGCTTTTCCGCGGCGGTCACGCGGGCGATCGAAGCCCATCCGTTGATTGAGGTGGACCGTCAGGAGATCGACGGCATCCCGCCCGCGGACTGGGACAACGTCATCATCGCCACCGGCCCCCTCACATCTCCCGCGATGGCCGAGTCGATCCGCAATCTCACCGGCGAAAAATCGCTCGCCTTCTTCGACGCGATTGCGCCGATCGTGCATCGCGAGAGCATCGACATGTCGGTTGCGTGGCTACAATCGCGCTACGACAAGCCGGGCCCCGGCGGCTCGGGCGCCGATTACGTCAATTGCCCGCTGGACCGCGCGCAATACGATGCCTTCGTCGATGCGCTGGCGGCTGCCGAAAAGGTCTCGTTTCACGAGTGGGAGGCCTCGACGCCTTATTTCGACGGCTGCCTGCCGATCGAGGTGATGGCGGAGCGCGGACGGGAGACGCTGCGGCACGGTCCGATGAAGCCATTCGGGCTGACCAATCCGCACGCCCCGGATCGCAAGGCCTATGCCGTGGTCCAGCTGCGGCAGGACAATAAGCTCGGCACCCTCTTCAATATGGTCGGTTTCCAGACCAAACTGAAACACGGCGAGCAGGTGCGGCTGTTCCGGACCATCCCCGGGCTCGAGGGCGCCGAATTCGCCCGGCTGGGCGGGCTGCACCGCAATACTTATCTGAATTCACCGGTGCTTCTCGACCCGCAATTGCGGCTGCGCGCGATGCCGCGTCTGCGCTTCGCCGGACAGATCACCGGCTGCGAAGGCTATGTCGAATCCGCAGCGATCGGCCTGCTTGCCGGCCGCTTTGCCGCCGCCGAGCGGATTGGAATTCAGGCGATGCCGCCGCCGCCCACCACGGCGCACGGCGCGCTGCTGGGCCACATCACCGGCGGCCATATCGAAACCATCGATGCCGGCCCGCGCAGTTTCCAGCCAATGAACATCAATTTCGGCCTGTTTCCACCGCTGCAGCAGGCGCCGACGCGATCGGAAACCGGGGAACGGCTGCGCGGGCCCGCCAAGACCCAGGCAAAAAAGCGCGCCCTCACCGCCCGCGCGCTGTCAGACCTCGACGGGTGGGCGCGCAACGCGGCGACGGCCGCAGCATGACCGGCCCCTGCAACCCGATCCCGTGCTAGAAGTCCTGCCGCGCGACCAGCAGCCCGAACGATGACCGATCACGATTCCACCCCCTCCGAACTCACCGGCCGCTTTCGCAGCCGGGTCATTCTGAAGCAGGACGTGTTCTCCACCGTCGAGCGCGGCACCTTCGTGACGCCCAACGGCGATGTCGAGGCGGTGCTGCGCCGGATCGATGTCGTTCCCTGGTGGAGCTACGGCATCGCGCGGCACTTCCTGAAGCGAGAAGCGCGCGGGCTTGCGATCGCAGGCTCGATCGGGATCGCCCCGACCCTGCTCTATCTCGGCAACAAGGTGCTGGTCCGCAGCTGGATCGACGGCTTGCCGTTGCAACTTGCCAAGCCGGAAGGCGACCTCAATTTCTTCCGCTCGGCACGCCGGGCGCTGCGCGCCATCCATCGCGAAGGCCTGACCCATAACGACCTGGCCAAGGAACAGAACTGGCTGCGGACGCCGACCGGGTATGCCTCGCTCACCGACTTTCAGCTTGCGACCCATTTCAGCCGGCGTGGACGGCTCTATCGCATGGCCGCCTATGAAGACCTGCGGCACATGCTCAAGCACAAGCGCCGCTATGCTGGCGCGTCCCTGACCGCCACCGAAAAGCGGATCCTTGCACGCAAAACCCTGCCGACGCGGATCTGGATGGCGACCGGCAAGAAGGTCTATTACTGGATCACGCGCGGCCTGCTCAATTTCACCGATCGCGAAGGCTCCGGCCCGCGTTTCGTCAACGATGCGCCCCGACTCACCGCGAGGCTCAAGCAATATGACGGCGTGCGCGACGCCGTGATCGTGGCGTTTCCGGACCGGCGCACCGGCACCGGTCTCTATGCCTTTGTCGAAGGCGAGCGCGTGGCCGAAAGCGATCTCGTTCGCTTTGTCACCGACAACCCGCAGCGTGTCACCGCGCCGGAACGCCTGCAGGTGGTCGAGCGCCTGCCGCGCGACAGCTCCGGCGCGGTCCGACTCGATATTCTGCAACTGGTGGCGATGAATCAGATCGATCTGATCGACCCTCTGCTGGCGAGCGAAACCGAGAAGGAAGTGGTCGCCCGTATCGTCGCCGGCCGGCAAAATCTGCGGGACCGCTTCGCGTTCTGACAACACCTGCCCAAGCGGCTCGGTTCAAACCCAGCGCGCCAGACGTTTCGATGCCCGCCACAAAATCCATTGCTTGCGCCATTGCGGCAGCGACATGCGGCCATCCACCACGAGCGTGAGCGGCAACAAGGCTGGCAGCACCGCGCCCGGCAATTTCGGGATCAGCGCCCTGACTGCATCGCGATGCCGATCCGACATTGCCTGCACATCGAACCCGACCGCATCTGGCGCAACCTGGGCTGCCGTCGCAGCCACCCCGGCATGATGCGCGGCAAGTCGCGTCGCGTCGACCGGCGGACCATCTAGTATCTGTGCCGCGAGCTGGACGACCGCACCGGCACTTCCCGAGGCCGCAAGTTCGAACTCGGCCTCGGTGATCTCCCCATCGGCATACAGGGCGCGTCGCCGTGCATCGATCAGTTCGAGAACGATGCCGCGGTCGATGTCATGACGATGCAAAAGCGCCGACAGGGCATCGACGACCGGGTGCCCCGCTGCGCCGCCGTCCCGGGACAGCGCGTCGTGCCACCATTGCAACCTGATTTCCCCCGCCACCGGATCGCGCACGCGATGCGCCACCGCGGCCGTTTCAACATCGAAAGCATAGAGGGTCAGCAGGTCCGACCGACAGGAAGCCGGCGCGAACAGGGTCGCAAGGAAGCGATCCTTGTCGGCCTCTCGCACCAGGCTCTCGCAATAATCGCTCTCGTCGGTCATGCGTGTTGGACCGTAGGATCGCTTCAATCGACCGCGATCAGTGCCGCGGCGACGCGGCGTCCCTCATCCAGAAGCAGATTATAGGTGTTGGCAGCCTGACCGGTCCGGCTGGTCTCCGCTGAAATCCCATGCGCGGCGCATAGCTGCATCAGTTCAATCGGCAACGGCCAGCGCGCCGAACCGGTTCCGATCAGAAGCAGACCGATCCGGTCGGACTCCGCCATCACCGGAGCGAGCGCTTCCGCCGTAATTGCCGCGGGTTCGGTCACTGGCCAGACCCAGATCCCGCTCGGCAGCAGCAGCAGCGATCCGCGATGCGACATCCCTGCAAAGCGGAAACCGCCGCGTCCATAGGTTTCGATCGGCGCCGGCCGCGGGTAATGAGGCGTTCCGGCCGGCCGGTCCAAGCTCAGCGCTTGGCGGCGGCGGGCTTCGCCGCAGCTATCTTTGCTGAGGACTTGCCGGTCGCAACCTTGGCAGCAGCTTCCGGCTCGAATTTCGCCGGCGTAGGCTCGTCAGCCTCCTGCCGGCCGAGACCGACGCCCAGATAGATCAGGATCGGCGCCGCGATGAAAATCGAGGTGTAGGTGCCGACCAGCACGACGCCGAACAGCATGGTCGCGGTGAAGGCGTGGATCGCATGACCGCCGAAGAAGAACAGCGCGAGCAGCGCAAGGGTCACGGTGACGTGGGTGATGACCGAGCGCGACAAGGTCGAATTGACCGAAATGTTCAGCAGGTCGTCCATCGGCATCTTCTTGTAGCGCCGCAGCATTTCGCGGATACGGTCGTAGATCACGACCGTATCGTTCAGCGAATAACCCAAAATGGTCATCAACGCGGCAATGCCGTTCAGATCGAAATCGATCTGCATCAGCGACAGAAAGCCGATCGTCAGCACGAGGTCGTGGACGTTGGCGATCATGGCGCCGAGGGCGAACTGCCATTCGAACCGGAACCAGAGGTAAATGAAGATGCCGCAGATCGCGAGCAGCAGACCCAGCATGCCGTAGGCCAGAAGTTCGGTCGACACGCGCGGTCCGACCACCTCGATACGACGGACTTCGACCTCGTTGCCGAGCGCTGCACGGACCTTTTGCGCCGCTTCCTGCTGCGCAAGTTCGCCGCCGGGCTGTTGCGGAATGCGGATCAGGACGTCAGTCGCAGCACCGAATTGCTGAAGCTGCGCCTCACCGAGATTGAGCGACCCGACCGTCGCGCGCATCTTCGAAATATCGGCCGGTCCGGACTTCGACTGCACCTCGATCAGCGTGCCGCCAACGAAGTCGACGCCGAGATTGAGACCGTTCAAGAAGAACAGCAGGATCGCCGCGATCGACAGCACGGCCGAAATCGGAAAGCTGATGCGCCGGAAGCGCATGAAGTCGAACTTGGTATCGTCGGGAACGATACGGAGAAGAGGAATGCGCACGGGGTTTCTCTAAAGCTCAGATCGGGACGGTGCGGGGGCGGAACCAGCGCACCCACAGAGCCACCATCAATCGGGTCAGGGTGAAGGCGGTGAAAACGGTCGTCATGATGCCGATGCCGAGCGTCACCGCGAAACCGCGCACCGGTCCGGTTCCGATATAGAACAGCACGGCGGCGGCAATGAAGGTCGTGATGTTGGAATCGAGGATGGTCGCGAGCGCGCGGGTGAAGCCGGCATCGAGCGCGTTCAGCGCGGAGCGTCCCGCCCTCACCTCCTCGCGGATGCGTTCATAGATCAGCACGTTCGAATCTACCGCGATGCCGACGGTCAGCACGATGCCGCAGATGCCGGGCAGCGTCAGGGTGGCATTGAGCAGCGACAGGATGCCGAAGATCATCGCGACGTTGATCGCCACCGCGATATTGGCGAACAGCCCGAACAGCCCGTAAGTCGCGAACATGAAGACCACGACGGCGAGCGAGCCGATCCAGGCCGCGCGCACCCCGTTTTCAATCGAATCCTGACCCAGGCCGGGACCGACGGTGCGTTCCTCGATGATGGTGAGTGGCGCCGGCAGCGCGCCGGCGCGCAGCAGGATCGCGAGATCGTTCGCCGCCTGCACCGTGAAGCTGCCGGAGATCTGGCCCGAGCCACCGATGATCGGCTCGCGGATCACCGGCGCCGAGATCACCTCGTTGTCGAGCACGATCGCGAACGGCCGCCCGACATTGGCCTGCGTCGCTTCCGCGAAGCGCCGGGCGCCGTTGTTGTTGAAGCGGAAATTGACGACCGGCTCGCTGGTGCGCTGATCGAAGCCGGGCTGCGCATCGACCAGGTCTTCGCCCGAGACCACGACGCGCTTCTCAATGACATAAGGCTGCCTGTTCTCGCTCTGGCTGCCGCGCAACAATTCGGAATCGGGCGGAAGCTTGCCGGTCTCGGCCTGATCCGGCGTGGTGGTCATGTCGACCATCCGGAACGAGAGCTTGGCGGTCTTGCCGAGCAGGTCCTTCAGGCGCTGCGGATCCTGCAGGCCCGGTACCTGGACCAGCACCCGGTCGACGCCCTGGCGGGCGATCGAAGGCTCGACCGTTCCGAGTTCATTGACGCGCCGCTCGATGATCTGGATCGACTGATCGACCGACTGGCGGATGCGCTCGAGCATGGCGGGCTCGGTCACGGTCAGGCGGAACAGACCGCCGCCGGCATCGACCACGTCGATGCTGCGCTGGCCGGTCGCCTGAAGCAGTCCGCCGAGCGGCTGCGACAATTCCTGGAACTTCTGCGCTGCAACTTTCTGATCGGCGCCGTCGCGCACGCGGAACTCAACCGTGTTGCCGCGCACCGTCACCGACGCCGGGCTGCCCAGACGGTTCTCGCGCACCACGCGCCGGACATCGTCACGCAGCGCTTCCACCTTTTCCTTGCGCACGGCGCCGGCATCGACCTCGAGCAGGATGTGCGAGCCGCCCTGCAGATCGAGCCCGAGCACGATGTGCCGCTGCGCCCATTTCGGCCAGGACTCGACGACGTCCTTCGGGAAGAAATTGGGAATCGCGAAGCTGCATACGATCAGCGTAATCACGATGATCGCCAGCATCTTCCAGCGCGAAATGTAAAGCATCAACCTGGTCCGTTATGGCGTCGTTGTGGCGGAATAGTCAGGCGCGCCCCTGTACGCCGGAAACTGCCTTCAGCTCTCGTCCTTCACCGGTTCGCCTTTGGCGCGCACGTCGCTGATCATCTGGCGCACCTGCCGGATACGGACGCCATCGGCAAGCTCGACCTCGAGCTGGTCGTCATCGATGACCTTGGTCACCTTCCCGATCAGCCCGCCCGAGGTGACGACGGTATCGCCGCGGCGTACGTTCTTGACCATCTCCTGATGCATCTTCACCCGCTTCTGCTGCGGGCGAAGGATCAGAAAATACATGATCACAAAAATCAAAACGAACGGCAGGAGGGACACCAGCATCGAGTTGGCATCACCACCGGCGGCCTGCGCATAAGCGGGCGAAATCAGCATCGAACGGCCTCTTTGAGCGTGTCGTCCGGCGCGAACACCGCGCCCAAAACGGCGCGGACTATAGCTGCCGCCCGCCCAATTGCAATGTTGCGGCCAGTTTAAGCCAAGATGCCGCAAGCCGCCGGCAAATCACTGGCCTTGCAGGCCTTTTTAGGCCCAGCTAAGGGGTGCGGCAAGTCAATGCAAGAGGACGCGCGACCGCATGCGCAACGTCAGAAAGCCCGCCAAACGCGTCAAGCGGCCCGCCGCCGCGCCGGCACGTCGGCAGACCGCCGCAGCTGCCCCCGATACGCTCGACCGAATCGCCGCGGCACTCGAGCGGCTGTCGCCGGCCGCAGGCGCAAAACCCGATTTCGGCGCAGCCGACGCGTTCGTCTGGCATGCCGATCGCGGCGGCGTTCTGGTGCCGGTGAAGCGGGTCAATCGCGTCGATCTCGGCCTGCTCAAGGGGATCGACCGGATGCGCGATACCCTGATCGAGAATACCGAGCGATTTGCGAAGGGGCTGCCGGCCAACAATGCCCTGCTCTGGGGCGCGCGCGGGATGGGAAAGTCCTCACTGGTCAAAGCCGCCCATGCGGATGTGAACGCTGCGTCCGGCAAGCGCGGCCAGCTTAAGCTGATCGAAATCCACCGCGAGGATATCGAAAGCCTGCCGGTCCTGATGGCGATGCTGCGCGAGGCGCCCTACCGCTTCATCGTCTTCTGCGACGACCTCTCCTTCGATGGCGACGATACCACCTACAAATCGCTCAAGGCGGTACTCGAGGGCGGTATCGAGGGGCGGCCCGAGAACGTGATCCTCTACGCCACCTCCAACCGCCGCCACCTGATGTCGCGCGACATGATGGAGAACGAGCGTTCCACCGCCATCAATCCGGGCGAAGCGGTCGAGGAGAAGGTCTCGCTGTCGGACCGGTTCGGACTCTGGCTCGGCTTCCACAAGTGCAGCCAGGACGAGTTCCTGGCGATGGTGGAAGGCTATGTGAAGCACTTCGACGTCCCCGGCGATCCCGAGGACCTGCGGCGCGAGGCGCTGGAATGGTCGACCACCCGCGGCTCGCGCTCGGGCCGGGTGGCCTGGCAGTTCATCCAGGATTACGCCGGACGGAAAGGCGTCAGGTTGTCCTGACGCTCCTTCGCTGGCAGCCGGCCGGACCGACGGGACTCAGCTCGCGCCGGTCAGGAACTGCATCGGGTCGACCGGGGTCGCGCCCTTGCGGATTTCGAAATGCAGCTGTGGCGAGGACACGTTGCCGGTCTGGCCGGACTTGGCGATCGTCTGCCCGCGCTTGACGGTATCGCCGCGCTTCACCAGCAATTCGCTCGCATGCGCATAGGCCGTGACATGGCCATTGGCATGGCGCACCAGGACGAGATTGCCGTATCCCTTCAGCTCGTTGCCCGAATAGGCGACGACGCCGTCGTCCGACGCCCTGACCGGGGTGCCTTCCGGAACCGCGATATTGATGCCGTCATTCTGCTGCCCGGTCGGCTTCGGGCCGAAACCGGCGATGATGCGGCCACGCACCGGCCAGCGGAAGCCGGCGGCATTGTTGGACGCAACCTGCTCTTCCTTGTCCTCCTTGGCCTGCTCGATTGGGCTCGGAGTCTCCTTTGCCGGCGTAATGGCGCGAGCGCTCGGCATCGGCTGGGAATGGGCCTCGGCGACGCGCTGGGCCGGCGCCATCGCAGGAGCCGGCGCCATGACAGGAGCCGGTGCCGGGTTCTGCGCGACCTGCGCCGAACGCTGCGGCTGCGACGGGATCTGCGGTTGAGGCTGCGTGCGCGCGACCGTCCCCGGGATGGTGAGTCGCTCGCCCATCCGCAGCTTGTGGTGTGGCGGCAGCTGGTTGGCCTGAGCCAGCGTGAGCGGGCTGACATTATACCGCCGGCCGATGCTGAACATGGTCTCGCCCGGACCGACGGTATGCACCTGCCCCTGTGTCGCGAGCGGTCGCGTGGGCGGCGATTGCCGGACGCTGCCGGTGACGGCGGGAGCAGCCGCGACTTGCGGCGCCGAACGGCCTGCATCGCCGTATTTCGGGATGACAAGGCGCTGGCCCGGATAGATCGGCGTGCCGGTCGTCATGCCGTTGGCTTCGGCGATCACGATCGCCGGAACGCCATAGCGGCGCGACACCGTCTGGATCGTCTCATTCTGCCCGACCGTGATCGGCGTACCGCCGTTCCAGTCCCAGTTCTTCTGCGACGATGAAGCGGTCGCATCGGTCTGCGGACGATAGGCGGCCGGCTGCACGGCGGCCTGCGGCGCCTGATAGGCGGGCGCCGGCCGATAAGGCTGCGACGGCTGCTGATATTGCGGGGAGGCTTGCGAATATTGCGGCGGCAGCGGCTGGCTCTGGACCTGGCCATAGGCCGGAGCGGGCGCAGGCTGCTGCGGAGCGACCGATCCGGTGGTTGTCGGCGTCGGCGTGAACGGATTGGTGAACGGCTGATCGATGCGATTGGCATCGCTCGAGCACGCGGCGGTCGCAAGGGCGAGAGCTGCGCAGACAGCCAGACGCGACACGGCGGGCGAGCGAACGGGCTCAGCAAAACGCATGTTTACAACTCACTCGAACGCAACGGAACAGCGAGTTGAGTTAAACACCCACGGGGTAAATAAGGCTTTAAGCGAAGGGTATGCGTAAACCTTAATGGACCGCACGATCCGCGGTGAACAAACAGCGTTACCAATTACTTGTCGTCACAATTCCTTCGCCTGCCCTTCCACCAGCGGGACGAAGCGCACCGCGATCAGGTCCTCGCGCTCGATCCCCTCGCCGCTCTTGCGCAGCCGTACGATATGCTGCGGCGCGTTGCGCGGTCCGACCGGCAGCACCATGACGCCGCCATCGGCCAGTTGTCCGACCAGCGCGTCGGGGATCGTTTCGGCGGCGGCGGTGACGATGATGCGGTCGAACGGTGCAAGCTGCGGCGCGCCTTCGAAGCCGTCGCCGAGGATAACATCGATATTGGTGTAGCCGATACGGTCGAAGGCCTTGCGCGCCTTCTCCGCCAGCGTGCGGTAGCGTTCGATCGACACCACATGGGCGGCGATCCGCGACAGCACCGCCGCCTGATAGCCGGAGCCGGTGCCGATCTCCAGCACGCGATGGTGCGAGGCCAGTTCCAGCAACTCGGTCATATAGGCGACGACATAGGGCTGGCTGATGGTCTGGCCGCACTCGATCGGCAGCGCGTGATCCTGATAGGCCTGCGCCTTGGTGTCCTCGGACACGAACATCTCGCGCGGCACCTCGTCCATCGCGCGCAGCACCGCGCCGTCGGTAATTCCGCGACGCCGCAGCGTCAGCAGGAATTCCATGCGATCGATATTCTTGTTCTTCGATGGCCACATGACCCATCTCTCTCCGCCGCTCCATTCCCGCGAAGCGGGAATCCAGCGTCCGTGGCTCTGGGTCCCCGCTTTCGCGGCGGATAGAGTGTGGCGACGCGCCGCAAACGTAAAGCGTCTTAGTCAAACTCTTCCGCAAGCTTCGTCATGAACGCCGTGTCGGTCTGGTCGAGCCGCAGCGGCGTCACCGAAATACGGTTCTGATCGAGCGCCGAGAGGTCGGTGCCGTCGACAGGCACCGGTTTGCCCTTGCGCGCAAACGCGATCCAGAAATACGGATTGGTGCGGCCATCGAAGCGCGGCTCGATCCTCAGCAATTCCTGGTCGCGACGGCCCTGCGCGGTCACCGAGAGCCCCTGCACGCTGTCGGCGTGGCAATCGGGGAAATTCACGTTGACCAGCGAACCCTTCGGGATACCGGTCGCCAGGATCTTCCGCACCACGTCCGGCCCGAATTTGCGGCCGGTGTTCCAGTGAAGATTGTCGCGATTGCCAGGGCCGTAGGCCTGCGACAGCGCGATCGACGGGATGTTGAGCACGGTGCCTTCCAGCGCGCCGGCGACGGTGCCGGAATAGCCCACATCCTCCGCGACATTCTGGCCGCGATTGACGCCGGACAGGATCAGATCCGGCTTGTGGTCGGCGATGATGTGGCGGACCGCCATGATCACACAATCGGTCGGCGTGCCCTTGACCGCGAAATGCCGCGGACCCACCTCGCGCAGCCGCAGCGGATCGTTCAGCGACAGCGAATGCGAGACGCCGGAATTGTCGGTTTCGGGCGCGACCACCCAGACATCTTCGGACAGCGCGCGGGCGATGTCCTCGCAGACTTTCAGCCCTTCGGCATGGATGCCGTCGTCGTTGGTGACGAGGATTCTCATTCCAGACCTGCCCCGTCCCTATTTCTTCTCAATGACTGTCATGCCGCCCATATAGGGCTTGAGCGCGTCCGGCACCACAATCGAGCCGTCGGCCTGCTGGTAGGTTTCCATCACCGCAATCAGCGCGCGGCCGACCGCGACGCCGGAACCGTTCAGCGTCGCGACGAAACCCTTCGACTTGCCGTCCGCGCCCTTGTAGCGCGCGTTCATGCGCCGCGCCTGGAAGTCGCCGCAGACCGAGCAGGACGAGATTTCGCGGAACATGTTCTGGCCCGGCAGCCAGACCTCGATGTCGTAGGTCTTCTGCGAGGCGAAGCCCATGTCGCCGGTGCAGAGCGTGACCACGCGATAATGCAGGCCGAGCCGGCGCAGCACTTCCTCCGCCGATGCGGTCATGCGCTCGTGTTCGTCCATCGCCTGTTCGGGCGTGGTGATGGAGACGAGTTCGACCTTGGTGAATTGATGCTGGCGGATCATGCCGCGGGTGTCGCGTCCCGCCGCTCCCGCTTCGGCGCGGAAGCAAGGCGTGCAGGCGGTGAGCCGCATCGGCAGTTTCGCTTCGTCGGTGATGTCCTCGCGGACGAGATTGGTCAGCGGGACTTCGGCGGTCGGTACCAACCATAAGTTTCCGCTGATTGCCTCTTCGTCAGTCAGTGTCATCCCTTGCTTGAGATGCCTACCCGCAAGGCCCGCGTACACAGCAAACTGGTCGTCCGCAAACTTCGGCAACTGCGCCGTGCCGAACATCGCTTCGTCGCGCACCAGGATCGGCGGATTGACCTCGGTATAGCCATGTTCCTGGGTGTGCAGATCGAGCATGAACTGACCCAAAGCGCGCTCAAGGCGCGCAAGGCCGCCGGTCAGCACCACGAAGCGCGCGCCTGAGAGCTTGGCGGCCAGTTCGAAATCCATCATGCCGAGCGCTTCGCCCAGTTCGAAATGCTGCTTCGGCGTGAAGTCGTTGCCCTGCGAGTCCCTGTAGTCGCGTTTGGCTCCGAATTTATGATGCTCGACATTGCCGTGCTCGTCGGCGCCGTCCGGCGCTTCGTCCAGCGGCAGGTTCGGCAGTTCGGCCAGCGCCTTCTGCAGCGCCTCGTCGGCGGCCTTGGCGTCGGCCTCGAGCTTCGGCTGCGTCTCCTTCAGCGCGTTGACCTCGGCCATCAGCGCATCGGCAATGTCGTTGCGGCCGGCCTTCTTGGCGCCGCCGATCTCCTTGGACGCCGCATTGCGCCGGGCCTGCGCGGTCTCGGCGTCGGTGATGGCTTTGCGGCGCGTTTCGTCAAGATCGATCAGGCGTTGCGCCGTGCCCTTGAAGTCGGTGTTCCGGCGCATCAGACGCCGGTCGAACTCGGCCGGGTTGTCGCGGATCCATTTGATGTCGTGCATGGCGAACCGTTATCTCGATTCATCATGCCCGGCCTTGTGCCGGGCATCCACGTCTTGCGGAGCTTCATCGAAGAAGACGTGGATGGCCGGGTCAAGCCAGGCCATGACGGTGGAAAGACTGCGGCGTATCATTAATTCAGGCTGTTCGCCAACACGCCGCGCATATGACTGCCTACCCGCCCGCGCCTTCGGCCGGTGTCGCCTCGGCGGCTGCCTGCGGCGGCTGCGCCTTCCTCTCCACCAGCCGCGACGACCAGATCGCGCCCTCGTAGAGCAGCATCAGCGGGATCGCGAGCGAGAGCTGGCTGATCACGTCGGGCGGCGTCAGCACCGCTGCGAGTACGAAGGCGCCGACAATGAAATAGCGGCGCTTCTCGCGCAACTGCTGCGAGGTGATGACGCCGATGCGTGCCAGCAGGGTCAGGATGACCGGCAACTGGAAGGCGGCGCCGAAAGCAAATACCAGCGTCATCATCAGCGACAGATATTCGCCGACCTTGGGCAATAGCGCGATCTCGGCCTGCCCCTCTCCGGTCTGCTGCATGCCAAGCGAGAACCGCACCAAGAGCGGCATCACGACAAAGTAGACGACCATCGAGCCGAGGAAGAAGAAGATCGGGGTCGCAATCAGATACGGCACGAAGGCCTGGCGCTCGTTGCGGTAAAGGCCGGGCGCGACGAACATGTAAATCTGCGTGGCGATCACCGGGAAGGCGATGAACGCCGCACCGAACATCGCGATCTTGAGCTGGGTCAGGAAGTATTCGAGCAGCGCCGTGTAGATGAATTTCGAATTCTCGACGCCGGCTACCCAGACGAACGGCCAGACCAGGATGTTGTAGATCTGCTTGGCGAAGGCGAAGCAGAAGACGAACGCAATGGCGAAAGCGATCACCGCCTTGATCAGGCGCGAGCGCAATTCGATCAGATGGTCGAGCAGCGGGGCCTTGCTCTGCTCGATCTCGTCTTCGTCCTCGGGCTCGCGGTTGCTCATGCGGCACCGCCGGGCTTTGCGCTGTCTGGCGTGATGTCCAAGGGTCGCGCGTCGGCTGCGGCCGCTGCCGGCTCGGGGATCGCGAGGTCTTGAATGGATGGACGATCCGGCTCAGGCGCCGGCGTACTGGCCGAAGGCTCGATGGCGCCGGGGTCGGCGGTCGAGACCGATGACGATACGGCGGCGCGGTCAGTGGCTTTGGGTTCGCTGCCGAGCGCGGCTTCAACCTCTTTGTGAGCCGTCTCAAGCGGGTTGGTGAAAGCCGACGTCGCCTTGGCGCTGGCCTCGTCAAATTGCTTCTTCAGATCCGCGACCTCGGCCTCGCGCATCGCTTCCCGGAACTGGTCCTGGAAATCCGACGCCATGCGCCGCACCTTGCCCATCCAATGGCCGATCCCGCGCAGCACGCCGGGCAATTCCTTTGGCCCGATGGCGATCAGCGCAACCATGCCGATGATGAGAAGCTCGCCCCAGCTTAAGTCGAACATGGACCTTCAACTCCAAGGGGCGCCCAACCCTTTCGGATGGCGCCCCTTCACACCGCGAGCGTCGACGGTGCCGTCCTGCCTTAGACCGTACCCTCGAATTTCTTCTGGGTTTCCGCCTGCTGCTTCATGTCGGTGCCGGCATTGATGGTCTTCATCGACTCGCCGGACTTGTCGTCGGTCTTGGCGACCGTGTCGTCCTCCGACATGCCCTTCTTGAAGGCCTTGATGCCCTGCGCCATGTCGCCCATCAATTCGGAAATCTTGCCGCGCCCGAACAGGAGCAGCACCACAACCAAGACGACGATCCAGTGCCAGATGCTGAGTGAACCCATAGCGCGAAACCTCCGCGTGATCGCCGGAAGGCGCGCCTTGTTCCGCAACAAGGCGGGACGCGCCGGGACATGTCCGGAAACTAGGCTTGAGAGGCGGCAAAAACAAGGACTTCGGCTGGGTCGCATTCCAGACGCAGATCATCGTTAATCTGCGGGATGGCATCGCGCAAAAGACGGCCCTTGAGCGGAAAATCAAGCCCCTCAACCGCCACTTCAACCAGGTCAACATGGCCCAGAAACTGGCGATGCTGGATGCGCGCCCTCGCCCCCGCCCCACCAGCCCTGAGGCGCAAGGCCTGCGGCCGGATCGCCACCGCCGCAGCCGAACCCTCGGCCAGACCCGGTGCGGCAAAGCGACCGACCTGGGTCTCGACCATCCCGCCGCGCACAATTCCGGCAATCTCGTTCAATTCGCAGAAGAAGCGCGCGACGAACAGGTCCCGCGGCTGCGTGTAGAGCTGTTCCGGGCTGCCGCTCTGGACCACCGATCCCCGGTTCATCAGCGCGATCCGGTCGCCCATCCGCAACGCCTCTTCCGGATCGTGGGTGACGACGATGCAGGTGACACGGGCTTCGCGCAGCACATTCATGGTGTCGTCGCGCACCTCGTCGCGCAGCCTGCGATCAAGGCCCGAAAACGGCTCGTCCATCAGCAGCACGCTCGGCCGTGGCGCAACGGCGCGCGCCAACGCGACGCGCTGCTGTTCGCCGCCCGACAGCATGTGCGGATAGGACGCTGCGTGTGCGGCAAGCCCGACGCGGTCGAGCGCGCGCATCGCCTCCCGCTCGGCCTCCGACCGCTTGAGCGATTTGAGGCCGAACATGACATTGGCGAGATTGGTGAGATGCGGGAATAGCGCGAAATCCTGGAACATCAGGCCGACGCCGCGACGCTCGGGCGGCAGGAAAGTCGGGCCTTCCGAGACCGGACGATCGTTGATCAGGATGCGGCCCTGGCTTGGCTCCTCGACGCCGGCGGCAAGCCGCAGCAGCGTGGTCTTGCCGCAGCCGGAACGCCCGAGCAGGCACATGATCTCGCCCGGCTCGACGTCCAGCGAGACATCGCGCACGGCGACGACATCGCCGTAGCGATGCGTCACATGATCGAAGGACAGCTTTGCCGCAATCGAGGCTGGCGTGCTGCCGGCGTCTATACGCTCACTGGCGGGTGCCGCCATCTACTCCTCTGGCCGGCCCTCAGGCTCCCCGGCGGGGACGTCAGCCGAAGAGTCTGCCGGCTGCTCCTGTGTCTGCTCGGATTCAGCACGCGGCGCGAGCCCCAGGTCAAGATCGCCCGGCTCCAGCGGGTCCTCGTCCTCGCGCAACGCCGGATCGTCGCTCGGGATCGGCACCGAGAAATTCGGCGGCAGATGCCCGTCCAGCATGCCGGAGCCCTTCAGTTCATCGAGGCCCGGCAGGTCGGTCAATTGCTCGAGCCCGAAATGCGAGATGAAGGCCTCCGTGGTCCCGTAGGTGATCGGGCGGCCCGGCACCTTGCGGCGTCCGCGCGGCCGGATCCAACCGGTTTCGAGCAGCACGTCGATGGTGCCCTTCGACATGGTGACGCCGCGGATGTCTTCCACCTCGGCGCGCGTGACCGGCTGGTGATAGGCGATGACCGCCAGCGTCTCGATCGCCGCGCGCGACAGCTTGCGCGGCTGGATCGCTTCGCGGGTGAGCAGCCAGGCCAGGTCATTGGCGGTGCGGAAGGTCCATTTGCCGTTGACCTTCACCAGATTGACGCCGCGCGGCGCGTATTCGTCCTTGAGCATCGCCAGCGTCTGCGCGAGGTCGACGCCCTCCGGCATGCGCTCCGCCAGCGTCTTCTCGTCGAGCGGCTCCTTGGAGGCGAACAGCAGCGCTTCGAGAATGCGCAATTCGTCCGGCCGTACTTGCGGCTGGCGGATCGCCTCGGGAGTCTCCTCCTCGTCGTCCATCAGTTTGCGGGCCAAGCCTTGCATCCTTCTGTCACTCCCCTCTCCGACCGGAGAACCGTTCGATAGAAAAGCCTGTCTGCCTTGTCCGGGGCATTCCCGGGACCATCACCATCAGGCGCGGACGCTAATGCGCCGCCGCGCCGGAATTCTCCGGAGCCTTGCCCTTGCTCTTGCGGATATAGAGCGGCGCAAAGGCTGCGTGCTGCTGCAATTCGATTGCGCCTTCGCGCACCAGTTCGAGCGCGGAGGCAAAACTCGACGCCGTGACAGTCGCGACCATGGACGGTTCGACCAGATAGGAAATCAGGAACTGATCGAGCCTGCTCCAGTCCTCGGTCGTGCCGATCAGGCGCTCGATCTGTTGCCGCGCCTCGGCCAATGTCCAGACCTGCCGCTTCTTGAACCGGACCTGGTTCAGCGCGGTCTTCTGACGCTGCACGGAGTAAGCCGACAGCAGATCGTAGAGGCTTGCGGTCCATTGCGGATGCTTGACGTTCTTGATCGGCTCGGGCGCACCGCGGCTGAAGGTGTCGCGCTCAAGCTGCGGCAGATCCATCAGCTTCTGCGCCACCACACGGAATGCCTCAAGCCGCTTCAGCCGGAAGGCCAGCGCGGTCGCCATGTCCTCGGCGCTCTGGCCTTCGGTCTGTTTCTCGTCCGGCAGCAGCAGGCGCGACTTTAGATAGGCGAGCCATGCCGCCATCACCAGATAATCGGCCGCCAGCTCGAGCCGAAGCTTGCGGGCGTGTTCGATGAAGGTGAGATACTGGTCGGCCAGCGCCAGAATGGAAATCTTCGCGAGATCGACCTTCTGCTGGCGGGCGAGCGTGAGCAGTAGATCGAGCGGGCCTTCGAAGCCCTCGACATCGACCACCAGCGCGGGCTCGTCGGGCGCGCGTTCGGCGAGGTCGGGATTGAAGGGAATGATCTCGGCGGTCATCAGACAATCGCTCCCGCCGCAGGCTGGTTCATGAGTTCGGCAAAGCGCGCCCGCGCCGCGGCAACATCGATGTCGACACGATTGCGCCGCAGCGCCAGTGCGCGATCCGCTCGCGCGGCGGCTTCGCCTTCAAGCAACCGAGAGGCGCCGGCCACCTGCCGCATCTCGTCGAGATTGCCGTTGCAGTGAAGCACGAGATCGCAGCCGGCCGCGAGCGCAGCATGGCTGCGTTCGGCCAGGCTGCCGGACAAGGCTCCCATCGACACATCGTCGCTCATCAGCAGTCCTTCGAAACCGATCCATCCGCGAATCACGTTGCCGATCATTATCGCCGATGTGGTCGCCGGTTGGGCCTTGTCGATGGCGCTGAACACAACATGTGCGGTCATGCCAAGGGGGAGCCTTGACAGCGGCCTGAAAGCCGCAAAGTCGGTCGCTTCCAGCGTGGCGCGATCGGTATGCACCACCGGCAGGTCGAGATGGCTGTCGGCGGTTGCGCGCCCATGGCCCGGCAGATGCTTCAGCACC
This sequence comes from Pseudorhodoplanes sp., assembly GCF_059499825.1. Taxonomy (NCBI): domain Bacteria; kingdom Pseudomonadati; phylum Pseudomonadota; class Alphaproteobacteria; order Hyphomicrobiales; genus Pseudorhodoplanes; species Pseudorhodoplanes sp. The sequence goes on from NZ_JCABZI010000011.1 coordinate 159,196, forward strand.
GGCAACACGCCTGCGGCCATCAGCCCCTCGGCCTGTGCGCCCGCAAGCGTTGCGACCTGCTCCGGCGTATCGCCGAAGGCCCGATCGCCAATCACCCGGTCAGCGCCGGCGACCGGAACATCGGCAACCGGCACACAATCGACGTCGATGCCAAGCGCCACGAGATCCTCGGCGATCAGCCGGCCGCCCAACCGCGCGCCCTCAAGGCCAGTGGCCCGGTCGCGTTCATAGAGCGCCGCATAGGCGGCGCCGGGCGGATAAACCGGCCAATGCGGCGGTCCCAGTCGCTGTACACGGCCACCCTCCTGATCCACCAGAACAGGAGCGTCCCAACCGACGATATCCCGGAAATGAGCGGTCAGCGCTTTGACTTGAGCCGGGTTGTCGATGTTGCGCTTGAACAGGATCAATCCCCACGGGCTGGCCTCCCGGAAGAATTCGATCTCATCGGCGCCGATCGCCGTGCCGGCCAGGCCGGAAATGAATGCGCGCGCGGTCATCGGCGCGGCTTAGCCGCTGCGGGACTCAGGGGTCAAGCAACCACCTGGCTCTTCGTCCGGCAGACGGCCGCTATCCAATGGAGATTTAGTTCCGTGCGACGACGCACTGGCCGCCGGCCGCCTTCAGGCTCGAGCAGAATTCGTTGGCCGCACTCTGGCTCGAGAACGGGATCTGAGCCCGGTAATAAGTTCCGCGATCGCCCAGATCGGCCCGCCGGATCAGAGGCTGACGATTGCCCAGGACGGAGGGGAATTGCTGCTGCAGCGACTTGAAGGAAGCCTGCGCATCGGCCTCACTGCGCTGGGACGTCACCTGCACGGCAAAAGGACCGCTAGCCGGCGCGCTGGCCGGACTGCCCGGCAAGGGCGTCGGGAACGGCGATCCGCCGCTGGCTCCAGTATCGCGCGGGGTCAGGGCCGCATGGGCCTCCCGCGCGCCCGGGCGCTGCGGCGACACCGAACCCGTGGGGGCGAGCGCCATCGGCGCCTGATCCGCGGTATCCTGCTGAGCCGCCGGGCTGGCGCTACGGGTGTTGCGCTGCGCGGGCGCTTCGCTGCCCTGCTGCGGCTTGATCGGCACCGTACGGATCCGCTTGGGCTCGGCGCCGGAGGGCGCGGTACCGCCGGTCGGCGCCACATTCGCACTCGCCGGCGGGAAAGCCTGCGGGTTCTGACCGGCCAGGAACGGGGAGATGACACGGGGCTGTCCGGGCGCGGCCTGCTGCACCGGCTCTTCCTGACGCGGAACGATCTTTTCGGTCTTCACGCCGATCCGGTCCTGGATCGGCTTGTTGTTCGGATCGGTCGCCGGAACCACTTTCGAGGGCCGGACATCGGCCTTGATCACCGGCGGCGGAGCCACATTGCCCGCCCCGCTGAACACCGCCCGATAGCCAAAGGCAGCGGCAGTTCCGACCACCGCCAGCGCCAGCACAGCCAGAACGGTGACCATCCCGCCGTGCCGCTTCGCCCGCGAATAACCGCTACCGGCTTCCGCCATGGCAGCGGGCGGAGGCGGCGCACCGAAATGGGCATTGGCATAAGGCTGGCCGTGGGGCAGCCCGCCGGCCCGATCGGCGTAAGCCGGATAGCCCTGATCGGCGGCGAATGGCGCATATCCATCCGGGGCCTTCGGATAGGACGGCGCATGATCCTGCGCCCCGAAATGCGGATCGGGATAACGCGGATCGGCATAGCCGTGCCCGGCCCCGTTGGCGTAACGCGCATCGCCATAATCCTGATCGGTATAGCCTCGATCGGAATAGCCCTGAGCGGCGCCATATGACTGATCGCCATAGCGCGGCGCTGCGTAGCGCGGGTCGTCATAATCGGGTTCGGCATAGCGAGGATCGGCCGCGTAAGGCTGATCGCCGTAGCGTGGATCGTCGTACTGACCCGGATAGGCTGTCGTCGCCTGACGCGGATCGGCATAGGACGCGGCATCGAGGTCGGGCGAATAAGGTTGATCGGACGGATAGGCCTGATCCGACGAATAGGCCTCGGCCGACGGTTGGGCCTGTTGCGCACCGGTAGCGCGGCGCGGATCGTAGCGGCTGTCGCCATAGACCACGGCTGTCCCGCCCTGATCCGCCGCATAGGACGGACGCCAGTGCGGAGCACGCTGGTTCGGCTGATGCTCATACGGATCCGGCGCGGCGAAATCCTGATCGGAGACTGGCCGTCCGACCTGGGGCGCAGGCGCGCGCGTCTGCTGTGGATACGGGTCCGACTCGTTCTGCTGACCGATCAGCCGCGCGAGTTCGGCGAGCGGATCGCCTGCCGGCTGATCCGATGACGGCCTCGGCCGTCGGATTGTTTCGTTGTCGCGATAACCGCGCGTACGATCGTTATCCGCCATTCTGCGACCTTCTTCGACCGGGCCGGTTCGATGCAGCCGTCCCTCTAGCTGCATCCACTTCGACGTTACACAGCGGCACGCCCCACGAGGCTCTCAATCAAAAAGCGATTGCCCCACAAGAACCCGCCGCAACACGCGACCTCACCGCATCTCCTCCGGCGCCCCCACGCCAAGCAGTCCGAGACCCGAGGCAAACACGGTGATGACGGCCTGGACCAATGCCAGACGCGCCACGGTTAACTGTTCATCATCTTGTCTAATGAAGCGTAAATGAGGCAAGCCTTTTCCCTGGGTAAAATGGGCATGGAAATCGCTTGCCAATTCATAAAGATAGAAAGCGATTCGGTGCGGCTCATGGGCTTGGGCGGCGGTTTCGATCAGCCGCGGATAGAGCGCGATCTTGCGGATGATCGACATTTCCCCGGCATCGGTCAGCCGCTCGATCGCTGCACCCGAGAGCAGCGCCAGCCGCCCCTCGGCGTTGTCGGGCAGGGTCGGGAACGCCTCGCGCGCCTGGCGGAAGATCGAATGTCCGCGGGCATGGCCGTACTGCACATAGAAGACCGGATTGTCCTTCGACTGTTCCTTGACCTTGGCCATGTCGAAATCGAGCGGGGCGTCGTTCTTGCGATAGAGCATCATGAAGCGCACGGCGTCGGAGCCGACCTCGTCCACGACTTCCCGCAAGGTCACGAACTCGCCCGAGCGCTTGGACATTTTCACGGGCTCGCCGCCGCGCAACAGCTTCACCAGTTGCACGATCTTGACGTCGAGCGCCGCCTCGCCCTTGCTGATCGCCTTTACCGCCGCCTGCATGCGCTTGATATAGCCGCCATGATCGGCGCCCCAGACGTCGATCATGTCGCGGAAGCCGCGGTCGAACTTGGATTTGTGATAGGCAATGTCGGAGGCGAAATAGGTGTAGCTGCCGTCCGATTTCTTCAGCGGACGATCGACGTCGTCGCCGAAATCGGTGGAGCGGAACAACGTCTGTTCGCGGTCTTCGTAATCGTCGGCGGGTGCGCCTTTCGGCGGCGGCAGCCGGCCTTCATAGACTTCGCCTTCGCTTTGCAACTGCGCGATGACGGCGCCGACCTTGTCTTCACCGGTGATGAGCGAGCGCTCCGAGAAGAACACGTCGTGCTTGACGTTCAGCGCCGCGAGATCCTCCCGGATCATCGTCATCATCATGTCGATCGCGGTCTGGCGCACGATCGGCAGCCAATCGCTTTCCGGTTTCTGGTTGAGATCGCGACCGTATGTTTCGGCGAGCGCCACGCCGACCGGCTTCAGATAGTCACCCGGATAAAGCCCCTCCGGGATCGCGCCGATGTCTTCGCCCAGCGCCTCGCGGTAACGGAGATAAGCGGAGCGCGCGAGCACATCGACCTGCGCGCCGGCATCGTTGATGTAGAATTCGCGGGTGACGTCGTATTCGGCAAAGGCCAGCAGGCTCGCCAGCGCGTCGCCAAATACCGCGCCCCGGCAATGACCGACATGCATCGGCCCGGTTGGATTGGCCGACACATATTCCACGTTGACCTTGTTGCGCCGACCGATGCGGCTCTGGCCGAAATCGGTGCCGGCCGCGATCGCCGCGCGCAACGCGCCGAGCCAGGTCGCATGCTTCAAGGTCATGTTGATGAAGCCGGGCCCCGCGATGTCGACCTTCTCGATCAGCGGATCGACGCGCAGCTTTTCGGCCAGCGCGTCGGCGAGTTCGCGTGGCTTCCGGCCGGCATCCTTGGCCAGCACCATCGCTGCGTTAGTCGCCATGTCGCCATGGCTCGGATCGCGCGGCGGTTCGACCGCGATGCGCGAGAGGTCAATGCCGCCGGGCAATACGCCGGCCGCGATCAACGCCTCGTTCGCGGCAACGACGCGGCCAAGCATGGTGGCAAACAGATTGTCGTAATGGATGTGGTTCGCCATCGGCTTTCGCAAAGGTCGGACCGACGCAAGGGTCGGATGAGCGGGCGCGGACTAACGCAGTTCCGGGGTCAAGTCAAAGAAGCGCCGGTGCTCCTGAAGCGCGAAGCGGTCGGTCATGCCGGCGATGAAGTCGCCGACGCGACGCGCGCGCACAGCCGCGTCAGCCCCGGCAAGTCCGCTGCGCCATTCGTCCGGCATGTCGCCCGGCCGCTCCGTGAAATGCCGGAACAGGTCGCGCACGACGATCGCGGCCTCATCCATGACCCGCATGACCCGCTCATGACGATACATGCGCGGGAACAGGAAATCCTTGATCCCGCGTTCGGCCTCGGCCATCGCGGCGGAAAAGGCGATGACGGCATCCGGCGCGTTGCGGAGGTCGTCGGCGGACATCGGCGCCAGTGCGTCCAGCCGGCGCGCGGATTCCGCCGCGACGTCCTCGATCATCCAGGTGATCAGCCGGCGGATCAGTTCATGCGCGAAGCGCGCCGGTTCCAGTCCCGGATAAAGCCTGCGAATCTCGCGCACGATGCCGCCGGCGAACGGCACCTGATCGAGGTCGTCGATCGTGAACAGGCCGGCCCGCAGGCCGTCGTCGATGTCGTGGGCGTCATAGGCGATGTCGTCGGAGATGGCGGCGACCTGCGCCTCGGCGCTGGCATAGCTCCACAGTTGCAGGTCACAGATCGCCTGGAAATCTCGGATCGTTTGCGGCACGCCCCGCTCGCGATAGCGGCCGGTCGCCTTGCCGCTGCGGTCGGTCAGCGGGCCGTTATGCTTGACCAAGCCCTCCAGCGTTTCCCAGGTGAGATTGAGGCCGTCGAAATCGGCATAGCGGCGCTCCAACGCGGTCACGATCCGCAGCGCCTGCGCGTTGTGGTCGAAGCCGCCATAGGGCGCGAGCTCTTCATCCAGCGCACGTTCGCCGATATGCCCGAATGGCGGATGGCCGAGGTCATGGGCGAGCGACAGCGCCTCGGCGAGATCCTCGTCGAGACCGAGCACCCGGGCCAGCGAGCGGGCAATCTGCTGCACTTCCAGGGTGTGGGTGAGCCGGGTGCGGTAATGGTCGCCCTCGTGGAACACGAACACCTGGGTCTTGTATTTCAGCCGGCGGAAGGCGGCGGAATGAATGATGCGGTCGCAATCTCGCCGGAAATCGTTACGGCTGGGGCTCGACGGCTCCGCGACGATCCGGCCCCGGCTCAACGCCGGGTCGGAGGCATAGTGCGCACGCGGAGCGGACTGGATCGCCATGCGGCTGGTTTACGCCCGCATGCGCCGGGCGCAAGGCCCATCCCCGTTACGGCCCGGCGCCCGGCTGGAGCAGCCTTGCGCGAATTGACGGAACCGGCCGGCGCACCTAACTATCGGGTATGACCGAAGCCACCATGACCGCTGGAAGCGTCTCCGTCACCGAACGCGCCGTTTCGAAGATCGCAAAGATCCTGTCGAAGGAACCGGCGGGCGCGATGTTGCGAGTCAGCGTCGAGGGCGGCGGCTGTTCGGGCTTTCAGTACAAGTTCGACGTCGAGCGCGAGCGCGCCGACGACGATCTCGCGCTCGGGCGGGAGAATGCGACGATCCTGATCGACCCTGTTTCGGTCGGGTTTCTGGCCGGCTCGGAGATCGATTTCGTCGACGACCTGATCGGCGCCGCGTTCAAGATTAACAATCCGAACGCCAAGTCGTCCTGCGGTTGCGGCACCAGCTTCTCGCTGTAGCGGGTCCGGGCCGCGCCGGTCAGGCGCGCCCGGATGAAGACACCTCAGTTCACCTTGATCCCGCTTTTCTTCACGAAGTCACCGTAGGTCTTTATCTCCGCGTTGATCAGGGCTCCGAACTCTTCCGGAGACATCGGCATCGTCTGCACACCGATCTTGTCGAGCTTCTCGCGCAAGGCGGGCGCAGCCAGCGCCTTCGTCATTTCGCCATTCAGCTTCTCGGTCACGCCCTTCGGGGTGCCGGTCGGTCCGAGAATGCCAACCCACAGCGTGTAATCCGAATCGGGAAAACCGGCTTCAAGCGTCGTGGGCACGTCGGGCAACAGCGGGGCACGCGACTTGGAGCTCACCGCCAACGCGAGCAGCTTGCCCGACTGGATGTGCGGCAGCGCCGTCGCAATCGGGCAGAAATAGTAATCGACCCGACCGGCGATTACCTCTGACAGCGCCTCGGCGCCCCCCTTGAACGGAATATGCACGGCGTCATAGCCCGCACTGGCGCGGAAACGCTCCGCGCTCATGTGAACGGCCGAGCCGACGCCCAGCGAGGCGAAGTTCAGCTTGCCCGGATTGGCTTTGCCGTAGGCGACGAAGTCCTGAATCGTCTTGATGCCCTTTTCAGGCGAGATGATCAGCACATTGGGCACGCTGCCGATCATCGACATCGGAACGAGATCGCTGTCCGCCTTGAACGGCAGATTGGGGTAAAGCGCGGGCGCAACGGTATGCGCCGAGGAGTGCACCAGCCACGTATAGCCGTCGGGGTCTGACTTCACGACCTGCGCCGCGCCGATGGTGCCGCCGGCCCCGCCGCGGTTCTCCACCACGATCGACTGGCCGAGCTGGGCCTGCAATTGTTCGAACACGATGCGCGGGATGATATCGGTCGCGGAGCCGGCGCCGAACGGCACCACCGCCTTGATCGGCTTCGACGGCCACGAATCTGCAAAGGCCGAGGGCGGTGCTGCCAGCAAAATGAGCAGGGCAAAAAGCGGATAGCGACGCATGCATTGTCTCCGAAGGGTTCGGAGACATGACAGCAAGAACCATGCCGTCGCGCCCGCATTGCGCGGGTCAACAACGAGCCGACGACGATCGCGCGGCCTACTCCGCGGCGACCGCGCGCGGTCGCTCCACGTCGGGCACCTCGACCAGTTGCGGCTCCAGCCGATGCTTGAGCATGCGGTCGAAGCGGTCGAGATAGATGTAGATCACCGGCGTGATGTAGAGCGTCAGCAATTGCGACAGGCACAGTCCGCCGACCACCGCGATGCCGAGCGGCTGACGAAGCTCCGCACCGGCGCCGGCGCCGAGCGCAATCGGCAGCGCGCCGAAAATCGCGGCCAGTGTCGTCATCATGATCGGACGAAAACGCAGCAGCGCGGCTTCGCGGATCGCGGCTTCGGCTGAAAGTCCGACGCGCCGCCGATCGATCGCGAAGTCGATCATCATGATCGCGTTCTTCTTCACGATACCGACCAGCATGATGATGCCGATGATCGCAATCACCGACAGGTCCATGCCGAACAGCCACAGCGTCAGGATCGCGCCGATGCCGGCGGACGGCAGACCCGAAATGATGGTGATCGGGTGAATGAAGCTTTCATACAGGATGCCGAGCACCACATAGGCGGCGAACACGGCTGCGAGAATCAGCAGGCCCTGCCCCTTCTTCACGTCTTCGAACACCTGCGTCGCACCCTGCCAGCTCGACGTGACCGTGGCGGGCAGATTGGCTTCGCTCTCGACCCGCTTGATCGCCTCGTTGGCCTGCCCGATCGAGAAGCCAGGCGCGACATTGTAGGAGATGGTGACCGACGGCTGCTGGCCCTGGTGGTTGACCTGCAGCGGTCCGACGGTCGGCACCAGTTTTGCGACCGACTCGATCGGGATGGTCTGGCCGGTCGACGTCTTGATGCGCAGCTTCGACAGATAGGCCGGGTCTTCCTGGAATTTCGGAAGCGTTTCCATGATGACTTGGTAGTCGTTCGACGGCGTATAGATCGTCGACACCTGCCGCGAGCCGAAGGCGTTGAACAATTCCTGCCGGATCTGGTCGACGGTGATGCCGTAGACGGCGGCCTTCTCGCGGTCGATGTCGACCAGCAACTGCGGATTCTTGATGTAGAGGTCGGTCGTGACATCGCGCAATTCGGGCAGCTGCGCGAACCTGCGCTCGAGCTCGGGCGCCACCTTGTAGAGCACATTCGTGTCGCCGCTCTGCAATGTGTATTGGTATTCGCTCTTGGAGATGCGCCCGCCGATATTGATGTTCTGGATCGGCCGCGGGAACACCTGGATGCCGGGCACGCCCGCCGTCGCACGCATCAGGCGTCCGATCACCGCACGCATCGGCTCGCGCTCGTTCTTTGGCTTCAGCACGACGAACATACGGCCGGAATTGGCGGTTGAATTCGGTCCGCTCGCGCCGACCGTCGAGTTGATATACTCGACCGCCTTGTCCTGCTTGATGATCTCGGCGATCTTCGCCTGCCGCACCACCATGGCTTCGAACGATGTGTCGGTCGCAGCCTCGGTCACGACGATCATGAAGCCGGTGTCTTCGGTCGGGAACAGACCTTTCGGATAGATGTAATAGAGCCAGACCGTGCCGAGAAGCGTGGCGACGGTGATCACCAGCGTGACCGGCTTGTACTTGATCGCCTTGTCGAGCGTCCATTCATAGCCGCGCAGCCAGCTGTTGAACATCGACTCGAACCAGCGCAGCAGGAAGAACGGCTTCTTCTCGGCTTCGTGCGGGTCATGCCCCTTGAGCATGCGGGCGCACAGCATCGGCGTCAGCGTCAGCGACACGAAGCCGGAAATAATGATCGCGATCGAGATCGTCATCGCGAACTCGCGGAAGACGCGGCCGACGATTCCGCCCATCAGAAGGACCGGGATGAACACCGCGATCAGCGACAGCGTAATCGAAACGATCGTGAATCCGATCTCGCGCGAACCCTTCAACGCCGCCTCGAACGGACGCATGCCGCCCTCGATATGGCGGACGATATTCTCCAGCATCACGATGGCGTCGTCGACCACGAAGCCGATGCACAGCGTCAACGCCAGCAGCGTCATGTTGTTGATCGAGTAATCGAGCACATACATGACGGCGAAGGTGCCGACGATCGAGATCGGCACCGCCAGGCCGGGAATGATGGTCGCCGACAGCTTGCGCAGGAACAGGAAGATCACCAGAAGCACGAGCACCAGCGCGATGAACATGTGCCCCTGGACGTCGGCGACGGCCTGGCGAACCGACAGCGAGCGGTCCATCAGCATCTCGACCTCGACCGAAGCGGGGATCGCCGCCCGCAAGGACGGCAGCCGGTCCTTGATCGCATCGACCACGGCCACCGTGTTGGCGTCCGGTTGCCGCTGGATCGCGAGGACGATCGAACGTTCGCCGTTGAACCAGCTTGCGACCTTGTTGTTCTCCACGCTGTCGAACACGGTCGCGACTTCGTTCAGCTTGACCGGCACGCCGTTGCGCCAGGCGACCACCACGTTCTCGTAGTCGGCGGCCTTGTCGAGCTGAGGCGGCGCCTGCAGCGTGATGTTCTGCTGCGGCCCCGACATGGTGCCGACCGGGACCGACGAATTGACCTTGGACACCGCCTGGCGGACGTCGTCGAGCGAAAGTCCGCGCGCAGCCGCCTTTTCCGGGTCGACCTGAACCCGCACCGCGAATTTCTGAGCGCCATAGACCAGCACCTGCGCCACGCCCTGCAGCTGCGAAATCGACTGCGCAATGACGGTGTCGGCAAATTCGTGAACGGCCGACAATGGCAAGGTACCGGACCGCACCGCGATGAACAGGACCGGGAAGTCGGACGGGTTCACCTTGCGGAAGCTCGGCGGGGTGGTCATCTCGACCGGCAGACGCCGCTGCGCGATGGTGAGCGCGGTCTGCACGTCGAGCGCTGCGGCATCGATGTTGCGGGTGAGATCGAACTGGATGGTGATGCGGGTCGTGCCCAGCGAGGACGACGACGACATCGACGAAATGCCGGCGATGGTGGTCAGCTGGCGTTCGATCGGAGACGCGATCGAGGCCGCCATGGTTTCCGGGCTCGCTCCCGGCAGGGTTGCGGTGATTTCGATGGTCGGAAAGTCGACGCGGGGCAACGCGGAGACCGACAGCAATTTATAGGCGAAAAATCCGAACACTATAAAGGATGCGGTGATGAGGGTCGTCATCACCGGCCGGCGTATACAGGCCTCGGATAGGTTCATCTCAGGCTCCAGGCTTCCCCTTGCTGCGCGGAGCGACCCGCGAGCCATCGACGAGTTGCAGCTGACCGTCGAGCACGACTGTCTCGCCTCCCTCCAGTCCCTTGGTGATCACGGATTGCATGTCGATGGTGCGCCCGACAGTCACGTTGCGCACCTTGGCAACGCCGTTCTCGACCACGAATACGAACGGTCCGGCCTGACTGACCTGCACCACCGGGGATGGAACCACCACGGCTTTCTCGTTGCGCAGGACCACCTGCGTATTCACCAGCGTGCCCGGCCACAGCAACTCGTCGGTGTTGTCCATGGTCGCGCGAACCAGGACCATACCGGTCGACGGATCGACCGTATTCTCGATCATCGTCACCTGACCGGGTGCGGCGCGGCTCTCGCCCGGCGGCAGCGCCTCGACGGTCGCGGTCTCGGCCGCCAGCGCCTTGCGAAGGTCGGGCAATTGCCGCTGCGGCAGCCCGAAGGTCACGTAAACCGGTTTGATCTGATTGATGGTCGCAAGCGGCGCGGTGTCCGCAGGGCGCACGAAATTGCCGACCTTCACATTGGCCGCGCTGATACGGCCGGTGATCGGTGCGCGGATCGCTGTCCAGGACAACTGCACCCTGAGATTTTCGAGGGTCGCACGGTTCGAAGCGGCAAGCGCGCTCGCGATATTGACCTGGGTCTGGGCATTGTTGAGCGTGACCTGGGTCACCGCGTTCTTCTTGACCAGTTCGTTGTAGCGCTCCACGTCGCGCTGCGCCTGCTCCTGCTGGGCGACAGCCCCCGCAATCACCGCCTCGACCCGCTTGATCTCGGCATCGAGCTGGCGGTTATCGAGGGAGAACAGGAGGTCGCCGGCATTCACCATGGCGCCGTCCTGGAAATGCACCGCAGTGATCACGCTTTCGAGCCGCGCCTTGATCGCGACGCTTGCAATCGGCGTCACGGTCCCGAGCGCTTCGAGCCTGACAGGGACCTCGCGCAAGGTCGCGGTGACCACCTCGACCGGGATGACCCTGGGCGGGGGCCCCTTCTTCTCCGCTGTCGCGCCTTCGGAATTCCACAGCCGCGAGACCGGACCGGTCACCCCGTCGAACAGCGACGGCTGCACCGCATAGGCGGCAACGCCCACGGCAACCAGCGCGGCCAGCGTGACGGACCATTTCCGAGCGCTCATGGATAATTCTCGACCCGGCGCGAATTCTCCCGCAGGGTTTCCCTCAAGTTTTGTACAGCGTTGACGCGCCCGGGAGTGATCGGGCCGTCAAAACCTCGTACCATATCCATGCAAGAACCGCACCCATCCCGCCAATGTGCGGTAAACACCGCCACCGCGAATTCTATACACGGCCGGACGGCGGACGCCGGTCTTTTCCATTAACTTTTGGCAATCACCCCCGATGCGTATCGCCACCTGGAACGTCAATTCGATTCGGCAGCGGATGGACAATCTCTCCGCCTGGCTCAGTGAGCGCCAGCCGGACGTCGTCTGCCTGCAGGAAACCAAGATCACCGACGAGGCCTTCCCGCGCGATCGGCTCGAGGAGCTGGGCTACAATCTCGCCGTGCATGGTCAGAAAACCTTCAACGGCGTCGCGATCCTGTCGAAATACCCGCTCGACGAGGTCACGATCGGCCTGCCCGGAGACCCGTCCGACGATCATGCGCGCTTCGTCGAGGCCGTGATCGCGCACCCGGACGGCGCGGTTCGCGTCGCGTCAATCTATCTGCCCAACGGCAACCCGGTCGCCAGCGAGAAATATCCCTACAAGATGAACTGGATGGACCGGCTTTATGACTACGCGCGCGAACGCCTTAAGCTGGAGGAGGAGCTTGTCCTTGCAGGCGATTACAACGTGATTCCGGCCCCCGAGGACGTCCACAATCCTGCCGCCTGGGCCGAGGATGCCCTGTTTCGTCCGCCAACTCGCGAGAAATTCCGCGCGCTGACCCATCTCGGCCTGACCGACGCCATCCGTGCGGTGACCGACGCTCCGGGGCTCTATACATTCTGGGATTATCAGGCGGGTGCCTGGCAGAAGAACTGGGGCATCCGGATCGACCATCTGCTGCTGTCGCCGCGGGCCGCCGATCGGCTCACCGCCGCGGGCATCGACAAGCATGTACGCAATTGGGAAAAGCCGTCCGACCACGTGCCGGTCTGGATCGACCTCAATTTAACGGCGAAATAGGGTGCCGCTCCGGGGCAACCCGCATCGGCAGGACGGCCTCGCACTCAGTCCCGCCGGCCCCGCATGTAATTTTCGAGATACAGCACCGCCATCTGGCGCTCGCCGTCGGTGGCCTGCTTGAAGGCCGCGTCATACATCTCGACGACCCACTTCTCGCTCGCGGCACTCTCGCGCGCGAGAGTGAGCCACATCAAGCCACGCGCCGCCTGGCGCGGAACCACGTCGCCCTTGAAGATCAGGTGGCCAAGCAGCGCCTGGGCACGCCCCTGCCCCTTGTTGGCGGCCAGATTCAGCCAGCGCAGAGCCTGGCGCGGATCCTTCGCGACCCCCTTGCCGTCGAGAAACAGCCGGGCCAGTGAATATTGGGCATCCGGATCCCCGAAATACGAGGCGGCATAGGAATACATTTCGCGCGCGCGCGCCGGATCGGCCTTCACCTCAGTATCGGCGATGCCGTCGAGATAGTAATGGCCGAGCTGAACGAAGGCATTGGCGACGAAGCGGGCCTGCGGCAGATGCGGCGCCTCCTCGGCATGGGTGTTGGCGATCCGGCTGAAAAACTGAAACGCCCGCAACTCGTTGCGGGGAACGCCGTCACCGACGGCATACATGCGGCCGAGCTTCCATTGCGCGAGCGCGTATCCGTGATCGGCCGCGTATTGCAGCGACGACAGAGCCTTGTCGTTCTCGCCGGCCTTCAGCGACGCCGCACCGGACCGGAAAGCCTCGATCGGGGTCACATCCGGCCTGGTATTGGCCGGCGTGGTGGTGCCGTCGAACGCGAAAGCCGGCGCGAGCCAGAGCGCGCAGGTCAGAGTGCTGATCCGTGCGAGATTATTCATCCGCATAGCTGATCTTCTCAGCCTTCGCGCCCGGATGGGTGATCGCGCCGCTGACGGCGGGTCCAACCTGCTGCGCGTATTTCCAGAGATAACCGGAGCCGTGGCCGTTATCGCGTGGCGCCCACGTCGTCCGGCGCTTCGCCAATTCCTCGTCGGACAGCTTGACGTTCAGCGTGCCGTTCTCGGCATCCAGCTCGATGATGTCGCCGTCACGCAGCAGCCCGATCGGGCCACCGATCGCCGCTTCGGGGCCGACATGGCCGACGCAGAAGCCGCGGGTCGCACCGGAGAAACGCCCGTCGGTGATCAAGGCGACCTTGTCGCCCATGCCCTGGCCATAGAGCGCCGCCGTGGTCGACAGCATCTCGCGCATGCCCGGACCGCCGCGCGGACCCTCGTAGCGGATGACCAGGACCTCGCCTTCCTTGTAGGTGCGGTTCTTAACCGCCTCGAAGCAGGCCTCTTCGCCGTCGAAGCAGCGCGCCGGGCCGGTGAACTTGAGATTGTGCATGCCGGCGACTTTGACGATCGCACCCTCGGGCGCCAGATTGCCCTTGAGGCCGACCACGCCACCGGTCGCCAGCAGCGGCTTCGAGGCTGGGCGCACGACATCCTGATCCGGATTCCATTTCACGGATTTCAGGTTCTCAGCAATGGTGCGCCCGGTCACAGTCATGCAATCGCCGTGGAGATAGCCGCCGTCGAGCAGAGCTTTCATGACCAGCGGAATGCCGCCTGCTTCAAACAAATCCTTGGCAACATAACGGCCGCCCGGTTTCAAATCCGCGATATATGGTGTCCTTTTGAAGACTTCGGCGACGTCAAACAGCGTGAAGTCGATGCCCGCCTCGTTGGCAATCGCGGGCAGATGCAGTGCGGCATTGGTCGAGCCGCCGGAGGCCGCGACGGTGGCGGCCGCGTTCTCCAATGACTGCCGCGTGACGATGTCGCGTGGACGCAGACCGGAGAAAATGAGGTCCATGACCTTTTCGCCGGCGGTCATGCAGAACTGGTCGCGCATCTCGTAGGGCGCGGGAGCACCGGCGGAATAGGGCAAAGCCAGGCCGATCGCCTCCGACACCATGGCCATGGTGTTGGCGGTGAATTGTGCACCGCACGCACCGGCCGAAGGACACGCCACCTGCTCGAGCCCGAACAGATCCTCGTCGCTCATGGCGCCGACCGAATGCTTGCCGACCGCCTCGAACACATCCTGAACCGTGACCTGCTGGCCCTTGAAGGTGCCGGGCAGGATCGATCCGCCATAGATGAAGATCGACGGCACATTCAGCCGCACCATCGCCATCATCATGCCCGGAAGCGACTTGTCGCAACCGGCCAGACCCACCAGCGCGTCATAGGCGTGGCCGCGCATGGTCAACTCGACCGAGTCCGCAATCACCTCGCGCGACGGCAGCGACGCCCTCATGCCGCCATGGCCCATGGCAATGCCGTCGGTCACGGTAATGGTGCAGAATTCGCGGGGGGTGCCGCCGGCGGCTGAGACGCCTTTCTTGACCGCCTGTGCCTGACGCATCAGCGAGATGTTGCAAGGCGCTGCCTCGTTCCAGCAGGAGGCCACTCCGACCAGGGGCTGATGGATCTGGGCGGTCGTCAGGCCCATCGCATAGAGGTAGGAGCGGTGCGGGGCCCGTTCGGGCCCTTCGGTGACGTGGCGGCTGGGCAACTTGCTCTTCAGATTGGTCTTGGCATCCATTTG
The DNA here is from genome assembly GCF_059499825.1 of Pseudorhodoplanes sp. Taxonomy (NCBI): domain Bacteria; kingdom Pseudomonadati; phylum Pseudomonadota; class Alphaproteobacteria; order Hyphomicrobiales; genus Pseudorhodoplanes; species Pseudorhodoplanes sp. The sequence goes on from NZ_JCABZI010000011.1 coordinate 174,203, forward strand.
GACTCGTTCGCGCTCCCCGCCACGCCTCACGTAACAAACCTCTGTCACGCCGCTATTTCTGACGCTTCCTGTGGGTGAGGCCTATGGCCAAATCGCGGCATCGGGGCAGTGAGACCAAAATGTCTCTAATGTGTGGCGGAGAAGCCACGGGCAACTGGGCCGCAGGCCTAGCGGCACGCGTGACGCGTCCGCAAATGTCATGAGAAACGCCGCCAGGACCCATATCCAGTCCGGGCGAAGACAAAACGATACGATCTACCGGTGTCCGATCAGGCCGACAGCGTGACGCGCTTTGGCGGACGAGGACACCGAAGCGATCGCCGCCGCGATCCGCAGGCGGACCAGCTGATCCTCGAACGGGCTCTCTCCAGGGGTGGCCAGCAGCCAGTTCTTCAACGCCCGGATTGAGGCGCGCTCCGCCTCGCTTGCCGGAAAGGATTTGCGCTTCTGCTTGTTGGTTTGCATCGCACCTGCTCCGATTGAGCCGCCAACGGACGAATCAGCAAGTCCGTTCCCACAAGGCTGAATCACGATTGCGGGACGTCAGAGCCCTCGCCTTTGGCGCCGCCGGCACGGTAAACAAACCGCGTGGCCCCAACGCTGACCCGCTCCTTCTTCGACCGCTCCGTGCATGAGGTCGCGCCCGACCTGATCGGCGCGACGTTCCTGTTCGATGGCGCGGGCGGACCGATCGTCGAGGTCGAGGCCTATCATCACACCGATCCGGCGGCACATTCATTTGGCGGCATGACCGCTCGCAACGCGGTGATGTTCGGACCGCCGGGCATTGCCTATGTCTACCGCTCCTACGGCATCCACTGGTGCGTCAATGTCGTGTGCGAGGCGGAAGGCTCCGCCAGCGCGGTTCTGATACGCGCGCTGCAGCCCACGCAAGGCGTTGCCGCGATGCGGCGCAGGCGTGGACTTGAGGACGAGCGGCTGCTGTGTTCAGGACCGGGACGCTTGTGCGAAGCACTGGCGATCACAGGCGCCGAGAATGGCCTTCCGCTGAACCGTCAGCCTTTCGAACTGCGCGCGCGCGCAGCGGATGTCGACATCGTGAAAGGTCGGCGCATCGGCATCACCAAGGCGGCTGAATTGCCGTGGCGCTACGGGCTGAAAGGCTCGCGGTATCTCAGCAAACCGTTCCGCCAGCCGTGAAGCGACCGACGCGTCAGCCCTTCGCGGGCCCTCCGCTTTTTACGTCCTTGATGTCGGTGAAGACGACGCCCGGTGCGCGCTCGCGCGTGTAATCGAGATTGAACTGATTACGGGCGAGGAAGACCGGATCGCCGTCGAGATCGTCGGCCACGCTTGAACCGTTGTTGCGCACGAAGGTGTCGAAGGCCTTGGCGGCCTCCTTGGGGTCACCCTTGCCGTCGGATGCGATCCAGCGCGCCAGCGTAAACTCGCTCTGGTCCCAGCTCACCTCCAGGCCGTATTCATCCATCAGCCGCACCCGCAACACGTCGAGCTGCAGCGGACCGACCACCCCAACCAGCGCCGGCGAGCCGTCATGCGGCCGGAACACCTGCACCACGCCCTCTTCCGCGAGCTGCTGCAGCGCCTCTTTGAGCTTCTTGGCCTTCATCGCATCCGGCAGCCGCACACGACGCAGGATTTCAGGCGCGAAACTCGGCACCCCGAGGAAGTTGATGTCCTCCCCCTCAGTCAGCGTGTCGCCGATCCGCACCGAGCCATGATTGGGGATGCCGACCACGTCGCCGGCGTAAGCTTCGTCCGCCACCGAGCGGTCCTTGGCAAAGAAGAATTGCGGGGCGTTGAGTGCGATCTGCTTGCCGGTGCGGACCTGCTTGACCTTCATGCCACGCGTGAGCTTTCCTGAGCAAAGCCTTGCAAATGCTATACGATCCCGATGGTTGGGGTCCATATTGGCCTGGATCTTGAACACAAAGGCCGACATCCGCGGCTCTTCCGCTTCCACCATCCGCTTGTCGGCCTTCTGATCGCGCGGCGGCGGCGCAACACGCCCCAACGCATCAAGCAGATCGCCAACGCCGAAATTCCTAAGCGCGGAGCCGAAGAAGACCGGCGACAGATGGCCTTCCCGAAAGGCCTGCATGTCGAAACCGCGGCAGGCCTCGCGCACCAGTTCGAATTCGGCCTCGATCGCCGACGCATCGAGATTGGGATTCAGCGCGGCGACGTCACGAATGCTCATCTCGCGCAAGGTGCCCGCCTTGCCGGCATCGCCCTCGAGCAGCCGCACGCCGCCGCTTTCGACCTCTATCGTCCCGGTGAAGTCACGCCCCTGCCCGATCGGCCAGTTGATCGGAGTCGTATCCAGCGCCAGCGTCTTCTCGATCTCGTCGAGGATTTCAAACGGATCGCGGCTCTCGCGGTCCATCTTGTTGATGAAGGTCAGGATCGGGATATCGCGCAGCCGGCAGACCTCGAACAGCTTGCGGGTGCGCGCTTCGATGCCCTTCGCGGCGTCGATCACCATCACCGCGGAATCGACCGCGGTAAGCGTGCGGTAGGTGTCCTCCGAAAAGTCCTCGTGGCCCGGCGTGTCCAGCAGATTGAAAACATGGTCGCCGTATTCGAACGTCATCACCGAGGTGACGACTGAAATGCCGCGCTCCTTCTCGATCGCCATCCAGTCGGATTGCGTGGTCTTGCGGTTGCGCTTGGCCTTGACCTGCCCGGCGAGCTGGATCGCGCCGCCGAACAGCAGCAGCTTCTCGGTCAGCGTGGTCTTGCCGGCGTCCGGATGCGAGATGATGGCGAAGGTGCGCCGCCGCTCGATCTCGGCCGCGAGTGGCGATTGTGGCGTCTGCGCTTCGGCGCGGGCGGGCATGGTCATGGGGGCGTTGTAATGACTGGCCCTGAGGATTCAACCCCGCAGACCGGCACGTGGCACTGAACCCTCCGGCAAAGCCGCAACCGTCCGGGGGCTCCGGGCAGACCGGTCCAGATCCTCGTGCCGAACGCTCCGGCCGTCCCTCAATCGTTCAGGAATGTCGGGCAATGGCCGTGCGCCTTTGCCCATGCCTTCAAGTCGTCGCGCGTGACCTCGGTATTCCAACCCGGATTGGCCCGCTCCTGCGCGATCATTTCCTTGGTGGCATGCGCCTTCGGACTGATCGGCAAGGCACCCGATTTAATGGCGTCGAGAAGCGCCGCGGTCCAGGCCGCCGATTCCTGCGTATAGGGATGGCCCGGTTCGATCTCGCACCACAGCCGCGATGCGTTCGAGACGTTCAGCTTGTTGACCAACTTCCATGCGGCGTAATTGGGCTTGCGCGGCGTGTGCGCCACAACGGTGGCGCTGGTATTGACCTGCGTCAGCATCAGTTGCGCGACGCAAAGAATGATGCCGGCCACGATCGTGCAATAGCCGCCCATCAGCGCGAGCGGCACGGATACGCCCTCCTGGATCGCCCAGAGCGTACAGCCGACGGCAAACAGCAGCGCGGCGGCCAGGGGAATAATCTGCGACGGGCCGATGCGGCTGCGGAGGCTGAGCAGCAACTCGCGAATTCCATCGAAGCCTGCGACCGGCAACGGCGCAGCGAGAACAGCCGAACGAGCCTGTGATGTCACCTTGGACGTCTGATGGTTTGCCATGATTGCTCTTGGTCAGGTCAACGGAAGGAACCACGCAAGCGACGAATCGAACACCGTGCGCGTCAGTTAATCCAATGCATCGATTTGCGGCAACTGATGACCGCGAACATCGTGCAACGTGGATGGATGACAAACTTCGCGAATCATGACTCGCACATCCGCGCGCCGATCATCCCTATTGATAGGCGATAATGTATTCGCACCCCGAGGCAGTCGCGAATTCCCGCGTCACGCGCCCTGTGGCCAGCTCGAATTCCAGCACCACAGCGTCGTCGTGGCAGCAGAGATAGGCGTGTCGCGCATCTTGTGCGAATCCGAATCCCATCGGCGCCTTGCGCGTGGTGATCGAGGCAATCTGCCGAAGCGAAGCCGCCTCAAAGATCGCGGCGTGATGGTCGAGCAGCGACGACACGCAGACGAAGCGGCCATCCGGCGAAACGCGCACGCGCTTGAGCTGGTTCGGCCTGCCCTCCCCGCCGGTGATCGTGATAGTGTGGCGCAGACCTCCGTTCGCCGCATCGAAGACATAAAGCGTCGGCGTCCGGTGTGCGCAGACAAACAGAGTCCCGCCATCCGGGCTGACGCACAGTCCTTCGGCCAGATCGGGAATTGGCAGATGCGCAGTCACCTTGCGCGTCGTGCGGTCAATCATCGCCACGAAGTCTGAGGTCTTGCAGGACGCAAACACCTTGTCCGCGGCATGGCTGATCGCAAGCCAATGCGCCGCCTTTCCGGTGTCGATCCGCTCCACGCCGCCGGTCGCCGGATCGATGACCAGCGCGGCGTTGTCCAGTTCGGCCGTACACCACAACTTGCCGTCGCGGTCCAGCATCACGCCATGCGGCGCGACATCGGCACCCGCATCGATCATCCGCAGGATCGCCTTGCGGTCGAGGTCGATCAGCGCGATGCGGCGATCGGGATTGGCGTTCTTGCCAAAGATGCCGCCACCATACACCGAGGCGAAGACGCCGCGGCCGTCACCCGTCAGCACCATCTCGTGGGTCGAGGCCGGCATCTCGATCTCGCCGGTCATCGCCAGACTGGCCGCGTCGAAAAACTGCACCCTATTGGCAGTCTTGCAGGTGACGACAAGCCGGGCGCCCCCCGGCCGGTTGTTGGGATCGACAATCATGGCTTACCGACTCACGGGTTCATCCGGAAGGAGGGGTCGAAGTCGAGTCCGCGCCTGGCTTTCTCGCTCGAGACTGCGCCATCATCTTCGGCAACATTGTAGATGCCCGGCCGGCCCTTCGACAGCGCCAGCAACGCAGCCTGTGCCGCCGCGTCGACATGCAGCGGTGCCGCACCGTTCGGCTCATCCGACCATGTGCCCGGACCGTAGAGGCGGCCGTAACGCAGGACAATGCCCGCAATGCCGGGCGTGCCAGTTACGGCCTGCTCCAGCGCGATCACGCCGGTCTGGGCCGGGTCGATCGGGCTGTCCTCGGTCAGCGGACCCTGCCCCGGCGCATAAGCGAACGCGATGCTCTGCGCAATCACCCGCTTCACATTGTTAGTCAAAGCGGCGTCGACGAGATTGCGCGTGCCGGCGATGCGCAGCCGCGCATTGGCTTCGAGCGCCCTCGGCAAAGACGTCGTGTCGATGGTCTGCGGCAGGTCGGTGAGCTGATGGATGATGACATCGGGCTGAACCGCATAGACGGCAAGCTTCAGCTTGTCGGCATCATAGGCGTCGACCAGCACCGGGACGGCGCCGATCGCCCGCAGCGCCGCGGCTTTCGCCTCCGAACGGGTTGTGCCCGCAACCTCGTGGCCCGCGCGACGCAGCAACACGGTCAGGCGGCGGCCGACCACGCCGGTGGCACCTGCGAGAAAAACTTTCATGGCGTCAAACCCGGCATGCGATCGAGCCCCGCACGCATTTTCAGGTCGAGCAGCAGACCGGGCGGCACAGTGTCGAGCACCGGCGTCACCGGCAAGCCGCCCGCGGCCAGCATGTCGGAAACCCAGTGATTGCAGACGTTGAAAATGTGGAAGGCGCCGGTCGCACGAAAGAACAGGCTCGGTCCATACAGGCCGCGGCCGAGGACCTGCAACGCCGGGGGATCGCCGCTCAATTCCACACTGGCATTGAGCGCGGACAGCATGCGCGTGAAACCGGCATCGCTCAGTGCGACACGAACGATATCGGCAGACCCAAAGACCTGACGCGGCGTATCCGGTAGCCCAACCACATGCACCACCGACTTGTTGTTCGGTGAGAACAGCGCCTTCACCGCAAGGCCGATGTCGAGGTCGGCCACGGTCGGCACGGCCGCATAGAAGTCCTGCTCGCCCCAGCCGAATTCGATGAAGGGATAGCCGCCGAACCGTTCGGCGACCAGGATCAGCGCGACATCGCCGGAGCGTTGCGCCGCCGCCGCAAGCTGCGCGGTCGAAACCGCAATGCCGGAATGGTAGCCGTGGCTGACGACAAAGATGTCGGCTGAAGGTTCGCCCGGCTTCGGCGGCCATAGCGCCGGATCGGCCTGGCGCGCGGTGGCGCCAGCCAGCACGATGACTGCAAGGGCGATCGCCGACAAGCCGTATCCGATGCCGCGGATCAGCCGACGCATGCGTTACGCCGCTCCCTGCAGCCGCTCCAGCGCCTCCAGGATCTTGGACTTTCGCGCTTCGGCTTCCTCGCGCTTCTCCTTCTCGCCCTCCACCACCTCCTCGGCGGCATTGGCGACGAATTTCGGATTGTTGAGCTTCTGGTCGACGCGGGCGATATCGGAGTCGGCCTTCGCCAATTCCTTCTGCAGCCGGGCGCGCTCGGCGTTGAGGTCGATCACGCCCTTGAGCGGCAGAGCGGCCACTTCTCCGCGCACCAGGAGTTGGACCGCGCCATCCGGCGCCGTCTCGGTAAAGACCAGTTCGGAGATGCGCGCCATCCGCTTCACCAGATCAAGCCAGCGGCCGGCGCGCGCACGGGTCTCGTCCGACACGCCGACCAGAACCAACGGCATCATGGTGGCGGGCGGAATGTTCATCTCCGAGCGCAGCGAGCGCACCGACGATACGAGATCGACCACCCAGCCGACCTCTGCTTCGGCCGCCGCATCGTCGAGGCCGTCATGCGAAGGCCAGGCGGTGAGCGCGAGCATGTCGGCGCGTTCGTCGCCCTTGCGCGACAATTCGACCTCGCTGCCGGTCATGCGTTCCGGCTCGACCGGAACCGGCCCCGTCACCCACCACAGTTCTTCGGTGACGAATGGCATGAACGGATGCAGCAGCTTGACGATCTCGTCGCGCGCCCAGGCGACAGTGGCGCGGGTCTCGACCTTTGCATCGCCGTCCGGTCCGGTCAGCACCGGCTTCACCAGTTCGAGATACCAGTCGCAATAGATGTTCCAGACGAAGCGGTAGGCTGCGCCCGCCGCCTCGTTGAAGCGATAGGCCTCGATCGCCGCGGTGATCTCGCGCGTGGCCTTCGCGGTCTCGTGGGCGATCCAGCGATTCAGCACCTGTTTGGCGTTGCGCGGCGAGAATTCCGGCACGGTGACGCAGCCATTCATCTCGGCGAAGCGCGCGGCGTTCCAGAGCTTGGTGGTGAAGTTGCGATAACCCTCGACGCGCTGCGCCGACAGCTTGATGTCCCGGCCCTGCGCCGCCATCGCGGCCAGCGTGAAGCGGAGCGAATCGGCGCCGTACTGGTCGATCAGGTCGAGCGGGTCCATCACGTTGCCCTTCGACTTCGACATCTTGGCGCCCTTCTCGTCGCGGACGAGCGCGTGGATATAGACGGTGTGGAACGGGATCTGCTCCCTGAAATGCAGCCCCATCATCATCATCCGGGCGACCCAGAAGAAGATGATGTCGAACCCCGTCACCAGGACATCGGTCGGATAATAGCGCTTGAGTTCGGGCGTCTCCTCCGGCCAGCCCAGCGTCGAAAACGGCCACAGGGCGGAAGAGAACCAGGTGTCGAGCACGTCCTCGTCGCGCGTCAGATAGGCCGCGCGGCGGCCCGCATCCTGCGCGATGGCTTTCGCCTCTTCCTCGGTGATGTTGCCATTCATGGTGTCGAAGCCCAGCGCCTCCGCCACCGCCTCGTCCTCACTCTCGGCGACATAGACGCGGCCATCGGCGCCGTACCAGGCCGGGATCTGGTGGCCCCACCAGAGCTGGCGCGACACGCACCACGGCTGGATGTTTTCCATCCAGTCGTAATAGGTCTTTTCCCAGTTCTTCGGCACGAATGCGGTGCGGCCATCGCGCACCGCGGCGATCGCAGGTTGCGCCAGGGTCTTGGCGTCGACGTACCATTGATCGGTCAGGAACGGTTCGATCACCACGCCGGACCGGTCGCCATGCGGCACCATGTGCGTGTTGGGCTCGATGGTGTCGAGCAGGCCCTTCTCTTCCATGCGCGCAACGATCGCCTTGCGCGCGGCGAAGCGATCCATGCCGTGCATCGCAAGCGTTTCGTCGAGATCGGCCGATGCGTCGAGGCCCGCAAGAAAGTCTTCGTTGTCCTTGAGATTCAGCTTCGCTTCGACGTCGAGGACATTCACCATCGGAAGATCGTGCCGTCGGCCGACCTCGAAGTCGTTGAAGTCATGCGCCGGCGTGATCTTTACTGCGCCGGTGCCCTTTTCGGGATCGGCATAATCGTCCCCGACGATCGGGATACGGCGGCCGACCAGCGGCAGGATCGCGTTACGCCCGATCAGATGCTTCAGCTTCTCGTTTTCGGGATGCACCGCGACCGCGGTATCGCCTAGCATGGTTTCCGGCCGCGTGGTCGCAACCACGATGAACTCGCCGGGAATGCCTTCGATCGGATATTTGAGGTGCCAGAGATTGCCCTTGACCTCGACCTGCTGCACTTCGAGGTCGGAGATCGCGGTGAGCAACTTCGGGTCCCAGTTGACCAGCCGCTTGTCCTTGTAGATCAGCCCCTGCCGGTACAGTTCGACGAAGACCTTGAGCACGGCCTTCGACAACCCCTCATCCATGGTGAAGCGTTCGCGCGACCAATCGCAGGAGGCGCCGAGCCGCTTGAGCTGGTTGATGATGGTGCCGCCGGATTCGGCCTTCCACTCCCACACTCGCTCGAGGAACTTCTCGCGTCCCATGCTGCGGCGGTCGGGCTGCTGGCGCTCCATCAACTGCCGCTCGACCACCATCTGGGTGGCGATGCCCGCATGGTCGGTGCCGACTTGCCAGAGCACGTCCTTCCCGCGCATGCGCTCGAACCGGCACAGGATGTCCTGCAAGGTATTGTTGAGCGCATGGCCCATATGCAGCGAGCCGGTCACATTCGGCGGCGGAATGACGATACAATACGGCTTCGCATCGGCGCGGTCCGGCCGGCCGGCACGGAAAGCCAGGGCATTCTCCCACGCCTGTGAAATGCGCGGCTCAACGTCGGACGGCTGATAGGTCTTGTCGATCATCTGGGAATTCGGGGTTTCTGCGTTTGGCACGCGCGGGCTACAAAGCCCGCCGCCATGTAAACTGTCAACAATCGCGCGAACCTTCGTATTGCGGTGAAACGTTAAAATCGTGGCCAATCCCGCTGCCGTCTCGAGCCCGAACCGGGCCATTTTTCTCCTGTCGCTTGCCGGCTTTGCCAGCCAGGCGATGGTGCGGGTCTCGGACTCGCTGCTGCCGCAGATTGCGACCGACCTCGCCGTCACCATCGGCGCGGCGTCGATCGTGGTGATTGCCTACGGGCTCGCGCACGGCGCGGTGCAGTTATTCGCAGGCGAAATCGGCGACCGTTTCGGCAAGTATTATTCCGTCGCCGGCTTGAGCGCGATCGCGGCCGCGGCCACGGTCCTGTGTGGGCTGGCGTTCTCGCTCTCCGAACTCGTCGCCTACCGGCTCCTGTGCGGTCTGGCGGCGGGATGCATCATCCCGCTGGCCATGGCCTATATCGGCGACGTGGTTCCCTACGATCAGCGCCAGCAGATCCTCGGCCGCTACCTCACCGGCCAGATCTCCGGATTGCTGTTCGGTCAGGTCGCGGGCGGCGTGCTCGGCGACATGTTCGGCTGGCGCAACGTGTTCTTTATTCTGGGCGGGATATTCGCGCTCGCGGCGGCGGCCCTGATCGCAGAGCTCGCGTTCAACCCGGCCACCCGCGCTTCGAGCGCCCGTCCGGAGCGCAAGGGCGGCCTGATCGCGGAATACAAGGTCGTGCTCAGCTCGCCCTGGGCGCGGTTCATTACGATCTGCGTCTTCGTCGAGGCGGCGCTGCTCTATGCGGTGCTGTCCTTTGTGGGCGCCGACTTGCATCTGCGATTCGACCTCAGCTTCACGATGGTCGGACTGGTGGTGGGCTGTTTCGCCATCGGCGGCCTGATCTACACATTCGCCGTTCGCATCCTGGTCAACCGTCTGGGTCAGATCGGGCTCGTGATCACCGGCGGCGCCCTGGTCTCGATCGGTTTCCTGACGCTGTCATTCCAGCCCGTGTGGTGGTTCGCACCGCTCGCGACCACGCTGATCGGGCTGGGCTTCTACATGGTGCACAACACCTTCCAGACCAACGCAACCCAGATGTCGCCGCAGGCACGCGGCACCGCGCTCGCAATCTTCTCGTCGGCGCTTTACATGGGCATTACCGCGGGCGTGGCAGCGGCGGCGCCTATCGTCGACCGGTTCACAGCAGTGCCGGTCTTTCTGACCTCGGCGGTCGGATTTCCGTTGCTCTGCGCGATATTCGCGCGCGGTCTGATGAAGCAGCGGCGGGCCGAAGCGCAGCCGCCCTCGCCTGTCGTCTAGCGGCCGCGCGAGACCCGCTCGATCTCGGCACGCACCAGCCGTTCAACGAGGCTGGGGAGATTGTCGTCGAGCCATGATTTCAACATCGGACGCAGCATGTCCTTGACCAGGTCGTCGAGCGTTCGCGCGTTCTGGCTCAGCACGGTGTGCGTCAACGATGCGAAGGCGGAATCGACCGCGGCCGTTGCCGACCGCGAGAGCAATGGCCGGTCCATCTCGACCTGCTCCGCGAGCGTTTGCCGCGCCGCTTCCAGGGGATCGTATGCCGGCGTCTCGTCCTGCATGGCGAACGCGGGCATCTCGGGCTCCGGCTCCGGTTCGACGCGTGGCGGAAGACTGTCGGCGAACACGACATCGGCCTGTGCATCGATCGTCGTGAAGGACGGAGCCGATGATACCGGTTCGGGCGCGCGCATATCCTCGGTCAGATCAAGGATATCGGGTGCCTCCTGCCGCATCTCTGGCGCAGGCGGTGCGGCCGCCGGAATCTCGCTCAGGAATTCGACCGGAGATGGCGCCATCGCCGGCATCGGTGCCGGTGCGGCTGCGACCACCGGGCTCGGAGCCGGCGCCGGAGGCGGTTCGGCAAATGCGGCTGGCTGAGGCGTTTTGGCGTCATCGTCTGCGATGATGCGACGGATGGAGGCGAGAATCTCCTCCATTGACGGTTCATGCGATTTTGCCGGCTGGTTCATCCCGCCTCGTCACGCTTCTGCGAAATTCGTCAATTTCCGGTGCGACAGCGACGCCGAAGGTCCGTATCGCACAACGCCGAATCAACGCATCACTATCGCTGTTTTTGCCGGGCTTGGGGAGTATCGCACGCGAACTTCGAACCGTAATCCGAAGGCATTTCGACATTTGGATGGAAGGCCGCCGCACTCCGCATGCGGCGACCAGCGTCTAGCGGCCGTCCGGTGTCCGGATGCCGATCCAGGCGTCACGCACCTGCTGGTAATGGATCATCGGGTCGTAGAGCGGGACCTGCAAACCGAGCACCGGAATGGCCAGGCGGCCGACCGCCGACAGCAGCGTGTAGGATGCAACGACGCGGTCGCGTTGTGCGGTGACCAGCGCGACCCGCGCATTCAGCAATTCCTGTGTCGCGTTAAGGACGTCGAGCGTGGTGCGCTGTCCGACCCGCGCTTCTTCGCGCACGCCGTTCAATGCGATCTCGGCCGCCGTCACCTGCGAACGCGTCGCGTCGATCTGCGCCTTGGCGGCATCCAGCTGGCCCCAGGACTGGACGACATTGGCGCGGGCCTGATCGCGGTTCAGCGCGAGTTCGAGACGCCGCTGCCCGACCGTCTCCTTGGCCTGACGGATCAACGAATATTCCTGCCCGCCCTGATAGATCGGCACCGTGATCTGACCGACGACCGAGCCCGTGAAGTTCTGCACACTGTTCTCGCTCGGCCAATGGCTTCGCTGGGCCGAGGCAGTGACGTTGACGGTCGGGTACAGCGACCCCTCGTTCACCTTCACCTGAAGCTGCGCAACATCGACGCCGAATTCGGCGGCGCCGACCGACGGGTTCTCGGACTGCCCCTGCGCTACCGCGAGGTCGAGCGTGCGCGGGACGAACCGATCGACGGGCGTGCCGTTGGCAAGCCGGCCCGGATCGAGACCGATCACGCGGCGATAGGCAGCGCGCGAGGTGGTCAGGTTGGCCTGGGCGGTCAGAAACTGAGATTGCGCGGCCGCCACACGGGACTCGGCCTGTGCGACGTCGGTGCGCGTCACCTCGCCGACATTGAAGCGGTCGCGGGTCTGCCGCAATTGCTCCTGGATGACTTCGACGTTGCGCCGCTGCAATTCGAGCACGGCGGTATCGCGCAGGACGTTCATATAGACGGTCGCGGCATCGAGCAGCACCGTCTGCTCGATCACCCGCAGGGTTTCGCGAGCGGCAAAGACCTGCGCCTCGGCCTGCCGGGTGCGATTGCCGGTCTGGAAGCCGTTGAAGACATTCTGCGTTAGCGTTGCCCCATAGGTGTTGGGGTAATGGCGATTCGAGTTGGTGGTCCGCTGGCCGACCGTTTCACCGGTTTGCGGGACGGTCACCCGCTGTTCGGTCACGTTATCCGTCCACTGGACCGCGGTCGACGCGGTCGCGCTGATGCGGGGACGGTAGCCGGACAGGGCCTGCGGCACGGCTTCGTCGGTCGCTCGGACCAGCGCGCGCTGCGCATTGATCTGTGGATTGTTCTGGTAGGCTTGAACGAGCGCCTGCTCGAGATTGGTCGAGCCGCCGCCATTGCCGGCGCGGGAGGCGTCGACACTGCGATCGGCGGCAAAACCAGTCGCACTGGCCACCGTGAGCGCGGCGGCAAGCAACAACGATCCCGCACGCACAAGCGGCATTCAGAAAACCCCCGTACGCCCGTAGTCCGCAAACCCCCTGTCCGGGATTCGCGAGACTCGGGCAACAACTTGGTAACTATATCCTTAAGCTCAGGGGTTTGAAGCCCTGCTCCTCATCCATAGGCAAAAGAACACGGACCTGAGTATTTCAGGTTACAGGTGCCCCGGATTGGGTCAGAAGGCGAAGGCGAGCGGCTTCGCAAAGCCCGGCAAAGTCGGCCCAGCGGCATCGAAAATGGTCCGCGGCGTAATATCCGCGGCGCTCTTGCTGTAAACCACGGCTTTTCCAGCCGGCCCGGTCCCCCGAATGCAGATCAGCCGGCCGCCATCGGCCAGCTGCTTGCAAAGCTCGTCGGGGCCGAGTTCGATCGCGCCCTCGACCAGGATCGCGGCATAGGGCGCCCGGGACCGATAGCCCTTCGCGAGCGCACCCTCGACCACCTCGACATTGGCATGACCGGCCAGATTCGCCCGCGCTTTTGCAGCCAGTTCCGGCTGTTCCTCCAGCGCCACCACTGACGCGCCCAGCCGCGCCAGCAGCGCCGCGGCATACCCGGTCCCGCATCCGACATCCAGTACGCTCGTATCCGCGGTGATATCCAGCGCCTGGAGCATCCTGGCGAGCACCATCGGCTTCAGCAGACGACGGTCACCATGGCCGAGGGGCAGATCGATATCGAGATAGGCAAGTCCGGTCTGTGAGTCCGGAACGAAATGTTCGCGCGGGGTGTCGAGCATGGCCTGGATCAGAGGCCATTGAGTGACATCGGCGGTTCGGACCTGACCGTCCACCATCATACGGCGCAGCGTTGCGAAATCGGCCATGACCTTGCCCGGAAGAGGTTCCGGCTGCTTCTGCGGCAGCGGAGCGAAAAACGCAAGATCACGAGCATCGCCGGGACCGCAACATGCTGGCCGGTTGCCCGCTCCCCGGCGCTCCTATATGAGCAAGCCCAGTGGGCGGTGCTCATGACACAGCACGCGCATGACTTGGTGCACGAGCCCTGGTGTTCATGGCGCAAGGCTTATGGCGACGTGGCGGAGTGGTTACGCAGCGGTCTGCAAAACCGTTTACACCGGTTCAATTCCGGTCGTCGCCTCCACTTTTCAGGCATCATTCCGGGGCATCCTGCCTGGACTGGCCTGAAATGCTTGCAATCGGGCGAGGCTTTGTTATAGCCGCGCTGCGTTCCCCGGTAGCTCAGTGGTAGAGCAACCGGCTGTTAACCGGTTGGTCGCTGGTTCGAATCCGGCCCGGGGAGCCAGCATATCCGGACATAAGGTCCTTCGAGGCAATTTAAGCCTAACCAAAAATCCCCGCCATCCTACTGTTAACGCTACTATATTTGACTTCGCGCATGAGTTCGTGCCTGGTTGAGGCGCGTTCTCGCGGGCTATAAATTTGGCAGCTTCGCCGGGGGTAGGACCGGTTTGGAGTATTGCGTGATGAGTAAGGCGTTGACGATGACCGCCAAGCGCATCGAGCGTTTGGTGTCAGCCAAGCAAGGTCAACTTGGGCACCACCGCGACGCGGAAGTTCGCGGCCTCTATCTGCAAATCGTACGGCTGGAATCGAAGGACCGGCCCGCTGCTGCCTCGTGGATTTTGAGGTTCCAGCTGCACGGTCGAGAACACCAACTCGGACTCGGCAGCCTCCATGATGTCCCGCTAGAGGAAGCCCGCCGCCGTGCTCGTGCCGCACGCGAAAAGCTGTCCCTCGGCGTCAACCCACTCGCCGAGAAACGCGAGGCGCAACACAAGGCCAAGTTGGAACGCGCGCGGGCCGTCACGTTCGAGGCTGCCACCGTTCGGTTCCACGAGGAGCGCAAGGACAAGGAGGCTGCCGCGACCTCGGACCAGTTCATCTCGTCCATGCGCCGCCATGCGTTCCCGACCCTCGGGACGATACCGGTCGGTCAAATCGACCGCCAGCAGGTCTTACAGACCTTGACGCCAATCTGGAACGCGCGGCGCGAGACAGCACAGCGCATCCGTTCAGGGATCGAGCGTGTTCTTGACTGGGCTGAGAGCCAGGGTCTCCGCGAAGGCGCAAACGTCGCACGCTGGGCTGGCCTCAAGATGCCACTCTCCGCCCTGGCCACCAAGGTGACGGTCAAGAACCACGCGGCCCTACCCTTTGCGCAATTGCCAGCGTTCATACAGGAGCTTCGCAAGCGGCAGGGATCGGCAGCCCGGGCGCTTGAGTTTCTGATTCTGACGGCCTGCCGTACTAGTGAAGTTCTCGGCGCTCGTTGGGACGAAATCGACCTGGACGGTAAGCTCTGGACAATCCCGGCGGATCGAATGAAGGCCGACAAGCCGCACACCGTCCCGTTGTCCGATCAGGCCGTGACTCTACTGCGAGAGCTGCCTCGCGAAGATGCCGTAGTCTTTGTCGGGATGAAGAAGGGTCAAGGTTTGAGCAACATGTCGATGTCTAACCTGCTGCAAAAGCGGCTGAAGGTGGACGCCACGGTTCACGGTTTCCGTTCGACATTCAAGGATTGGGCCAGCGAGTGCACCGCCTATCCCAACGAAGTTTCTGAGATGGCTCTTGCCCACTCCATTTCGTCGTCGGTCGAAAAAGCATATCGTCGCGGCCCACTGCTAGAAAAACGGAAGCGCCTAATGGCGGATTGGGCCAACTATTGTGACGGCAAAGCCATCCTCACTGATGCGACGGTCGTGCCGCTGCGGGCACCCGCATGAAAGCAAAGACCAAACCAAAGTTTTCCTACGATGCGAGGCGCGCCAGTAACAACGCCACGCGAAGAATTGCGGTGAGTAAGTTCAGCAAAGCAGTCGTGGCGGCTTACACCGGCGACACAAAACAGCTTTGCGGATTGCTTCGCTCTGGTCCCGCCCTCAATAGTGCAGATTGGAACCATCTAGCCGACCTCATTTATTTGAGAATTCAGAAACCGAAGCCAAGACGCAAGCGTGTGGTGTTGCCGCGCTCAGTAGAGGAAATGTATAATCGAGTATTCAACCTCTCGCAGGTCGCACTTGACCGATTAAGAAAGCAGAACGGCGGCAAAGTTCCCGCCGGAGGGTACGACGCTACGGTCGCGTCAGTTTGGGAGAGCGTGGCCGACGAATATCCCGGTTTGCACGCCCCTAATTTTGACGGGATCATTAGTAACCTGCGGAGTAAATCGAAATCGAAGAACGCCCGCGCGTCCAATCCGAACTCGGTTTAGATTGGACGATTTAAGCCCCGATCAAATCTACCATCTGTCCCATCGCAATCACGCGATGGAGACGATAACATGACTGATCAGACCGCGCCGCGCACACTGCGGCGCATGATCCGGCCGAGAGACGGCGCTCCCTATCACGGCTATTCATCGCCCGAATACGCGATGAAGAAGGTTGCGGAAGGCGCACTTCCGCCGCTTTATCGCCTGACGGAGGGTGGTCGTGCGTTGGCATGGTTCGAAGATGAGCTGATTGAGCATCAGCAGCGCGTTGCGCAAAGGCCTGTTACCGACCCGGTCTTGCCGCCACAGCGTCGGAAGATCAAGCGGGTAAGGCTGACGCCCGAAGCGATTAAACACTACCGGCGTTTGCGCGAAGCCTGAAATGGTCAAGTTCGAAGAGTGGGTCCGGCGCCGGGAGGCGTCGGACCAACCGCCCGGCAAGAAAAAGAAAGGCGTCGGGCGCAAGCGGCAACGGCCGGCACTGTTCGAGCCGGACGTGCCGAGCGACGAAGACGAGGAGGCGGTGTCCCCGCCTCCCCGCCTACCGCCCGATGAAACCGAAGATTTGAATGAGTATCGGCGTGGGATCGAGCGCGCCGCCGATCGAGAGCGACGTGCTGCTGAGCAAGCTGAAGTGGATGCAGAAGAGGACGCTTGGGAGCAAGAACAGCGCCGCCGACAGGCCGAAAAAGAATTGGCTGAAGAAGCCAAGCGCCGAGCCCGTCAGGAGGAACAGCGAATCCGCAAAACGATTCACGATATGCACCGGGCGGCGGGAACCGAGAACGCGCTTTTTAACTATGACAAGCTCATCGGCGACCTCTTGCCTAAGTTGATGTGTGTCGACTTCGAATTACTCCCTCAGGAGAACCAGCACACGATTGTCAACCTTCTCGACAAGACCCATCGTTATCTGGACGGCTGGTTGTACAAGAAGCCGGAAAAGCAATACCTGGCCTTTCGTTGGGCCAGCATGCGAGATCACCTTGCCACCGGTGGTGACGACGATGACGATGACGATGACTGGTGACGGTGGCTAAAAAGCAGCCGGTCGATTTTTGACGTGAAGGAAATTATAATCAAATGGCCCGCCAGCGTTCGCAGCGCTGACGGGCCTTAGCCACAGCCTGCGCATTAGGAACAGAGGCCGTGCTCGCTCCCAATATATCATCGTCAACACCGAGCAACAACCAGCGAAGCTCCGGCGCCGATAGCGGCGGCATAGCCGCGCTGATGGCGAAGGTGACGCGTGTCGAAGTCGTTTGCCACACCGTCGAGCTTCATTTCGCGGCGGCTCTGCCAAAGCTCGACAAGTTGCGCCGCATGCATCGCGGCCAGTGGATCGAATTCAAGCGCTGTGAGCGGGCAGACGGCAGCGTGTGGGGCCATCGCTTGCCGATCAATTCGCCGGCCCGCGAAGCATTTCCGCTCCTCGACGAATTTGTCTGGACGCGCAATGCGACGGTCAGTCGGTTCGATTTCGCCTATAATTTCTTCACCGATACCGCCGCCGAGCGCGAAGCCCTCGCTGATTACTTCACCCGGCACGGCATCCTGCTCTGGAACCGCAGCCGCGCGATGCATGACGAGCAGCATGGCGTGTACTGGGTCAGCCTCGTCGGTCGCGGCGGTCTGCAGACGCCGCGCGGCCTGGTAATCTACGCCGACGATCCCCAAAGGGATGCCACTTGGAAATGCGCGCGTTCGGGACAACCTCCGTGCGGCGACAAGGTGTGAACATACCCAGCGACATCCTAGCCCTCAACCCGGCGTCGTTTCTCAAGCGCCATTTCCGATTGGTCGAACCTTTCGAGAACCTGCGCAACAATTTGATCCGCAGCCTGCAACGCCACGCGGTCCGAGACGATCGGCGGGGCGCCAAGATTGAGCCCCGCACCACCAAGCTATCATTTCGAGAGCGGTATCGGGTCGCAATCCCGCGGCGCATGGTCGACTATGTGCGGCATTTGTGCCCGAACGATAGGGCTGCGGAGTATCATCGCTATTTCAAACTGCCGATGAAGCCAATTGATCTTTCTCTCTTGCGGATACCAGAGACACTTAGCTTTCAGGATGGCTTGGGGTGTTAAATATCAAACATATCCTTTTCCAGAAAAATATCTTTTGTTTTCAATGACCCTCATGAACAAGAAACATGCGATAGGCAAAGCTCTCACAGAATGGAAGGATCAATATCGTTTCTCATAAGCGCTTCGCGCAAATCGGGATCGGATCAGTTGCCGGGTTTGTGCGTGTGCTCGTGAAGCTTTAAAGGGGAAATCTCTGCACTCAGTAGGGCGTTCCAACTCAGATTTAGAAGGTTGACGCCATGCGCAAAGATGCAGCTGAGGCCGACAAAGTTGGTGTTGTCTGAGACCGCTCCGAGAAATGCGCTCGACCTCCTACAGCGACTTGCCGCTCGGGAACAAGACATCACACCGGTGTGAGCACGCGCGATCCTTGAAGCAGCCGGCGCGAACGCTTCGCCAGCATTATGCTCAACCGTTATTTCCAACACTCGAAAGGTGCTGCGATATCTAACCAAGAACGGCTTGCTCTGTGACGACTTCGAAGAGGTTCGCACCCCGGAAGTGCAGGCGCAGTGAGTGATGCCTGCGCGCTCTTCGATGCCGCGAGTGGGAGCATTTCAGGAATCCTTTACGTCCAAGGGGTTAGGCGACCCCCGCTTCAGAGGCGTTTTGACGGGCGCTGACGAGGTTTCGGGCTTCGCCACGGTCTTGGGCCCAGAATGGCCCTGTCAGCCGCTTCATTCGCCAGCAGAACGGAGAACATCAACGGGCTGGTCGTCACATGGGCTCAATGTTCTGCAGGATATTCACGATCATGTTCGCTCTAGCCCGGCAGCTGTAGCAATTGGCGCGCGATGGACAGGTCTCTCGGCCGCAGATGATCGGGACGAGTTCGACCGCAACGGGCTGATAGCTGAAAGCCCGAGCGCTCGCGATACGAGTTCTGCCGTTTCGGGTGTTAAGTGAATAATACGGCCCTTACGCGCCCGCTGATTGATCCGCTCTGCCAACTCCACCATCTGCACACGGGAAAAGTGACGGACGACAAAAACCACGGCGGCACCCGACGAACCCTCTTGACTCCATTCCTATCTTTAGAACAAATAGAGAACAAGTCATTGCCGGAGTCGTCCCCATGCCAGTCAGCCCCCGCCCGTCGCACGAAGATATTTTGGAGATGATCGTTGCAGAGGCCGGTGGCGATATCCGGCTCGCGCTGAGCAACGCGCTCGGGATGAACCGTAAGCTAATGGGAGAGCTTCGTGAACTGGCTGGACGCCGTGCATATGCTGGGCGTCTTCGCGGAGTTTGAGACCAACTTGCGCCGGGAGCGACAACTAGAGGGCATCGCTCAAGCTAAAGCGCGCGGGGTCTACAAGGGGCGTAGACCGTCCATCGATCAAGCGAAAATAATTCAACTTCACGCGAGCGGGCTCGGGGCCCACAGCCATCGCCGACCAACTTAAAATCGCTCGCGCTTCTGTCTATCGCGCCTTGGCTAAATCGTAGTCGTAACGCTCTGAGAATCACCGATTGTCGCCGGCAGGCCGCTTCACTTTAGTCTTTCAGATCAAGTCGCCTAACGTAGAGCTACGATTTCAGCCCTCCCCTTACCACTGCGCCCGAGACTCCCAACCATCGCGGATCAACATCCGCTACGTCCGCCGGCCGAGCCGCTTGAACAGTCCGGCTTGAGGTTCGGATCGTTCATGATGATCGGCGCGCCGCTGATGTTCGGTACTTGAGGCCGTGACGCGGCGTTAGGGTTTGCAGGGCTTACAGCACCCGGGATGCCGCCGCCTTGCGGGTTGTTCGTACCGAGTTGTGAGGAACCTGAGCCAGTCGTGCTGGGTGCGGGATTCGAAGGCGAGACCGAGGGACTGATTGCCGCGCCTGGACTTGTCGTGCCGGGGCCGGTTCCGCCGGGACTAGCTCCGCCCGCGCTGCTGCCACTCGAACCCGCGCCACCGCTTCCGCCAGAGCCTCCGCCGCCGCCACCACCAGACTGAGCCTGGGCAGCGGCAGCGAGTCCGACAACAATCAAAGCAGCGATGGTGCAAATGCGCATCTGATGCTCCCGTTTTCGGAGCAACGCAGGGCGTTGTCGCCTGTTCCTCAACATGTAATCAGGAGACACCGGTCTGGTGTGATATGTCCGCGCTCAAACTGATCCCCGCCAATGACAACCGCACCGGCGGCCCATGGTC
This sequence comes from Pseudorhodoplanes sp., assembly GCF_059499825.1. Lineage (NCBI taxonomy): Bacteria > Pseudomonadati > Pseudomonadota > Alphaproteobacteria > Hyphomicrobiales > Pseudorhodoplanes > Pseudorhodoplanes sp. Next base: position 194,333 of record NZ_JCABZI010000011.1, read on the forward strand.
GTCAGACGACTTTGACGTGGTGCTGGTCGATACCGGCAAGAAGGTGGGCCGCATTTTCCGCCAGACCGTAGCGCCAGGAAATCAGAACGAGTGGTTCTGGGGACTCGATTTCTTTGGGGCGAAGGGCCGCCGGCCGTTCTACGACAATGCAGGAACTAAGGATGCGGCGAAGCGGGCCTTTGCGGGGTGCTGGCGCGGCTAGGTTGATTCCAATGCGCGGCAGTTGCGGGTCACTCGTGCTCTGATGCCGACCCCTTCAGTAATGCCAGCCGGATGGCTGCGTGCGTCGAAAACATATTCCCGCCCTTAGTCGCCGCCTCAATGATCCGCTCTGCCGCCACCTGAGCTGAGGGTGTTGGTCTCAGTCTCACCACTCGGTCGGCCGCGTCGCCAAGGGTGCGCAGAACCGTGCCGTCAGAAAGATGGATTGGGGTTATCAGTTGGCGGGACCAATCCGGGTTCGTCATCGGAAACAGCCGCAGATCACAGGACCGTATAAAGCAAAGAAAAAGCCCGGTCGGGGGAACCGGGCTTTATTCGCTGCCGCTCCGGGGGATGGGGTTTAGAAGCGGCGGCGTGCCAATAGAACCTACGTCGCCCGAAGACGTTCCACCCCTTTGCAAATTATCCCGTGGCGCCGGTTCAGGTCGGCCGGGCCGGCGAAACCGCCAAGACAGCGTCTTTTGACAAAGCCGTGACAGGCCGACTCAGGCACACGATTGCTCCCATCGGAGAAGTTCAATGGAGTGTATCGACGCCGTTCCGTCCATGGAGTGCCCGAAGTGCAAGACCCGGCTGCAGGTGCGAGCCTACTTGCCACCTACCGACGAATTGCCGGCCGTCGCTGGCTATTGGTGCGAGGACTGTCAAACTGAGACGACAGTGGAAATCGACCAATTCGACTAGGCCACCGTATCGCCCCGCTAGCTAAGGGTTACGGTCGAGCGGCAGTAGCAAACCGCCAAAGCCTCAGCTGAAGCTTGTTCGTTAAAAGCATGCATGCCGGTCGGCTTTACACCGACCCTGTCAACTTTGACAGATGCGATCGATGCCACTGGCGCCGGCTTCGAGGAACAGCGCGTGGCTCACATCGCAAAGGAATAGGTATCGGTCGCGGCACTGTATACGGTGCGCTGGAGACGGCCGGCGTACGGCTTGATGCAAGCTCGGTAAGCCGGGTAGAAGGATTTCGAAAGTGGAACTCGCCTCGCGTCACGTTTCCCAAGAGGCCTTCGATTTTGCCCACTCCGAGCGAGAGCGACTGATCGCGGCACTCAAAGCTTCACGGGCGGGCACTTGGAGCTGGAACATCGCTGACGACGTGGTGGAGTGGGATGACGCTCTTTGCGATGTGTATGGGCTTGCCCGAGAGAAGGCTCCGCGAACGTCGGAGGATTTCATCGCTCTCATCCACCCAGATGATCGTGAGACGGCTTGGCGTGCGGTGAGCACCTGCATCGAGACCGGACAAGATGCTGACTACCAGTTTCGCGCGGTTGTCGGAGGGACTGTTCGGTGGATTTACGACCGTAGCGCCCTCGTCAGAAACCCCGATGGCAGCGCTGCATACATGTTGGGGGCATGTATGGACGTAACCGAGCAGCGGCGTGCTCAGGAGGAGCGCGATGAGGCGCTCAGGCGGCAGACGCTCCTCCTTAACGAACTCAGTCATCGCGTGAAGAACCACCTTGCCATGATTATGGGATTGCTTCGGTTGAAGGGGGCACGGCAAAGCGACCCGCAGGCGAAGGAAGATTTTGCACGCGCAATAGATCGCGTCGCGACCCTTGCGCATCTTCACCAGCAGCTTTATCGCGCTAACGACCTAACTGCGGTAGACGCTCAGGCATACCTTGGTGAGATTTGCGAACAGCTCCAGCAGTCAATGTTGATTGAAACCAAGATCGTCATCGACAGCCAACTAGAGCCGGCAGTTATTCACGTCGATCAGGCGGTGCCGGTCGGTCTCATCGTGAACGAGCTGATCACCAACGCGATCAAGTATGCCTTCGAGGCGAATGCGGTCGGCCGCATCGTCGTGCGTTTCAGCGTAAGCGGCCAAAGCGCAACGGTAACCATAAGCGACAATGGTCGAGGTCTGGACCTGAGCTCGACGCGCCAAGGTGTGGGAACCCGTTTGGTTCGTGATCTCGCGAAGCAGATCGGAGCGACGTGCGAGCTGACTGCTCATCCCGGTCAAGGTACTTCCTACGCATTCAGTTTCGCCTTGGGCGACGTGGAGGGTTAGCCCAGCCCCAAGTCAGAATTGCCCGTTCTCTCAGGGTTTCTAACGTCACGTTGCAGGGGTCACCGTTGACGGTGACGAACACCGTCCGATGACCGTGCCGGAACATCGGCTGACTTCCCAAAGCCTTAGAAAATCCGCCCTGCCGTGGTGTACAGTTGGTGCAGGCTCGACTGATCCCTTACGGTCGGCCACGGCGTCGCGCGCGTATGAACGCCTCCGCACAGCCGCATGATGAGAACAGCGACCTAGAGCTCGACACAAATGCCGTCATCGAAGCGTGCGGCGACGCGCGTGCGGCCGTGCGAGCCTTGCTAATCGCAAACACGTTCTTGGAATCCGAGCTATCAAAAGCGTTAGCGAGAACGTCAGCCGGTTACGCTCGGAAGGGCAGCATGATAAGAACCCAAACAATCACAAAGGCTCGCAGCAACGACAGCAATTTGGAAGGGAACGATGAACGCTCTTGAGAAAAATTTAGCAACTGCTCGCGGTGAAGCTATGGCCGCAAATCTGCTTGCTATGTCCGCACTTCAAACAGCGCTGATGGTCGTGCCACCCGAACATCGTGAAAAGCTGCTCGAGCAGATGAACAGATAAATCGACGAATCCCTAAACATGGGCAGGCCAGCTACGGGTGACGCGCACGACGAGGTAAACACCTTCATGCGCGAGACTGCTCGCAACGTCGCAACCAACGCACTGGATCACATAACGAGCATGGTCAAGAACGCTCCGAAAGGGTGAGGTTATCTTTGACGTAAAATTGGGACTGACTCACCCGCATCATTTCGCGAATTTGATGCCGTTATGTTCCAGAGATTGGAATCCAACAGCTAGTGCGAAGCCGCCAAGACATAAGCATTTGCCTTGAACATTGCATTCAGCCCCCGGCGCTGCCCCAATATCTGCTAGGCCAACGCGAGAATTCCGGGGTTCAATTGCACCATGGACGCCTTCCGATCACATCATAATCGCTATGGATATGTTGGACGCTCCGCACAGCCCGAGCACGCGCAATGAACCTTGAATGGGCTTTCGCTAGCAAGCGCAGTCGCAGACCGCGCCTTGCAAAGAACAACTCAACTACATAGGAACTGAAAGGCAGGACTTTTTTAGGCATCGGCAACTTGGATCCAACCCTCTTTCCCCTTCTCGTCTCCGAAATCGAATACTTGTAGCGCGACGAGCCCGGGCGGGACAGCCTTGGTGGCATACCTGAGTTTTTCGTCGACTTGCCTACCTATTATGTACCCCCGAACGTTTTCGCCATCCTCTGCATGATCTTCCTTGATGCAGCCGATGTAGCGGCAGATTTGGCCGAAAACTTTGTCGGCAGCTCGGCCCTTCTTCAACTCAATTACTACGAGATCGCCATTGGTAGCACGTGCGTAGAGGTCGATTGGCCCCACCTCTGTCTTGTGCTGCCGACCGATTATCTTCAGGCCAGCCTCGATCTTGTCGAGGTGCTTTTCAAGATGTTCCTCCAAGTCCTTTTCAAGAAACTGCTCTTTCTCGAACTCTTCCGGAGTTTGCTCCCCGCGCACGTCTTCCGGGAGCTTCCGAAATGCTTCTACTGCTTTGGCGACATCCGATATATCGACGTAATAGTCGAGAGCTTCAAGCTTGGTGGGCACCCGCTCCGGGTCGCCGTAGAACGCGACAGTGTCCGGCTCGTCATTGAATTCAATCGGCTCCGCCTCACCCTTATAAAGATCAAGCATCGCCTGTAGGTCAGCAACATTGTCCGGCGACACCGACAATTGGTCCGTGCGTCTGTCGAGGAGCAAATCGCAGCGATGGAAAGCCATCGGATACCCGGCGTCGTCATCAACGGTTTTGTATTTGCTGTGCTGCAGCCGTTGCTTTATTTCGGCTTGCGTCGCCGAGGACGCCAGCCGCCAGGCCTTGATGCGCTCTATACTTCTCGGAATTTCCGCAGATTGCTTCATCCGAGCGACGAACAGCACAAATTCGTCCTTAGTCACCCGGTGATCGCAAGCCAGAATCAACTCGACAAGCACGTGGTGCGGAAACAGAGAAATGCCTTTAGTTACTTCGATATCATTTAGAGGATTCGGAAATTGGTAGCGCCAGACGTGCGAGTCGAGGACTTTGCTCGGACCCTTTTCCTTTAAATACTCGCGCCCAGCGGGCGTTATGCGGACGGGCGAAGCCGCAGCAACCCACGCGATGCCGAGGTTTTCATAAACCCTCTTGGTAATTCGGATGAGGGCTGTAGTAGTGCCGACGGTTAGCTTCGCCTTGTGGAGAGCCTGAAGGATTTCGCGCTGCAGTAGCGGCGTCCAAACTTCGCCCTCAAACTGTGAGAAAATCCTGAACCGCTCTCGGAAATCATCTGTATCGGCAGTCCCGCCTTTAGGAAAATACCAAAAGACGCCATCGGCGCAGTAGTCTGCAACAAATTCCTCCCAGAAGACTGACAACGCCACAGCTGTCTCCTACACCGCTTTGGCGCCAATCTTCATCTCGAACTCGATTAGATCGACCTTTGTATCATGGGCGTCGCGTGCCGACTTGAGCTTGTCGTCGATCTCTCGTGCGACAATAACGCCATGCACCTTTTCGCCGGCCGTAGCGAGGTTCTTACGGACCCAGCCCATATAGCGTGAACACTGACCGAATACCTTGTCTGCGCTACGCCCCTTCTTCAACTCAATGACAACGTAGTCGCCTGTCTTGCTGTCGATGGCCAGCAAATCTATGGGCCCAACAGTCGTGCTGTATTGTCGGCCGCCGTCGACTAGCTTCAGATTCCGCCCGATCTTCGATCCAACGACATCGAGATGGTGTTCCAAATAATCCTCAACCTGCTTCTCCGAGACAATCATGACCCGAAATTCAGCTAGCTCTCGGGCTGATGTCGCGGTCCTCTTCTTCGTTGAGATGGCGGCGGCGACATTGCCCTTGCTGACGTAATATTCCAGCGCTGTGTCAACAGTGGGCAACGCTTTCGTGTCGCCAAAATAAGCAACCCAATCCTTTTCGTTAGCAAATTCTATGTACGCACCGTCGCGCCCATACCGAGAGAGATATTCACGATAGCCTTTGAGCGCGCCTTTTCGAATTGAAAGGCCACTTGCGTTGTTTGTCTCGACAAGGCGTGAAAGCGCAAACATCCTTAACGCGTACGAGCGATTAAGCCGGATAGTGTTGTACATACTCGACCGTCGAATGCCCGGCAGCTTGTAGGCGTCGCAGCTCTCCACCACCAAGTTTTGCAGTTCTGGCTCCAGCTCACGGAATCTCTCGATTTGGTCAACGATCAAATCCACATCCGCAAACGTTTTTGCTCTGGAAACAAAGAGCGAGTACTCCGTACCGCTAAAGCTGTGGCCATTGAGACTGCGAAGAACCTCTCCGATAAACGGGATAGGATGCAGCTTGATGGCTTGATGCGCGGTGGACGCAACGCTGGGGTTAGAAAACTGATATCGCGACATCTGGTCTGAGAGCACTCCATCCGGGTCGCTGTCGATAAGAAACTTGTCGCCGGCCGAAGTGATTTCGACGTGATCGCCAGTGTCGACCCAGGCAAGCCCGAGCATTACGAAAACCTGCTTAAGCATCCTTGCGAGCGGAGCTCCGCCGTCTTCCCAGTCGGTCTCGGCGTCAGAAATACCTTCATCGTTTAGACGCTGGATGTATGCCTGCTGGCACTCTCTCCAAGTCTTGCCGTGCTCAAACTCTTTCAGCAAAGTTAGACGGGCCTTTAGGGCGTCTGTGCTGGCAGCGAGTCCCTTGGGCACATACCAATACGCGCGATCAGCGCCGTACCTAGCGACAAAAAATTTCCACGGTTTTGGGAGTGCTAGCTTTTTAGCCTTCGCCATGCCCTCGGGCCCCCCGGCCGCTCGGCCGGCGAGAGCACGCCGGCGAAATCAGACGAGCTTGAGCTGCTCGTCAGCTTTTATTTCAATCCTACGCCCGTACGTCTTGCGTTTATGCTTCTTTTCGCCCGCATCTTTGCCGTTGGACCCAGCGGCGTCAGCGGCGGCCATCTCCGCAAGTTCTTCCTTCCCAGGATACTTTGCCCGTCCCACAAGCAAAAGTGGTTCCGTTGACGCAGCACTCCTGATTCGATCCTGCGCAAGCTTAATGTATGCGGGATTGATGTCGATCCCGACGTAGCGCCTGCCCATTGTCTTTGCGACGGCACAGGTTGTACCGGTACCAACGAAAGGATCGAGTACGATTTCTCCGGGAAATCGGCCAACTGCGCCGTAAGTGTAGAGCCGCATCAGTCTGGCCGGCAGCTTTTGAGGAAACGGCGCCGGATGATCGCCGTCGCGCTTCACATCTTCCGGGTACATGAACCAAACCTGCTGCGCGAGGTCGAGCCACTCGGTACGAGTCAGCTCATTGGCTTCCTTTGTGTCAGCGTCAAATTTCGGCGGCTTGCCCGGCTTCACATAAACATTGATGAATTCGATAGTGTTGTTTTCGATGATGTTGCCCGGATGCGGATAGCTGCCGAACATCATTTTAGATGTCTGCTTTTGCCAGACAAAGAGGCTGTATCGTTCAAGGTCCGTGTCACGGAGAATCCGCGCCTCCATGTCGAATGCGATGTTCTTGAGGTGGCGCGTGTGCTGTTCAATCACGGCCTTTGGTATTGGCATTATGGGCGCGTTGATGCAGAGCTTGCCATTCGGTCTCAAGACGCGAGCACATTCGTTCCACACGGATTGCATGTCCGCGAGGTAGGCCTCATATGTTGGCCAAGGGTTTTCACCCTGATCGTATTCGACCGCGGTCCAGTAAGGCGGTGAGGTCACGATCAAATCAACGGACGCCTTCGGAAAAGACTCCATCACCCGGGCGGCATGTCCGGTAAACAGGCGATCCACGATATCGGCCGGGCTCAAGCTGAGCTTCGGCACGTCCGGAATGCTGTCCTCTTGGTTAGCGGTTGCCATGAAACCTCGTTACGGCGCTATTGCGGGACCCTAGCGCCTAGGGACGAGCAGACCAACCGGCGGCACCGATTCGTCACAGAATTATATCCCCCTTACTGCGGCGGACCGTTACAGAGCCTCAAGTCCAAGTGGTTTTGGGCCTCCTTTGGTCATAGGCTCGCGCTGCCCTTGACGGGCTTGTGTGTTATTTTCGCGACAGCGCTATTTGGGTCAGCAGCCGCTTCCCCCATCCTTGCCCCCCTTTAAGCCCCTCAAATCACGACGTCAGTCACGGAATTGATTGATTGCCCTCAAATCTACGCGCAACGCGTAGCCGAAATGCCGATATGCCGCGCATTTGGCTAATAACGGCGAATGACGAGTTTCGGGAGGCGTCTGGCGCCTCATGTCGGATCGGGGATTTGACGCAACGTAGCCGGCTGAAGAATTGAAAATTCGCACCGGAGAACCGGCGAGCAAGGCTCCGCGCCATTCAGGAGCAGCTTCACGGCGCCGCTAGCGGAGGAGCAGCGGCGTCCCCGCCTTCCGCATTTTGGTCAAGCGTATCCAATTCCCCTTCCCCCGTTCAACGTGCCAGAACCACCATCCATTGATGGGTCGCTTGACCGCAGCTTTAGCCGCCAGAGTGAGGGAGGAATAAACTTTGCCGTCGAAGCGAACCTGTCCATCGCGCCTAGCGCGAGCGCTGAAGGCCTTTCCCTTGTGGTATCCGCGAAGTCGTGCGCCGGACGGGAAAAACCGAACGAGCTGTGGATCGCCCCGGGTAACCTTCGTTACAGCGTCTTCTTGAACACCACGTCCAAACAGCGACGAGACCTCCTTGAATTGCTTTTGACGAATCGCTCGGCTGATCTGCCGCCGCATATCCCGAGACTGGGCCAGCTTTCCCGTCTGCTTCGCTCCGGGCGGCTTCGCGATTCGCAGCAGCAGAGCTTCAATCTCTCTGAGGTGCTGATCCTTAATGGTCAGATAGATCGAAAATTGATCCCACTGCTTCCCGTGTTGATTCTTGCCGTGGGCCGTCAACCGGTGCCGAAGAGCTGTCGCCAACCCCACGTAGTAAAGTTTTCCACGACGGTAGAGGGCATAGATGCCCGTGTTGCGACCGATGAATTGGCGCACCACGTCAGGGTGCTTGACCAGAAGGTCTTTAGACACCCGCTCAAGGTGGGCAAAGACCAATGCCTCCCGCTTCAAACGTCGCGGGCGTCTGCTGATCGCCTTGGCCATGCCCTCCCCCCGAGAATCAGCACAACGACGGATTGTAGCAGCGGATGGCACGCACGCAGCAAGTGGAGGGTAAGACCCTGGACCGGGTGAAAACATGCGCGCCGCGACTGGGGTAGCGCCGGGGGCTGGCCGCCGAAAATGCGATTTTGCGTAGCAAATTCAATGAACTAATATTCCGGCCCGGGGAGCCAAATTCCACAATCCGTATTGCATGAGGCGACCCGGCCGTTCTGGGCGTTCGATGGGTTGCGAACTGAGCACATCGCCGCTGAGCGGCAGGCGACGAACGCTAACCGCTGACCGAACCGCAAATCGTGCGTCCGAAGGACCGCGATGCCGCGACGGCAGCCGCAAAAGAACCAGCAAAATAAACAGGATCACAGAGCCGCGCCGTTTCGGTCAGCGGCCGATGCCGCAGCGCAACACATCCGCGTGAGGCCGACCGGAAAGCCCCTGCCCGATCCTCCGACGGGCCCCATATGGGACTCGTACCCGTCGAAACGGGGGAGATAGAACAAATGACCACTCAGACACTTCGCGACGCGACCGCCTTTCCCGCCCTGGTGACCGCCGCCTTCTTCGTCCGCAATGCCGCCGTGATCCTCACGCTGCTGGCGCTTTTCATGCTCGCCTGAGCGGACCGCCGTCCTCACATCGCAATCGCCGCCCGACTGGAGCCGGCCGAGATTGTCCACCGCGCGGTTGCGGTTCGCGGCCAATGGCGTGGACTTGAATAAGGGAAATCGGGCGCGTGCAGAGGGCCGCATCGGACCCGAGCTTCAGCACGTCGGATAGCAGGATCACCGGCCGCGCAATTAGCGTTCCCGGGATTTCGACCAGCGGGATCGCTCCAAGGTGCCCTGGAAGAGGGCTGCTTGGAGCGCAAAAAATTCAGCAGATGCCGCGCGGCCGCTCAGTCTTCGAAATCGTCTTCGAGCGGCGCGGGTTGCCAGAGCGGGCCCTTTGCCAGCGAGATCTTGCGCCGGCCATTTTCGTTGTGCGTCGCCGCTGGCGCTTCGGGCTGACGGGACAATTCGTACAACGCAGCGCCAGGCCGACCGCCGGCTTCGATCAGATCGGTCTCGCTGCAGGTCGAGGCAATGGCGAGGCTGAGCGGATGCAGATGCGCGCGGCGGTAACAGAACAGCGCCAGCATCGCCCGCGTCTGCGAGGGGATGCTCGCTACCAGCTCGGGCAACCCCTGCGGGTGCGAGCGGAACAACTGGCCGAACAGGCCTTCCGGAATCGGGCACGCTTCGTCTGAAGAGTTCAGGCTGTAGACCGCCATCGTGATCCCCCGCGAAAAAAGAACTGATTCGGAAATTGCGACCGAAATTCTTAAGGGCGCGTTAATCGCAATCCGCGGCCGCAAGCGAGACGATTTGAGCTATCGCAAAGCCCCTCGCCTGCCCCGGTGACACCGTCTCCCGACCAACTCAGGGAAGGAGACGTGAGATGCCCATGGCCAATCTGCTTGTTGTCAGCCTGATCGTTCTGGCCTTCGTGATCTTCGCCGCCACCCTCCTCTGGGGCGACTACACCTCGCGCGGCACGCGGCCGTAACCGCGAGGCGGCGTTCTTCACTCAGCCCTTGGCGCGCCCCGCAGAGAGCGGGAGCTTCGCAATCTCGCGAATGGCGTCATTGTTCGGCTCGAAGCCGAGGCCCGGCTTGTCCGGTAGCGCAAGCCAGCCATCGGCCGGCATGATCAGGCCGGTGAACAGCGTCTTGTAGAGTTCGACCGCGAGATAGTGATGCTCGACCAGCGAGCCGTTGGCGACGCCGGCCTGCAGATGCATGTTGTGATAGGACCAGGCGCCGCCATTCGCGACCGATACGTTGTATGACGCGGCAAGCCCCGCGATCTTGACGCATTGGGTGAAGCCGCCGGTGATGCAGACATTGGGCTGCGCGTAATCGATCGCCTGTGCGGCCAGCAGGTCGCGGAAACGATAGAGCAGACCCTCGTTCTGCCCGCAGGCCAGTGCGACGCCAGTATTGCGGCGAAGCTGGGCCATGCCGGGGACGTCGTTCTGGGTGAGCGGCTCCTCGAAGAAGGAAATGTTGCAGGGCCGGATCATCTCCACCAGCTTGGTCGCGTGGTAGAGATCGAGATTGCAATTGGCGTCGATGAAAATTTCGACGTCGGGGCCGACCGCCTCTCGGACCGCCTGCACGCGTTTCGCATCCTCGCGGATCGCGTCCATGACCGGGCGCTCGTCCTTGTGCTTGAGCGCTTCGCTCGCGACCGTCATCTTCAGCCTGTGGAAGCCGTCGGCGACCCATTTCTTCGCCGCCGCGGCAAGCTGCTCGCGATCGAAAAAGCCGAAGCCGAAAGTCGCATAAACCGGCACGCGCGCCCGTGCGCCGCCCAGCAGCTTCCAGACCGGGAGATTGAGGGCCTTGCCCTTGATGTCCCAGAGCGCGAGATCGACCGCCGCGAGCGCATGGGCCGCATAACCGGTCTGGCCACGCGGCATCGTCGTCCAGTACATCTTTTCCCAGATCCGTTCGGTCAGCAGCGGATCGTCACCGATCAGGTTCGGCGCCATGACGCCGTTGACCACCTGCGCCACCACGTCTTCCTCGGTGATCGATGTCAGGCCATGGCCGACGATGCCGGTATCGGTCTCGACCTCGACGTAACAGGCCGCCAGCGATGTCTTCTTGTCGAGCCCCATCACCGTGACATGGAGCGGAACATTGAGTGGGGTAGCGGTGACGCGAACGATCTTCATGAGGTTCCAGTTGCTTTGGGACGGGGCCAACACCTCAGCTCCCACGCTTTCAGTGGGCGATGGGCATCGCGCGATTTGTCGTTTCGACCTTGCCTATAAGCGATCCACGTTCTACCGGCAATTTGCCGCAACGCATGACGACGCGCGCCGAACGCTCTATCGCGGATCGGCCAAACGCGACATGATCGTGCGACGTCTGATGTATCAACACAAAGCATGCGAGGGAGGACAGATTTTCAGATGGCCAAGGCAAAGAAAACCAAATCCGCGAAGAAACCCGACGGCAAGAAGACCCGGGCGAAGCGTGCGTCGAAGAATCCGGACTTCGCCCGCGGCCTCGATGTCCGCCGCGCGATGTGGGGCCATGACGGCGCGGAAGGACAGATCAATGCCGCCGGTGACTTCATCTGGCCGCTGCAGGAGGTCGTGACCACCTATTGCTTCGGACAGACCTGGACGCGCCCGAAGCTGTCGCGGAAGGCCCGCTCGATGATCACGCTCGCAATGCTGGTCGCGATGGCGCGGCCCAATGAACTGAAGGTGCATATCGAGGGCGCCATCGCCAATGGCGTCAGCAAGGACGAGATTCAGGAAATCCTGCTGCACGCCATGGTCTATGCCGGCGTTCCGCGCGGCGTCGAAGGCTTCCGTGCAGCGGAAGAAAAGCTGAAGCAAATGGGTCTCGCGTAACCGGTATGAGCACAGCAATGGATATCAAGACAGTCGGATTCATCGGCATCGGCAATATGGGCGCGCCGATGGCCGCCAACGTAAAGCGCGGCGGCTTCGAGGTGGTGGCGTTCGACCTCGATCCGGCACGCGCAAAGAAATGGGCGCAGGAACACGGAGCGCGCGCCACGGATCAACTCGCCGAACTCGGCAAGGCCTGCGATGCGATCGTCACCATGCTGCCGACCGGCAAGGAGGTGCGCGAGGCCCTGTTCAGCATGCAGGACGGCGCGCTGGCCGCGAACATGAAGCCCGGCGCGATCGTCATCGACATGAGTTCGGCTGACCCAGTCGGCACCCGCACGCTCGGCAAGGATCTCGCCGCCCGTAATCTGAAGCTCGTGGACGCGCCGGTTTCCGGCGGCGTGCCGCGCGCCCGGGATGGCTCGCTTGCGATCATGATCGGCGGCGATGCGGCGTCGGTCGCGGCGGTGCAGCCGGTGCTCGCCTGCATGGGCTCAAAGCTGTTCGAAGTCGGCAGTCTCGGCTGCGGGCACGCGATGAAGTGCCTCAACAATTTCCTCGCCGCGACCAGCTTCGCCGCGGCCGCGGAAGCGGTCACGGTCGGCCGCAAATTCGGGTTGGACCCCGAGGTCATTGCCGACGTGGTCAATGTCTCGACCGGACGCAGCTTCGCCTCGGAGATGCTGATCAAACAGCACCTGCTGAGCGGGACCTTCGGGACCGGCTTCGCCCTCGGCCTGCTCGCCAAGGACGTGAAGATCGCAGCTGACCTTGCCGAGCAGATCGGGGTCGATGCACCGGTCGGACGGCTCACCCGCGATTTGTGGGCAGACGCCCGCGACGCGTTGGGCGGCGAGCAGGATCACACCCGTGCGGCCGTGCATTGGGAGAAACGGGCGCTGCCTTCCGCCGCCGAGTAACGGGCTGGCCCCAAGCTCGATCCGCAGGACGCGGCAATGTCGGCGCTGGCGTGAAACCGGCGCCGACGATAGCTTGTCCCTTCGGATCGCCGCCAACAGGCGACTATGGGAGGACTATCGATGAAACGCATTGCCATTCCCCTGGCAGCGAGCCTGCTCGCCGCCGCCCTTGCCGGCCCTGCGCTGGCGCAGGACAAGCCGGTCGAACTGCGTTTCAGCCATTGGGTGCCGCCGGGCCATCCGATGCACCCGGCGGTGGAAGCCTGGGCCGAGTCGATCAAGCAGGCGTCGAACGGCACCATCACCATGAAGATCTTTCCGGCGCAGCAGCTCGGCAAGGCGTTCGACCACTACAACATGGCGCGGGACGGCATCGCCGATTTCGCGCATGTGAATCCGGGCTATGAGCCGGGCCGTTTCCCGATCATGGGCTTGTCGGAACTTCCCTTCATCTTCGCCAATTCGAAGGAAGGTTCCGCCGCGCTCGATGCGTGGTACCGCAAATACGCGGACAAGGAGATGAAGGACGTCAAGTACTGCATCACCTTCGCGCATGATCCGGCGACTTTCCACACCACCAACAAGAAGGTGACGGTGCCCGGTGACGTGAAGGGCATGAAGATCCGTCCCGCCAACGCCACCATCAGCCGCTTCGTCTCGCTCCTTGGCGGCACCAATGTGCCGGCTTCGGCACCGGAATCGCGGGACCTCCTCGAGAAGGGCGTGGCCGAAGGCATCACCTTCCCCTGGGGATCGATCGTGCTGTTCGGCATCGACAAGGTGACGAAATATCACCTCGACGCGCAGCTCTATGTCACCGAACAGACCTTCGTGATGAACAAGGACAAGTACAATTCGCTGTCGCCGGCGCAACGCAAGGTCATCGACGATCACTGCACGCCGGAATGGGCCGAGAAGATCGCGACGCCCTGGGCGACGATGGAATCCGCCGGCCGCGACAAGATCAAGGCGCAAGCGGGCAAGGAGGTCTACACCATTACCCCGGCTCAGCTGGCCGAATGGCGCAAGGCGGCCGAGCCGCTGAAGAAGGAATGGGAAGCGCAGGTCAAGAAGGCCGGCGGCGATCCCGATGCGATCTACAAGGACCTGCAGGACGAGCTGAAGAAGCGCAACGCGCTCTATTGAGGTGCCGGCCGGCGCGGTGTCTGTCCGCGCCGGCCCAACCTCCGCGGGTGTCAGCTCCTGCCAGCGCATTGAATTCCGGTCGAAATCTCAAACGCGCGCTAGGCGAAAACAACTCCTCATTTTAGACTTAAGTCGCGCCCCGCGCAGAGGCGCGCGTTCACGCGCGGGGAGCCGGTGCCGAATCGGGCCGCTTACAATTCGCGCCTCACGACGGGGAGACACATCATGGCCACCAGACAACCATCTCAGCATTATGTTCCCGCCCTTTCGAGGGTCTATTCCGGCATGGAGGAATGGGCTTATCTGATTGTCCGCATCGCAGCCGGCGCGCTCCTCATCCCGCACGGCATGCAGAAACTGTTCGGCGCATTTGGCGGTCCGGGCATGGCCGGATTCATCGGCACCCTGCGCAAGGTCGGCTATCCGATGGCCGATCTATGGGGCTGGATGATCGCGCTCCTGGAATTCGGCGGCGGCATTCTGCTGATCATTGGTCTGTTTACGCGGCCGGTTGCTCTGCTGGTGCTGATCTTCATGCTGGAAGCCGCCCGGTTCCATCTCGGCGTCGGTGGCTTCTTCTGGACGTCGCGCGGCAACGAATATCCATTGCTGTTTGCAGCGGTGGCCCTGATGCTGGTGATCCGTGGCGGCGGCCCCTACTCCGTCGACGCCAGGATGAAGAAGGAAATCTGACTTTAAAGCCGGCACGGCCGAACGCATGAGCCGTGCCGGCCTCGCTCCAAACAAAATCAGATCGGATCGGTGCAGAGCCGGCCGACACGGGAGGATTTCAACAATGTTGTTCGGTAGTTTCCGGCGCGTGCCATCGAAGGCCGCTACGTTCATGGCGGCGGCGCTTGGTCTTGGACTGCTAATCGCAGCGCCCGCTTCGGCGGAGCCGCAGAAGGTCGACGTCGACCTCGAACATGTCGCCGTCACCTGGTCGATTTCGCACGGCGGCTTCTCGTCGGTGATGGGTCAGTTCCGGCAGATCAACAAGGCCGAGATGACCTTCGACCGCAAGGATCCGGCCAACAGCAAGATCAATGTCGAGATCGAAGCCGCGAGCATCGACTCAAACCATGCCTATCGCGACAACTGGATCCGCTCCGAGGCCGAACTCGACGTCTGGAAGCACCGGACGATCACCTTCGAGAGCACCAAGATCGAGAAGACCGGCGAGAACACCGGCAAGATGACCGGCAACCTGACCATGCATGGCGTCACCCATCCGGTCACCATGGACGTGACGTACAACAAGAGCGGTCTGCATCTGTCGAAAAAATACACGATCGACGGCTTCACCGCGAAGGGCAAGCTGAAGCGGACCGACTTCGGCATGAAGGCTTTCATTCCCTGGATCGGCGAGGAAGTCGAATTCGTGATCCAACTCGAATCCAAGCGCCCGAACGACCCGACCTGAAAATATTGCAACGTCAGGCCCGCGCGTTTCGATCATGCTGATACGCAACACTGCGGAGCGGTTCGGCCTCGTAGCCAGGACGCTGCACTGGCTGACGCTGCTGCTTCTGGTTGGATCGTTCACGCTCGCGATCAGTATGGTCAATATGCCCTTCAGCCCGCGGAAGCTCGAATTCTATTCGTGGCACAAATGGGTGGGCGTAACGATCTTCCTGGTGGTGCTGCTGCGGCTTGGATGGCGCCTCGCCAATCCGGTGCCGCAGCAGTCGCCGGACACGCCGCCATGGCAGCAACGCCTCGCCGGGCTGTCGCATGCCGCGCTCTACGCGATCCTGATCGTCATGCCGATTACCGGATGGATCATGAGCTCTGCGCTCAACCTGCCGGTGGTGTATCTCGGCCTCATCCACATCCCGAGCCCGTTCGGCGTCGACCGGGCGCTCGGCGAGACGATGAAAGTCGTGCATCTGTCTCTGGCGGTGGCGTTGCTTGTGCTGGTGACCATCCATGCGCTGGCCGCGCTTTATCATCACCTTGTTCTGCGTGACGATGTACTGCGGCGCATGCTGCCTTGGTCAACGCGCTTGCGGTAACCGAGCCGGGAACTTTAAGGGACGGACAATGACGGACATTGCGAGGCGGTTTATCTGCGGCGCGGCAGCGTTCATCGCGGGCCTCATGCTGCTTGCCGATGCCAAGCCTGCGGCGGCCGATGCACCCGAATGGACCGTTGATCCGGCCAAGAGCAGCATCGGCTTTACCGGCCGTCAGATGGGCGTGCCCAGCAAGGGGCGCTTCAAAAGCTTTACCGCCAAGGTCACTTTCGATCCCGGCGATCTTGCGGGCAGCGCCGTCGAGGTGACCGTCGATGCGGCAAGCGCCGATGCCGGAAATCCGGACATCGACAAGGAGCTCAAACAGCCGAAATGGTTCGATGTCGCACGCTTCCCGACAGTGCGCTTCGTGACCACGGCGTTTCGCGCAAAGGGCCAGGAGGCCGGCGGCAAAGGCGAGTATGAAGCGGCAGCCAAGCTGACGATTCGCGACGTCACCGCAGACGTCGTGCTGCCTTTCAAACTCGAAATCGGTCCGGACCCGGCCGATCCGGGTCAACTGGTTGCGCGCATGACCGGCGCGCTGACCATCAGCCGCACCAAGTTCGGCGTCGGCCGCGACGAATGGCGCGACACCAAGATCGTCGGCGACGACGTCGAGCTCAATATCGACGTGCTGGCTCGGCGGAAGAAATAACCGCCGGCCGCGCGAAGGCCGGTTGAAGAATTACGAGGCTGGCGCGGGCGGCGGCAACGCCTGCGTCCGCCGCGTGATCGCGACCGTCATCTCGCCGACCTTCTCGATCTTCGCATGCATCACGTCGCCGGCCTGAACCGGGCCGACGCCTTCGGGCGTGCCCGTCATGATGATGTCGCCGGGATAGAGCGTGTAGAAATTCGAGCAATACGAAATCAGTTTCGCGACGCTGAAGATCAGCCGCGAGGTATTCGATTTCTGCCGGACCTGGCCGTTGACGAGGATTTCGAGATCGAGATTTTCCGGATCGGGAATCTCATCGGCAGTCACGAAATATGGCCCGACCACCGAAAAGCGGTCGAGCGACTTGCGCAGGGACCGCTCTTCCGGACCGCGGATCGTCATGTCGAGCCCGATCGCGTAGCCGGCGATATATTTCAGCGCACCCTCTTCCGGCACGTCGAAGCAGGTCTCACCGATGATGGCGGCGAGTTCGACCTCGTGGTCGGTCCGTCGGTCCTTCTCCACCACCGGCACCGGCTCGGATGGACCCGACAGCGACGAGTTCGATTTCAGGAACACGCCGTAATGGTCGATGGTCTTGATGGTCTTGCCGAAGTTGATCTGGGCGTCGGCATTCGCCTCGTCGATATGGGCGTGATAATTGACCGGTGCGCCGATGACCTTCGAGGGATTGGGCACCGGGTTCAAGAGCTTGACCGAGGCGATCGGCACGCCGGCGACGCGGTCGGCAGCCGCTTCCATCTCGCCGCGCAACGCTGGTAGCGCCGCAACCAGCGGATCATAGGCCGGCAGGGGCCAGCGCACCGCCGGGAGCTTGTCGAGGATTGAGGTGACGTCGTGAACCTGATCGCCCCGCACGATGCCGAGCCGATCATTGTCGAACCTGCAATACCGCATTTCCCGCTCTCCGCGCCAATCCTGCCCTCGTGATGCCCGCGTTTGCCGCAAACCCACGCCTGAAGAACGGACAGCACTAAAAGACGTCGATGGCCGGGACAAGCCCGGCCATGACACAGGTGATATTCGTTTGACGGAGCTTCGCCCCCGGCAGCCCTGGTCAGATCAACGGCGCGCTCAGTTGGCCTTGGCGCCGGTTTTCTTCACGACATCGGCCCATTTGTCGATGTCCTTGCGCAGATAGGCATCGAATTCCTTCACCGACATGGTCATCGGTACCGCGCCCTGCTTGCCCCAGTTCGCGCGCACATCCGGGCGATTGACGATCTTGCTGATCTCGGCATTCAGCTTGTCGACAACCGCCTGCGGGGTCTTGGCCGGCGCCATCACGCCAAGCCAGATGGTCGCCTCGTAACCCGGCACGCCAGATTCCGACACGGTCGGCACGTCGGGGGTGAGTTCGGAGCGCTTCTCTCCGGTGGTCGCGAGTGCCTTGACCTGACCGGCCTTGGCATTAGTGGACATCGTCGTCACCGCGTCGAACATCATCTGCACGTGGCCACCGAGAACGCTGTTCCGGGCCTCTCCCGAAGCTTTATGCGGCACATGCACGATGTCGGTTCCGCTCATCGCCTTGAACAATTCTCCGGCCATGTGATACGGCGTCCCCGGCCCTGACGATGCATAATTGAGTCCGCCCGGCTTCGATTTCGCCAGCGCAATAAACTCCTTCACATCCTTGGCCTGGACCGAAGGGTGAATCACCATCATCAGGTCTGAATAGTTTATCGGCGCCACCGCGACGAAGTCGTCCATCAACTTGAACGGCTTGTTGGGTGTCAGCGTCTCGTTGACCGT
Organism: Pseudorhodoplanes sp.; assembly: GCF_059499825.1. Lineage (NCBI taxonomy): Bacteria > Pseudomonadati > Pseudomonadota > Alphaproteobacteria > Hyphomicrobiales > Pseudorhodoplanes > Pseudorhodoplanes sp. The sequence goes on from NZ_JCABZI010000011.1 coordinate 212,695, forward strand.
ATGGGTATTTGACATCAGGAGCAGCGTGTAACCGTCGGGATCCGACTTAGCGACCGCGTCGGTTCCGATAATCGAACCCGCGCCGGGACGATTCTCGACAACAAAAGGCTGCTTCAGCGCTTCACCGAGGTGCTGCGCAAGAACACGAGCGTAGACGTCGGCCGGTCCGCCGGCGCCGAAGGGCACGACGATTTTCACCGGACGCGCCGGATAATCCTGCGCCTGCGCGGCAAACGGCGACGCGAATATGGCAAGAGCTGTGGCAATCCCAAGCGTGTGCCGGTGCAACATCATCATCCTCCCTGTTTTGTTGTTGTTCGATTGATAGAGCACGCGGCGTGCCGCCGCAATTCTTCGCTCAACCACGCTGTTTCACAGTATGGAAATCAGCCGATCACGACCACATCCTGGTGCGAACTCCCGTCAAAAAGACGTTGCACGTCCGCATTGCGGCATTCCAGCGCGACGCGCTGATTGATGTAGCCCTTGTCGGTGATTTCATTTCTGTCGATCGAGGGCATGTCGGGAAGCAGCAGGACGCGGGCGACGCGCATGGTCGCACCGGTATTGACCGTGTTCCATTGCGCGAATGCCTTGCGCAGATGGTCGTGCACCTTCGGGTGTTTTGCATAGAATGCCAGGTCGCCGTCCTCACCGGTGACCTGCCTGCAGCCCGCGGCATTTAGCCAGGCGACGAGGCCGACCCGGTCGCGCCCCTCCCCGCACACGATCGCGTCCTGCAAAACCGGTGTGGCGGCGGCGATCGCTCCAACACGCAACGCGCCGACCGCGACCCATGTGCCGTTGGTCAGCTTGAAATCCTCGGCGGTGCGGCCGTCGAAGATCAGCCCCTGGTTCGGGTTCTCCGGGTCAGCGAAACGCACCGCGTCTCCGGGCAGATAATAGCCTTCGTCGTCGAACATCGCCTTCGTGAGGTCGGGCCTGCGCCAATAGCCGGGCGTGATGTTCGGGCCGCGCACCCGGATCTCAAGCTTGCTGCCGACGGGTACGAGCTTCACATCGACACCCGGAACGGGCACGCCGACATTGCCGGCCTTCTCGAGCAGCGTGTGAGCCGATGTCGCGAGCGGCGATGTTTCGGTCGTTCCCCAGGCCGACGTCATCGGAATGCGGGTGCCGGTGATGCGGATCGCAAGTGCCTCGAGCCGGTCCCACATGTCCTGCGGCAGCGACGCGCCGGCGTAGAACAACAGACGTACGCGCGAAAAGAAATGCCGCGCCAGTGCGTCATCGCTCTCGAGAAATGGCAGCAGCGCGCCATACCCGGCCGGCACGTTGAAATAGATGGTCGGCGCAATGTCGCGCAGATTCTCGACCGTCTGCCCGACCAGCGCCGGCACCGGCTTGCCGCCATCGATATAGAGCGTACCGGCCTGCTGCAGGATCAGATTGAAATTGTAATTGCTGCCGAAGGTGTGATTCCAGGGCAGCCAATCGATCAACACCATCGGCGCGTCTTCGATGAACGGCCAGGTTTGCACCGATTGCTGCTGGTTCGCGGTCAGCATGCCATGAGTGTTGATCACCCCCTTTGGCAGGCTGGTCGAGCCCGAGGTGAAAAGGAATTTCGCGATCGTGTCCGGGCGGATCGCGGCGACCGCCTGCTCGACCGCAGGACCGGGCACGGTTTTTTCCAGGCCCGCAAACAGCGTGACGTTCGGCAGGTTGGCGCCGTTCTTTCCGGCAAGGATCGGCGCGGTGACATGCGCCAAAGCTTTCGCAAAGGGTGCGGTGTCGTTGACATAGACCAGTCCCGGCGTCAGCAATTCATTGATGTATTTCAGCTTGGCGTGATCCTGACTCTGCAGCGAATAGGCCACCGAGATCGGCGCAATCGGAATCCCCGCCGTGTAGCAAGCCAATGTCAGAATGCCGTGCTCGACCGCATTGCCCGATAGCGCCATGACCGGCCGCTCGGCATTGAGACCGCGATCGATCAGCGCCTGTGCGATGGCGTCGGCCTTGCGGCGCGCTTGCGCATAGGTGACGCCGGCCCAAGCCCCAGCAGAGTCCCGCTCGGCCATGAGCAGTCTGTCCGGGTGGGTTTCGACCGCCCGGCGGAACAGGCGCGCCAGGTTCGGCTCATATGCGCGAAGCGGCTGCGCCGCCCGCAGGACGGTCGAACCGTCGGCCAGGCTCTCGCGCAAAACCGTCGGCTCGGCGAAGTTGATAGAACGAAATGGCGGCTTGCCGGCGGCTTGCACCGACTTTGACATCGTCGAATTCACGGCGTCCTCCCAGACGACATGCACTATAATGCATGTCGCCGGCCGTCGGTGTCAACGCGCGCCAACCCGAAAACCGGCAGATCAGGCGGCAGCCGACTTCGTGTGGATGTCGCGGATGCGCAGCGACGGAGTCGACGCATCGAGACGCAGGACGAGTTCGGTAGAGGCGATTTCGCAACGGTTGCGACCGCGTTCCTTGGCGGAATAGAGCGCTTCGTCCGCCTGCGCGAGAAGTTCGGACATCTCGAGCGGCCCCTTCTCGCTGACCGCGATGCCGATGCTGCAGGTCGCGCGAACCGGATGGCCGTCGACCTCGGATGCGGCCTCCGCGAACGATCGGCGGATTGTTTCCGCGACCTCCTTCGCACGCACGCGATCGACGTCGTAGAGCGCGATTGCGAATTCTTCGCCACCCAAACGGCCGAGGAGATCGGCGGGCGAAATCTTCGCACCTGCGGTTTCGGCAAAGAGCCGCAGAACCCGGTCACCCAGCGCGTGCCCGTACGAATCGTTGATCGTCTTGAAGTGATCGAGATCAGCGAGGAGCACAGCCGCCGGCCGCGGATCGGCGTCGATCCGCTGCGACATGGCTTCGGCGCCTTCGAGAAAGGCGCGGCGATTCGGAATTCCGGTCAACGGATCGACCAGCGCCGCCGTCTTGTGCAGCAGCTCGGTGCGCTCCTTGGCCATGGCAAGCAGGATGAATGCGATGGCAATCGTGAACAACAGCGCCTCGAAGCTCAGGACCGTCAGCCAAACGCTTTCGAACACCTGCGTGTCCGGAATCCATGGCATCATGGTGGACAGTGGCGTTCGCAGCAAAAACAGCGATCCGTGCGCGAACAGCATGAATATTGCGGGCCAGCGCGACACCAGTGGCTCGCTGCGACCGCGCCAGAACTCATAGGCCGCCGCCCACGTATAGCTGGTGACGATGAAGGACGAGATCAGGACCCGCGCTTCCATCGACTGCGAAACCGCCGGGATGCGGCAGACGGCAAGCCAAATCAAGGCGCCGCCGAACAGCCCGATATAGCTTGGCGAACGACCGTCGAAGATGCGCGCGCCGGTCCAAGTCGCGGCAAATGACGTCAGCAGAATCGCGTTCGACAGATCGATGGTGATCCAGTCGGGAGCCGATTCGTACATACCGAACAGCACGACCGACGCGGCACGCAACAAATGCGCCGAGCCCCACCATGCGACCGCCGTGATTGCCGAATTCTGGACCCAGGCGAACAGCAGCAACAGGCCGAGCATCGCCTCGACATAGATCGTGACAAGAAACAGCGTGTTGACGTCGAGGTTCATTGCCTAGGTACCGAGAGGACGGGCGACGGCGTCTGCACGGGCCCGCTCCGCCGAGCTGTAATATCTGGACTCGTCAAAGAAGTGGTGAAGTCCGGCCCGGGAATGGTGCAACGCAGGCGGGATGGTTTCGACATCCTTTCCGGCATCGAGAGCATTTTCCGCAATTGTTGCGCCGCGCTGAAACCGGATGCCATTCGAGCCGTATGTCGTTATGATTGGGTGAGGACGGGGCTGGTAATGCGGATTGCGGTGGTGGGGACGGGCATTGCGGGAAACGCAGCCGCATATGCCCTGGCGGGCCGACACCACCTCACGGTCTATGAGCGCGAGCTCAGGCCCGGCGGACACAGCCATACGGTCGATATCGACTATCACGGCACCCCAATCGCGGTGGATACCGGATTTATCGTCTATAACGAATTGAACTACCCAGATTTGACGGCCCTGTTTGGCCATTTCGGGGTCGAGACCCTGCCGACCGACATGAGTTTCGCGGTGTCGGCCAATGGCGGACAGCTTGAATGGCTGGGAGGTGGACGCCGGCTGGGCGAGGTCCTGAACGGGGTTTTCGCCCAACGCAAAAACCTGCTGTCGCTCCCCTACTGGACCATGCTGCGGGACGTCACGCGCTTCAACCGCCAATGCCTCCTCGACCGCGAAGCCGGCCGTCTGGCCGGTTTGACGCTTGGCGAATATGTCCGGATGCGCGGTTATTCACTGCGTCTACTGCGGGACTATCTCGTGCCGATGGGTGCTGCGATCTGGTCGACGCCGGCCCGGCAGATGATGGACTTTCCGGCCGAGAACTTTGTCGCCTTCTTCAACAACCATCGGCTGCTGCATGATGACCGGCCAGTCTGGCGCACCGTCCGCGGCGGCAGCCGGCGCTACGTGGAGGCGCTGACCCGCCCTTTTCGAGACCGGATCCGGCTGGGGGCCGCGGTGACCGGGATCGAACGGACGCCGACAGGCGTTGTCGTAACCGACAGCCTCGGCCACAGCGACAACTACGATCAGGTAATCATCGCTGCCCATTCCGACCAGGCGCTCGCCATGCTGCGCAACCCGAGCGAAGACGAGCGCGTCGTGCTGGGCGCCATTCGGTACCGGTCGAATGCTGTCTATCTGCACCGCGACACCCGCCTGATGCCGAAACGCAGGCGAGCCTGGGGGGCGTGGAATTTCCTGCGCGGGAACGGGCGCGGCGAAGCCGATGGCGACGTGGCTGTGACTTACTGGATGAATGCGCTGCAACATATCGACGCCAGTAAACCGCTGTTCGTCAGCCTGAATCCGCCATTCGAACCGGACCCCGCCCTGACCTTCAGCCGGTTTGCCTGCGACCATCCGCAATTCGATGCGGCGGCCTTTGCCGCCCAGGCCCGGCTCGACGACATCCAGGGCGCGGATCGGATATGGTTCTGCGGCGCATGGACCGGCTACGGCTTTCATGAAGACGGCTTGCGTTCGGGCCTCGACATCGCAGAACGGCTCGGCGGCAGCGTTCCCTGGCGCGGCGTCAATCCGGTCTTTGCGGAGGCAGCCGAGTGAGCGAGACACGGCCGCAGCAAACGGACTCTGCGGCCTTTCTCTACCGCGGCGACGTCATGCATGCGCGGCTGAAGCCGATGTCGCATCGTTTCGTCTATCGCGTGCTCAATCTGTTGATAGACCTTGACCGCCTCGGCGAGGCCGACCGGCAATCGCGTCTTTTCGGGGTTAATCGGCGCGCATTCTACAGCTTCCATGAGCGCGATCACGGCCCGCGTGACGGCTCTCCTCTCGCGGCTTACGTGCGTGCGCTTGCAGCCCATGCCGGTGTCGACCTGTCGGACGGACGCATCCAGCTGCTGTGCTATCCGCGTCTGCTTGGCTACGCATTCAATCCGCTGTCGGTCTATTACGGCTATCGCGCCGACGGAACACTCGCGCTTCTGGTCTACGAGGTCCGCAACACTTTCGGTGAGCATCACAGCTACGTCTGCCCGGTGCTTCCGGATGAGGTCAGCGCCGGCGGCATCCGGCAGGCTCGCAACAAGCGGTTCTACGTCTCTCCGTTTATCGGGATGCAGATGCGGTACCATTTCCGCCTGACTCCGCCGGGCGATGAGTTGAAGTTCCGCATTCTGGAGACCGACGCCGAAGGCCCGCTGCTGGCTGCGACATTCCATGGTCGCAGACACCCCTTGACGAGCCCCCACCTGCTTGCTGCATTCTGGTCACTGCCGTTCGTGACGCTGAAGGTGATTGGGGGCATTCATTACGAGGCCGCGCGGCTGTGGCTAAAGGGGGCGCGTCTGGTTCCCCGTCCGCAGCATGGCTCCGACCCTCCTCCCACCAGTCAGGTTCACACGGTCTCCGATGGCGCGGGATAAGACCAGGAACCGAACCGATGTCTGCTTCGATCCTCGTAACCCCGGACACGAGAAAGGCTGCATTGGCAGGCCTGCCGGGAACCGCGAGGCTCGCCTTCGCACTTGCGGAAAACATCCGCTGCGGAACGCTTGAGGTCACGCTCCCGAACGGCCGGACGCTGATCTTCCGCGGGCCGCAATCGGGCCCCTCCGCCAGCATGATCGTGAAAGACTATCGCTTCGCCTGGCGAACGCTGCGCTCCGGCGATATCGGCGTGGCCGAATCCTATCTGCGCGGCGAATGGGAAACCCCGGACCTCACCGGCTTCCTCTATCTCTTCTGCATCAACCGCGAGATGATGGAGCGGGTGCTCGGCGGCAACGCAATCGTGCGCTGGCTGCAGGTTCTCGGTCACTGGCTCAACCGCAACACCAAGCGGCAGGCACGCAAGAATATCCACGCGCATTACGATCTCGGCAATGACTTCTATTCGGCCTGGCTCGACCCGAGCATGACGTATTCGTCGGCGCTGTTCGACGCCGGCAGCAACGACCTCGCCGCCGGGCAATTGCGCAAATACCAGAGCCTGGCGCAGTCGATCGACCTGAAACGCGATCAAAGCGTGCTCGAGATCGGCTGCGGCTGGGGCGGCTTCGCCGAATTCGCCGCCAAGACCTACGACGCGCGCGTGGTCGGTCTGACCATCAGCCGCGAGCAATACGACTTCGCGCGCCGCCGCGTATTCGAGGCGGGCCTCGCCGAAAAGGTCGACATCAAGTTGCAGGATTATCGCGACGAGCGCGGACGCTACGACCGGATCGCCTCGATCGAAATGCTGGAGGCGGTCGGCGAGCAATTCTGGCCGGCCTATTTCGCCCAGTTGCGCGACCGCCTGAAACCAGGCGGCGCCGCCGGCATTCAAACCATCACGATCCAGGAGCGCTTCTTCGACAATTACAAGCGCGAGATCGACTTCATTCGCCGCTATGTCTTTCCCGGCGGCATGTTGCCGACACCGTCGACCCTGAAATCGCTCGGCGAGCGATTCGGCGTGCCTTTCCGGACCGAGCGCATTTTCGGCGAGGATTACGCGCGCACGCTTGCGGAATGGCGTGAGCGCTTCCGCGCCGCCTGGCCGCAGATCACCCCGCTCGGATTCGACGAGCGGTTCCGCAGGCTCTGGGAGTATTATCTCGCCTATTGCGAGGCCGGGTTCCTGTCCCGCAATATCGATGTCCGGCAGATGGTTTTTACTCGCGGGCAGTAATGCGGGAGAACATGTTTCCCCGTCCGGCTTGGCCCATGTGCCCCGAGCAACCGAGCCCTCCGCCTGCCCGCTTGTGACATCGGGCCAGCCCCGATAGGTTCGGCCCAACAATTGGTGCCGGGTTTTCAAACATGAACGTCAAAGACGGCGTGGTCGACGCGATCGGCAACACGCCCCTGATCAAGCTCAAGAACGCATCCGAACTCACCGGCTGCACGATCCTCGGCAAGGCCGAGTTCATGAATCCTGGCCAGTCGGTCAAGGATCGCGCCGGCCGGCAGATGATCCTGGAAGCCGAGAAGCGGGGCGATCTCAAGCCCGGCGGCCTGGTGGTGGAAAGTACCGCGGGCAATACCGGCATCGGGTTGGCTCTGGTCGCGAACGCGCGCGGCTATCGCACGCTGATCGTGATCCCGGAAACGCAGAGCCAGGAAAAGAAGGATATGCTGCGGCTGTGCGGCGCCGAACTGGTCGAGGTGCCCGCCCTGCCCTATGCCAATCCCAACAACTACCAGCATGTCGGGCGCAGGCTCGCCGAGGAACTGCGCAAGACCGAGAAGAACGGCGTGTTGTTCGCCGACCAGTGGAACAATCTCGATAACCGCAAGGCGCATTACGTTTCGACCGGCCCGGAAATCTGGCGCGATACCGCGGGCAAGATCGATGGCTTCATCTGCTCGGTCGGCACCGGCGGCACGCTGGCCGGGGTCTCGACCTATTTGCGCGAGCAGAAGCCGGACATCGCGATCGGCGTCGCCGATCCACGCGGCGCCGCGATGTATCACCTCTTCAAGGACGGCAAGCCGACCGTGACCGAAGGCGGCTCGATCACCGAAGGGATCGGCCTCGCCCGCATCACACCGATCATCGAGGACATCAAGGTCGATCACCCCTATCTGATCCCGGATGAGGAAGCGATCCCGCTGGTATTCGACATCCTCGAACTCGAAGGGCTGTGCCTCGGCGGATCGTCCGGCATCAATATCGCCGGCGCAATCCGTCTGGCCAAGGATCTCGGCAAGGGCGCGACCATCGTCACCGTGCTGTGCGATTACGGCACGCGCTACCAGTCCAAATTGTTCAACCCGGACTTCCTGCGCTCGAAGAACCTGCCGGTGCCAGCCTGGCTGACGCAGACGAGCAATATCAAGCCGCCATTTGTGTGAGTGAGACAATGACCGCCGAAGCAAAGCCCGCGAGCAGCGCGCTCGTCAGCACACAATGGCTGCAGGACCATCTCGATGCGCCCGATATTGTCGTAGTGGATGGCTCGTATTACTTGCCGGCGATGAAGCGCAATGCCCGCGAGGAATATCTCTCCGGCCACATCCCGGGCGCGGTCTATTTCGACATCGACGCGATCTCGGACCATTCCAGCGACCTGCCGCATATGTTGCCGTCGCCGGAGGCGTTTTCGTCGGCGATGCGCAGCATGGGAATCGGCGATGGCATTACCATCGTCGTCTATGACGGAATCGGCCTGTTTTCGGCGCCACGCGTCTGGTGGACCTTTCGCACCTTCGGAGTGCGCGACGTCTACATCCTCGATGGCGGCCTGCCGAAATGGAAGACCGAAGGCCGTGCACTTGATTTCGGCGAAGTGAGACGCACGCCGCGTCATTTCACCTCGCGCTTCAATCGCGGCGCCGTCGCCGACGTCGACGACGTGAAGAAAGCGCTCGCCCATCCCGACATTCAAGTGGTCGACGCGCGCAGCGCCGGACGTTTTGCCGGTACCGCGCCCGAGCCGCGGCCGGGTCTGAAATCCGGCCATATGCCGGGGGCGCTCAACCTGCCATATGACACGCTGCTCGAAGACGGCCGGCTGATTGCCCCGGAGAAGATCAGGGAGAAATTCGAGGCGGCCGGCGTCAATCTCGACAAGCCGGTGGTGACAAGCTGCGGTTCGGGCGTCACCGCGGCGGTCCTTTGGTTCGCGCTGGACGCGCTCGGCAAGGAGCCGAAGGCGCTTTACGACGGCTCGTGGACCGAATGGGCCTCGCGCGGCGATCTGCCGATCGAGACGAAGGCTTAGGTTTTTCGTCGTCGCGCAGGCCCGCCAGCTTTTTTGCATCGCACCAGCCGGCGGTTGGCGAAGCGCGCTTTCGCGTGATAGACGCCTGCATGACCATGAATACGTCCTCACCGCCAAAGCCGGCAGCGATGCATGCCGTGTCACCCGAAGTGACTGGCTTCTACCATGAGAAGACCGGTAGCATTGCGTATCTCGTCGTGGATCCTGCAACCGGGCATGGCGCCGTCATCGATCCGGTTCTCGATTTCGATCTCCGTGCAGGACGCGTGTCGACGACATCCGCCGACCGGATGCTGGACACGATCGCATCGCGCAAGCTCACCATCGACTGGATCCTCGATACCCATCCGCATGCGGATCATCTGTCGGCCGCAGCCTACATGAAGGACAAGCTCGGCGCGCCGATGGCCATCGGCGAAAAGGTCGCCGACATCCAGAAGCTCTGGCAGACGATCTACAACCTGCCGCCTTACACCACACAATATTGGGACCGCCTGTTCAAGGACGGCGATACCTTCAAGGTGGGTTCGCTGGATGCGCGCGTGATGCTGTGCGCGGGACATACGCTTGCGTCGGTCACCTACGTCATCGGCGATGCGGCTTTCATTCACGACACGCTGTTTCAGCCCGATTCCGGCACGGCGCGTGCCGACTTCCCCGGCGGCAGCGCGGCTGCGCTTTACGATTCGATCCAGCGGATTCTCGTGCTTCCGGACGACACGCGGCTGTTTACCGGTCACGACTACAAGCCGGACGGCCGGGCGGCGCAATGGCAATCGACCGTCGCGCAGCAGAAGGCGCACAATACCCATGTCGGCAGCGGACGCGACCGGGCGTCCTACATCAAGCTGCGCGAGGCGCGCGACAAAACGCTGCCATTGCCCGAATTGATGCTCGCCGCCCTGCAGGTCAATTTGCGGGGCGGACAATTGCCGGAGCCGGAAGACAACGACCGCAGCTATCTGAAGATACCGCTGAACGCGTTCTGACGATGGCCCGCCGGCTCGACGCCGGCGAGCAAAACGACGGACCGGTCAGGCCGACTTGTGCTTCCTCAGCCGGAAGGCCAGCGCGATCCAGGTGACGCCAAGCAGCATCGCGAACCAGCCGATGATCCAGGCGACAGCGAGCGCACCGACCGCCGGGCGTGCAATCAGGATCACGCCGAAAATCACCGTCAAGAGCCCGCCGAGCCCGAGCAGCCATTCGCCCTCGATCTCCTTGCGCAGCTTGATCGCGCCCCAGATCTCCATGATGCCGGCCACGATCGCCCAGCAGGCGATGAACAGCAGCAGGATGAACGCGGTCTTGACCGGCCACGCGAAGGCGAGGATGCCTGCGGCAATGCCGGCGACGCCTACGATCGCCAGCCACCAGCGCGGCGCGACCGTGCCGCCCTTGCCGAAAAACGCGGTCCACAGAGCCAGCACGCCGTCGACCAGCGCGAACGCACCCCAGAACAGCGTTAGCGTTAGCAGGGTGATACCCGGCCACAGGAAGGTCAGAAATCCGAAAATCAGGGCGGCGGCGCCGCGCAGCAGCAGCACCCACCAGTGATCCGCCAGAGCCTGCAACATCGCGGGACCCGCAAGCGGGCCGGGCTGAGCCTGTGTGCTCATCTCATGTCTCCCCAAAAGCCGGCAACCGCATCCCTATCAGCAAGCCTGCGACGACCCGGCGACAGGATGCGAATCCATTATTGCAGGCATCGAACGCTAGCGCTTTTCGGGAACCCGACCAATCGGATTTCCGGACAGGCCCTTGCCGCGGCGCCGCCCACGTTTTGAACGAGTGCGGCCGGGAAAAAATGCCGGGCGGTCAGTTCAGGATCTGGCTCAGGAACAGCTTGGTTCGCTCGTGCTGCGGATGAGAGAAGAACTGCTCCGGCGCGTTGATCTCGACGATCTGCCCCTCGTCCATGAACACGACGCGGTCGGCCACCTGCCGGGCAAAGCCCATTTCATGGGTGACGACCAGCATGGTCATGCCGCTTTCGGCCAGTTCGACCATGGTCTCCAGCACCTCCTTGACCATTTCCGGATCGAGCGCGGAGGTCGGCTCGTCGAACAGCATTATCTTCGGATTCATGCAAAGCGCGCGTGCAATCGCGACGCGCTGTTGCTGGCCGCCAGACAACTGGCCGGGATATTTGTGCGCCTGCTCGGGAATGCGCACCCGCGCGAGATATTGATGTGCGATCTCTTCGGCCTGCTTCTTCGGCAGCTTGCGCACCCAGATCGGTGCCAGCGTCAGGTTTTCCATCACCGTGAGATGGGGGAACAGGTTGAAGTGCTGGAACACCATGCCGACTTCGCGCCGAACCTCGTCGATGCGCTTGAGATCGTTGGTCAGCAGCACACCGTCCACCACCACCCGGCCTTGCTGGTAATCCTCGAGCCGGTTGATGCAGCGGATCATGGTCGATTTGCCGGAGCCGGACGGGCCGCAGACCACGATGCGCTCGCCACGCGCCACCGTGAGGTTGATGTCGCGCAAAACATGAAAATCGCCAAACCATTTGTGCATGCCGGAAATGTCGACCGCCGGAATATCGTCGACTGCGGGGCGCTCGTCGGATGCGTCATTCATCGCTTGTACCCGGTCGCGAGGCGCCGCTCGACGCCCTGCGCGTAGCGCGACATCATCCAGCAGCATACGAAATAGAAAATGGCGGCAAAGGCATAGCCCGTGGTCGATGTCACCGGCGTCGCCCATTTCGGATCGATGCGGGCGACCTCGATGGTGCGCAGAAAATCAAATATGCCGACAATGAAGACCAGCGTGGTATCCTTGAACAGCGCGATATTGCTGTTGACGATATTCGGGATCGTGATCCGCAGCGCCTGCGGCAGGATGATCAGCCCCATCATCTTCCAGTAGCTAAGCCCCAGCGCCTGCGCGCCCTCGTATTGTCCGCGCGGGACCGCCTGCAAGCCCGCCCTCACCACCTCGGCCATGTAAGCCGCGGCGAACAGCGCAACACCGATCAACGCCCGCAACAGCTTGTCGGGCGACCATGATTCCGGAACGAACAGCGGCAGCATCACGCTCGCCATGAACAGCACGGTGATGAGTGGCACCCCGCGTACGAATTCGATGAAAACGACCGAAAACAGTCGCACCGCCGGCATGGTCGAGCGGCGGCCGAGAGCAAGGATCACACCAAGCGGCAGCGAGAACACGATGCCCACGGCCGACACCACCACCGTCACCAGAGCCCCGCCCCACAATGACGTCGACACGTAGGACAGCCCGAGCGGCGGAAAGCCGAGCAGCAGCATCACCGACACGACCGGCAGAACGATGAAGAAGTAGATTGCGGCGAGCCGCTTGTTCGGTGCGAAGGACGCGAGCAGCCAGACGATGCCGATCGCAAGCAGAGCGAAAAAGACGTCGACCCGCCAGCGCTCCTGGATCGGATAGAAGCCGTAGATGAAGAAATTGATGCGCTCGCTCACGAATGGCCAGCAGGCCCCGACCCGTGGCCGCTCGGGTGAAGCAACACAGGCGAGGCGGTCGTCGCCCACCCAGGTCGCATCGAAGACCAGGAAATTCAGCAGCGAGGGAACCAGCCACCACAGGAACAGGATGGACAGCAACGTCAGCACGACGTTGAGCGGGCCGGTCAACAGATGCTCGCGCAGCCATCCAACGATCCCACGATCGCGCAATGGCGGCGGCATTGCCGGCACCGCTTCAGTGCGAACGAAGGCTGGCGCGCGAACGGTCATCGCTCCACCAGCGCGATACGACGGTTATAAAGATTCATCAGCCCGGACGTGACGAGGCTGATGGTCAGATAGACCGCCATGGTGATGGTTACGACCTCGACAGCCTGACCGGTCTGGTTGAGCACCGTGCCGGTGAAGATCTGCACCAGATCCGGATAGCCGATCGCCACCGCGAGCGATGAGTTCTTGGTGAGGTTCAGATACTGGTTGGTCAACGGCGGCACGATCACGCGCATGGCCTGCGGGATCACAATCAGCCGCAGCGTCGGACCCGGCCGCAATCCCAGCGAATACGCCGCTTCGGTCTGGCCGTGCGACACCGCCTGGATGCCCGCACGAACGACCTCGGCGATGAATGCGGCGGTGTAGATCGACAAGCCGAACAGGAGCGCTGCAAATTCCGGCAGGATCTCGATGCCGCCGCGGATGTTAAACCGGCCCATTTCGGGAAAGTCGAAGGACACCGGAAAACCGGTGAGCGCCAGAGCCAGCAGCGGTGGGGCCAGGATCAGCAGCGACCCGATCGTAAACACCGGCGCCTGTTGTCCGGTGATGGCCTGCCGCCGCTTGGCCCATATTCGGAACGCAATCGCCGCGGCAATGCCGAGCAGCAACGCCACCGGCACCGCCTCGAAACCCGGCGCGAAGATCGGCTTTGGCAGGAACAGTCCGCGATTGTTCAGGAACATGCCGCCGGGAATCGAAATGCTGTCGCGCAGGACCGGCAGCGCCTTCAGCACCGCATTGTACCAGAACAGCAATTGCAGCAGCAGCGGCAGGTTGCGGATCACTTCGACATAACCGCGCGCCAGTTTCGCCACCAGCACGTTCTTCGACAATTGCAGGACGCCGATTGTGAAGCCGATGATCGTTGCAAGGATGATTCCGAGTATCGAAACCAGTAGCGTGTTCAGGAGCCCGACCCAGAAGGCGCGCCCATAGGTCGATTGGGTCGTATACGGGATCAGGTGCTGGCTGATGTCGAAGCCGGCGGTCGAGTTCCAGAAGCCGAAGCCGGTCGCGATGCGCGCACGCGCCAGGTTCTCCGCCGCGTTGTTGACCGCGCTATAGGCAAGCCAGACGATCGCCGCGCAGAGCAGCAACTGGAACGCGATGCTGCGCCAGCGCGGATCGTAGAGAGGAGAGACCTTTGGCGGTGCGGCCTGCGCCATCACGCGCCGCCGCAATGATCAGCGCACCGGAGGTGCGTATTGCAAGCCGCCTTTCGTCCACAGCGCATTCAGGCCGCGCGAAATCTTCAACCGCGAACCCTGGCCAAGATTCTTTTCGAAAATCTCGCCGTAATTGCCGACATGCTTGATCATGTTCGCGCCGAAGTCGTTGGCCAGTCCGAAGGCCTCGCCGAACTTGCCTTCCGAGCCGAGCAGACGCTTGATTTCGGGGTTGTCCGATTTCATCTGCGCGTCGACGTTGGCCTTGGTGACGCCGAGCTCTTCGGCATTGATCAGCCAGAAATTCACCCAGCGCACGATGTCGAACCATTGATCGTCACCATGGCGGACCGACGGTCCGAGCGGCTCCTTGGAGATGATATCCGGCAACACGACGTGGTCGTCGGGCGCGGCGGTACGCAGGCGCTCGGCGTAGAGCGCGGATGCGTCGGTGGTGTAGGCATCGCAGCGTCCGGCGTCGTAGGCCTTCACCGCCTCGTCGGAGGTGGCGAAGGTCACGGTCTTCAGTTTCATGTTGTTGGTGCGGAAGAAGTCGGCGAGGTTCAGTTCGGTGGTGGTGCCCTGCTGCACGCAGACCGCGGCGTCGTTCAGTTCAAGCGCGGAATTGACCTTCAGCGCCTTGCGCACCAGGAAGCCCTGCCCGTCATAATAGTTGATGCCGGTGAAGTTCAGACCGTTGGTGGTATCGCGCGACGAGGTCCAGGTGGTGTTGCGGATCAGCACATCGACCTCGCCCGATTGCAGGGCGGTGAAGCGGTCCTTGGCGGTGAGCGGGACGAACTTGACCTTGGTCGGATCGTTGAAGATGGCGGCTGCGATGGCGCGGCAATAATCCACGTCGAAGCCGGTCCAGTTGCCCTGCGCATCAGGTAGGCCGAAGCCGGCGAGATTTCCGTTGGCGCCGCAATTGAGGACGCCGCGGCTTTGGACCTGCTTCAGCGTCTGCGCCTCCGCGGCCGCGAGACCAACCAGGGTTGCAAGGGCGAAGGTGAAAATGCTGCGCTTCATGATATGTCCCCAATACTCCACCGGCGGTGATGACAGGATATCCGACCCGAACCAAGGTGCATCGCACTAAAAGCCGTACGGCACTTGACCCTTCCGGCGCAAGCCTGCCCGCTCGCGCCAAAAGCCGCACAAGACTTCAAGCCCGGATCACCATGACCATCCCGCGATTGACGCCATCTGAGAACGATTGCACAGACAGGTCAAGGGCTTGACTGGCGGTCGCCGGTTTGCCTGCAATTCGGTCAGGCGATACCCGCGCAGCCACTCCCGCCCTTCAAACCGGCCCGGAATCATCCGCCGGTACCTTCAAGACCTCTCGAGGAAAGCCCCATGAGCAAACCGAACGAGCCCCGCGACCTGAAGCCCGACACCCGGCTCGTCACCGGCGGGCGCACGCCGCGGGAGTATCACGGATTCGTCAACCCGCCGGTCTATCACGCCTCGACCATGCTCTATCCGACCGCCGCCGACATGGTGGCGCACCGGGCGCGCTACCGCTACGGCCGGCGTGGTACCCCCACCTCGGAAGCACTGGAAAACGCACTGCGCGAGATCGAAGGTCCGCAATGCGCGGGAGTTGCGCTGCTGCCGTCCGGGGCGGCCGCCGTTTCCACCGCGCTGATGTCGGTATTGTCGGCGGGCGACCATCTGCTGATCACGGACAGCGTCTATCGCCCGACCCGTACTTTTGCTGACACGATCCTGAACCGGTACGGGGTGGAGACGAGCTACTACGACCCGCTGATCGGCGCCGGCATCGCAGCCTTGTTTAAGCCCAATACCCGCGCCGTGTTCGTCGAAGCGCCCGGATCACAAACCTTCGAAATGCAGGATGTGCCGGCAATCGCGCGCGTCGCCCATGACAACGGCGCGCTCGTGCTGATGGACAATACCTGGGCGACCCCACTCTACTATTCAGCGTTCGCGCATGGCGTCGACCTCTCGATCCAGGCCGGTACCAAATATATCGGCGGTCATTCCGACATCATGTTCGGCACGGTCTCGGCCAATGAGGCGACCTGGCCGATGCTCAACGAGATGGTCGGAAATTTCGGGCTTTGTGCTGGCCCCGACGACATCTATCTCGCGCAGCGCGGACTTCGCACTTTGTCGGTGCGGCTGGAGCGCCACCAGCGTTCAGCGCTCGAGATCGCACGCTGGTTCGAGCAGCGGCCGGAGGTGCTGAACGTCCTTCACCCGGCCCTGTCGTCGCATCCCGGGCATGCGATCTGGAAGCGCGACTTCACCGGCGCGTCGGGGCTGTTCAGCATCGTACTGAAGCCGGTCTCGGAAACGGCGCTCTATGCCTTTTGCGATGCGCTGTCGCTGTTCGGCATGGGCTTTTCCTGGGGCGGCTATGAGAGCCTGGTGATCCTGTTCGACTGCAAGGACTATCGCACCGCCACCCCGTGGGAGCCGGGCGGCCCCTGCCTGCGCTTCCATATCGGGCTTGAGGATACCCGGGACCTGATTGCCGATCTCGAAGGCGGCTTCGCCGCGCTTCACGAGGCGGCGCGCGCCTGAGCCGGCGCAACCTCCGCTTTCTGCTCGCGGATCACGAAGGTGAGGTTGCGCATATAGACGAATACGCCGAACGATTGGCCGGCGATGAAAACCGGGTCCTTGCGATACAAGGCATAGACCAGAAGCATCACGCCGCCGACCAGCGAGAGAAACCAGAATGCGACTGGGATCACGCTGCGGCCGGCGCGCTCCGACGCGATCCATTGCACGACAAAACGCGCGGTGAAGAAGGCTTGCGCGACGAACCCGGCCAGCACCCACCAGTCCAGGTTAGTAACGAACACGTCCTGCAAATAGCTCCCGACCATCCGCGACAGATCGATCAGCATCGCATCCCAACTCCCTCACCTTCGGAACCGTTTTGCGGCGGCGGATCAGCCACCACACTCCCATCAGATCGAACAGGCCAACCCACAGCCGGTCCCACATGCCGTATTTGGAAATGCCCTGCCGTCGGTCGCGATCGACCACGTCGACCTGAACCACCGCATAGCCTTCGCGGCGAACCAGCGCGGGCAGGAAGCGATGCAGGCCGTCGAATACGGGCAGCCGCAAAAGCAGATCGCGCGGAATCGCCTTCAGCCCGCAACCGGTATCGGTCGTGCCGTCACGCAAAATCGCGCCGCGTACGGTATTCGCGATCCGCGATTGCAGCTTCTTGAAGCGGGTCGCCTTGCGGCCGGTTCGCCGTCCGGCGACCAGGCCGATGTCCGGCCAGCCTGCCAACAGAGTCTCCGCCAGATCGAGGATGAATTTCGGATCGTTCTGGCCGTCACCGTCGATGGTCACGACCGTCGAACCGCGCGCCGCCCGCGCGCCGCTCACCACGGCGATGGACTGCCCGCTTTTTCTATCATGGGCGATCGGCCGCATCTCGGGATAGAGCGCTGCGAGCCGGGCCAGTTCGGCGCCCGTCCCATCGGTCGAACCATCGTCGACAAACACCATTTCGAAAGACGCCCGCCCTCGCAGCGCCGTGACGATTTCGGCCGCGAGTTCGGCGACATTGCCGGCTTCATTGTGAACCGGCACCACCAACGAAATGTCGATGCCATGCATCGGCGAGGCAAATCTGCGGCCGGTCATGAGCGACTCCACAACCGCATGCAAGCGCGGACCAGCCGCCGAGGTGTCGGCCCGGGCATCGCCTCGACCCTGCCCTGTGCGTCGACGGCGAAGACCCAGCGGCGTGCGGCGAAATAATTTCGGATCGCGAGTGCGCCGAGACCACCGATTGCGGCGCCTACCATGACGTCGGTCGGATGATGTACGGCGATAGTGAGTCGGGTCATGCATATGATGACGGCGAAGCCCCACACCAGCGGCCAAAGTCGCGGCCAAAGCGCGCTGAACGCCACCGCAAGCGCAACTGCCGTGGTGGCATGGCCGGACGGCATGCTGCCGAAGGCGTATTCGGGAAACGGAATGGTCCCCACGAACACTTCGCGAAAATACGCGAATGGCGCATAGAAGAACGCGTCGGGCTCGCCGGTCAAATAAGGGCGCGCGCGCCCGATCAGCGGTTTCAGGATCGCCGACAGCAATCCGGGCAACCCGATCGCCGAAATCAGGAATGCGAGCCGAAGCGACACGCTGGCGAAGACCAGACGATCAGGCCGTCTTGCTGCCCGAAGACCGGCAACAATGCTGAGCACAAGAAGCCCCGCCATCGACCAGAGCAGCCAGCCCGACTTGCCGTAGGCCGAAATCCGTCCCGACACATCGATGATGGAGCGTGGGAGATGCCGCGCCTCGGTGATGCTCCACACATCCAGCAGAAGCTTGGCGGCAAGAAATAACGCCACGAAGGCAAGCGCTGCGGTGACGGTAACGTTGACAGCCGGCCAGAACGGTCCGGTCCCGGACAAACGCCGCGGCCTCTGAAACGCTGACGCGACAGCAGTTGCGACGATGGTCCGGTTTTTCGACACGCTGTGCTCCCAGTCCCCCGACTGGAACAGCAGCTTTAGGTGACACCGCCGTGACGATTTCTACACCGCTGCCCAAGACCGCCGCAGCGCTCACTGATCTCCGCGCGAGCGATAGATTTTCAGCGAAACCCGCCCGCCGCTTCCGAGGCTGTAGCCGTCAAAACGTCCCACCTGCCCGTAACGCAAGCCAATGGCCTCCGCCCGCCGTGCAAAAGTTCGCTCGAGCGAGGTCTCGATGACAGCAAAGCGACATTCATCGCCGCCCTTCAGAAAATCCGCAGACCGGGCGGCGTTCGTCAATGCGGTGTCGGTTCCGGATAGAAACACCATGCTCGGCTCGTGATAGCCGGCGGCCGCGATCCTCGGATTTGCACAACCGGTGGCATGGATCGTGCGCTGAATTGCAACGCTCGGAAACACCGCGGCAAGCGCCGGAATGACGGACCAATAGACCGCAATCGACAGCAACAGGGTGGTGACCGACGCGCGCAACAGCGAGCGCTCGATTCCGTCGATGTCGTAGAGCCACCACGCGCGAAAGCCGAACACGATCGCCGCCGCGAGGAATGGCCATGCGCGCCAGCCGAGGTCGCCCTCATAATGCACCAGCAGGACCAGCGATCCGACAAAGATCACCACCGGAACCG
The DNA here is from genome assembly GCF_059499825.1 of Pseudorhodoplanes sp. NCBI lineage: Bacteria > Pseudomonadati > Pseudomonadota > Alphaproteobacteria > Hyphomicrobiales > Pseudorhodoplanes > Pseudorhodoplanes sp. The sequence goes on from NZ_JCABZI010000011.1 coordinate 231,946, forward strand.
CGAACCACCAGAACGTCCCCCACTCCATCCATTTCGTGGGCGACATCTGCCCGGTCTCGATCGCACGCGCGAGCAGGATGGCTATCGCGGGATAGAGCGGCAGCACGTAATGCGGCAACTTGGTGATGACGATTTCGAACACGAGCCACGCCGGCACCAGCCAGGCCAGCAGGAACTTGACCGGCGTCTCCCATTTCTCCCGCCACACGCCGGGTACCGCCATGCCGGCCAGCAATGAGGCCGGCCAGAAGGTCAGGAAGAAGAGTACGACGTAGTAGCCAGGCGCGGCGCCATGTCCCTCCTGCCCGCTATAGACCTTGCTCAGCATGTCTTCGCCCATGGAGTCGGAGAAGAATGTCGAGCCCGTGCGCATCAGGATTGCGACGAACCACGGCGCCACCGCCAGCAGAAAGATCGGTATGCCGATCAGCGGGCGCAGCGCCTTCAGCCAGGACGCCGACCGGTCGATTGCGATCAGCGTCACCACCGGCAACCCGATGAACATCAGGATCAGCGGGCCCTTCAGCAGCACGCCCGCCGCAAGCGAGATCCAGAACACGAACGGCAAGGCCGGGTTCTCGCGCTCGCCGTCGGGACGCGGCAGGTACGCGCGCGCGAGTACGCCCATGCACAAGACGACCGCGAAGAGCAGCATTGCATCGGTCTTGGCGAGACGCGCCTCGACCCCGAGCATGATCGACGCCGCCATCATCAGCGCCGCCAGCACGGCCGCGCGCCGGCTCACGAACATGCCGGCAACCCACAGGGTCGCGAGCACCGCGCCGATCGCGCCGATCACCGATGGAATGCGATAGACGTAGATCCGCGTGTCCATGTCGCGCCGGGCGACGAATTCCGCTGCCTGCAAAGCGGCCGCCTGCAGCCAGTAGATCCCGACCGGCTTCTTGTAGCGGACGTCGTTCTGGAAACGGATGTCGATATAGTCGCCGGTGGCGACCATCTGCTTGGTGGCCTGTGCGAAACGCGCCTCATCGCGATCGATCGGCGGGATTTTGGACTGCCCCGGCAGAAACGCCAGCAGCGAAAAGATCAGGACGACGACGATCGCGCGGGTATCGGTCGCGGACGCAAAGTCGAGCAGACCGCCGAGCCCCCGTTGCCAGGTGTCGCGCGGACTGCGTTTGGTGAAGCTGTTCTCATTCCAACCGGTCGCCATGCGGGCGGACCATAGGGAAAAAGGCAGGGGCCGGGAAGAACCGGTTACTGCAACCGCACCATGACGCTGTCGGCTGTGCCTTTTCCGTCAACAACGGTCAGCCGGACGAAGCCCGGGCCCTTCGGATCGAAGAAAATGGTGCGCCCGGAGCCGCGCTCCTGCGGCACGCCGTTAACCAGCACCGTCAGCGGCGCAACACCGCCGGCAATCTTCAGCGCCACCGGCTCCGGCTTGCCATCGACCGAGGCGAGTTCGAGCCGGGCGCCATGCGGCGGGAACATGATGCGGACGCGCTCGCCCTGACGGGTCGCCGGGCCGTCGGAATCGAAGCGCTGGAGCGGGAGCGGCAGCTTGCCGTTGACAGCCAGGATCGCTCCTTTCGGCGCCGGCGGGAGCGGCGCGGGAAGCTCGCCGGAGCGCGCAAAGGCGTCGAACAGGATCGGGGCCGCCGCCGTGCGCCCGAGGATGCCCGGCACCGGCGCGCCGTCCGGCCGTCCGACCCAGACGCCGATGGTGCGCCGGCCGTCGAATCCAACCGCCCAGGCATCGCGATAGCCATACGACGTGCCGGTCTTGAAGGCGATGCGGTTGCGGGCCGCGTTCTCCGGCGGCGGGCTGCCGATCAGCACATTGCCGACATACCAGGCCGCGACCGGGTCGAGCAGCCGCCGCGGCGGACGCGCCAGCGCGGTCTCGCTGCGCCGCTCGACCAGCGGAATGGTCATGCCCTGCCGCGCCAGCCCGGCATACAGCATGGTGAGGTCGGTGAGCGTCACGCCGACGCCGCCCAGTCCCATGGCGAGGCCGGGCACTTCGCCCTTGGGGAACACCATGTCGCCACCGGCCTGCGACAGCCGCGCGGTCAGGCGCGCGGCGCCGACCCGATCAAGTAGCGCCACCGCCGGCACGTTCAGCGACAATTGCAGCGCCTTGCGCACCGGCACCGTGCCCTGGAAGGTCAGATCGAAATTCTCCGGCGCGTAGCTGCCGTAGCGGGCCGGACGATCGTCGATCAGGGTTTCCGGATGCGCCAGTCCGTCCTCGAAGGCGAGACCATAGATAAAGGGCTTGAGCGCCGAACCCGGAGAACGCAAGGCACGTGTCAGGTCGACCTGCCCGGCCCGCCCCTTGTCGAAAAAATCCGGCGAGGCGACGCGGGCCAGGATTTCACCGCTGGCGTGATCCACTGCAACGATCGCGACTGAAATTTCGGTCCCCAGCGCATCCGCGCGCTCGCGCGCCAGCATCTCAAGCGCCTGCTGCAAACGCCCATCGAGCGTGAGTTCGATCCGCCGGCTGTCCGGCGTTGCGACGACCGCCTGATCGGCGGCATGGGGTGCGAGCGCCGGCATCGCTTGGCGCTGCAACGGCATCGGACCGGTTTTGGCGGCCGCAACCTCGTCGGCAGGAACGCCGCTCGCATCTGCGACCCGATCGAGCACACGCGCGCGCGCCTGTCTGGCGCGCTCTGGCGAGCGGTCGGGACGCCGCGCTTCCGGCGATTGCGGCAGCGCCACGAGGAGTGCGGCTTCGGCGCGCGACAGCCGTTTCGGCTCCTTGCCGAAATAGGCAAGCGACGCCGCACGCACGCCCTCGAGATTGCCGCCATAGGGCGCAAGCGACAGATAGAGCGACAGGATCTCCTCCTTGCTCATCGCGCGTTCGAGCTGGATCGCGCGCACCATCTGCCGCAGCTTGGCGCCGAGCGTGCGTTCGTTGCGCGGTTCGAGCAGGCGCGCGACCTGCATGGTGATGGTGGATGCCCCAGATACGATCTCGCGATGGAGCGCCCATTGCCAGGCGGCCCTGGTGATGGCGACTGGGTCAACCCCGCCATGGGATCTGAAACGCTTGTCCTCGTAGGCGATCAGCATCGCCAGATAACGCGGGTCGACGTCCTCGACATCCGCTTTCAGCCGCCAGCGGCCCTGCTCCGTCGCATAGGGCCGCAGCAACCGGCCGTCCCGGTCCACCACTTCGACCGAGTAAGACAAGGCGGCCGGCTGCGGCAAAGGCGGCAACGCCCGCACCCACAATCCTGCCGCAAGGGCGCCGCCTGCGAGCAGCGTCGTGCCGGACAGGGCAATGGCGAGCGCCCGCCTCATTTGCCTTTCGTCACCTCGATCTTGCCGGTCGCGGTGCGGCCGAAACGGTCGGGCCGGTACATGTCCTCGACGAAAGCCTGCGGATGGACATAGCTGCCGGGCGCCACCGCCCGCACCACATAGGCCACCGTGAAGATCGCCGGGTCCTTGGCGTCGCGATTGAACGCCGCAGTGAAACGATCGTCGCGGAACTCGGCATGCTCCGGCGCCTTGGCGAGCTGGATCCAGCCGAGCGTGCCGGTATCGCCGGACGAGACCAGACGCGGATTGTCGATCTCGAAACCGGCCGGCAGATAATCGGCGACGATGATCCGGCCGAATTGCGGCTGCGCTTCGGTGATCTTCAGCACCACCGCATAGCGGTCATTCTGTTTCGCCGTCGCGATATCGACCGCCTCGCCATCGAGCGTGAAATAGTTGCGCTCGATCTTGAAGCCACTCTCCGCGGCAGGTTCCGGCACAATCGGCGCGCCGGTCACCGACACCACCGCCTGCACCGTCTCCTCGCCGTTATTGGCGACGATGAGCGGCGCGGTCTGCAAGGCAGCGGCGTTGATGCTGCGATATAGCGCGCCCTGCCGCCTGGCTCCGTTCACGGACAGCGCCACGCCCGTTGCGTCCTTGGCGATCGCCCGTGCCGCCAGCACCAGCCATGCATTCTCCTGCGTCGAGGTTACGACCGACAACTGCCGCGCCGCCTCGATCCGGGAGATACCGGCCGCAACCGTCGGCCGTGGCGCATTGCTCTCGGAGGCAAGCGTCACCAGCGCCGCCGAATCCCGCAACGCCGAGCCATAATCCTCGCGGCCGAATTCCAGTTTCGGCTGCGGCGAAAGCTGGTCCAGCGCCGCCTGGAACACGCGATCGGCACGCAACTTGTCGCCCAGCAGTCCGAGCGCGGCCGCGAGTTGCGCCTTCGCGATCGGGGTGGCGAGCGCCGCAAGCTTGGTATCGGCGAGATAGCGCAGATCGCCGACCGGCGCCGAGCCGTTGCGCGCCAGAACATAGAGCGCATAGGCAAGCTGACGGCCGCCATCCTTGGAGGGTTCGGGCGCCACCGAAATGTTGTTGCGCAGCCGGTCGATCGCGAGCCGGAAGCCCGCATCCGGGACCGCGAAGCCACGCTCGCGCGCCCGGGTCAGGAAGTCGGTGACATAGGCATCGAGCCAGGGATCGTCGCCACCGGTCGACCACAGGCCGAACGAGCCGTTGCTTCCCTGCCGCGCCAGAAGCCGGTCGATCGAGTCGCGGATGCGCTGGTCGGCATCGGTATCCAGCGCGAGCTGGGCCGACGCCGCAAGGTCATTCACGTACAGAAGCGGCATGGCGCGGCTCGCGATCTGTTCGGAGCAGCCGAACGGATAGCGGTCGAGCGACTTGAGAATTGCCGCCGCATCCAGCGCGGTCGACGGCCCGACCGACAGCGCGACGCTGCCGGTGCCCGGGACAAGATCGGCGAACAGATCGTTCGACAGCGTGATGCTTTCGCCCTTGGCGATCTGGCGCACCGTCCGTCGGGTGAGCAACTGGTTGGCCGGCCGCACGGTCAGCGCATAGTCGCGTTCGAGTGCGAAGCCGCCGGGTCCACTCACCTTGACGGTGATTTTGGCGGCGCCGGCGGTCGAGACCTCCAGCGGAAACGACACGGCCTGACGCTGCTTTTGGCGCAGCGTGATCTTGTCTTCGATTTTGGCCGCGGCGCCGGAGGCACCCTGCGCGGCGATCGTGACCGCGTAGTCGCCCGCCTGCCCTTCGACATTGTCGAGGTCGAGATGGAGCGTCGACCTGTCGCCAGTATTGAGGAAGCGCGGCAACGTCGCCGTCACCACCACCGGATCGCGGATGATAACGTCGCCCACGGCCTTGCCGACGCGCCCGCGGCTCCATGCCATGCCCATGACGCGCGCGGTGCCGGCAAACGCCGGAATCTCGAACGCGACCTCCGCGGTGCCGTCCGGCTTCACCTGCACGATACCGGAATAGAGCGCGAGCGGCTTCTGCGCCGGGGGCGAGCCTTCCATCGCGCCGCCGCCATCGTCGCCACCGGTGCGGATCGCGCCGCGGGTGCCCTGCATGCCGTCGATCAGTTGTCCGTAAAGGTCACGCACCTCCGCACTCAGGCGGCGCTGGCCGAGGAAATACTCATCCGGAGCCGGCGGCTTGTAATTGGTGAGATTGAGGATGCCGACATCGACCGCGGCAACGACAATGCGCGCATCTTCGCCGGGCGTGAGCCCGGTCAGTTTCACCGGCACCCGCAGCGTGGTGTTGGGCCGGATCACCTGCGGCAAGGTCATGTCCATGCCGAGCGTGCGGGTCGCCTTGTCGACGAAGAACCATTGCACACCGATGGCGCGGCCCGGCATCCGCTTCGCCGCCGCATCCAGCGGGCGGCGCAGCGTCGCGACCACATACGCGCCGTTGCCCCAGTCCTTGCCGACCGGTACCGAAAGCTGGTTGATACCGGTCTTCACATCGGCGGTGACTGTCGAGAGCATGCGGTCGCCGACCACGTTGAGGGTCACGCGACCGTTGCTGCGGGCGGTGACTGCAACATTCATGGTGTCGCCGGCCCGGTATTCGGGCTTGTCCAGCGCGATTTCGAGCAGGTCGGGCGTATCGGAGCCAGCCTCGGCATAGAAGCCGGCGTCGAACGACACCTGGGTCAGCGCGCCGCTGTCATCGGACACATCGAGGCGGTAGCGCCCCCAGGTCACCGGCAGCGAAATACGCGCCGGCTGACCGTCCGTGGCATCGATGCTGCCATCGGCGATCCGCCGCGACGACTTCACCGGCTCGTAATTCCAGTAGCCGTTCTGCCGGTACCATTGGTAGCGGCTCTCGATCCGCAGCAATTCGTAGCGCAGCCCGGATTTCACGATCCGCTTGCCGTCCGGATCGACCATGATCACGTCGAAGCTGGCGTTGTCGCTCTCGCCAAGCGAACGGCCGTTGAACAGCGGCCGCACGCCGATCATGTCGCCCGCCGGCGTGACCGGCAGCGTCAGCTTGCGTTCCACCGCGCGTCCGCCGGACTCGGCCAGCCGGATCGTAATGCGCGCTTCGAGCAGACGCTCGGTGGTCGGCAGCTTGTCGAGCGAAACCTCGAAGGTGGCCTTGCCGTTTTCATCGGTGGCGGACAGGTCGTTCAGCGGCTGCTGTTCGGCATCCACCCGTTCGCCGGTGCCGAACTGATAGCCGGGGAAGCCGGGCCGTTCCTTTGCGGCGCTGACGAGCAACTCGCCTTCGATCTCGAGATTGGCCGCGGGCGCGCCGTAGAGGAAGCGGCCGTTCAGCGTGACCTCGGCCGGCGCATCCGGCGCGATCTTGCCGGTGGGCGACGCCAGTTCGAATTCGAGGCGATCCGGCACATAATCTTCCACCATGAAGGTGGCTTCGCCGATTGCGGGGCGCTTCGGATCGGTGAAGGCTTTCACACGCCAGGTGCCGGTCGAGGCGGTCTGGGCGATCGGCATCGACAGCGAACGGCCGCCCTGCCCTTCGTCCTTCAGCACCATGCGCCGGTATTCGACGCCATCCGGCCGCTCGACCACGAGCGTGAGCGGCACACCGCCCGGTGCTGCGATCGACGCTGCGTCGCGCAGCAATGCCGTGATGTGCACCGTCTCGCCGGTGCGATAGACGCCGCGCTCGGTCACGACAAACGCATCGAGGCCATCCGGCGCCTTGCGCCCGGCCACCCCGCGATCCGACAGATCGAAGGCCGGCGTTTTCAGACTGAGGAAGGCGTAGTCCGCGGCGGCACTGGCGACGATCAGCGCCGGCGACAGACCGCCCTCGCCGCGGGTCAGATTGGACTCGAACTGCACCTGTCCATTGGCATCGGTGCGCCGGATTGCCAGCACCTCGTTGCTGCGCGACAACAGCCGCACCTCCATGCCGCTGACCGGTGCGGTCGTGGCCAGCGAATTGACCGTGGCATGGATCCCGTCATTGCCGGAGAACGCCGCCAGGCCGAGATCGGAGACGATGAACCATTGCGTGGCCAGCGTGGAAAAATCGTCGCCCGGATCGGCATCCTTGGGGGCCGCAACCATCGCATACACGCCGGGCTTCAGTTCGCCCAGCGCCTGGTCAATCGGAAACGCGGTGGTGACTTCGTTATTGAGCGAATACTCAAGCGCGAGTTCGCCGGTCCAGACCTGCTGGCCGCGCTCGTCGCGTAGCTGTTCGGCATCGTAGCGGGAGAGTGCGCGCTGGAAATCGCTGCCGAGCACGGTGTCGATCAGGTTGCGGTCGCCGACGCGATAGATGTCGACCTTGGCCACCTTACTGTTCACGGCAACCAGCGGAATGCCCTGCTGACCGGTGCGCGGCAGCACATAGGACTTTCCCGTAAAGCGGATCTGCGGCCGGCGGTCGCGGACATAGATGGTGAAGTCGGCGGCACGCGCCAGCGGCTCGGCGGTCGACGGCAAGCCGGCGCGCAGCGTGATGGTGTAACGCTCGCCGTGCTTCAGGCCCTCGACGCAAAGCTGCTTCTCGTCGGCGGTGACCGCCGGGCGGTCGATGCCCGGCACCGAGATAAACGGCAGGAAGTCGGTGCGCTTGCCCGGCAGGGTCTCGGAGAACTGGAAGCAGGCGCGCGGCGAGGACGCATCGGCATCGACGGTGTAGTCGAGCAGCCGGAAGCCGTGTTCTTCTCGCAGCCGTTCGAACTGCGCGCGGATGTCGGCCACCTCGCGCAGCTCGAGCGAGTAGCGCAGCGCGTCGAGCGCCGGTCGCCATACGCGGCGCTCGGCAAAGGAATTGCCGATGATCCGCAGCGCCTCGGCCTGCTCCGCCGGGTCGTCGGACCGCTCATAGGCGATGTAGCCCGCAGTCGCCGAGCGCTCCAGCAGCAGGGTGCGCTCCTTCGCATTGGCCGGGCGGATCTGCGCCACGCTGCGTGCCAGGCGCAGCCAGCTGGTGGCATCGTCCGGCTCCACCGAAACGATCTGCCCAAGCAATTGCAGGCCGGCGCGGAAATCGTTCTTCTTGAAGGCCTCGTCCATCTCGCGGCGGAGCTGGCCCGCCGGCTTGGTGACCTGTCCGGAATCGGTCTTGATCTGCGCTTCGAGCCGCACCGCGGCGTCATCGAGATCGCTGCGCGAGAATGGCTTTTCCGCATCTGGCGTCTGGGCTGCGGCGGGCGGAATGGCGGACACGGAGAAGGCGCAGGCGAGCAGCGCGGCAAACAGGCCAGCGCGGATGGACGCGAACATGGGCGGGATCCTCCTCCCCGGCGGCGAACGATTCCGGCGGGACTGCTTCAGGTCATCGACAAAAGGTGTCGAGTTCGTGACCTTTTATACCGCGTCAATATCGCCGCCGATCACAAGCGCGAAATCAGCGTCCATTGTCCGTAGAATCCGGTTGGCTTCGCGCGGCTTACTTCCATTGCGGACGGCGCGCCGGCGCCGACTTCTGCTCGGTCGGCGCCGCCGGCGAGAGATTGAGCGTCAGCCAGACGTTCCAGCCTTCAGCACGGTAATGGCTCTCGAACTCGTAATAGCCCTTCACCGCCAACAGTCCGGCGACACCAGGCGCCGCCTCGAACAGGTAACCCAGCTGCGGCCCAATGCCGAAGACGCGCGACTTCGGGTCTTGCACGAAGGCAGGCGCGCCCTTGTCGTCGGTGAACTGGTTGTAGGCATAACCCACCGCGCCAACATAGAACTGCTTGTTCAGGAACTGCGCCGCAGCGACATCGAGATGATAATCGACCCCGTTCTGGTAGCCGGTGTCGTGATTGACGTTGTTGTAGGTCACCCCGAAGGTCGCCGAGAATTCGTGGCCCTTGGCGGGATCGAGATAGGTATAGCCCAGGCCGCTGTCCCAGCCATTGAAGCCGAGCCCGGTGTTGGCGAGCCGTGTCCGTTCGTAGCTGCCGACCCGGACATTGGTCGTGGTGTAGACCATAAGATTATGCACGCCGGCATTCCAGCGCAGGCTGGCCTGCGGAAACACGTCGGTGAAAGCCGTGACCGAATCCGAGATCGATCCTTGCCGCGTGACGGTCAACGGACCGGCGGATGCGGTAAGCGTGCCGTCGAGCGTCGCGGCATTGCGGCCATAGGCGGCCAGCATGCTGAGCGCGAACTGGCCACCCAGGATCTTCTGCTCGAAGACATATTGCGGCGAGGCGAAGACAATATCGGCGCGACCGGTGAGATTGAGATCGAGACTGAGATTGACCGGCACGTTGCGCGGGTTTAGCCGGCCGATTTCCACCTGCTTGGCCGCCGCGAGCGCGCCGCTGGCCTCCACCGAGGTGTGGTAGTAGATGGTCGCGAGGCTCCAGCCCGGCACCAGCGGTGATGCGGCGAAGCTGCCGAACAATCCCGGGACATAGAAGCTGACGCCGCCCTGATCGGCGAGCGCCTGGCATGGCGCCATGGCTCCCGCCACGACAGCCGCCACCATGTAACCGCGTAAACCCGCACGTAACTTTATCCCGGTCACGGACGCCCCCCGACTCGCACGACCTCAACTCATGAACTATTGCAACTTCCGTTGCGCTGGAAAATGCCCATCCGCTTCGGACCGGCCGTCACGCCACTCGTATCCACATCGCTGCATCCAAGGATCGTGCCGGGGCCAGGCCAGGGCGATCCCCCGCCTACTTCATCTCGAATGGGAAAATGACTTTCCAGTCGTTCTTCATCGAGATCACCGGCCAGCCCCATTTCGGCGCTTGGTCCAGTCCCTTGTCGAGCTTGCCGATTTGCGACTTGCGGTCATAGGCATATTCCCGCACCGCATCGTCGTGGTGCACATAGACACCAAGCCGCGCGCCGGTGCCCGACGTCGTGTATTGCAGCATCTGCAGGTCGCCGTCGGAATTGCCGAATGCGATGATCGGCTGACGCCCGATATTGCGGTTGATGCCAACCGGCTTGCCCGGACCGTCGTCGATGAAATCCACCTTCGCGGTCTTGACCAATTCGCCCTTGCCGTTCTTGTTGAGCCGGAATTGCGTGACGCCGGACGATCCGACGATCTGCTGCGGCGGGATGCCGTAGGCCGCCGGCGCCCAAGGGCGCATGAAGTCCATGCCGCCACCGGAGACGATGAAGGTCCTGAAGCCGTTGGCGCGCAGATAGGCGAGCACCTCCAGCATTGGCTGGTAGACCAGTTCGTTATAGGGCCGCTTGAACCGCGGATGCCGCGCGGTCTTGATCCAGTCGCTAACCAGCACTTCGAACTGCGGCACCGTCATGCCGGAATGCGTGGCCGCCACCACGGCCAGCAGCCCCTTCTCGCCGGCTTTCGCCGCGGTGGCGACATCGCCCTTCAGCAGCGAACGGAACGGCTCTTTGGTTTTCCATTCCGGATGCTGGGGCGCCATCGCCCTGAGGCGGTCGAACGCAAACGCCATCTGGAAATAGAACGGCATTTCGCACCACAGCGTGCCGTCATTGTCGAAAGTCGCGATCCGTTCGGGCTCCGGCACGAAATCAGGTGAACCCGGCGTCGTCACCCGGGTGACGAAATCGGTGATCGCCTTTTTCACCGCGCCCTCGTTCCATGAGGGCAGCGGATCGGTCTGGGCCGATACCGCTGCCAGCGTGGCGAGCAGGATCGCGCCCGCCAGCGTCAGCGATCTCAGCGCATTTCGCCACGCCATTCAATTCTCCTATCGCGCTTCCGCTGCTTCGCGTTCGCGTTCTCTTACTTCGTTCAGATCGCGTTCGAGAAAGAAATTCAGGAACGTCCGGATCACCGCGATCGCGCCAACCTTGGCAAGCTCCTCCCAGGAGGGCGTGATCGATGTCTCGATGATATCGGCGGCGAGCTGGAACGTCAGCCCCGCCACCAGCCAGCGCGCGTATCGGAGCCACACATCGCGCCGCTCATGCCCGGACCGCGAGGACACAAGGACCCAGCCACCGCGGATGAAAGCCTCGAAGGTGCCGATCAGGATCACGATCAGCGCCATGAAGTCGATGACGACCACGGCCTGCTCGGTGATGACGACCAGCCATTCCTTCAGCATGCGCGATATCCCCGGCTGTCATGACGGGCGGCGGGATGGCTCCCGCCGCCCAAGTCTCGCGCTTTTGGAAAGGCTAGCGATGCCCGCCTGCGGCGGCTTCCGTCATCTTCTCCATCACCTGATCGATGCCGAAGCTTGCCGCCTTCTGCCGTGGCGGGAATTCCTTGAACGTGCCCAGGAATTCAGCCACGCCCACCTGAGCGGGAACAAGAAGGAAGACGTGGTCGAGCAGCCAGTCATAGTAAGTGTTGGATGTCACGTCCGCGCGCTCGTACGGATCGGTTCGCAGATTGAACATCTTCGGAACGCGCAGCGTTATGAAGGGCTCCGCCCAGATCTGCAATGTGCCGCGGACGCGCTGCTCCATGAAAACGACCTTCCAGTTGTCGTAGCGCAGACAGGCAAGATCGCCGTCGTCGGTGAAGTAGAAAAAGCCCTTTCGGTCTGGTTTCTTCGCCTTGCCGGTAAAGAACGGCATCAGGCTGAAGCCATCGAGATGGACCTTGAACTTCTTGCCGTTCGCCTCGACGCCGCCTTTCTTCAACTTCTCCTTGATATTGGGATCGCCGGCGGCGTCGACGATGGTCGGCAGCCAGTCGAGATGGGCGACGATGTCGTTGACGACCGTGCCGGGCTTGATCACGCCCGGCCAGCGCACCAGACACGGTACACGGTAGGCGCCCTCCCAGTTCGAGTTCTTTTCGTTGCGGAACGGCGTCATGCCGGCATCCGGCCACGAATTCATGTGCGGCCCGTTGTCGGTCGAATACATGACCATGGTGTTGTCGGTCACGCCGAGCTCGTCAAGCAGGTCGAGCATCATGCCGATATGCCTGTCATGCTCGATCATGCAGTCATGGTATTCCGACTGCCAGCGCCCCGACTGACCGCGGATGCGATCCTCGATATGGGTGCGGAAATGCATGTGCGTGGTGTTGAACCAGACGAAGAACGGCTTGTCGTCCTTGACCGCCTGCCTGATGAATTTCTGCGCGGCTTCGAGGAATTCGATGTCGCAGGTTTCCATGCGCTTCTTGGTGAGCGGGCCGGTATTCTCTATCTTCTGGCCACCCTTGCCATCCGCCCAGGAGTGCAGCACGCCGCGCGGACCGAACTTCTTCTTGAAATCCGGGAAGTCCTTCTCGTTTGGATAGTCAGGAAGCTCAGGTTCTTCCTCGGCATTGAGGTGGTAGAGGTTGCCGAAGAACTCGTCGAACCCGTGCATCGTCGGCAAGTGCTCGTCCTTGTCGCCGAAATGGTTCTTGCCGAACTGGCCGGTGGCATAGCCGAGCGGCTTCAGCAGTTCGGGGATGTTCGGATCCTCCGCACGCATGCCGAGGTCTGCGCCCGGCAACCCGACCTTGGTCAGACCGGTACGCAACCCTGATTGACCGGTGATGAACGAGGCGCGGCCGGCCGTGCAGCTTTGCTCGCCGTAATAGTCGGTGAACAGCGCGCCCTGCTCCCCGATCTTGTCGATATTGGGCGTCCGGTAGCCCATCAGGCCGCGGGTGTAGATACTCAGGTTCGACTGGCCGATATCGTCGCCCCATAGAATTAGAAAATTAGGTTTCTTCGCCATAGCGTTATCCCTTTCCCAGTGACGTTTGAGTGTTCTTGAATTGAAAAGCCAACTTGCCGCACTTTGATGGGCGCGTTCGCGCCGGCCTCCTAGACTTCGTCTCCTTTGTTTTTCTCCATTCGCCTCATCCGAACGGCCCGATATTGAACAGCATGCTGGTTATCGCGGTGACGCCGATCAGCAGCAGGATGACGGCAGTCAGGAGCGTCAGCGAGACCGGAAACTTGCTCTCGCCATGCACCAGCCCCTCGGCAATCATCGCTTCACGCTGATGACGCAGATGCAGCATGAACTGCACGTGGTAGATGATCCCTCCGACAAGCATGACGATGCCCAGCGCAACCAGCGCGATGCCGAAATTGCGCGGCGCACCCGCATGAGCGAGCGTTCCCGCTTCTTTCAACTTCTCGAAAAACTGGAAGATCGTGAATCCGAAGCCGATCAGCGACAGCGACGTGCGGATGACCGACATCAACGTACGGTCCGCGCTCATGCGGGTGCGCTGGAACGACATGCCGGTTCGGCGCGAGGCCAATTCGACCGAAGGGTCGTCCGTCGGCGACTTGATATGGACCGGGTCCATTCCGTTATTCCTGCGATTGCGACTTCGGATGGCGCGCGAACCACCGGCGCGCGACGACTTCGACGATCCAGCGGAAGATGAAATACGGGATCACGGCCAGCAGGATCGCGATCACGGCGGCTTCCGCTGGGTAGAACGCATCCAGCTCCCTGAGCTGGTAGATGAAATCCATGCTCATTCCGAGAAACAGGACCCGTGCAACCGAGATCAGTCCCTCGCGCAGGCGCCCGGTCGGGAGCGAGCGATCGAACCACGCCGACCAGAAGAAAGACTTGTGCACCCCGCGGGCATCCTTGAGCCCGTCATGCAGGGCGGCGATGAACGCCATCGTCGGCTGCAGGAAGACGCGGAAAGTCATTGGCCCGCTGAAGCGGTCGAAGATGTTGGTCCAGAACCGTTGCTGAACCTCGAGCGAAAGTCCGTGCCAGACGATGCCGATGGCGAGCAAACCGACGCACAACGCGACAACGAACCACGTGAACGTCAACGCCAGGCGAGACGGAGTATCGGACGTCATTCTGACGGACCTCAAGGACGTGCAATCTCGTGTTCGACCGATCCCTCTTCCCGGGATCCGCATCGTTACCCCGCGTTCCGGCGCGGCCTGTCCAGTTGCGCCAGGACCTCGGCTTCCAGTTCGGTCAGAAACAAACGGTACTCCTCGACCCGGCGATCTCCTTCTCGCGCCGCCTTCTCCCAATGACGCAGCGCCGCCGAGGCTTCTTCATAGTCCTCGCATACGGAGCGAAATTGCTGATCGTTGGCGCAGCGTTGACGAATCTCGAATTCGCGGCGCGGAAATCGATCGATGATTGTTAAAATCTGCTCCATTGCAGAGGTCCGGATTTCGGCCGCGCCGAGTCAGAAACATCGCGTCAGAAGCGTTGACTGTCTTTCATCCCGACCGCTGATAGCGTCATGGCCGTGTGCACAGAAGGTGCGAACATGTTCGCACCCCCTATTTCGGTACCCCGACGAATTTTGAGGGGCGCTGCGATCGTCCGGGATCGGGGTTGAAGCGATGACCTGGCGCTGGCAATCCGTTCGGAAGGAGCGCGAGATTGTGGGATGAATGTCAATCGGTTGGCCAACACCGCGTTGTGACTATCGCGGGTTGTTTCGTTTGAAATAGTCTGTCTGTCCTCAGCAGGACGTGCCGCAGTGCAACATCCTATCGTCACCAAGCCGGAGCAGGAGCTCACGAGCGTACCGCCGGACGACGCGCGCCGCGAACTCGACCGTATACTGTCAAGCCAGCACTTTCCCGCGAGTCAAAAGCGGCGTGAATTCCTGCGATACATCGTTGAAGAGGCATTGGCCGGGAGAGCCGACAGGCTGAAAGGGTATTCCGTCGCGCTGGCGGTGTTTGGCCGCGACGATACCTTCGACCCCAACGCGGACCCCGTGGTGCGCCTGGAGGCAAGGCGGCTGCGACGCGATCTCGACAGCTATTACGTTCATGCCGGCGTCAACGATCCGGTCCGCATCTCCATCCCCAAGGGCTCCTACGCACCCAGCATCGAATGGCAGCACAAGCCGGAGGCGCGCTCGACCGACGATGGCGATCGCGCGGCGGACGTCAGCGCTGTTGCGGACAGCATCATCGAACCGGAGGCCGTTGCGGCAAGCGGTCGGAATTTTCGGAATGTCCTTGCCGCCGGCGCCCTGATCGCAACGATGATTGCAGTCGTTCCCATTGGCTGGTTCTTGTTCGCTGGACGAACACAGGTCCCCTCGGCCGCCGCCGCACGCGAACCCGCCCTCGTCATCCTGCCTTTCGAGGCGCTCGGCTCGACGCAAAACACGTCCTACCTCGCCCAGGGCATCAGGATCGAGTTGGTCAACAACCTGTTCCGGTTTCCCGGATTTCGCGTCTATTCTTTGCCGGCAGCCGCCGAAACCCAGATGAAGGGCGACCCTGCCGAGCTGGGCCGAAATCTCGGCGTGACCTATGTCGTTCACGGCAGCGTCCGCACCGATCCCGAAGAGATCCTTGTCGCAGCCCAGGTGGTGAGCGCTCAGACCGGACAGGTGATCTGGACCGGAGCGTTCAGGCGTCCATCCGATCCGCAGGCTATCATAGGGGTCCAGAGCGACATGGCCGCGGAAATCGCGACCGCGATCGGCCAGCCTTATGGCGCGGTCAGGAACGATATTGGCACCCAACGGGCGACGCCGATGGTGTCGAGCATGCAGAGCTATGTCTGTGTGCTCCGCGCCTACAGCTATCGGCGTAGCTTCAACAGGACGGAGTTCGGTCCCGCATTGCAGTGTCTTGAACAGGCCGTGAGGCGCGACCCGGATTACAGCGATGCCTGGGCGATGCTTGGATGGCTTCACGTGGACGCCGGACGCCTTGGCTATACCGGCGATAGCGAACGAGCGAAGGAATACGAGAAGGCGCTTCAGGCAACCTCACGCGCCGCAACCCTGCAGCCCAAAAACCCGCTGGCGCTCAAGGCACTCGCCGCGACGTTTCACTATCTCGGGCGCTACGATGACAGCGAGCGCATCGCCCGCCAGGCTGCCGCGCTCAATCCCAACGACCCGGAGGTGCTGGCGCAGCTGGGCTGGCGTCTCGCCGTGCGCGGCAAGTTCGAGGAAGGCATCCCGATCCTCAAGCGCGCGATCGAGCGCACCGTGAATCCGCCGAGTTGGTACTATCACCTGGTCGCGGTCGATCTGTATCTCAAGCACGATTACGCCGGAATGCTGGAAGTGTCCGAGCGGGCTGCACTCGGTGATACCGGCTTCAGCCAGCTGTTGCTCGCGGTCGCAAACACCGAGCTCGGAAAGCCGCAGGACGCCCAGCGCGCCTTGGAACGGTTGGCCCGGGACGAACCGGTGGGACGAGATCCAGCAGACTTTATGCGGCGGCACGGGGCGATAGACGAAATCGTCGAGCCACTGATGGCGAGCCTGCAAAAGGCCAATCGCCTCGCGGCGAACTAATCGTTCCGGCAAGATCGAATTGCCCGGCCAGCTTGCGTTTCAGGCGGGCTCAGCCTTTCGCACCACGCAGCGGAAGCTGACATGGCTGGTCGAGGTATCGACCGGCTCGGGATGACGCGCGGCGGGGCGATAACGCCGGCAGTAATTTGGCGCGCACAGATGCGAGCCGCCCTTCAAGACCTTGCGCGGGATTTTGATCTCCGGCTGGCAGGGATCGTAGCTTGCATCCTCGCGCGCGCCGCGCGGATTTTCCGGCACGCAGCAAGCCTTCGCGGCATCGGCTTCGTGTTTCGGCGCATACCAGTCCGACGTCCATTCCCAGGTATTGCCGATCATGTCGTGGACGCCGTAGCCGTTCGGCGGAAACGCCGTCACCGGGGACGTGCGCGTGAACCCGTCGCGCGCCAGATTCTCATGCGGAAAATTGCCCTGCCAGGTATTGGCGCGATGTTCGCCGCCCGGCGTGAGTTCGTCGCCCCATGCGTATTCGGCGCCGTCCAACCCGCCGCGCGCGGCGAATTCCCACTCCGCTTCGGTCGGCAGATCCTTGCCGGCCCAGCGCGCATAAGCGAGCGCGTCGGAATAGGCGACATGGACGACCGGATGATTGTCGAGCCCGTTGATGTTGCTCTTCGGGCCGTATGGATGACGCCAGTCCGCTCCTTTGAGAAAGGTCCACCACTGGCCCCAGTTGCGCAGATCGACAGGCCCCGCCGGCGGTGTGAACACCAGCGATCCGGCATAGAGCATGTGCGGCAGCGCGTTCGGGTAGTCCTTCGGGTCGGGGGGGATTTCCGCGAAGGTCACATGGCCGGTGGCTTTGACGAAGTCCTTGAATTGCCGGTTGGTCACAGGCGTGCGGTCGATCCAGAAACCGTCGACGCTGACGCGGTGCACCGGCGCCTCTTCCGGGTAATGCCGGTCCGAGCCCATGTGGAACGTGCCACCCTCGATTCGGATCATGCCGCGCAGCCGGTCGTCGGCGTCGACCGGTATCCGTGTCTCAGCGATCATCGCCATCGTGCGATCTCCGAAGCCAGCCGCCGCCACTCTGCCCCACATCACCCTAGCGCCCCGCGGCGTCCGGCGCACCATGCCGAACCGGTAAAAAAGCGCGGGCAGCGTCAGGGCGGCGTTTGAAGGCCCGGCCGAACGAAGCTATATGGGCCCTGCTCTGGGTCCGGCAGATTTGCCACGCCAGGGCAAGGCAGACCAAGGCCCCGTAGCTCAACTGGATAGAGCATCGGATTTCTAATCCGGCGGTTGGATGTTCGAGTCATCCCGGGGTCGCCATCGCCGAACCGGCCGGATCGCGGCCCGCAACACCGGCCAGTCTATCGTGAATCGTTGATCGTCACGATCTCGTAGCGGGCCGCGTTGCCCTCCCCGCTTTCGCGCAACCACATATTGTGGGCGCCCTCGCCGACCATCATGCCCTGCCAGTTCTCGAACACCCGCTCGGGGTCCTGGCCAAGGATCGCGCGGCGCAGCCGGTCGGAGACGAAACTGTCATAGCCGCGCAGGAAGTCGTCGCGATTGCGGATCACCGCGATGGTCCGGCCGTGATAGCGCAGCGGGTAACGAATGCGCGCCGCAAGCCACGCCCGGTCATTCTCGCGCACCGCGCGTTGCAGTTCCCGCACCACATCGACCTTGGCCGGCGCATCGGCCTGGGCATCCCGGTTCTGCGACGAGCCGGCGCCAACCGACACTGCGATCAGCAGCAGGACCGCTGCAGCCCGAACACCGAACCCGCGTGCTGCGGCGGCCATCGTCTAGTCCGCCAGCATCACCACCGCTTCGATTTCGATCAACGCACCGTCGCGCGCGAATTTCGAAATTTCGATCGTAGTCGAAGCCGGCGGCGCCGAGACATTGAGATAGTGATCGCGCACCTCGCGAAACACCGGCAAATGCGACATGTCGGTCAGATAATTGTTGAGCTTGACCACGTCACCGAAGCCGGCGCCGACAGCGGCCAGAGCAAGCTTCAGGTTTTCGAAGGCCTGCATTGCCTGCGCGCGAAAGTCGCCGGGCGCGCCGACCAGGTTACCCTGCGCATCGAATCCAAGCTGGCCCGCAATATAGACGACGCGCCCCGGGCCCCTGACCTCGACGACATGGCTGTAGCCCGGCGGCTTGTAGAGCGTCGGCGGATTGAGGAAACGCGGTTTTGCCACAGCGCACTCCCGGCTTTGTGGAGATCGGCTGTCCCCTTATCGCGCACACGCGCCGTGACAGGCAATGGCCCGGGCAGAGAGAGAGAGAGGGAGACGGTTATCCGGAACCCGGAGCGCCGTCCGGTTTGCGGCGGATCAGTCGGCCGCGCCGGAGGCGTCCGTCAGTGCGTCCAGAGACCGCGCCGCTGGAACGCGAAATTGTCGGCATAGGCAATGGCGCGGCGGACAGGCTCTTTCGGCTCGAACACCTGGTAGGCGATCCCTTCCCGCTCGCAATACGCCACAGCCTCTTCGCGACTTGCGAACCGCAGCCGGACCTGGCTCTTCATGTCGGTCGATGAGGTCCAGCCCATCAGCGGCTCCACTACGCGCGGCGCTTCCGGCTCGAAATCCAGCACCCAGGCCTTGGTCTTGGCGGTACCGGACTGCATCGCGGTCCGGGCCGGCTTGTAGATGCGTGCGGTCATGTGGCTCGCAAATCCCCTCACGTGCCGGCGGAACGGTTGGTCGGGGCAGCAGGATTCGAACCTGCGACCCTCTGCTCCCAAAGCAGATGCGCTACCAGGCTGCGCTATGCCCCGATCCGGGCCGACGTCGGAGCATGAATAGGGACTTTGCGGCGGCGCCGCAAGCAGACCGGCATGGCGGACGACCGGGCCCGCAAGAAATCCCGGCGGCGGTGCCGCCGGTCCGGCGTTACCGGTCGGAAAACAGCGGATGGGCGACCTTGTCGCCAGCCTTGATGCCGAGCTTCTTCGCGGTGCCGGCGATCACCTCGAACACGCCGCGAACCGGCCCCCCCGACGGAATGGTCCGCTCGGACATGGGCTCGGTGTTTTCCGCGATGCGCCGGATCGTGCCGTCGCCATTGATGAAGAGCATGTCGAGCGGGATGTAGGTGTTGCGCATCCACATCGAGACGTTCTGATCGGGCTTGAAGTCGAACAGCATGCCGGTGCCTTCCGGCATTTCCTTGCGGAACATCAGACCCTTCTGCCGCTCCTCGTCGGTCCTGGCCATTTCCACGGTGAACACGTGCACGCCATTCTGGGTGACGATCTCGAGCGTCGTGTCGTCGGCGGCGCGCGCCGCCTGCTGGCCCGCGAGCAACACCAGCACGAACACAAGCGCCGCCTGCAGGCACCGCTGCGCCGGCACGAAAGCCAATGATGCAGATTGCAAAGACATTACGCCAACCGCCTTGCCGTGGAATCGGTCGCGCGAGACATGCTGTCAGCGGCGATCACGTTCCGGGTGTCCAGATGGTCCGAGTTTCCCCGATGTTCCAGGTCAATCCGGCCCACCGCATTCATCCACTTGCCGCGGTCGCTTTTACAAGCGCTCGCTTTTGAGGACAAATGGCAAAGTGGGCGTTTTGATCGAGCCTGGATTCACGATCCTGCGAGGGCCGCAACGCTTCGGCTGACGGGACGCTGCTCTCGGAGACTGACTCAGGACGTCAGACTAATGTGAGGACGGCCCGAGAGATCCACCGTCGGGATGCACTTCCGCAGCCATCAGGCCCTTGGGGCCGGGGCCGAAGCGGACCAGCACGGTCTGGCCGGGACGCAGCTCGGTCATGCCGTAGCGGCGGAGCGTTTCCATATGGACGAAGATGTCCGGAGTTCCGTCGCCGCGGGTCACGAAGCCGAAGCCTCGCAAGCGATTGAACCACTTGACGATGACGCGCTCGAGTCCCGACGTCGGTGTCACCGTGACATGCGTGCGCGGTGCCGGCATCTGCGCCGGATGGATCGCGGTGCTCTCATCCATCGAGAGAATGCGAAAGGCCTGAGCCCCCTTGGGACGGTTCAGCACTTCGCAGACCACGCGTGCACCTTCATAGGCGGTCTGGAAACCGTCCCGGCGCAAGCACGTCACGTGCAGCAGGACATCGGCGGAACCATCGTCAGGGACGATGAAGCCGAAGCCCTTCGACACGTCGAACCATTTTATGGTGCCTGAGATTTCAACCAGGTCTGTAGCGGTTTCATCCGCCACCCCTGTGTGACGATCTGGCCCCAGATCGTAACCTGCACCGGACAACTTTGTCCCCATCTCGCCGGACGCCATGACCGCCGCGCCGCCGCTTCTGTTAGCGTCTCTTCCGAACGCTTGAGACGAATCTCTTCGTCTCAAGAGTAACACTGACCGGTGTTTGTAAAAGGGGAAAATGAAGGCCGCAAACGATTACAGAGGCCCTGTGCAAAAGTATCTTGACACGAATCAGTGAGCGATCAGAGGCGCCAGCGTATCGCCAATATCGTGGCGAATGACCAGATCCGCGATCGAATCGAACTCGGTCGGCTCTCTGTTGATAATCACGAGACGCGAACCGTTCTTTTTCGCCTGCAACGGAAAGCCCGCCGCCGGCCATACCACGAGCGACGAGCCGATCGCGACGAACAGGTCGCAATCCTGCGCCCACTCCTGCGCCCGCAGCATCGCCTGTTCCGGCATCGCCTGTCCGAACGAGATTGTTGCGCTCTTGATATAGCCGCCGCAATCGCAATCCGGCGCACGACCGCCCGCCGAATCGAATTTTTCCTTGATGTGTGTCAATTCGTACCGCTTCGCGCAGTCGAGGCAGGTCGCGAATGTGGTGTTGCCATGCAACTCGATCACATGTTCCGGCGGCACGCCCGCGGCCTGGTGCAGATTGTCGATATTCTGCGTGATCACGCCCGGCGACTTGCCGATCCGATACAGCGATGCCAGCGCGAGGTGTCCGCGTGTGGGTTTTGCGCGGCCGAAATACTCTTCCATCGCGAAGCGGCGTCGCCACGCTTCGTCGCGCATCTCGCGGCTCGCGAGGAACTGATCGAATGGAATCGGTTGCGTCTTGGTCCACAATCCGCCGGGCGAACGAAAATCCGGAATACCGCTTTCGGTCGAGATGCCGGCGCCGGTGAACGGCACTATGCGTTCCGACGCGTCGATCATCTCGCGCAGCGAAGCGGTCGCGGTTTCAAGATCGGGCGCGATCATTCCTTCAGGCTCTCACGGTGCGGGCGTATCGATGCGGCCGAATATGGCGTGAGGCGGCCGCGATGCGCAACGGCTTGCGCTCGCCGCGCCTGCCCACTACGTCAGGCATCTTCACGGCATCTTTGAGAGGGAACCCGGGCCCATGCGCTATCTCCACACCATGCTGCGGGTGCGCGACCTCGACGCCGCGCTGGATTTCTACTGCAACAAGCTCGGGCTGAAGGAATCCTTCCGCCGCGAGGATCCGAAGGGCCGTTTCACCCTCGTGTTCCTGATGGCGCCGGATGACGAGACCATTGTCGAGCAATCGAAGCGGCAGGGCCGGCCGGGCCCACTCCTGGAACTCACCCACAATTGGGACACCGAGGATTACAGCGAAGCGCGGCATTTCGGCCACCTCGCCTTCGAGGTCGACAATATCTACGAGACCTGCGAGCGGCTGATGAAAGCCGGCGTGACCATCAACCGGCCCCCGCGCGACGGCCAGATGGCCTTCATCCGCTCGCCGGACCGCCAGTCGATCGAACTCCTGCAGAAGGGCAATGCCCTGCCGCCGGAGGAGCCTTGGGCCTCGATGCCGAATACCGGCCATTGGTAAAGGCGGCCGCGGCCGGTTTTTGCCGATCGGGGCATACGGTGCCTTGCCTCCCCGCCAATCCCTGACTATACAACGCCCCGGCCTTAGCGGCCGGTCAGCGCCCATCGTCTAGCGGTCCAGGACGTCGCCCTTTCACGGCGAAAACAGGGGTTCGATTCCCCTTGGGCGCGCCATCACCGGCGCGACATCGCCCACACATCCCCCTGTCAGAATGTCGTTCGACTGGTTCAGCACGCCAGCGGCACAATCGATGGTGTCTGTTTCGCACCTGTCCGGGCGCTCGCTGCGTGGACGCCGTACGCACTCTTAAGGTTTACAGGCATTGATGCTGGCGTGCCGGCTATGTACATGCAAGAAACGGAATATCTGCTGCTTGCAGATCGCGACCCCCTCATTGTCGCGAATAGTGCGAAGCCCCCAGCGCCCATGTCGCCCCCAGCGCTGGGGGCTCTCGATCTCCGGCAGGATCGGTCGACACAGATATCTCAGACAAGCACCCGCCATCGACATGGCGCGCGCCGAGCAATCATCAACCGTCGCGACTTCGAAGCTGACCGGCCCGCTCGATCGGGTTATCTTCCAGCTTCTTGCGCCGTTCGATCATCCGTCGGCGGTCGCCGACAAAACCAGCTCGACGCCGCGTTCAGGCCGGGACGGCGAAGCATCCGGCACATCGGCGCGGCATCCGCGATTGCCGACCGGAAGCTCCGGCACAAGGTGCAACGATATGGCCGCCACGACTGACACCCTGATCAAAAGCCTGCCAAAATGCGAACTCCACATCCATATCGAGGGCAGCCTCGAGCCGGAGATGATGTTCGCGCTGGCGCGGCGGAACGGCATCGCCCTGCCCTATGCCTCGGTCGAGGACATCCACGCCGCCTACCGCTTCAACAACCTGCAGGATTTCCTCAACGTCTATTATCTGGGGATGTCGGTCCTGATCACCGAGCAGGATTTCTACGATCTTGCCTTCGCCTATCTGCAGCGCGCGCAGGCCGACAATGTGCGGCATGTCGAGATGTTCTTCGATCCGCAGGGCCATACCGATCGCGGCATTACCTTCGAGACCGTGATCAACGGATTGTCGCGCGCGATCGCCGATGCGAGGCAAACACTCGGCGTGTCCGCGAGCCTGATCATGTGCTTCCTGCGCGATCTCGACGAGACCAGTGCGCAGAAGACGCTCGATGCCGCCATGCCGTTCCGCGACCGCATCATGGGCATCGGGCTCGACTCGGCCGAACGCGGCAACCCGCCCGGCAAATTCGCCCGCGTCTATGCGCGCGCCCGCGACGCCGGTTTCTTTCTCACCGCCCATGCCGGCGAGGAAGGGCCGGCGAGCTATGTCTGGGAGGCGCTCGATATCCTCGGCGTGATGCGGGTCGATCACGGCAACCACGCGATGGACGACGACGCACTGGTCGGACGGCTGGCGCGGGAGAAAATGGCGCTCACGGTCTGCCCGCTGTCGAACCTGCGGCTGCGGGTGGTCGACGACCTGCGGCACCATCCGTTGCGGCGGATGATGGACAAGGGGCTGGTGGTCACCGTCAATTCCGACGATCCCGCCTATTTCGGCGGCTATGTGAACCAGAATTACCGCGCGGTATCCGAGGCGCTGACGCTCAGCCGCGACGAGATCGTGGCGATCGTGCGCAACGGTTTCCACGCTTCGCTGATGGGCGAGGACGAGAAGGAAAAGGCCCTGGCCGAGATCGACCGCGTGCTGGCCGCAACGCCGTAGGCTCAGTCAGCCGCCGCTCAGAATTCCTTCCGCGCGCCGGCAACGCTGCAATCGATCCCCTTCGCTTCGCTGCTGACGAAGCCGAGCGAGACGTTGCGGATCGTGCGTTCGGTGCGCGGCTGGACGATGTCGTAGACGCCCTGCGCATGATCTTCCATGGCACCGTCGGGACCCCGGAAGCGGCAACTGATGCGATCGACGCGAACCGAATAGCTGTTGTTGTTGCGGACCGACACATCGGCCACCGCCGTATAACCGAAGCCGTCGCGGCGCCAGTCCACCTTGACCACATTCATCGCGGTCCGTGGATCGGTCGCCAGAACCGGAGCCGCGGTCTTGACGCTTCCGGTCTTGATCGTTGCGTCGTCTGTCGAAGCAAACAGATAGCCACCGGCGCCGATAATGGCCGCACCCAGCAGGCCTGCAAGAGCGATTGTTTTCATCACCTCACCAACGGGCAAGCCGCACAGCAAGACAAGGCTGCGCTCGGGTACCGGGTTAAGGCAGAAAACTTTAATCAACGTCTATGTGTGGCGCGGGCGCGGGCGGGCAGCGCCGCATTTTTCGAAACGCGGTTGCCGCTCCGTTAACAACCGCAGCCGGCGCCGGCCGGCAGCCCGACGCGGTGGATGCCGCATTCGCTGCGGTTCTGATTGCGCCAGCGTCCGGCGCGCGGGGATTCGCCCTCGCGGGTGCGGCTGGTGCAAGGCATGCAACCGACCGAAGCGAAGCCAAGCCTTTCCAGCGGATGGCGCGGCAGGCCCTCGGCCTCGAACACCTGCGCAACCTCCTTGCGCGACAGCGCCGCCAGTGGATTGAACTTCAGCAACCGGCCATCGGTTTCGACATGAACGATGTTGGCGCGGACATCGCCATGGAAGCGCTTGCGTCCGTTGATCCAGCCGTCGAAGGCGCCGAGCGCGTCGGACAATGGCCGGACCTTGCGGATATGGCAGCAGCTGTCGGTGTCGCTCATCCAAAGATCACGGCCGGGATCGCGGCGCTCCACCAGGTCGATCTGCGGCTTGAGCGAGCGCACGTCGGTCAGCCCGAAAAAGTCGATCAGCCGGTCGCGATAATCGAGCGTCTCGTCGAACAGCATGCCGGTATCGAGGAACAGCACCGGCAGGCCCGGATCGACATCGGCCACATATTTGAGGAGCACGGCCGATTCCGTTCCGAACGACGACACGATGGCAATCCGGCCGGCCGGTATCGTTTCGACCGCCTTTTCGATCACTGCCGCGGGCGACGCGGCAGCGAGCGCCTTGTTCAGCCGGTTGGTGCGGGCGCTGAGGGTTTCCATTGCGTTCATTCAGGCGTGCTCGGTCGCGGGAAGCTGCCGCTGCGAGGAAGCCTTCAGCCGCTGGCGCAACACGCTGACTGCCCCGTCAGCAGCCGGTTGATAGAAGGCGATGTAGCGCCGCAGCGCATCGCAGAAAGCTGGCGCGTCGGCGGCCTTCTTCAACTCGTATGCATTGAACCCCGCGCGATGCAGGAACAGGAACTGGTCGCGCAGGACATCGCCAGTGGCCCGCAATTCGCCCGCGAACCGGTAGCGTTCACGCAACGTGCGCGCCTGGCTGTAGGCGCGGCCGTCCTTGAAGGTCGGGAACACCAGCGCGATGAGCGACAGCCGGCCGAGATACGGCGCGAGTTCGGCAATGTCGCGATCGTTCGGCCAGAGCACGCCGGTGGCCCCGGGACGGCCAGCGATGCGTTCGGCGTCGGCGAGAAAGCGCGCCGCCGACAGCAGGACCGGACCTTCCTCAGGCACCGGACTATCGTCGGCGATCCGCACATAGCGGTCCTGGACCACTTCGCCGTCTTCAATGAGTGGCATAGACGCGTTCCCTGAAAGGTTCGACGCCGAGCCGCCTGACGGTCTCGACGAACAATTCATCCGGGCGCGCCCGCAATTCGATATAGGCTGCGACCACGTCCTCGATCACATCGGCGACCTGCTCGTAGGGCACCGCAGGCCCGAGCAGCGTGCCAAGCTCGGCATTTTCGTCGGCACGGCCGCCGAGCGTGACCTGGAAGAATTCCTCGCCGTTCTTCTCCACGCCCAGAATGCCGATATGGCCGACATGGTGGTGTCCGCAGGCATTGATGCAGCCGGAAATGTTGATGTGCAGACGGCCGATATTGTGCGCCGACTCAATGTTGCGGAAGCGGCGGGTCAGCTCCTGCGCCACCGGAATCGAACGGGTATTGGCGAGGCTGCAATAATCGAGGCCCGGGCACGCGATAATGTCGGACACGAGGCCGACATTCGGGGTCGCCAATCCGACGGCGTCGAGTGCGCGGAACAGCGCCGGCAGATCGCGCTGGCGCACATGCGGCAGCACCAGGTTCTGCTCATGCCCCACCCGGATCTCTCCAGCCGAATAGCGGTCGGCGAGATCGGCAATCGCGTCCATCTGGTCGGCGGTGGCGTCTCCGGGCGGCGCGCCGACCGGTTTCAGCGACACCGTGACGATCGCATGGCCG
Organism: Pseudorhodoplanes sp.; assembly: GCF_059499825.1. Taxonomy (NCBI): domain Bacteria; kingdom Pseudomonadati; phylum Pseudomonadota; class Alphaproteobacteria; order Hyphomicrobiales; genus Pseudorhodoplanes; species Pseudorhodoplanes sp. Next base: position 258,350 of record NZ_JCABZI010000011.1, read on the forward strand.
GGCACTTTGTGCGCGGCGACCGAATTGCCATACCAGGTATCGAAAGCGCGATCGGCTGCCCGCTCGGTTTTCAGGATGTCGGTTGTGTCGGCCAACGCGTCGTATGCCGGATAACGGAAGCGCGAGGCGATGTCGGCGATGATTGCGTCGTCGAGCGCAAGCGCAGAGTCCCTGATCGCACGCCATTCCTCCTCGACCGCGGCGGCAAACTTCTCCGCGCCGAGTTCATGGACCAGGATCTTGATCCGCGCCTTGTAGATGTTGTCGCGGCGCCCATAGAGATTGTAGACGCGCAGCACCGCCTCGATATAGCTGAGCAGGTCGCGCTTGGGCAGGAACGACTTGATGGTCTTGCCGATGAATGGCGTCCGCCCCAGCCCGCCGCCGACCACGACCTCGAAGCCGGTCTCGCCAGCATCGTTCCTGTGCAGGCGCAGTCCGATATCGTGCACGCGGATGGCGGCGCGGTCGTGCTCGGCCGCGGTCACCGCGATCTTGAACTTGCGCGGCAGGAACGAGAATTCCGGATGCATGGTCGAGTGCTGGCGCAGAATCTCGGCATAGACGCGCGGGTCCTCGACCTCGTCCGGCGCGACGCCCGCCCATTGATCGCTGGTGACATTGCGAATGCAATTGCCGCTGGTCTGCATCGCATGCAGATGGGTCTCGGCCAGGACCGCGAGCACTTCGGGCATGTCGTCGAGCTTGATCCAGTTGAACTGGATATTCTGGCGTGTGGTGAAATGGCCGTAGCCGCGGTCATAGCGCCGCGCGACATGCGCCAGCGTGCGCATCTGGTCGGATGAGAGCGAGCCATACGGGATTGCGACCCGCAACATGTAGGCGTGCAGTTGCAGATAGACGCCGTTCATCAGCCGCAGCGGCTTGAACTCGTCCTCGCTCAGCGCACCCGACAGCCGCCGTTCGACCTGGTCGCGAAACTCTTCGACCCGTTCGGCAACCAGAGTGCGATCGTATTCATCGTAGAGATACATGACTCAGGCCGCCTCACTGCCCGGAAGCGCAAAGGTCGGTCCAGCGACGCGGATTCGTTCGCGCAGGTTGCCCGGCCTGATGTCATCGCCCTCGAGGATCACCGGCGCGACATAGGCGCCGACCGCCTCGATGTCGCTGGCATTCGCGTCCTTCAAGAGCCGCGTCGCCTCATCGGCTGTTGTCGTCACGATTGCTTCGCTGAGAGACGTCGACCAGCCGCGCGTCGCGGTGCGATACACCACCGCGCCGTCGCCGAGACGGTTGCCGGTGATAACCACCGGGCCTTTGACTTTAAGCTTCTGCTGTTGCGGCGCGGTCATTCGGCGGCCTCTAAAAGTTCGACCGCGTCTTTCCACGCGCGCGAATGCGTGACCACATCGCCGACCACGATCAGCGCGGGCCCCTCGCCTGCCCCGGCCGCAAGCGCGGGCAATTGCGACAGCGTGCCTGTGAGGCTGCGCGAGTCCGGACGCGTGCCGCGTGCCAGCACCGCGACCGGTGTTTGCGGATCGCGTCCGGCTGACACCAATCCGTTGCGAACGGATGCCGCGGCGGTCAGTCCCATATAGATCGCGACCGTGGTGGTGCGGTCGGCAAGCCCGGTCCAGTCGATCTTGTCGGCGCCATCGGCAGTGTTGGCGGTGACGATCGACAGGCGTGTGGCTTCCTTGCGGAAAGTGAGCGGCACGCCCGCTTCCGCCGCGCAGCCCAGCGCCGCGGTGATGCCGGGAACGACGGTCACGGCGATGCCCTCGGCTTCCAGCGCTTCGCGCTCCTCGCCGCCGCGTCCAAAGATGAAAGGATCGCCGCCCTTCAGGCGCACCACATAGCGCCCGGCTTTCGCTTCCGCGATCAGGCGGCGATTGATGGCGTCCTGGCCGATGCCTATATGGCCCTTGCGCTTGCCGACATGGACGATCTCGGCATCGCGCCTGACGCGGCCGAGGATCTCCGACGACACCAGATCGTCTGTCAGAACAATGTCCGCCGATTGCAGAGCATGGAACGCTTTCAGCGTCAGCAGGTCGGGATCGCCCGGGCCGGCACCGACGATCTGCACCTGGCCTGGCCGCGGCGCTTCCTGCCCAGCGCGTTCAATTTCGATGATGAGGGCCGCTTCCGCCTTGGCGGTGCGCCCCGCCAGAAACAGCGCGCCGATCGGTCCGTCGATCACCCGCTCCCAGAAGTGACGGGTGGAAAAGCCACGATGGCGCAAGGCGTGGAGCCGCTCGCGATATCTGCCCATCAGGCCGGCAAATTCACCGATGCGCTCGGGCAGAAGCTGCTCGATCTTTTCCCGCAACCGCCTTGCCAGCACCGGCGACGTCCCGCCGGTGCCGATCGCGACGACCACATCGCCGCGGTCGACGATCGACGGAAAGATGAAGGTTGAGAGGTCCGGCCGGTCGACGATATTGACCGGCACATTCATGGCGCGCGCACGCGCTGCAAGTTGCTCGTCGAACTCCGTGCCGGCGGAAGCAACCAACGCAATGACGCCGAGGAAATCCTCTTCGGCAGGCAGCCCGATCCGAAGGTCGACATCCTGCGCATCACCGTCGTCGACATCATCTCGTGCCAGCACATACCAACGAATTTGCGCGCCGGCCGCCTTGAGGATGCGCAGTTTCGCGAGCGCCTCCTTGCCCGTGCCGACGAGGATGACCGGACCTTTGCCGAGATCGAAAAACAACGGGAGGAAACGCATTGCGGCTCCATTCGCGCTTGCGTGCCAGACACTTGTCGTGACGCCATATATGGCACCGCGCGCGCAAAATGTTCTCCCGAAGTTGAATGCGAAGTTGGAAATTGCCTCTGTCAAACGGCTGCGGCGAAGAAAGGCCATGCTGTTGCGCGGATAAGCCGACGCGAGCCGTTTCGAGTCGCGGACGCAACAAAAAAGCCCCGGCCGAGGCCGGGGCTTTCAACGCACGTTCGATGATCAGTTCTGATTGGTAGCCGGCGGCGGTGCGGTGCGCTCCGCGGGCGACGGATTGGCCGGTGCCGGTGTTGCGTTTGGCGTCGCTGTCGGCGCCGGGCTCATCGGTGAAGACTGGCCCGTGGTGGCGGGCGGCGGGGTCGTTTCGGCCGTGCGGTCATCGCCACCCAGGAAGCTCAAGGCGACGAACAAAACAACGATGGCCGCAATGCCGCCGATGATCCAGCTCCAGTTGAAGCCGCGATCCGCGGCGTAGCCAGCCTCGTTCACGGCCGGCCGTTTCGGGTCCACCCGCGTGGGATCGAAGTCGGACATGGTGATCTCCTTGCTGCGCGGTGCCGGCGGCACGCTCGGTGCGTCAACCACGGATACTTCGGAAGGTTCCGATCTCAGGTGCACCGCTGCTATGCCGGAGTTCCGAAAACCTGCCCGTTTGCGGCTCAAGCTTGTCAGTCTTGGGGCAGCTGGAACTTCCGAGGTAACAGCGCGTTGTAGCGCCAGTCATTTAAACCACGACAGTTCATTCAACAACTGGGCGCGAGGCGGCATGCGCACGTCTGTCGAACACGACTGGAGACGAGCCGATCGCTCCGATCCAACCGTCATGCTTACGGTCACCATCGGCGTTGTCATCGCGGCGGCGCTGGCAAGTCTCGTGTGACACGCAATTTGCATCCACGCTTCAACAGGAGAACACGGATGAAAAGAATTGCCTTGGCCGCGGCGGTCATCGCTTTCGCGGGAAGTACAGCGCTTGCGCAGAAACTCGATGGTCCCGGAAACGGCAACAAAGACCTGACCAATTGCCCGCCTGCAAGCGCCGGACAGACCACCGGTACTGCATCGGAGGATGCTCAGGCGGTCGAGAAGAGCGCAATCCTTCCGTCAGCCGAGGGACACGAACAATCGGCGGCGCCGACTGTGCAGCGCGACGGAAAGGCGGTCGAGGCCCGAACCGATTGTGCGCAGGATGCCGATCAGCCCAAGCCCAAGGGTTGATCGCACGCCCAAGGTTGAATCCGGACTGCAGAGTCGGGACACAGCCTGACAGGGCGCCAGATAACCTGTACCAGTTTGCAACAGCGGGCCGCGGATTGACATCACCGCGGCCCATTTGCTGCGCTGCGCTCAGTTTTCGGTTTCGTCCACGGCGCGAAGCCGTTAGATCGCTCTGCAAGTGTGGAGCAAGCCCGTGCGCCGTGCGGCCGTCGCCATCCTGATGATCCTGGCCGGTTTGGCGGCAGCCTCCGCCGAATCATGGCCGCTGCCGCGCACGTTGTCATTCGCCGCCGACTGGGCGGCGGCGCGCGCGACGTTGCCTGTCATCCCACGCTTGGAGCCGCCCAGCGACCGCCTCACCGCGGTCACGTCGTTTGCCGCCGAGCGGTTTCCGGCAATCGCGGGCAGTCCGGTACCGGTTCTCTTGCCCTTTGCCATCGGCGACGACATCCACGATCGCGCGGCCGACGATATCAATCCGGTCGAGAGCTATATGTCGGGCTTCGAGCCGACCCGATTTTTTCAGGCGGGACCGACCGGATACGATGCGACCTTCGCGCTGCGCACCCGCGACGTCCCGGCGTTTTCCGATATCGACTATCGCGACCCGGTGGTGGTGCAGATTTCGGCATTCAATCTGCTTTACGAATTGCCGGCCGCCAAGGGCGCTGCAATCCAGCCGCCGGGCGACATCGCCAAGGACTTTCCCGGTATCGCCCGGCAGATCCTGGAACACACCCTGCGCTACAGTTTCGAGCGGTTCGGCATTCCCTATGTGGTGTCGATCCAGTGTTTCGACGGGCCGCAGCGCCGCACCCGCCTCTCCTGCCGCAATGCCGATCGCATCGCGCTGCACTTCCTGCGCGCCTTGCGCATGGTCGGCGGCAATCCCGTGATTGCCTTCACCACCACGCCACCGCCCGCGGCCGAGCGGCCGGCAACGCGATCCGACAGGTTCCATTATCAGCCGGTGGGCAAGCTGGTCACCGGGACAGCGATGCGCGCGCCGGCCGGCAATACCGACACCACGGTCTACGCTCGCATTCGCTTCCCCGCCGCCGCGGCCCCCGCCTATGTCACCACCCAGGCGTTCCGCCGGCGCAATGGTCTGGTGGTCGCCTGGGCCCCCGCCGCCGTCAGCGGCGATGATGGCAAGCCGGACAAGCCTTATGTCTGGCGCGATAATTTCTGCGAGCGGCGCGACTTCGCCGTCGGTCAATGTCCGTCCGGGCGTGGCCATCAGGGCCAGGACATTCTGGGCGTGACCTGTGAGCCGGGGCCCCGCAAACGCGATTGCCCCGCCAATCGCGACGCGGTGGTCGCCGCGCGGGAGGGCATGATCCTGCGCGAATCCTGGAACGACTCATTCTTTCTCGTCACCAATGCGCCGGGCGAGCGGCTGCGTTTCCGACATCTGCACATGCATCCGCGCACGCTTGACGAGGATGGCATCTCCAGCGGGCGGCTGGTGAAGGAGGGCGAGCGGCTCGGCACCATCGGCAATTTCAACCGCCGGCCCGGCATGACCACGACGCATCTGCATTTCGAAATCCAGGTCCCGACCCGCGACGGATACGTGCGGGTCAACCCGTATATGACGCTTGTTGCGGCTTACGAGCATCTGATCGGCGCCCGCGGCAGCGAGGTGAGCGATCCGCACCCGTCCGGCGGCGCCGAAGCCGGCATCGCGGCGAGCGAAGCTGCGCTCGCTGTCTCGGCCACCGCCGCTTTGCCGGCACAAGTAATGTCCCGCGATGCGCGAAAGAAGCCGCGCACCAAGGCGTTGAGCAGGTCCAAGACCCGGCCCGAGCGGCTGGACGCCCGCAAGCGACGTTAAGGCGCACCCGCCCTGCCACATCACGCTTGTCCCGCCGGATTGCGGACAAGGTCGCATCCGATAGAATCGGGCATGACCCTGATGCGCGATTCGATGTTCACACGCCGGCGCCTGCTGCAAGGCGCGATCATGTCATCGGCTGCAGTCGTCCTACCTGGGGAGCTGTTGGCGCAAAGCGCCGCGCAACCTTTCGAGCAATGGGTCACGGCGTTCCGCGCCAAAGCGCTGGCGCGCGGAATTTCCGGCTCCACTTACGACCGCGTGATGGCCGGGCTCAAACCAGACATGGACGTATTCGCGCTGCAGCGTTCGCAACCGGAATTCAAGGAGCAACTCTGGCAATATCTCAACCGCCGGGTTTCGGAGTGGCGCATCGTCACCGGCCGCGAACGCGCGAAGCAATATGCCCCGTTGTTCGACAGAATGGAAAAGGATTTCGGCGTGTCGCGCGTCACGCTGCTTGGGTTGTGGGGCATGGAGACCGCCTATGGCGATCCGGTCGTATTTCAAAATCACATGCGCCCGATCTTCCCGTGCCTTGCCGCACTCGCCTGGGGCGAGCCGCGGCGTCGGACCTATTGGGAAACCGAACTGATCAACGCTCTGCGCATTGTCGAGCGCGGCTGGGGCACGCCATCGGAAATGCGCGGCTCCTGGGCCGGCGCGATGGGGCATACGCAATGGATGCCGGAAGTTTGGCTCAATATCGGGGCCGATTATGACGGCGACGGCCGCCCCTATCCGTTCGGCCGCCCGGACGACGCGCTCGCCGGGACCTGCCGCTATCTGATCCAGCGCGGCAATTACCGGCGCGGCGAACCCTGGGGCTATGAGGTAAAGGGTCCCGCCCCCTCGGGGTCGCGCAGCTATGCCGAATGGGAAAAGGCCGGAATCACACGCGCCGACGGCAAGCCCTTTACTGTGCCTGGCGCACGCGCACGTGGCTGGGTGCCGGTGGCTGGCGGCCCGAAATTCCTGATCGGCGCCAATTTCGATGCGGTGAAGAGCTACAATCCGTCGATGAATTACGCGCTCGCGATCTGCCACCTCGGCGATTGCGTGATGGGTGCAGATCCTTCTTTCGTGCAGGCCTTTCCGAACAGCGAACGGGCGCCGACGCTTGCCGAGGTGCAGGAAATTCAGACGAGGCTCACGCGGCTTGGCTTCGATACCGGCGGCACCGATGGGCGCGTCGGACTGCAGACCATGCGCGCGGTGGCGAATTTCCAGCGCAAGGTCAACATGCAACCGGACGGTTATGCCGGCGTAAAATTGCTCGCCCGGTTAAGACAGGCCGGTTAGCGCGCAGTGAGAAACGACGCCGACATTCAACGCATATTGGCGGAGGACGGAATCCGCGACGAGATGAGATTGACGCCGCGCGACGTAATCCACTCCGTCAGGAATGCGACGAACGCCCTCACCTTCAGCGGCGTTTCCGGCACCCGCGGATAGACCGCGATTAGCGGACGCGCTGCCACACGGTGACGTGGAAACAGCGGCACCAGATTTCCGGAGGCGATATCGTCGGCGACGACGTAACGCGGCAACAACGCCGCCCCGAGGCCGGCAATCACCGCCTTACGCAGGGCAAGAGCGCTGTTCGATGAAAAGACCCCCGTCACCTTAACGGTCGAAGCGCCGCGCGGCCCCTCAAAGCGCCAGAGCCGGTCGTTCGGCAGCGCAGTCTCGTGCAGCAGACAGGGAAACCGCGCCAGATCGGTAGGCGCGGTCGGCCGCCCCTCCCGGATCAGGAGCGACGGCGCCGCACAGACCAGCCAATCCATGGGCGCGACCGGCGCTTCGACCAGCGACGCATTCCGCGACGGCGAAAACTGCAGCACCAGATCGAACCCGCGCTTGCCGAAATCGCTCGGCTGAAACGATACATTCTCCAGAATGACCTGCACATGCAGCTTTGGCTGGACGCGCGCGAAGGCAATGATCGCATCGGCGAGATGCAGCGCGCCGAACGATTTCGGCGCCGCGATGCGCAACGTTCCGGACGGCTCGGCCGGTGTCTCGATCAGCGCCCGTTCCTGCCCTTCGATGTCGCGAAACAGCCGCTCGCAGAACGCAAGATAGGAGCGGCCCTCGTCGGTCAGACTGAGCGAGCGCGTGGTGCGATGCAGGAGATGGACACCGAGCCGATCCTCGAGCATGGCGACATGGCGCGAGATCAATGCGCGAGAGAGCCCGAGCTGGTTCGCAGCGGTCGTAAAGCTGCCGGATCGGGCCACGCGCACAAACGTTTCCATACAGCGGAAGCGATCCATCGTAATTGTTCACTCACATGCAACAATGACGTTCGCATTTATCGGCTTCTATGAGCGAATGTCAAAGTGCTAGGATGATCCCAACACGGGCGCGAAAGCTCGGCTTAACAGGGACGGACACCGTGAGCGCGAGCCGCTTCGACTGGACTTTGCAATGAACAAACGTGCGACGCCGGAAACAGGCGCTGCGCAGGTGGAAACACCCGTGCCCGCGGGAATTAACGCGCCAGCATTCGGCAGCGATGTTGTTGCCGAGACGCTACGCGACCTCGACATTCCCTATGTCGCGCTCAATCCGGGCGCCAGCTATCGCGGGCTGCACGATTCGCTCGTCAATTATCTCGGCAACGAGCGGCCGCAGATGCTGCTCTGCCTGCATGAGGAAAGCGCCGTCGCAATTGCACAGGGCTATGCCAAGGTGACTGGACGCGCGATGGGTGCGATCGTGCATTCCAATGTCGGGCTGATGCACGCCACCATGGCGATCTTCAATGCCTGGTGCGACCGCATGCCGGTCGTGGTGCTGGGCGCCACCGGCCCGGTCGATGCCGATAAGCGCCGCCCCTGGATCGACTGGATCCATACCGCGCGGGATCAGGGCGCGCTGGTTCGCGGCTATGTCAAATGGGACGACCAGCCCGCCTCCCCCGCCGCCGCGCGCGAGGCGCTGATCCGCGCCGCCAATATCGCCAATGCGCTGCCGCAGGGGCCGGTTTATGTGAATCTCGACGCCGAGATGCAGGAAACAAAGCTTCCCGAGCCGCTGCCGCCGATCGATGTGGCGCGCTACCGCCCGCGCATCGCAGCCGCACCCGATCCGGAAACGGTGAAGGAAGCCGCGGATCGGCTGCGTCAGGCGAAACGTCCCGTCATCCTCGCCGGCCGAGCCTCACGCCGGCGCGACGCATGGGACGCCCGCGTCGCGCTCGCAGAGTCGTTGAATGCCCGCGTCCTGAGCGATCTGAAGATCGGCGCGTCATTCCCGACCGATCATCCGCTGCATCTCGGAGCACCAGGGATGCTGCTCCCCGATGCAGACGGACTTGCCGCGCTCGCCGAGGCCGACGTGATCCTGAGCCTCGACTGGGTCGATCTTGGCGGCGCAATGAAAGCGGCCAAATCCCATGCCGTCGTGATCTCGGCCTCGCTTGACCAGAACATCCACAATGGCTGGAGCATGGATCACCAGGCGCTGCCGCCGATCGACCTGCTGATCGCCGCCGATCCCGACGAGGTGGCGATCGCGCTGTCGCGTGCAATCGGAGCGCCGGCAAAACCCGTAACCCTTCCTGCCGCCCCACGCGCGATGACAAAGCCCGCTCCGGGCGAAAAGCTCACGGTCGAGGATCTTGCGTTTGCCGTGCGCCACGCCGTCGAAACACGCGATGTGTCCCTCACCCATCTGCCGCTGTCCTGGAACGGCGCGTGGTGGCCGTTCCGCCATCCACTGGACTTCCTCGGCTCGGATAGCGGCGGGGGCATCGGCGGCGGGCCCGGCATCTCGGTGGGTGCCGCCCTTGCGCTGAAAGGCTCGGGGCGGCTGCCGGTCGCGATCTGCGGCGACGGCGACTACCTCATGGGCGTCACCGCACTCTGGACAGCGGCGCATTACCGCATTCCGCTGCTGGTATTGATCGCCAACAATCGATCGTTCTTCAACGACGAACTGCATCAGGAACGCGTCGCCCGCATGCGCCATCGGCCGGTGGAGAACCGCTGGATCGGGCAGCGCATCTCCGATCCCGATATCGATCTTGCGGCAATGGCGCGCGCGCAGGGCGCGGACGGCTTCGGACCTGTGCGGACCGGAAGCGAACTATCTGCGGCGCTGGACGCAGCCATTGCTGCGGTCGAGGGCGGCGCAGTCGCCGTGGTCGATGTTCGTGTCGAACCGGGCTATGCTCCGTCGATGACGGCGATGATGACAAGAAAAGCCGAGTAAAACTCGGAGATCACCTTGGGGAAGAAATGTCTGCTGCACCGGTAACCGCCATCCGCCCCGCCTCCGCGCCATCCGGCGCGGACGGCATCCTTGTCGTCAACGACGTGACCAAGCATTTCCGCACGCCCGATGGCGTGGTGACGGCTGTCGATAAAGTCTCCCTCAGCGTCAGGCAGGGTGAATTCCTGGCCGTGATCGGTCCGTCCGGCTGCGGCAAGTCGACGTTATTCAACGTGGTCGGCGGATTGCTCGGCGATTATGAGGGCGAGGTCACCGTCGGCGGCGAACGGATCACCGGTCCGCACGCGTCGGTCGGCATGGTGTTCCAGGAGGAGTCGACCTTTCCCTGGCGCACCGTGATCGAAAACGTCTCGTTCCCGCTCGAGATCGAGGGCATGCCGAAAGCAAAGCGGCACGACAAGGCGCGCCACTTCATCAAGATGGTTGGCCTCGACGGCTTCGAGAACCGTTATCCGAACGAATTGTCGGGCGGCATGCGCCAGCGCGTCTCCCTGGCGCGGACACTCGCGTCCGAGCCGAAGATTCTATTGATGGACGAGCCCTTCGCTGCGCTCGACGAGCAGACGCGGCTCCTGCTGGGTGACAAGGTGCTGCAGATCCAGCAGGAACTGAAACAGACCACCCTGCTCATCACCCACAACATCACCGAAGCGGTGCAGCTGTCCGACCGCATCCTGGTGATGACCTACCGGCCCGGCAAGATCAAACGCGTGGTCGATATCGACCTGCCGCGCCCGCGCACCTCCGAAGTAGTCGGCAGCGATGCCTTCGGCCATTATGTGGCGCAAATCTGGGCTGACCTGCGCGAGGAGGCAAGCCGCGGCATGAGCGACGACGAATCCCGAGCCCGTGCCACCGGGACGCGCCGCAAATGACGCTCACGGACTTCACCCGTCAGCGCTACGCGTCGGCTCTGGTCGGTTTCGGCACTTTGGTTGCAGCCATCGGCCTGATGCAGGCGCTGGTACAGTTCGGCGTCCTCAACAGGTTTATCGTCCCCCCGCCGTCCGATGTGTTTCTCGCCTTCGAGCGCGTGATCGTGGAGGAGCATATCCTCGACCGATTCCTGCTCACCATGCAGGAATGCGTGTCGGCGGCTGCCCTCCTGGCCGTATTCGGGATTTCGATCGGAACACTGCTCTACAAGGTCAACATCCTGCGGCAAGCGACCGAAACCTGGGTTGCGGCCGCGGCATCGGCCCCGACCGTGCTGATGTACCCCCTGTTCATGGTCATCTTCGGCCGCTCCGCGACCACCATCATCATCATGGGCTTCGTCGCCGGCCTGCCCGCGGTCATTCTGAAGACCATCGAGGGGCTGTCCGGCACCAAGCGCGTGCTGATGAATGTCGGGCGAACATTCAAGCTCACGCCGTGGCAGATGTTCTGGAAGATCCAGTTTCCCTCGGCCCTGCCGACGATTTTCACCGGCTTCAAGCTCGGTCTGATCTTCGCCCTGATCAATGTCGTCGGCGTGGAATTCCTGATCAATTTCGGCGGGCTCGGTCAGCTTATCAACGATCTTGCCGAGCGCTACGATCTCGCCGGGACCTATGCCGCGATCTGCTTCGTGATCCTGGTGAGCGTCTGTTTCTTTGTCGTGGTGGAGTGGTTTGAGCGATGGCTGACGCGGTCCACCTGACACGGGCAACCAACATGCGTTCGCCGGCGGTCAGCCCGGTGACGCTGGTTCGCATTGTCATCATTGTTGCGATCCTGGCCGGCTGGGAAGCGCTCGCGCAATCCGGCCTGCTTTATCGCGACGTGGTGCCGTCGCTGTTTGCGATTGGCAAGGCGATCGTCGGCCTTTTGGTCGATCCCAATTATTACTGGCATCTCGGCGTGACGGCTTATGAAGTCGGCGTCGCCCTCCTCATCGGTGGCCTGAGCGCGATCATCGTCGGCCTGGTCCTTGGCGGAAACAAGTTCCTCAGCCGCGCCTACGAGCCGTATCTCTACTATCTCGGCCCGACGCCGAAGATCATCTTCTTCCCGATCATGATCATGTGGTTCGGGGTCGGCCCGCCCTCCAAGATCGCGCTCGGCACCTTGTCGTGCTTCTTCCCGATCGCGTTGTCGGTCGCAGCCGGCATGCGGCAGATCGAACCCGTTCTGATCCGGGTCGGACAAAGCTTCCGCGCCAATAGCTGGCAGATGGCCACCAAGGTCTATCTGCCGGCGATGCGCCACCCGATCATCAACGGCGTCCGGCTGGGACTTGGCGTGGCGCTGATCGGCACGCTGCTCGCCGAGACCAAGCTGTCAAATCGTGGCATTGGGTTTCTGATCATCCAGGCTTACAGCCTGTTCGACATGCCACGGATGTACGCGATGCTGATCGTGCTGTTCGTGCTCTCGATCGGCGCCAACGCCATTGTCGGACGGCTCGGCGGGCTCAACAGCATCAAGCGGTTCTAGGGCAGAATGCGGAGCGCGCCGCGCGCGCCCCGCAACCACAGGCTCAGATCTTCACGCTGTCCAGCGTCGCCGGATGGAACAGATCCTCCGGCGTGACCAGCCGCGACGACAGGCCCTGCGCGTGATGATGGCGGAAGAACGTCTCCAGCACATGCCGATTGGCCGGCACGCCATAGGACCAGTAATCGTCGCCCATCAGCACGCGCGCTTCCATGATGCGCTCCTCGATGAAGGGCAGCGTCACCTTGACCGCCGATACATCGGCGAGATTCTCCATCGCAATCGCCTTCGACTGTTCGAATGCCTTCAGCACCGCCGCAGGCAGCCACGGATGCTTCTCGGCCAGCGTCTTTCGCACCCCGACGATATGCATGATCGGAAAGATCTTGGTCCGCGCGTAATAATCCTTCGCCGCCGCTTCCGGATCGGGAAACAACCAGCCGACATTCGGCGTATCCGCGGGCAGAGCCGGTGCGCGCGGCGCCATGAAGGCGTCGATCTCGCCGGACGCGAGCATGCCGGAAATGGTCTTGCCTTCCGGTGCGTTTTCCAAACGTACATTCTCGGGCAGGTTGAGCTTGATCTTTTCCGGTCGGCCCGCATGCGCGATGCCGCCGCGCACCCAGGTGACGTCCGACGGCTTCACGCCGAACTCATCCTCCAGCAGCGCCCGCGCCCAGACCACCGCGGTGAGCTGATATTCCGGCAGGCCGATGCGTTTGCCCTTCAGGTCCTGCGGCTTCTTGATGCGATCGGTGCGCACATAAATTGAGGTGTGACGGAAACAGCGCGACAGAAATGCGGGCACGCCGACATAAGGAAAATTGCCATCGGCCGTCTTTACCGTCGAGCTCGACAGCGACAATTCGCAGATGTCGAAATCGGTGGTCTTGAAAGCGCGAAAGAAGATCTCTTCCGGCGACAACGTCATGAATACCGGATCGACGCCGTCCATCTGCACGGCCCCATCAATCAGCGGGCGGTTTCGATCATAATCGCCGATGGCGACGGAGAGATTGAGTTTGGGCATTCCTCACCTTGGTTGGTGGCCTGTTCTTGTCATGGCGGGTCCCTCCCGGCCACCCGGCTATTCATAAAGCCGTGGATGCCCGGCACAAGAGCGGGCAAGACATCGGAGGGTTGCAACCCGACTGCTACGACGTCTGCGCCACATCGAGCAACCGCATCTGCACGCGCTCAGCGCCCTGCCAGCGGTCGATCGACAACTGCCCAGCGGCATGCACTGCCTGCCCGCGTCCCTCGATCAGCGCGCGGCCGAGATCGGTGTCGGCGGATCGAAACGCCACCGCGTTAACAAACGCGCCATCCGGACTGCGCAGCCGGGCGCGGATATGCTGGCCGCCGACGATGTCCGCGAAGGCGATGGTGTGCGCCGGCAAAGCAAATACCGGATCGGGATTGCCGGCGCCGAACGGCCCTGCGCGCATCATCGACGCGCAGAAATCGAGACTGGCAGCGGCCGCGCTAAGCGCGCCATCGATCAGCAGCGCGTCGTCACGGCGCGCAGCCTCCACCGCATCGGTGAGTGCCGCCTCCAGATAGGCGCGGAATTCGGCAAGCCGCTCGCGGCGGATGGTGACGCCCGCCGCCATGGCGTGTCCGCCACCCTTGACCAACAGACCTTCCGCCACGGCCTGACGCACCGCGCGGCCGAGATCGACACCTGCAATCGAACGGCCCGACCCGGTGCCGATGCCGCCCACGCCAAGCGCAATCGCAAAAGCGGGGCGGCCGAACTTCTCCTTTAGCCGCGCCGCAACGAGTCCGACGATACCGGGATGCCAGCCTTCCGACGCCGTCACGACCACGGCTCCCTTCTCTTCCAGTCCGAGTGCGGCCAGAGCCTCCGCCTCAGCTTCCGCGAGCATGTGCTGCTCCATCGCCCGCCGTTCTTGGTTCAGCCGGTCCAATTCGGCCGCTATCCGCCCGGCTTCGCTGGCGTCCTCCTCCAGCAGCAGATTGGCGCCGAGATCGGCGCGGCCGATGCGGCCCCCGGCGTTGATGCGGGGCCCGAGCAGAAATCCGAGATGATACGGCTCCGGCGGTCCGTCGAGGCGCGCCGCATCCATCAATGCGGTCAGGCCCACATTCTCCCGCCGCCGCAGCGAGATCAGTCCCTTCGAGACAAAGGCGCGGTTGAGACCCTTGAGCGGCACCACGTCCGCCACCGTACCGAGCGCGACCAGATCGAGCGACGACAGCAGATCCGGCTCCCGCAGCGTTCCGTCGAACACGCCGCGGCGGCGCAATTCGCGGTTCACCGCAACCAGCGTCATGAACACGAGGCCAACCGCGGCGAGATGGTTGAGCCCCGACAGATCGTCGAGCCGGTTCGGATTGACGATCGCCAGAGCCGGCGGAAGCACCGGGTCGCATTGGTGATGATCGATGACGACCGTATCGAGACCGAGCTTCTTCGCCTCGGTCAGCGGCTCGATCGATGTCGTCCCGCAATCGACCGTGACCAACAAGGTCGCGCCGCGCCCGGCCAGCGCCCGGATCGCATCGACATTGGGACCGTAGCCTTCGAACAAACGGTCCGGGATGTGGATGGCGGGGTTCAGTCCGAAATGACGCAGATAGCGCGCCAGCAACGCCGATGACGTTGCGCCGTCCACGTCGTAGTCGCCGAAGATCGCTACGTTCTCGAATCGCTGGATCGCATCGGCGAGGCGCGCCGCCGCCTCCCGCATCCCGGTCAGCGTCTCCGGATCGGGCATCAGCCGCTTCACCGCCGGATCGAGATAGCTTTCCGCATCGGCGACGCCAACGCCACGGCCGGCGAGAATGCGCGCCAGCATGTCAGGCACGCCATGGCGTTGGGTGATGGCCAGCGCCCCTGCCGTCCCGCGCGCGTCGAGCCGGTCGCGCCAGGCGCGGCCACGTGCGGATTTCGCCACGCCGAGAAAAAAACGCGGCGTTTCCGGCATTGCGGCAAGAGCTGGCAAGGCAGCGGACATCGGACCGATTCGAGAGTGAGGGCCGTGGCGATAGTGGCGGAAACGCCAACGATCCGCCAGCGGAGCGGGTTGCGGCGACCGGCCCCCCAACCCGGCCTATATTGCCGATCGATGCGCAGCGCCGGATGTTCTCAGTCCAGATGGAACTTGTCGAGCTGGCGGTGCTCGCCGAAGATGCGACGCACAGTGCCGGTCACGGAGCGCATCACCACCGTTTCGGTCTCGATGATCTCCTTGCCGAATTTCACGCCCGACAGCATCGCCCCCGACGTGACACCGGTCGCGGCGAACAGGCAGTCGCCCTTCACCATGTCATCGATTTCGTATTTCTTCTTCGGGTCCTTGATGCCCATCTTCAGCGTGCGCTCGCGCAACGCCTCGGAATCGATCACAAGCCGGGTCTGCATCTGGCCGCCGATACAGCGCAATGCCGCGGCCGCGAGCACGCCCTCCGGCGCGCCGCCGGTTCCGAGATAAATGTCGATGCCGGTCCTGGGCTCGGCGCAGTGGATCACGCCCGCGACATCGCCATCGGTTATCAGGCTGACCGCCGCACCGGTCTTGCGCACGGCGGCGATGATGTCGGCATGCCGGGACCGGTCGAGCAGGATCGCTGTGATCTCGGACGGCTTTACGCCCTTGGCCTTGGCGAGATTGAGGATGTTTTCTTCCGGGGGCGCGTCAAGGTCGATGGTGCCTTTCGGGTAGCCTGGCCCGATCGCGATCTTGTCCATGTAGCAATCCGGCGCATGCAGCAGCGTGCCGGCGTCGGCCATCGCCAGCGTCGCGATCGCGCCCGGCATGTTCTTGGCGCACAAGACCGTGCCTTCCAGCGGGTCGACGGCGATATCGACCTTGAACCCGCCCTTGTTTCCGACCTTCTCGCCGATGAACAGCATCGGCGCTTCATCCATCTCGCCCTCGCCGATCACCACCGTGCCGTCGATCGGCAGCTTGTTGAGTTCCCGGCGCATGGCGTCAACCGCTGCCTGGTCCGAGGCCTTGTCCCGGCCATGCCCGCGCAGACGCGCCGCCGACACCGCCGCGCGCTCGGTCACGCGCACGATCTCAAGCGAGAGAACGCGCTCCAGCACCTGATTGGGTGCCACAGTGATCGTCGACGCCATATCGCTGCCCCTTTTCCCGCCGGCACAGCCGCCGACTTCTATAGCCCGCCGTGTTCTATCGGTTTTTCTCGATGCGGATCAATTGCGGCTCCTCGGAAATCACCTTGTCCGCCTTTACGGCCGCAAGCGCGCGACGGACGGCATCTTCCGTCGTCGCGTAGGTGATCAGGATCACGGGAACCGGGCCCGTGGCCGCCCTTGCGTCCTTGCCGCCCTGGGGGCCGGAATTCGGCGTGACCAGGTGGCGCTGCACAATCGATTCGAGAGAAATGTCCTGTTCCGCCAGCCGGGTCGCGATGGTGGCCGCCGTCCCCGGTTTGTCGACGGCGAGCAGGCGGATGTAATAGCCGCCCTCGTGTTTCTGCATCGGCGCCTTGCCAGCCACGGTCAGGTTGTCCGTCGTGCGTCCGAACGGTGCAACGCGCGCACCACGCGCAATGTCGCCGATATCCGCAACGACCGCCGACGCGGTCGCAAGCCCGCCTGCCCCCGGCCCGACCAGCGTGATCGGTGCGATGCCTTCGGCATCAACGGTGACCGCATTCAGCACACCCATCACCTGCGCGATCGCGGAATCCTTCGGCACCATCGTCGGATGGACACGCTGCTCAATTCCGGCCTCGGTTTTCACCGCAACGCCAAGCAGCTTGATGCGATAACCCAGTTCGTCCGCCGCCAGGAGATCGGCCGGCGCGATCGAGGAGATGCCCTCGACATAGATGGACTCGGAATCGACCTTCGTGCCGAACGCGATCGAGGCAAGGATCGCGAGCTTCTGCGCGGTATCGAAGCCTTCCACGTCGAAGGTCGGATCAGCCTCCGCATAGCCCAGCCGCTGGGCATCCTTCAGGCATTCGGCAAAGGAGAGCTTCTCCTGCTCCATGCGGGTCAGGATGTAATTGCAGGTGCCGTTCAGGATGCCGTAGATGCGGGCGAAGGAATTGCCGGCAAAGCCCTCCCGCAAGGTCTTGATGATCGGGATGCCGCCGGCCACCGCCGCCTCGAAATTCAGGGCGACGCCGTTCGCCTCCGCGAGCTGCGCCAGCGCAAGTCCGTGTTTCGCGAGCAAGGCCTTGTTCGCCGTGACGACGGATTTGCCCGCCGCCAGCGCCGTCTCGATCGCAGCCTTGGCCGGATCGTCCTCGCCGCCGATCAGTTCGATGAATACGTCGATCCCGGGATCGGAGGCAAGTGCCACCGGATCGTCGAACCAGCGAACGCCCGACAGGTCGACGCCGCGGTCCTTCGCCTTGTCGCGCGCGGTCACTGCGACGACCTCGACAGAACGTCCGCAGCGCGCGGCAAGCTGACCTTCGGCAATCAGCCGGACGACCGATGAGCCGACGGTGCCTAAGCCGGCAAGACCCACCTTCAGGGGCGCGAGCATTCTTCTGATCCGGGAGAGAGAAGGAAGCGGCGCGTCAGCGCCGCGTTGCCAGCGGAACGACGTTGTGCAGCTTGTCGATTCCGGTTTCGAGGAAGCGGCGGATGTTGCGCGCCGCCTGACGGATGCGTTGTTCGTTCTCGACCAGCGCGATGCGGACATGATCATCGCCATGCTCGCCGAAGCCGATGCCGGGCGCGACAGCGACGTCGGCCTTTTCGACCAGGAGTTTCGCGAATTCGATCGAACCCATCTGCCGGAACGGCTCCGGCAACTTTGCCCAGGCGAACATCGACGCCGTGGGCGACGGAATCGACCAGCCGGCGCGTCCGAAACTGTCGACCAGCACGTCACGGCGCTTGCGATAGATCTCGCGCATCTCGCGAATGCAATCGTCAGGTCCGTTGAGTGCGGCTGTCGCCGCCACCTGTACCGGGGTGAAGGCGCCATAATCCAGATACGACTTGACGCGGCCGAGCGCCGCAATCACGCGCTCGTTGCCGACCGCGAAGCCCATGCGCCAGCCTGGCATCGAAAACGTCTTCGACATCGAAGTGAACTCGACCGTCACGTCCATCGCGCCCGGCACCTGCAGCACCGACGGCGGCGGGTTGTTGTCGAAATAGACCTCGGCATAAGCCAGATCGGACAGGATGATGATCTCGTGCTTTTTCGCGAAGGCGACGAGATCGCGATAGAAATCGAGGCTCGCCACGCAAGCCGTGGGATTGGCCGGATAACAGGCGATCACCGCAATCGGCTTTGGGATCGAATGCTGCAGCGCTCGTTCCAGGGCCGCGAAGAAATCCGGATTGGGCTCCGCCGGCACCGATCGGATGACGCCACCCGCCATCAGGAAGCCGAAGGCGTGGATCGGGTAGCTCGGATTGGGCACCAGCACCACATCGCCGGGCGACGTGATCGCCTGCGCGACGTTGGCGAAGCCTTCCTTGGAGCCAAGCGTGGCAACGATCTGCGTATCGGGATTGAGCTTCACGCCGAAACGGCGCGCGTAATAGCCGGCCTGCGCGCGCCGCAGCCCCGCAATCCCCTTCGAGGCCGAATAGCGGTCGGTCCGCGGCTTGCCGAGCGTTTCCTTCAGCTTGTCGATGACATGCGCGGGCGCCGGCAGGTCCGGGTTGCCCATCCCGAGATCGACGATATCGGCCCCGGCGTTACGAGCGGCGGCCTTGGCGCGGTTGACCTGCTCGAACACATACGGGGGCAGACGGCGGACTCGGTAAAATTCTTCCATGGAAACGTGTCCTTGGCGCCAAAGCTCTCTCGCGGCCCGCAGGCCTCCCCGAGCCGGTGTCAGGGGATTTCGGTCGATTCAATTGGCCGGCGAATGCCACGCTTTTATCACGGGCGCGGGCTTCCGCCAGTGGTCTGGGAAGGCAATGGCCAGGGAGGCGTACCCGCAGGCGCCTGGCCGGTCGCCACGCCCTGGGATGCGGGTTGTCCGGCCACCTCGCCGCTCGGTGACTTCTTCTTCCCCCGGCCGGACTTGGCCTTGTTTTCCTGCGCAGCCTTGGCTTTCGCAGCCTTTTCCGCCTTCGCCTTTTCCCGCGCGATGTTCTTCTGCTGGTTGGGCTGCCGGTTGCGAACGGCGATCAGGTCGGCCTCGAGTTTTTTTTGCTGCTCTGCATCAAGGACCGCCGGCCGCGGCGGCGGCATGTCATGGACCGCCGGAAAGTCGGGTGCCTGGGCTGGACGGGCGGGCGCGCCCGCCGGCAATCCCCCTATTGCCTGCGGGATGCTGTCAATCTGGGCCGTCGAGCAGCCCGATACCAACACCGCCAACGCCACCAGCGACAGCACGGCCCGGCCCAAACCGGGTCGGCCGACGCCGCGCCGCGGCACAAGTCGTGCAAGCGCAGCATATGCGGGCATTGGAGAAGCATTCGTCCGCCCATTCCTGCGGCCATGCGTGCGTCGATTTGGCATCTGCGGGCATTGTTCCGAGGGGAATTTGCGCGAGTATCGGTCTAATATGACGAAAGCAAGGATGAAAGAATCGGCGGTTAACGCCCAAGCCATCTCAGGCACCGTCCAACGGTGGTCACCTTGCAGGCGGAGAATGCGGGCGCCATCTGGCCCTGAGGGAAACGTTTGAGCGAGGCGATGAACAAACTGCCGGATCGGCCGGTCGCGGTCGCCGAAGTGGGGAGCGTCGATATCGAACGCCTCGCTTTCAACGTTGCGCGCATGGTCGAACAGGGCGGCAAGGCGCTCGCAGCCTACATGAAGCCGCGCGAACAAGGCGCGGCCACCATCGACTTCCCCGATCAGGTCAGGGACGCGGTCAAGACCCTCGGGCAGGTTCTGGAATACTGGCTGTCCGACCCGCAGCGCGCCGTCGAATTGCAACGCCGGCTGGGCAGCGCCTATCTCGAACTCTGGGGCAGCGCGGTCAAACGGATGGCCGGACAGGACGCCGCTCCGGTGGCCGCCGCCGATCCCAAGGACAAGCGGTTCTCCGATCCGGAATGGTCGAGCAACCAGTTCTTCGATTTCCTCAAGCAGCTCTATCTGCTGTCGACGCATTGGGCGGAGCAACTGGTCGCCGAGGCGCAATCGCTCGACCCTCACACCCGGCAGAAAGCCGAGTTCTATATCCGTCAGATCGCGAACGCGATCTCGCCGTCCAATTTCCTTCTGACCAATCCGGAATTGCTGCGCGAGACGTTGTCGTCCAATGCCGAGAATCTCGTGCGCGGCATGACCATGCTGAGCGAGGACATCGACGAGCGGGGCAATTTCAAGATCCGCCAGTCCGACCCGAGAATGTTCGAAGTCGGGCGTAATCTCGCGCTGACGCCTGGCAAGGTGATTTTCCAGAACGAGCTGATGCAGCTCATCCAGTACGCGCCGTCAACGGAAAGCGTCTTGAAGACGCCATTCCTCATCGTGCCGCCCTGGATCAACAAATTCTACATTCTCGATCTCACGCCGGAGAAGTCCTACATCAAATGGTGCGTCGATCAGGGCCTCACCGTCTTCGTGATTTCCTGGGTCAATCCTGACGCACGGCTCGCACAGAAGGGCTTCGCCGAATACATGCGCGAAGGTCCGCTGACGGCGCTGGACGTCATCGAGCAGGTCACCGGCGAAAAAGAAGTGCACGCGGCCGGCTATTGCGTCGGTGGTACGCTGCTGGCGGTCACACTGGCCTATATGGCGGCTCAGCAGGATACCCGCATCAAGTCGGCGACCTTCTTTGCGACGCAGGTCGATTTCCGCCATGCCGGCGATCTCAAGGTGTTCGTCGACGAGGAGCAACTCGAAACGCTCGAACAGCGCATGCGCGAACAGGGCTATCTCGAAGGCACGAAAATGGCGACCGCCTTCAACATGCTGCGTTCGAACGACCTGATCTGGCCCTACATCGTCAACAATTACCTGCGCGGCAAGACGCCCTTCCCGTTCGACCTGCTGTATTGGAATTCTGACGCGACCCGCATGCCGGCCGCCAATCATTCCTTCTATCTGCGCAACTGCTATCTCAACAACGCGCTGACGGCCGGCAAGATGACCGTGGCCAATGTCGCGCTCGACCTGAAGAAGGTGAAAGCGCCGATCTATAACCTTGCGACGCGCGAGGACCATATCGCGCCGGCCAAGTCGGTGTTTCTCGGATCGAGATATTTCGGCGGGCCGGTGCGGTTCGTCATGTCGGGTTCGGGCCATATCGCTGGCGTGGTCAATCCGGTCTCCAAGAACAAATACCAGTACTGGACCGGACCGAAGCCGGCCGGCTCCGACGTCGAGGCCTGGATGAAAAAGGCCAAGGAGCATCCCGGATCGTGGTGGCCGGACTGGCTGACCTGGATCAAGTCGCATTCGGACGAGACCGTGCCTGCCCGCGAGCCGGGCGGCGGCAAGCTCGCCCCGATCGAGGACGCGCCGGGAAGCTATGTGAAAGTGAAGTCCTGACGTCGTCCTGTCGGCGTCACGCGCGAGCGCCGAGATCGACCTCTCCGTCTGCCACGTCGCAGATCCCGGCCAGCATCCGTCACCCTACCCTCCTGCTCCCCCGGATTTCCGCAAGCGGGCGCGGGCTATCGCATCGCATCGGCCGCGCGATATAACTGGGACGTTTCGGGAATCGAATGGAGGCGATCGTGCTGGGCGAAATGACGGGGCAGCTTTCGAAGGAATTGTTCTGGCTGACGATGACCTGCATCCTGACGCTGGTCATCTGGATCCCCTACACGCTCGACCGCATCAAGGTCCGGGGCCTCTGGGGCACGCTCGACAATCCCTCGCCCAAGGACAAGCCGCAATCGCCCTGGGCGCACCGGCTGTATTTCGCGCACACCAATGCGGTCGACAACCTGGTGACCTTCGCCCCGCTGGTGCTGATCCTGAACACCCTCGACATCTCGACCCGGACCACGGCGCTTGCCTGTGCGGTCTATTTCTGGTCCCGGCTCGCCCATGCGATCGTGTACGGCGCCGGTCTGCCGGTCTTCCGCACACTGGCCTTTTTTGTCAGCTTCCTCGCGCA
This sequence comes from Pseudorhodoplanes sp., assembly GCF_059499825.1. NCBI lineage: Bacteria > Pseudomonadati > Pseudomonadota > Alphaproteobacteria > Hyphomicrobiales > Pseudorhodoplanes > Pseudorhodoplanes sp. The sequence goes on from NZ_JCABZI010000011.1 coordinate 280,780, forward strand.
AGCCGTTCTGGTCCTTGCGATCTTCCGTATCGTCTGAAACCGGAAGGGGCATGCGCTGTTGGCGCATGCCCCCGGACGTTACGAGGCCAGCTTGATCGGAACCTTCAGGTAACGGACACCATTCGACTCCGCCGGCGGAAACTTGCCGGCGCGGATATTGACCTGGATCGAAGGCAGCAGCAGGACCGGCGCAGCCAGCGTCGCGTCGCGCTTTTCCCGCATGGCGACGAAGTCGTCCTCGCTCACCCCCTTGCCGACATGCACGTTGCGGGCGCGCTCTTCGCCGACCGTCGTTTCCCACGCATAATTTTCACGGCCCGGCGCCTTGTAGTCATGGCACATGAACAGGCGCGTTTCCGGCGGCAGCGCCAGGAGCTTCTGGATCGACCGGTACAGCGTGCGGGCATCGCCGCCGGGGAAATCGGCGCGTGCGGTGCCATAGTCCGGCATGAATAGCGTATCGCCCACGAACACCGCGTCGGCGATCTTGTAGGACATGCAGGCCGGGGTGTGGCCTGGCGTGTAGATCGCCTCAACCACGAGATTGCCGATGTTCAAGCTCTCGCCATCTGCCAGCAGCTTGTCGAATTCGCTGCCGTCGCCCGACACGTCATCGGCATTGAAGACCGGACGGAAGATGCGCTGCACATCCTTGATGTGCTCGCCGATGGCGACCTTGGCGCCGGTCTTGGCCTTGATGTAGGGCGCCCCTGACAAATGGTCGGCATGGGCGTGGGTCTCCAGCACCCAGGCGATGGTGAAGCCATGATCGGCGGCGTATTTCAGGATCGCATCAGCAGAGCGGACGTGGGCCTTGCCGCTCTTGTGGTCGTAATCGAGGACCGGGTCGATCACCGCAGCCTGCTTGGTCTGCGGGTCGGCCACGAGATAGCTCACGGTATTGGTGGGCTCGTCGAAGAAAGCCTTGATGTCCGGCATGGTTCTCATGGCTCCAAAGTCTCCCTGATGGGTTTAAAATCATCGCTGCCTTGACAAACATATTCATAAATTCTAATTTAGCAATACGTAATATACACAAAGCGAAACCCAAGGCTCACCGATGGCCGTTTTGGCAATGGACATTCTCGAACAGCGCGCAGGTGAAGCGGCGCAGCTGTTAAAGCTGCTCGCCAACGAGACCCGCCTGCTCATCCTGTGCCGCCTGGTCGCCACGGGCGAAATGTCCGTCAATGCAATCGTCGCCGCGGCGGGGATTGGCCAATCGGCGGTCTCGCAGCATCTGGCGAAGTTGCGCGACGACAATCTCGTCACCACCCGCCGCGACGGCCAGACCATCCACTACCGCATCGCGGACCGGAACGTGGCCCGCGTCATCGCGGTGCTGAAGGATATTTATTGCCACGATGCGTGATCGCGGCGTTGAGCCAACGCAAAGCGACACATCAAAAGGAAACCGACCATGACCGCCGTGAAACCGATCTCTCCCGAACGCGCCGCCGAACTGATGCGCGAAGGCGCCGTTCTCGTCGATATCCGCGAGCGCGACGAACATGCCCGCGAGCGCATCGAAGGCGCACGCCATCACGCGCTGACGGTCCTCGACCGCGAGAATCCGGCCCGGCCGGGCGACGACGTGCTGATCTTCCACTGCCGCTCCGGCGCCCGCACCACGCAGAACGCGACGCAACTCGCAGGCTCCGTCCCGGCGGGGGTCAAGACCTATCTCCTCGACGGCGGCATCGAGGCCTGGAAGAAGGCCGGCCTCCCCGTCACGGTGGATCGCAAAGCGCCGCTTCCGATCATGCGTCAGGTTCAGATCGGAGCTGGCAGTCTCGTGGTTCTGGGCACCCTGCTCGGCGCCACGGTGTCGCCCGGCTTCTATCTGCTCGCCGGGTTTGTCGGCGTGGGGCTGGTCTACGCCGGTGTCACCGGATTCTGCGGCATGGCAAATCTACTCGCACTGATGCCGTGGAACCGGCAGCCGACTTCATCTGCCGTCTGAACCCGCTCACCTTTTCTGGAAAGCAGATGATTCAGCCCATCGCCGCGATCGCCTCCGGCAGCCTTGTCGGCCTGTCGCTCGGCCTGATCGGTGGCGGCGGCTCGATCCTGGCCGTACCCCTGCTGATCTACGTGGTCGGCATGCCGTCGGTGCATGCGGCGATCGGCACCAGTGCGGTCGCGGTCGCGGCCAGCGCTGCGATCAGCCTGATCGGACATGCGCGTGCGAACAATGTCCGTTGGCCCTGCGCGATCGCGTTCGCCTTGGCCGGCATTGCCGGAGCCGCGGCCGGGGCGCAGCTCGGCAAGATGATGGATGGCGCGAGGCTGCTGGCATTGTTCGGCGCACTGATGATCGTGGTCGGCGCGCTGATGCTGCGGCCGCGCAAGGGCGGCGATGATGCTGGCGTCAGGCTTGACCGCGCGACCGCGCCGCGCCTGCTTCCCCTGCTCGCCGCGACCGGGTTCTGCGTCGGACTTCTGTCCGGCTTTTTTGGAATCGGCGGCGGCTTTCTGATCGTGCCCGGCCTGATCGGCACCACCGCCATGCCGATGCTGGAGGCAATCGGCTCCTCTCTGGTGTCGGTCACGTTGTTCGGCGCCACCACCGCAACGAGCTACGCATTTGCCGGCCTCGTCGAATGGCGGATCGCCGGCCTGTTCGTGCTGGGCGGCACTGCGGGCGGCATCATCGGTCTCATGCTGGCGCGCGAGCTCGCGGGCCAGAAGCGCGCCCTCACCTATGTGTTCTCCGCAGTCGTGATCGCCACCGGTCTTTATGTCGTAACCACATCGCTGCTGCGCTCGGCCTATTAGGCAATCACGGAAACAGCGCGACCTGATCGATGCCCATCGTCTCGGGATAGCCCATCATCAGGTTCATGTTCTGGATCGCCTGGCCCGACGCACCCTTCACCAGATTGTCCAGCGCCGAGACGATGATGGCGCGGCCGGGCACCCGATCTTTCGCAACCCCGATGAAGGTCCAGTTCGATCCGCGTACGTGCCGCGTCTGCGGCGTCTCGCCGAATGGCAGCACATGGACGAAGTCCGCCTTCTCGTAGAACTTTAACAGTATCTCGTGAAGCTCTTCCGGGGTCCGGCCGCGCCGCCCCTGCACATAGATCGTCGACAGGATGCCGCGGTTCATCGGCACCAGGTGCGGCGTGAAGCTGACGATCACCTCCTTGCCGGCGGCCGCCGAAAATTCCTGATCGAGCTCGGCCATATGCCGGTGGCCGCCGACGCCATAGGCGTGGAAACCTTCCGACACTTCCGAGAACAGCATGGCCTCCTTGGCCGAACGCCCCGCTCCCGTCATACCGGACTTGGCGTCGATCACGATGCCCTCGGTCTCGATCGCCTTGTTCTTCAGGAGCGGCACCAGCGGCAGCTGGGCGCAGGTGGTGTAGCAGCCGGGATTGGCGACCAGCCGCGCTTTCCTGATCTCGCGCTTGTGGATTTCGGCAAGGCCATAGACCGCTTCGGTCTGCAATTCCGGCGCGTGATGCTCGTGCCCGTACCAGCGCGCATAGGCCGAAACATCGCTGAGCCGGAAATCCGCGGACAGATCGACGACTTTGGTGTTCGGCGCATCGGCCAGCAATTGCTTCAGCACCTTCTGCGTCGTCGCATGCGGCAGCGCGCAGAACACAAGATCGAGCGCCTGCGCCTTCCAGTCGAGCCCCTCGATGGAAACGAGCGTCGGCAAGTCAAATGGCGAGAATTGCGGAAACACATCACGCATCGCCTGCCCGGCCTTCCGGTCGGCGGTGAGCAGCGCGATCTCGGCGCGCGGATGGCGCATAAGCAGACGCACCAGCTCTGAGCCGGTATAGCCCGAGGCTCCCAGAATGCCGATTTTCGCTTTAGTCGCCATGTCAGTCTCCGCAAGGCGGCCGATTTCGCCGCCGGGTACTTAAGTTGCCGGATGCACCTTGGAAAGCGGGGATTTTTAAGGAAACGCCGCGGCTCCAGGGCACACGGCAGGTTGGGATCAGACGAACGAACCCGGCCCGGCCGCGAAAGCGGTCGCGCGGCGGCGCAGAGGTATGGTTCCAGTCGTCATGATGCGGCCATATAGGCTGCGGCAGTCTTGGGGTCAATTCCGTGGTGCACCGGGCTTCCGGTTGCCCCCGCCCTGTCGTACGGACGTCATATGATGGCAGCCATGACCCTTCTGCGTCTGAGCTTCGTTCTCCTGTACGGAGCGATGAGCCTGATGCACGGGCCGGTCATGACATTCTCGCCCGCGCACGCATCCGCACCCGCGGAGCGTCAGCATCCCGCACCGTCCGATCACGCCTTGCATCATGCCGTACCGGACTGCCATGACGACCAGGCGCCCGCGCCGCGACATGGCCAGTGCAATGCCTTCGCCTGTTTCATCGCGGTCGAGCCGCTGTCGGCGATAGCGCGTCCGCCCCATCCGATCCTGTTCACGATCATGGCCGCGGCACCGGTACCGGCACTCGATCCGCTGCAAACGCCGCCGGCGCTGCCCCCTCCCCGCGTCCGAAGCTGACCCTCGACGATCCACAATCCGCGCGCCGTTACGGCTGCGCGCGTCATTCCAGCTTTGGAGACAATAATGAAACGGAAACTCATCGTTGGCCTCACGGCCGGCACCCTGGCGCTCGGCACCGCGCTCGCCCTCGCGCAACAGCACCACCACGGTCATGGCTCGCATCAAACGCCCGCAGCTGTCGACCATTCCGCGCACGGCAGCGCCAAGCCGAAAGGCGATACCGGCCCCTCGAGCCTCGCCTATCACGCGATCAACGCCAAGATGCACGAGGGCATGGACATTACCTTCACCGGTAATGCCGATATCGACTTCGTGCGGGGCATGATCCCGCATCATCAGGGCGCGGTCGACATGGCGAAGACGGTGCTCGCTTTCGGCAAGGACCCGCAGATCCGCAAACTGGCCGAGGAAATCATCAAGGCGCAGGAAAGCGAGATCGCGCTGATGCAGGGCTGGCTCAAGCAGAACGCAAAATAGGCACGTGGAAAATCGAGACCGCCTGGCGCATGTGCCAGGCGGCCTCGGGCATCCGGACCGTGAATCGGTGTCTGCGTCAGGCCGCCGGCATGAAGCGGTAGCCCGCGCCGCTCTTCTCGAGGCGACCGACGGCGGGAGATGGCAGGTGATAGCCGGTCATCAGCATCTTCTCGGCTGTCACCATGTCGTACAGCTTGCGCCGGGTTGCGACCGCTGTCGGGCCGTCCATGTCGCCGCCGCCGAACCAGTCCGGGTGGCGCACGAACACCGACGCGATGCCGGACGTCACGTCGGCCTGCACCAAGAGCTTGTCTGGACCTGACGCGATGATGAAGGAGGAATGTCCCGGCGTATGGCCGGGCGTCGCCATCGCAACGATGCCGGGCGCCACCTCCTTACCGGTTTCATATTTCGTCAGGCTCTTGCCGGGGATTGCACCGAATACACGCCGCACATTGCCGTGTGCATTTCGCAGGTTCGAGCCCTCCGCCGACTTGTTCATGTTGGCGTCATCGAGCCAGTAATTCCATTCGTCGAGCGGCACCTTGATCTCGGCATTGGGAAAGGCCGGCGCGCCCTCCATCGTGACGAGCCCGCCGATATGGTCGCCGTGGAAATGCGATATCAGCACCGTCTCGATCTGTTTCGGATCGACGCCGAGCGCCGCAAGCCGCTGCGCGGTCAGTCCTGTTCCCGCGGACAGGCTGCGCGGCCCATTGCCGGTGTCGATCATCACGAGGCGCCCGCCGGTCCGCACCAGCAGCGGATGGAAAACCGAATTGATCTCGTCGCGCGACAACCCATCCAACGCGAGCGCCTCCTGAAACTCGGCAAGGCTCGCGCTCCGGGTCGGACTGGCCTTCAGCGGCACGTTGCGCACGCCGTCGAGGATCGACACGATTTCAATATCCCCGACCTTGAAGCGATGCACACCTTCGGCCGCAGGCTGCGGACTCTGCGCAAGCGCAAGCCGCATGTCGAAGCCACCCGCAATAGAGAGCGCCGCTGCGCCACCCAACATATGTCGTCGCGTCAAATCGGTCATGCCACCTCTCCCGAAAAACGATGCCCAGCAGCAACAAGGCCGCCCTCACGGGCGGCCTTGCATGTAATCGATCCTTAGAGCGTCGGGCTCCACGGCACCGCTATCTCGCGGAATCCGTTGCCGGTCTTCTCGATATAGGCGACGGCCGGGAACGGAAAATGGAAACCCTGCACCATCGTCCGGTCGGTCGCGAGCATGTCGTAGGTCATGCGACGGGTCGCTTCGGCCTGATCCGGGATCTGGTCGAACATCAGGTGCCAGCCGGGATTGCGCACGAACAGGAACGGCACGTTGGTGATATCGGCCTGTACGAACACGCTCTTGCCGCCGGACGAAATCATATGCGAGGTGTGCCCGACTGAATGCCCCGGCGTCGCCACCGCGGTGACGCCCGGCACGAGCTCCTTGCCGGCCGCATAAGGCTTCACCTGCTTCTTGACATTCTCGTTACCGAACACGCGGCGATTGTTCTTGAACAGGCCTTCCATTCTCTGGTTGCCGGCAGCCTTGCTCATTTCGCCATCGTCCATCCAGAACTTGTACTCGGCGTCCGGCACCAGGATTTCGGCATTGGCATAGGTCAGTGAGCCGTCGGGCATCAGCAGCCCGTTCACGTGGTCGCCATGAAAATGCGAGATGATGACGGTCGACACATCCTTGCGGTCGATACCTGCCGCCGCAAGATTACGGGTGAACTGACCGGCCGAGCCCTTGCTGCTTTCGAAACTGGCTTCACCCGTGCCGGTGTCGATCACGGTGGTCTTGCCGCCATTGCGAACGACGATCGGCGTGTAGGGAATCGCCATCTGGTCCGGTTCGAGGAAGGCGGCGGTGAGCGCCTTGTTGACGTCGTCGCGTTTCACGTTGGCGACGAAGCCGTCCGGAAACTTGAACCGATTGATCCCGTCAGTGACTGCCGTGACTTCGATATCGCCGACCTTGTAGCGGTACCATCCAGGCGCCTGTCCGCCCGGCGCGGACGCCGCCGCCTGGGCAGCAGCCGGTCTCGAAAACGGGATGCCGCCAAACATGGCGGCGGCAGAAACACCGGCCGTTACGGCCATCACATTACGGCGTGTCACATCACTCATGCTTATCCCTCCTTGGATCGGCGCGGCTTTCGTTGTCCGGTTTTTGCTGCCCGTTCAGAACGCCGGCCGCGACCATAGCCCAGCCGCGAGAGGCCCGAAACCCGATCATTGTTGCAACGATCGACGAACACCGGGCGGTCGGAGATATTCCACGCCGCTGCCGTCGTCCTGTGCGACCCGGTCGCAGCACAGCTGCGCGGGCGCGCGGGGCGCCGACGGGTCAGGCCACGTCCTGAATATTCGTGAAGTAGTGATCGATATAACTGGTCTTGAGGTAGCGATAGCCAAGTCGGGCGAACAGGGCTTTCAGCTCGTCAAAACGGTCCGAATACAGCTCAACTTGAAGATAGCACAGGTTGTCGCGCAGCGTCCGCTCCATGCCGACCAGGGCGTGAAACTCCGACCCCTCCACATCCATCTTGATCAGCAACGTCTCGCCGGCGATGGCGAATTCGTCATCGAAGCGGATCTGCCGGACCTCGTGACTGGCGACCCCGGGCGCCTCTTCCGGCGGCTTGTCCGGATGTGCGATCCAGGATTCACCGCGGTTATGGCTGCCGGCTTCCATCAGCGTGACCGTCGACGCCTTGTCGCCGACCGCATAGGGGACGACACGGATACGATCCTGCATGCCATTGGCGGCGATGTTGGCAACAAGCCGCGCCCGGTTTCCCGGATCCGGCTCGAAGGCTGTGATCTCCCCGCCCAGTCCCTTCGCCGCCAGCATGATTGAATAGACGCCGGCATTGGCGCCGATATCGAGAAAGCGATCGACGTTCCGCGTCCGGCAGATCGTCGCGAAATCCTCGAGCTGCTCAGCTTCCCAGATCGCATTGATCGCGAGCTCACGGTCGATCAGATCGGTGGTGTCGACAACAAAGCGAGCGCCTTGCGCGCGTGCGACATATGGCACACGACCGAGTGAACGCATGACGGTGTCGTAGACATGCCGCGCCTTGCGTTCGGCCGCTCCGATCGGATGGCGGAAGGTGCGGACGGTCATCGGTTCAGCGCGCCCCGTTCACTGGAACCATGAGCCGGTCAGACCGAACCATTTGGCAATTCCCATCCCGTAATCGCCGAAAGCGAGCAGCACATAGGCCCACAGCATCGCCGACACCACATTGGCGATCTGGAACTTCCAGTAATCCATTTCCAGGATACCGGCGATCAGCGGCACGGTCGCGCGGAGCGGGCCGAAAAAGCGGCCGATGAAAATGCCGGGAATGCCCCATTTCTCCATAAAGGCATGCCCGCGCGGCAGCATGTCGGGATGTCGCGACAGCGGCCACATATGGGCGATGCGATCCTTGAAATGAAATCCGAACCAGTAGGAAACCCAATCCCCGACGGCCGCACCCGCGGCCGCGGCGAGCCAGATCGGCCAGAACACCAGTCCGGAAGCGTTGATCAGCGCCCCGATCGCCACCAGCAGCGCCCAGGCCGGGATGAAGAGGGAGAGAAAGGCCAGCGACTCGCCGAAAGCGAGCACGAATACGATCGGCAATGCCCACCAGTGATTCTGGCGCACGAATTCGATGACGATCTGGGAGTATTCTTGCATCACTTCGGTGAAAGACCCGGCGGGGGCCATGGTCTAGCCCGACGCTTCCCAATGTTCCAGCGGGCGCGCGGTAAAATTATGAACGGGCACTGGCGCTATCAAGGATTTGCCATGCGCGTGGCATAGTGGGCGCACTCCGAATCGCACCCAGCCCGGATTGCAAGAACCGCATGGCAAAAATGAACAAGCCCGTCCGAAACGTGAACAAGCCCGGCCAGACGGACAAAAAGGCCCAGAAATCCGGTGATCTGTTCGAGGCGTCGCCGGCGGCGCGCAAGCGCGGGGCTGCCCGCGGCAGTGTCGCGCGAGGCGGCGCCGAAAGCGGCTACACCGCGCACCATATCGAGGTTCTGGAGGGGCTCGAGCCGGTTCGCCGCCGCCCCGGCATGTATATCGGCGGCACCGACGAAAAGGCGCTCCACCACCTCTTCGCCGAGGTGATCGACAATTCGATGGATGAGGCGCTGGCGGGCCATGCCACCTTCATCGAGGTGCAGCTTCGCGCAGACGGCTGGCTTCAGATCACCGATAACGGGCGCGGCATTCCGGTGGACCCGCACCCGAAATTCCCGAAAAAGTCCGCCCTCGAAGTCATCATGTGCACGCTCCATGCGGGCGGAAAGTTCGACTCGCAGGTCTACGAGACCTCGGGCGGCCTGCACGGCGTGGGCGTATCGGTGGTGAACGCCTTGTCGGAAAAGATGGAGGTGGAGGTCGCGCGCGGCCAGCAGCTCTACAAGATGACCTTCGCCCGCGGCGTCCCGAAAGGCGCCCTCGAGAAGCTGGGCAAGGTCAACAACCGGCGCGGTACCAGCATACGCTTCAAACCCGATCCGCAGATTTTCGGCGACAAGGCGAAGTTCGATCCAGCGCGGCTGTTCAGAATGACGCGCGCCAAGGCCTATCTGTTCGGCGGCGTCGAGATTCGCTGGTCCTGCGATCCGTCCCTGATCAAGGACGACACGCCCGCGGAAGCCGTGCTGCATTTCCCGGGCGGATTGCAGGACTACCTATCAGCCTCGATCGAGAGCGCGACCCGGGTTCATCCGGACATCTTCGCCGGCGGCTCGGAAAAGAAAGCCGGGCACGGTTCGGCGGAATGGGCCATCGCCTTTGTGGCGGACATCGACCCCTTCGTCTCCTCCTATTGCAACACGATCCCGACGCGCGACGGCGGTACCCACGAAAGCGGACTTCGCACCGCTCTTTTCAAGGGACTGCGCGATCACGCCGCCCGCACCAACCAGGAAAAGCGCGCGGCCGTGATCACCGCCGACGACGTCATGGCCGGTGCCTGCGCCATGATTTCGGTCTTCATCCGCGAGCCGGAATTCCAGGGCCAGACCAAGGACCGGCTGGCGACCCCGGAAGCCGCACGCGTCGTCGAACAGGCGATCCGCGATCCGTTCGATCACTGGCTGGCCGGCAATCCGACCCAGGCCAACAAGCTCCTGGACTTCGTCATTGAGCGCGCCGACGAACGCTTGCGGCGGCGGCAGGAAAAGGAAGTCTCGCGCAAGAGCGCGGTGCGCAAGCTTCGCCTCCCCGGCAAGCTTGCCGACTGCACCAATACCGCGGCGCAGGGCTCCGAACTCTTCATCGTCGAGGGCGACAGCGCCGGCGGCTCGGCGAAGCAGGCGCGCGACCGCGCGTCGCAGGCGGTACTGCCGCTGCGCGGCAAGATCCTCAACGTCGCCTCCGCCGGCAAGGACAAGCTCGCCCAGAACCAGCAGCTTGCCGATCTGATCCAGGCGCTCGGCTGCGGCTACGGCAGCCATTACCGCGAGCAGGATCTGCGCTACGACAAGATCATCGTGATGACCGACGCCGACGTTGACGGCGCGCATATCGCGTCACTGCTGATCACCTTTTTCTACCGGCAGATGCCGAAGCTGATCGACGACGGCCACCTCTATCTCGCGGTGCCCCCGCTCTACCGTCTTTCGCATAGCGGCAAAACCTTCTATGCGCGCGACGAGAAGCACAGGGACGAACTGCTCAAGAAGGAATTCCACGCCAACGCCAAGGTCGAGATCGGCCGGTTCAAGGGCCTGGGCGAGATGATGGCCACCCAGCTCAAGGAAACGACGATGGATCCGAAGAAGCGCACGCTCCTGCGGGTCAGGCTCGAAGACGCAGCCCGCGCCGCCACGGCGAAATCGGTCGACCAGCTGATGGGTACCAAGCCGGAAGCGCGCTTCGCCTTCATTCAGGAGAAGGCCGAATTCGCAAGCGAGGATTTGCTGGACGTCTAGTTTAGCCGATCAGTCCGAATAGCTGCGGCACGAACAATGTGATCTGCGGAAACGCGATCAGCAGCAGCAGCACGATCGCCAGCGGCAGGATGAACAGCCAGATCTCCCGATTGATCTGGCGCATCGGCACCTTGGTCAGCGACGACAGCACGAACAGGATCAGTCCGTAGGGCGGCGAGATGATCGCAATCATGAAATTGACGATCACCACCACCCCGAAGTGAACCAGGTCGATGCCGAGCGCCTTCACCGTCGGCAGCAGCACCGGGACGAACACCAGCAGCATGACCGCGGCGTCGAGCACCGTGCCCAGCAGGAGAAACATCACGTTGACCAGCAGCAGGAACGCAAACGGCGACAGGTTCAGCGCCGCGATCCAGCGCGACAGGCCTTCGCCGAGCCCTTCATTAGTGATGGCATAGTTCACGATGAACGACGAGATCAGCAGCAGCATCACCACCGAGGATTGGCGCGACGATTCGCGGAACGCCTCGTACAATCCCGCCAGGGAGAGCGTCCGGTACCAGACGGCGCCGATCATGATCGCCCAGAATGCTGCCGCGGCGGCCGCCTCGGTCGGAGTAAAGACGCCGCCCCAGATTCCGCCGAGCAGGACCGCCGGCAAAGTCAGCGGCACGACGGCGCGCCCGAACGCTTCCGGCAACAGCCGCAGCGGCACCGGCTCGCCGCGCGGCAGATTGCGCCGCTTCGCGATCAGCAGGATCAGGATCGAAATCGACAGCGCCATCAGCAGCCCGGGGACGATGCCGGCCAGAAACAGTGCGCCGACCGAGGCGCCAGAAATCAGCGCGTACAGCACCATCGGGATCGATGGCGGGATTAGCGGGCCCAGCAGCGACGAGGCCGCGGCAACCGCCACGGCCAGCCCGCCCGGATAATGCCCCTGCTTTCGCATCATGCCGATCGCGACCATGCCAGCGCCCGCCGCGTCGGACGCCGCGGAGCCGGTCATGGAGGACATGATCAAATTCGTCAGCACGGTGACATGACCGTGCCCGCCCGGCAGCCGGCCGACCACGGCATTGGCAAACGACCACAACCGCTCGGAAATCGTCGAGGCGTTCATGATGTTCGCGGTCAGGATGAACAGCGGAATGGCGAGCAGAATATTGAGCGTGATGGTGCTGTTGAGAGTCTGGTCGACCAGAAGGCCGATGTCCTGCTTGCTGGCCCACAGATAGACGATGCCGGCCGCAAACATCGACAAGACGATCGACAGCCTCAGGGCGGCGGCGACCACGAATACACTCAGCAACGAGATGAAGGGCCAGCTCATCGTGCGGTCATCGCTGGACTGTCGCCATCTCAGCCGACCACATCTGATGTGGCGGGCACGTCATCCTCGACAGCGCTGCGCCAGCCCGGCCCCGCAAGGGTGATGAACTTGGCCGCAAGCCTGACGATCATCATCGCAAAATAGATGACAAAACACGTATAGACGACGTCCAGCCGCCATTGCAGCGCCGCGGTCTGCTCCCGCCACAGGAACATCACGTAATCGACGATGGTCGGGAATGCGAGTGCGAAGAGGATCCCGAACAGGCCGGTCTGCAGCAAGCCGGTGACGCGGCGTCCGCCCGGACCGAGCCTCTCCCACAGAATGTCGAAGCCGACATGATCGCTGTCGCGGTTGACGAAGGCGTCGGTCAGGAACATGCACCAGATGAACACGATCATCGCGAGTTCATCGGACCAGGCGATCGGCGCGGAGAACAGGTAACGCGCGGCGATGCCCGCGAGATAGATCGCGAAGATCGCGAAGAACATCGCCGTCGTCACCCACTCCGCGACAGTGCGGAAGCGGGTGACGAAGGTTTCGAACCGGGCGGCCACGCCGCCTACTTCGTGTCGGCGATGCGTTGCAGCAGGCCCGGCTGCCACTTCTGCGACAACCCGGCATCCGCATAATGCTTGTCGACCGAGGCCTTGAAGGCAGCGAGATCGGGTTCGGTAATCTTCAATCCGGCCTTCTTGAAGAACTCGACGATTTCAACCTCGTCCTGCCGCCGCCCCTTGTCGTTGAACTCGGCGGCAGTGCGCGCGTGCTTGCGCATCACGTCCTGCTGCGCCGGGGTCAGCTTGTCCCAGACCGGTTTGGCGATCGCGAAGGCGACCGGCTGGACCAGATGGTTGGTCATCACGAATTGCTGCGACACTTCGTGGAGATTGTTGTAGCGCGCAAGCGCGATCGGATTTTCCTGCCCGTCGATCGCCCCGCTCTTCATCGCGAGATAGACTTCCGGCATCGCCATCGGTGTCGGCGTCACGCCGAGGCCGCGACCGATGGCATTCCAGTTGCCGCCGGCGGGCATGCGCAGCTTGACCCCGGCGAGATCGGCCGGAGTCTTCACCTCGCGGAATTGCCGCAGGTTGACCTGTCGCGTGCCGAGATAGATGAAATCGATGATCTGAATTCCCATCTTCGATGCGACCGCGGCGATGTATTCCTTGCCGATCGGGCCATCCATGACCTTGCGCATATGATCGTAGTCGCGGAACACGTAACCGCCCGAAAAGACTCCGTATTCGGGAAGCTGCTGCTCGATCTCGAACGTCGTCATCGTGCTCATTTCGAGATTGCCGCGCTGGATCGCCGGCAATTCGGTGCCCTGCCGGAACAGCGAGGAGTTCGGATGCACGGAGACGGCGATCTGCCCAGGCAGATCCTTTTCCACGTTTTCCTTGAACTGATAGAGAGAGCGCGCCAGCCAATCCTGTTCGGCGCCCGCGGTAGAGATCCGGAACTGGATCGGTTGGCTCTGCGCGAACGCCAGGCCCGGCATCGAAAGCGTAAACGCGGCAGCAGCCGCTATCATGGTCCGTCTGGTGATCATGTCGACACTCCCCTGTGTTGCGCCGTTCACCCGATCAGCGGCTCCTGAATCGTCACCGATAGCTTGCCGATCCCCTCGATCTGCGCGTCGACGCGGTCCCCGACCGAAAGAAATGTCTGTTTCGGCGCGCCGACCCCGGCCGGCGTGCCGGTCATCACCACGTCGCCCGGATCGAGCGTCATGATCGCCGAGAGAATTTCGATCTGCTCGGCGATCGAGAAGATCATGTCGGTGGTGCGGCCGTCCTGCTTGACCTCGCCGTTCACCAAGAGCTTCAGACCGATATTCTGTGGGTCGGCGATGGCGGAAGCGGGAACGAAGCGCGGCCCCATCGGGCCGCAGGTGTCGTGCGCTTTTCCCGCAACCCAGTCGAGCTTGTAGAAGGTCTCCGGCGCGCGGTTGTGGTCGCGGGCGGAGAAATCGATGGCGACGGTGTATCCCGCGACATACGACAGCGCATCGGCAGCCTTCACCGCTCGCGCCTTGCGGCCGATCACGGCGGCCAGTTCGACCTCCCAGTCGAATGCCTTGGTCCCGATCGGCATATGCACGGTGGCGCCCTCGCCCACCACCGCGTTACGCGACGGCTTGAAGAAGAAGAACAGCCGCTGCGCTTCCTTGCGCGTATCGGGAACGCCCATCTCCTTGATGTGATCGTAATAATTGGCGCCCGCGCACAGCACCTTGCCGGGATAGAGCAGCGGCGCGAGCCGCGGCGCGCCCGCAGCGACGCGGTCTTCGGCGCTCACCTGATTGGCGGCGCGATCGAGCGCCGCGCGTGAACGCTCCCAGTCGGGAAACAGATCGATCACGGCCGCCACGCCGGTGAGGCCGACACGGGCCAGCGACGGCTCGAGCCGATACAGCGCGCCATCGACTTCGATGCAGCCGACAGGTGCGTCGAGCATCACGGTTGCCAGCGACCAGTTCACGGCATCGGCCCCTGTTGCCATCGGGTGATCCAGAATTTATAAAATCGAGTGGAGCAAGATTTATAAATTCTGTCAAACCCGAACCCGGAACGGCCGCAGATGCAGGACCCGATGCTCCCATTCGCTGTCGAGCCGCGCTCCGAAGCCGAGCGCGCCTATCTGGTGTTGCGGCGCGAGCTTCTGAATGGCGAATGGCTGCCGAACGAACGCTTGCGGCCGCAGATCTTGCAGCAGCGCCACGCACTTGGACTGACCCCGATACGCGAAGCCTTGATGCGGCTCGCGGTCGACGGGCTGGTGCAGGGAGAGTCGCAGCGCGGTTTTCGTGCACGCGGCGTCTCACCGGAAGAATGGCATGACCTGATGTCGGCGCGACGCGAACTTGAGCGCAGTTGCCTGACGCAGGCGATCGAACGCGGCGACGCGGACTGGGAGCAACGCATCGCCGACGCGATGACTCAGCTTGCGCGAACCTCGCTGCCGAAGGGTGCCAGCGACCGTAAGGCGGCCGAACTGTGGGAGGTGCGGCATCGCAATTTCCATTTCGCGCTGGTGTCCGCCTGCGGATCGCCGTGGCGGCTGCGCTTCTGGACCACGCTGACAGACCATTCCGAACGCTATCGCAAGCTGCGTCTGCTGCGGCGCAAGGAGACCGCTGCCAAGGTGCGCGATGCGGTCGGCGATCACCGAGCGATCATGGACGCGGTCCTGTCGCGCGATCCGGCGCACGCGACACAGGTCATGGACGCGCATCTCGCGGCCACCGAACATGCGATCGCCGCGTTGTTGCAGCTCGCGGCGAGCGGCGGCGGCGTTTCAGCGCAGTCTCAATAAAAAACGCGGGCGATTGCTCGCCCGCGTCAGTGTTAGCGGCACTTTCTTTTCTTGCCGTTATCCCGGCACCGCCCTTTTCGTTGTCTGCCTAATTGCCGAATTTCAGATTGCCGGCCTTGATCACGTCGGCCCACAGCTTCTGTTCGTCGGCAATGATCTTGGAGAATTCCGCCGTACCCGTCCCCGTCGTCCGGACGGCCATTGCACGCAGCTTGTCGCGCGCTTCGCCTTGCGTGATGACCGCACTCAGTTCCTTGTGCAGCTTCTCGACGATCGGCTTCGGGGTGGCGGCCGGCACGAAGAACCCGCTCCACAGACTGACATTGACGTCGGGGAAGCCTGCCTCGGTCATTGTCGGCACATCCGGAAGATCGGGAAACCGCTCTTTTGCAAGGACCGCCAGCGCCTTCAGCTTGCCACCCTTCACCTGCGGCACCATCGGCGGCGGATCGACGATCGTCATCGCGGCGTTGCCGGCGATCACCGCCAGAATGGATTCGCCCGAGCTCTTATAGGGAATGGCGGTGCCGTTGGCGCCCGACTTCATCTTGAACAATTCGGACGGCAGCGTGAAGGCGGGCGACGATGTCGCGTAATTCGCCTGCCCGGAATTGGTCTTGGTCCATTCGACCAGTTCCTTGGCCGTCTTCGCCGGATTCTCGGCAGAGACCGCAAGGAATAGCGGGAAATCGCCAATCATGGTGACCGGCGTGAAGCTTTTCAACGTGTCGTAGTCGGTCTTGTAGATCAGCGGACCGATCGCCATCGCGCCGCTCGCGCCGACCAGGATGGTATAACCGTCGGCCGGCTCGCGCGCCACAAACTCGGCCGCCGTGCGGCCACCGGCTCCCGGCTTGTTTTCGACCACCACGGTCCAACCGGTGCGCTTCTGCAATTCGCTCTGGATCAGCCGTGCGAAAATGTCGTTGCCACCGCCTGCGGCGAATCCGACCACCATGCGGATAGGCTTGGTTGGAAACGATGCCGCCGGATCCTGCGCAGGTGCAATCCCCGCGGAAAACGCAAGCGCCATGATCCCAAGCGACGCCCGAAGGCCCCACCCTGTTGTCATGCGAACCTCCCGTTTGCGGCCTTGTCTCCGGCGGGAATGCCGGGCGGCCTTTCGAATCTCACCATAGCGTTGCGACTGTCGACCGCGCAAGTTCCGCCACGGCGGAGCTGCCCACCGTCACACGATGGGCAGGCCGGTATATTGTTCGGCGAGCGAGGTCTGGGCCGCCGTCGAGTGCGCGATATAATCGAGTTCCGCAAGCTGACGACGGCGATCGAACGGCACTTCGTCGGGGAAGACGTGGAAAATCTGCGTCATCCACCACGAGAAGCGCTGCGCCTTCCAGACCCGCTCAAGACAGGTCCGCGAGTAACCAGCCAGCAAATCGTTGTCGTTCTTCTTGTAGAAGGCATCCAGCGCACGCGCGAGCATGCGCACATCGGCGAGCGCGAGGTTCATGCCCTTCGCGCCGGTCGGCGGCACGATATGTGCGGAGTCGCCTGCGAGGAACAGCCGGCCGGTCTGCATCGGCTCGCAGACGAAGCTGCGCATCGACGTCACGCCCTTCTGCAGGATCTTGCCTTCCTGCAGCTTGCGCGTGCCGCCGAGGCGGAGGTGCAGTTCTTCCCAGATGCGGTGGTCCGGCCAGTTGCTGACGTCTTCGTCATAGGCGACCTGGATGTAGAGCCGCGCCAGTGTCGGCGAGCGCATCGTGTAAAGCGCAAAGCCGCGATCGTGATAGGCGTACATCAGTTCGTGATCGGGCGGCGGCGATTCCGACAGAATGCCGAGCCAGCCGAATGGATATTCACGATCGTAGAATGTCAGTTCGCCGGCCGGAAAGCCGGGGCGGCAGATGCCGTGGAAGCCGTCGCAGCCGGCGATGAAATCGCAATCGATGCGCTGGTCCTTCCCATCGTGGCGGAAGGTGATCGACGGCTTGTCGGTGCCGAAATCGTGGATCGCGGTGTCCTCGACCTCGAACAGAATCTGTCCGCCATCGGCGAGCCGCCGCGCCACCAGATCCTTCACCACCTCCTGCTGCCCGTAGATGGTGATGCCCTTGCCGACCAGTTTGCGGAAATTCAGGTGGTGGGCCTCGCCGTTGACGCAGAGGTAGTTCCCGTCATGGAACATCGCCTCGCGCGCCATCCGCTCGCCGACACCGGTCTCGGTGAGCATGTCGGTGGCCCATTGCTCGATCAGGCCGGCGCGGATGCGCTGCTCGATATAGTCGCGGCTGCGGTTTTCGATCACGATCGAGTCGATGCCCTGAAGATGCAGCAGATGCGACAGCATCAGGCCGGCGGGCCCCGCACCGATGATTCCAACCTTGGTCCGCATAGCCGCGCCGTTCCTTACAAAAATGATGCGCGGGTGTTAGCGCGGGTTCGCCCCCGCGGCAAAGGTCATTTTTCCGGAAGCGATGGCATGATCGACGCCGCCAGATTCGACGTCGTCCGCGCCTGCGCGGGGACGACCGAGTTCTCAGCGGTTGTTGCGCGGATCGGCGCGGAACGTCTTGACCTCGGACGTCGTCCCGTCGCGATAGGTCAATTCCACGGACATCACCTTGGTATTGGGCGGCAGCTTCATGTAGGGCTGCGCGCTGGACGGGATCGCCGAGGGATCGCGCGGGTCGCAGGGCGGCATCGCCAGCTTCTGGTCCGGCACGGTGGAATCGATGCCGATCTTCACCTCGCGGATGCCACAGCGATGGGAGACCAGATGGGTGTAATAGACCATCAGGCCGTTGAACTGCCGGAACGACAGCCAGCTTCCCGACGTCATTTCCAGGATCTCGCGCTGGCTGCGCTCGAGCGCACCTCCCGGATCGAATTTGACCGGGAACGGCTCCGCCCATTCGCCGCGGGCATCGGCGTAACGGACATACAGCGTGCCCTCCGGCGTATCGGCATCGAGCTGGATCGACGGATTGGGCATGCGCTTGCGGGTCCGCGGATCGAGCGTGTTGAGATGCCCGGTCTCCCTGAAACTGCCGCTCTCCCCGAACCGCCAGGAAATCGCGGTCACCGGATCGGCAAAGGACAGCGTCACCGACCAACCACCGTTGTGGCGCATGAAGCTCGCCAGCGGCGCGTTGAGCTGTTCCGGCTCGCTCCGCTGCGGCAAGGGCGAGGGTTGCACCGGCGTCACCGCGGCGACCTGCTGCGGGATGGTCTCCTTGGCCTTGGCCGGGTCGAGCGTGCCGTTCAGCACCACGTCGCCGACGATCTCGTCGTAATAGGCCGGCCGCTGGTTATGCTTCACTTTCCGCGCCAGCGCCGTGACGCTCGCCTGGGTGCGCTTGGCAACCTGCACCAGCGACAGGCCTGGCGTCTCCAGTTCCTTGACGAAGAAACGGGTGAAGACCGAATTCGGATCCTTGTCGTCGTCGGACACATAATCGAGCGCGGTCTGGTTCTCCGACGCCGAATAGATGACGAACGCGCCCTCTTCGCTCATCGCGGCTAGCCCACCGGCGCCGCCGACGCTACGGGTCCCGGCCCGCTCGAACGGATTGTTGCGGCAGGCATCCAGCACCACCACCGTGGTGCGCGCGCCCTTGCTCTTGACCCGCTCCATGATCCGGCGCGCGAGGAACGAATTCTCGTGGACCTTCTCCTCCTCGCCCGCGAGAGCGAGCGGCACGTCGGTCGGCAGCAGGTAATTCTCGCCCTTGATCTGGAAGCCATGGCCCGCGAAGAAAAAGAACGCGGTGTCGCCGGGGCCAAGCGCGCGCTCGAAGGCGGACAGGCTGTTGCTCATGCCGCGGCGGTCCTGATTGGTCGCGGCGATCACCTGGAAGCCCAGGCCCTTCAGGGTCTTTGCCATCCGGTCGGCATCGTTGGCCGCCTTCCGCAGCGGCGTGACATGCTGATAGCTGTCGTTGCCGATCACCAGCGCGACGCGCTTCTGGGCGGCGGCGGGTGACGGCGCGAGCCCGAGCATCAGACAGATGGCGGCAAGAAAAACGATCCGTTTCGTCATCTCAGCTCCCCGACGGAACGCCGGCCTTCCGGTTCCGGCCGCGCCGGTCAGCCATTGTCGCACGAACCGCGGGCCGGGTTCAATTTCCGAACCGGACCGCCCCGCGTCG
This sequence comes from Pseudorhodoplanes sp., assembly GCF_059499825.1. NCBI lineage: Bacteria > Pseudomonadati > Pseudomonadota > Alphaproteobacteria > Hyphomicrobiales > Pseudorhodoplanes > Pseudorhodoplanes sp. Next base: position 300,434 of record NZ_JCABZI010000011.1, read on the forward strand.
CAAGAATTGTGACCGTGCGGAATCGCAGCTATCAATGGCAACGTGATGATGTGAAGTCACGAAGGCGGGAGGAATGACATGCTGGCGGGATCGAATGAGGTGCAGCGCGTCGCCGGTATCGTCCTCGCTGCGCTGTGGCTCGCGCTGCCGGTGCTGGCCGGCCTGGCCCCGGCCAACGCCCAGACACTGGCCTGGCCACAGCGGACGGTGAAATTCGTCCTGCCCTTCGGGGCCGGCAGTGCGACCGACGTCGCCGCCCGCCTGATGGCCGAAAAGCTGCAGGCGAAATGGGGCCAACCGGTGGTGATCGAGAACCGCCCCGGCGCCGACGGGCTTCTGGCCATCAATGCCTTCCTGCAGGCCAATGACGACCATACCCTGCTCTATTCATCCAGCGCCTCGTTCATGGCGCATCCCTACACCCAGGCGAAACTGACCTACGACTTCGCGCGCGACATGACGCCGATCGCGCAGGTCACCGACACGGTGCTGACCGTCAACGTTCCCGCTTCCTCCCCGATCAAGACGCTCGGCGAGTTCGTCGCCGAGGCGATGGCCCGGCCGGGCAAGCTCAATGTCACCGGCGCACCGGGCGTGCCGGACTTCACACTCGACTATTTCATCAAGACGCGTGGCCTGAAGGTCCAGAAAATCCCGTTCAAGAATATCGTCGAAGCCGCAACCGCGCTGGCCGGCAACCAGATCGACTTTCTGCTGACTTCGGCCGCGATCGTGCGGCCGCTCACCGAAGCCGGCAAGATCCGTATCCTCGCGGTGACCAGCCGCGACCGCGCGTCATTTGCGCCGGACATTCCCACCGTGCACGAACTCGGCTGGGGCGGACTTGCGGTCGAGACCACCGCCGGGCTTTACGGTCCGAAGGACATGCCGCTGCCGCTGCGCGAACAGATCGCGCGCGACGTGATCGAGGCCTTCTCCGACAAGGCGATCACCGACAAACTGCTTGCCACCGGACAGGTGGTGCGGACGGGTGGTCCCGATGTCCTCGCCGCCACTATCAAGGAACAGTCGGCCTTGACCGCGCATATTGCGAAGGCCCTGGATCTCAAACCGAACAACTAGCGAGATGCGCCGAAAACACGCATGGGCGTCGTTGCCGGATGACAAGCTCCTGAAGCTCAGGCTCAGGGACCTGAAGCTTACGGTCGAGGACACCTGGCTGGAAGGTTGCCTCGACGACCTGCAGGAGGAGCTTGAAGAACGCGACCTGCGCATCCGCCCGCATGCCTGGCTGTCGGACGAGTGGTTCAGCCCCGACACCACGCCCGGCATCGCAATCCCGTTCTACCTTGCGCATCCGCGCCTGATGCGGCTCGAACGCAAGATGATCATCGACGTGGAAGGCGGCACGCGCCACGAATGCATGCGCATTCTCCGCCACGAGACCGGACACGTGGTGCAGAATGCGTTCCGGCTGCAGCGCCGCCGCCGCTGGCAGGAATTGTTCGGCCGTTCCTCGACCCATTATCCGCGCTTCTATCGTCCCAATCCGGCCAGCAAGAATTACGTGCAGCATCTTCGCCTCTGGTATGCGCAAAGCCATCCCGACGAAGACTTCGCGGAAACCTTCGCAGTCTGGCTCAAGCCCCGTTCGGACTGGAGGAAGCGCTATGCGGGATGGCCCGCTTTGCGCAAACTCGAATATGTCGATGAAGTGATGAACGAGATCGCGGGCCAGCGCTCGCAATTGCCGCGCGGCGCCGCCGTCCATCCACTCAGCCAGATCGACACCACGCTGGCGGCGCATTACCGCAAGAAGCAGGCGTTCTATGCAGTCAACACGCCGCGCACTTATGACCCAGAACTGCACCGTATCTTCTCGGCCGATCCGAAGCACCGGACATCGCCCACCGCGGCCTCGTTCATTCGCCGGCACCGTTCATATTTTCGGCAGACCGTTGCGCGCTGGACCGGCGAATACCAGCTGACGCTTGACTCGCTGCTTGATGATATGATCGATCGCTGCCGCGAGTTGAAGCTGCGGGCGCCAGGCCCGGAGCGTCAGATGCTGACAGATTTCACTGTGTTGTTAACGGCCAAGACGGTGCACTCGCTGTATAGTCCGTCGCGCCGACAATGGTTCGCTCTATGAAGAAAACCCGCGTTCTGGTGCTGCTGCATCCGGAACAAGTGCCACCCGATTCCATCAAGGGTTACAGCGAGCAGGATATTCTCGCCTTCAAGACCGGCTATGACATCGTCAATACGTTGCGCAAGGCACGCCACGAAGTCCGCGTGCTCGGCGTGCAGCATGAGTTGCGGCCGATCCGCGCCGAAATCGATTCCTTCCAGCCGGACATTGTCTTCAATCTGCTCGAGGAATTTCACGGCGAACCGGCCTACGACCAGAATGTCGCGAGCTATCTCGAACTGATCCGTATTCCCTATACGGGCTGCAATCCGCGCGGCTTGATGCTGTCGCGCGGCAAGGATCTGTCAAAGAAGCTTCTGCACTATCACCGCATTCCGGTTCCGGCATTCGCGGTCTTCCCGATGCGCAAGAAGGTTCAGCGCCCCGCCCGGCTGCCGTTCCCGCTGATCATCAAGAGCCTGTCGGAAGACGCCTCACTCGGCATCGCACAGAAATCGATCGTCGACAGCGACGACAAGCTGCAGGAACGCGTCACCTTCATTCACGAAAAGATCGGCACCGCGGCAATCGCCGAACAATATATCGACGGCCGCGAATTATATGTCGGCGTGATCGGTAACGACCGCATGCGCGTGCTGCCGATCTGGGAACTGTATTTCGGCGACGCCGCGAGCAAGATCGCGACCGCCAAGGTGAAGTTCGACGTCAAGTATCAGGAAGAGCGCGGCATCCTGCAGGGTCCGGCCGCGGATCTGCCGCCTGAAATCTACAAGCGCATCCAGAATCTGACGCGGCGCATCTGCCGCACGCTCGAACTCGACGGCTATGCCCGCGTCGACTTCCGCCTGTCGGCCGACGGCATTCCCTATTTTCTGGAAGCCAATCCGAACCCCGAGATCGCGCGGCACGAAGTCTTCGCCGAAGCCGCGGCCTATGACGGGATGACATATTCCGAAATGGTCCGGCGCATTGTCGCGCTCGGCATCCAGCGCTCGCGTACCAAGGCGCGCTGAGCCCTGTTGTTCGCCTTCGTCCCGCTCGAGACAACCCGCAATTCGGGTGGCGCCCGCATCACGACGCGGGCATGGTGTCATCTACGTTAAGGACAACGGCAGCCGACCCCATGACTGACAAGCCCGGCCAGATCGACCGGACCGACGCCGCTTTGCTCGTCTTCCTGTCGCTCCTGTGGGGCGGCGGCTTCGTCATGGCCGGGCTCGCGCTTCGCGAGTTGCCGCCGGTCACGGTCGTATTCGGGCGGGTGGCGTTCGGCGCGATGTTTCTGCTGCCGCTGGTGCTGTATTTCCGGTCGACGCTGCCGCGCGGGCTCTCCGGCTGGATGCCCTTCGCGGTCATGGGCCTGCTCAACAACGTGATCCCGTTTGCACTGGTCGCGGCCGGACAAACATACATCACGAGTGGGCTGGCATCTGTCATCAATGCGACCACGCCGCTGTTCACGGTGATGGTGACATCGGCCTTCGGCGAGGAAAGGCTGACGGGACACAAGGTCGCCGGCGTAGTGATGGGATTTGCCGGGGTCGCGATCCTGCGCGGCGCAGGTCTGGACGTGTCGTCGGCGCAGACCATCGGCATCCTGCTCTGCCTCGGCGGCGCGCTGTCCTACGGGTTTTCGGCGCTGTGGGGCCGCCGCAGGATGAAGGGCGTCCCGCCGCTGACGTCGGCGTTTTGTCAGACCGTGTCGTCGAGCGCGATCTTGCTGGTGATGATGATCGCGATCGACCGTCCCTGGACCTTCTCCATGCCGAGCGCGCCGGTCTGGCTCTCGCTTGTCGGCCTTGGCATCTTCGCGACCAGCATCGCCTATCTCGTTTTCTACCGGATCCTTGCGCGTTCCGGTGCCACCAATGTCATGCTGGTGACCCTGCTGATGCCGGTCAGCACGATCGTGCTGGCGCATTTTGCGCTCGGCGAAACACTGGGCCTGCGCGAGACAGTCGGCGCATTGGTGATCGGTGCGGCCTTGCTGGTGATCGACGGACGGATCGTTGGATGGATTACGACACGACGCGTTCACTGACGCCGTGAATTATTGATCAATCGCAATCCCGGACGCTGCCGACTGCTGTAGGCAACGCGCCACTGGACAGCGTCCACCGCTGACCATCCCGAGAGGCATATGATCGAAGTCATATCGACTTGCCGCTCCGGACGTTATCCTTGTTGGTTATTGTCCAGGACCGAACGGAAATACTCATGCGCCCTGTGTTCAAACGCGGCCTGATCGTTGTCGCGGTCCTCGCGATCGGCGCGAGCGCATTCGTGTGGTCGAGGAGCCGCGAAATTGCGATGCCGGTGCTGTCGCCGGAGCAGAACGTCGAAGTGCGCGTGTTCGGGATCGGCACTGTCGAAGCTCAGGTCGTCTCGAAGGTCGGCTTTCACCTGGCCGGAAAGATCCGGTCCCTCAGCGCCGATCAAGGTGACGTCGTGAAGTCCGGCACGCTGCTCGCAACGCTCGATGACGACTCGCAGCGTGCCAAGCTGATGAAAAGTGAAGCGACTGTTCGTCAGGCCGCTGCTGGCATTTTGAAGGCACAGGCGCAGCGTGATCGTGCCGACGTGTCCTATAATCAGAAGAAAAATGTCAATGCGCGCCGGCAAACGCTGGTGGGGCGCGGCGCGGTCTCACAGGAGGCCGCCGAGGATACACAAGCCGCCGAGGAGATTGCCCGCGGCGATCTCAGGCTTGCCGACGCCGAAGTGGCCGTCGCCAAGGTCCTGCAGGATGACGCCGAGGCACAACGGCGGATCGATACCGTTCTGGTTGAGCAACATGAATTGCGGGCTCCATTCGATGCACGTGTGGTCGCACGTCACAAGGAGCTTGGCTCGGTCGTGAGTGCGGGCGAAGCGGTCTTCACCCTGATTGAGCCAAATTCGATCTGGATCCGCGCCTTCATCGACGAAACCTCGGCCGGCGGATTGCAGCTGGGCCAGAAGGCGAAGGTGCGGCTCCGCTCCGAGTCACTCAGCGTCTTCGACACCGAGGTCGTTCGTATCGATCAGGAGAACGATCGCGTCACCGAGGAGCGCAGGGTCTATCTGCGCTGCCGCGAATGCGGTCCTCAACATCAAATCCGTTTTCTCGGCGAACAGGCGGAGGTCGAGATCGTCAAGGGCGTGGTTGCATCCGGTTATTTCATTCCCTTGAAATTCGTCGAGGGATATGACGGCCGCTCCGGCACGATCTGGCTCATTCACGGCAACCGGCTGACCAAGCGACACGTGCAGTTCGCAGACCGCCTGCTCGACGGCCGTATCCGGATTGCGAGCGACATCCCCGCCGGCGCGGCGATCGTCGCCAGCGATCCCGCCGGCCTGCGTGAGGGACGAGCGGCGAAAGCGAGCAATCCATCGGAGCAAGGCAAGTGAATCTGGCGTTGCGCGACATCCGGCACAATCTTGGCCGCTTCCTGCTCACTTGTCTGGGCTTGAGCCTCCTGCTGGGCATCGTGTTGGCTATGGTCGGCATTTATCGCGGCCTGGTCGAGGAATCGCTTGGGTTGCTGCGCGCCGCCAAGGCCGATGTCTGGATCGTGGAAGGCGGCACCCGTGGCCCCTTCGCAGAGGCGTCGCGTCTGCCGGCCGATGTCCGCGAGATCATCGCGGCGCAATGGGGGGTCGCCGCCGCAGGCGCGGTCGCGTATCAGAATGCCGAGTTACAGCATCGCGGAACCAGCCGTCGTCTGATGATCGTGGGATCCGAGATCGGTCGCATCGGCGGTCCGCCGCATATCGTGGAGGGCCGGCCGATCAGCCGCAATCGCTACGAGGCAGTCGCCGATGTCGGCGCAGGCCTGTCGATCGGTGAGCAAATCAAACTTGGCCGTGACACGTTCACGATCGTCGGGCTGACAAAAAACCTGGTGGCATCGGGCGGCGACCCGGTTGTGTTCATGACTCTCCGTGACGCGCAGAAGCTGCAATTCGACCTCACCCCGGCGGCGTCCCGGCGCGAGCTCGCGCGAAATCTTGGCGCGGCGGGGTCAATCGACACCGCCAACGCCGTGCTCGTTCAATTGCGGCCGGGGATCACGCCGGATCAATTTGCGGCAGAGGCGATCCGCTGGAAGCACCTTGGCGCCCTGACGCAGGAGCAGCAGGAAGCGATCCTGTCACGGTCCGTGATCGAACGGGCGCGCCGGCAAATTGGATTGTTTACGACTCTGCTGCTGATCGTCTCGACGGTAGTCATCGGCCTGATCATCTACACCATGACCCTCGACAAGAAGAAGTCGATTGCCACTCTCAAGCTAATCGGCGCGCCCGATCGCCGGATCATCGGCTTGATCGTGCAGCAGGCGCTGGCGATGGGCGTGATCAGCTTTGTGGTGGGCGCGGCACTGATCAATGCGGCAAAGGGCTACTTTCCCCGCCGTGTCGTACTGGAACCGGACGACGCGGCGCTGCTGTTCGGCATCGTGCTGGTGGTGTGCCTGGTTGCAAGCGCGCTGGGCGTGAGAACTGCGATGAAGATCGATCCTGCCTCGGCGCTGGCTGGTTGATGCGCATGACCGCTGTCGTCCAGATCAGAAACATTTCAAAACATTTTGGCGAAGGCACCGCGCGCGTCGACGCATTGCGCGACATATCGCTCGACATTCATGGTGGCACGGTGATCGGGCTGCGTGGGCCGAGTGGGTCCGGCAAGAGCACATTACTGAATGTCATCGGCTGTATCCTTGAGCCGGATTCCGGACGGCTGACACTGAACGGCGAGCTGGTTTACGACCAGAAATGGCTGCGACGGGATTTGCGCCACCTCCGGCTTGAGAAGATCGGCTTTATCTTCCAATCGCACAATCTCCTGCCGTTTCTGAACGCATGGGAAAATGTTGCGGTGGCACTGATCCTCGCAGGCACCGGACGTAACGCGGCGCGCAAGCGTGCAATGGAACTACTCGCCTATCTGGGCGTGGAGAAACGCAGTGACGCCATGCCGGGCCAGTTATCGGGGGGCGAGGCCCAGCGCATCGCGATCGCCCGCGCCCTCGCCAACGATCCGCGCATCATCCTCGCCGACGAGCCGACCGCGGCGCTCGACTCCCATCGGGCCGGAACGGTCATGGATCTGTTGCGCAAGGTCGCCCACGAGCAGGGATCCGCTGTGATCGTCGTCACGCATGACGAGAAGATCTTCAACCGCTTCGATTACATCTACGCGCTGCGCGACGGCGTCCTGGAGAACCCACAGACGCTTGCGGCGTGATCCGATGCGCCTTAGCGAGTGGGTGCCGGTTCGTGTTACGAAAGCGCATCAAACGAAAACTACCCCAAGATCCACTCAACCAGCGCCTGCGTCACCGGCTCGGGCCGCTCCAGCGTGGACAGATGGCCGCAATCCGGAATCATCACGAGCTTGCTGTTCGGGATGAGCCCCGCCATCTCGTCCGACAAGGCGGGTGGCGTGAGCTGATCGCCGTCGCCGACCAGCACCAGTGTCGGGCACTTGATCGCGGCAAGTCCAGAGCGCGAGTCCGGCCGAGTCAGGATCGCGGTCTGCTGCCGTACGACGGCGTCGGCGCCTGCCGCCAGCAACATGCCGCCCGCGATCTTCCGAAGCGCGGAATCCCCCACCCTGTCCTTGTGGACCAGCACGGGCCACAGCATGGCGTTGATCTCGTCGAGCTTGCCGGCCTGTGCGAGTGCGATCGAGGCCTTGCGCTTTTCGGCCGCTTCCGGCGTATCGGCGCGCGATCCGGTGTCGAGCAGCGCCAGTTTCGCGACGCGCTCCGGCGCGATCCGCATGATCGCCAGCGCGATATAGCCGCCCATCGAAAGCCCGGCGAGCGCGAACCGGGGCGGCGCCGTCTCGAGGATCTGGCGCGCAATCGCGTCCATGCTGTCGGCCCGGCGGTGATCGGCGACCGTGACCGGGCCACAGGTCCACAAATCGGGCAACTGCTCGGTATAGAGGCGGGCGGTACATCCGAGGCCCGGAATCAGCAGGATCGGCAGGCTGGCAGCACTCGTCATGTCATCGTCCCGTCATCGCTTGAGAGCCAAAAACGCTTGTATTTATTTAACTTAACGACCGTTCGAGCATTGACTTTCGGCCCCCGGGGTCTATGTTCCCGGCAACGGTCAGACAGACAGATTCGACCGCCCCTCGCGCAAAATGTCATGATTTGTGGTCCGGCGCGAACCCATTGGTGGGCGGCGCCGTTCAGAGGTTCTATGTCCTTTTCCCAACTCGGCTTGTCCGATAAAGTTTTAGCGGCCGTGCAGGCTGCCGGTTACACCACACCAACTCCCATTCAGTCCGAAGCCATTCCGCACGTTCTCGCGCGCCGCGACGTGCTCGGCATTGCGCAGACCGGCACCGGCAAGACCGCGGCCTTCACGCTGCCGATGATCACGATGCTCGAAACCGGCCGCGCCCGCGCCCGGATGCCGCGCACGCTCATCCTCGAACCGACGCGCGAACTCGCAGCCCAGGTGCAGGAAAACTTCGACAAATACGGCGTCGGCCAGAAGCTGAACGTTGCACTGATTATCGGCGGCGTTTCCTTCGACGAACAGGACGCCAAGCTGATGCGCGGCGTCGACGTGCTGATCGCAACGCCGGGCCGGCTGCTCGACCATTTCGAGCGCGGCCGCCTGCTTCTCACCGGCGTCGAATTGCTGGTGATAGACGAAGCCGACCGCATGCTCGACATGGGCTTCATCCCGGACATCGAACGCATCTGCAAGCTCGTCCCCTTCACCCGCCAGACGCTGTTTTTCACCGCAACGATGCCGACGGAAATTCGGCGCATCACCGAGCAATTCCTCTCCAACCCGGTCAAGGTCGAGGTGTCAAAGCCGGCGACCGCTGCAACGACCATCACGCAACAGCTGGTGAAATGCGGCCGCGAGCCTCACGAGAAGCGCGAGACGCTGCGCCGTTTGATCCGTAACACCACCGAGAATTTCAAGAACGCCATTATCTTCTGCAATCGCAAGCGCGAGGTCGCGCTGCTGCATCGCTCGCTCGTCAAGCACGGCTTCAACGCGGTCGCGCTGCATGGCGACATGGATCAGCCGTCGCGCACCGCGGCACTGGACAAGTTCCGCAAGGGCGAGGCGGATTTGCTGATCGCCTCCGACGTCGCCGCACGCGGTCTCGACATCCCCGATGTCAGCCATGTGCTGAATTTCGACGTCCCCTTCCATGCCGATGATTATGTCCACCGCATCGGCCGGACCGGCCGCGCCGGCAAGACCGGCACCGCCTACACGGTCGTCACCTCCGCCGACAGCAAGGCGGTGGCCGCGATCGAGAAGCTGATCGGCACGACGATCCCCTATGCCTCCGACATCGTTGTGCCGGAGCAAGCCGAAGGCGCAAGCGAGCCCGTGCGCACAGAGCGGCCGCGCGAGCGCCAACGTGGCGGCCGCGGCGAACGCGGGCGCGGCGAACGCAACCGCGGCGGTTCGAACCGCAGCCAGCCCGGTCCGCGCGGAGAGTCCGCAAGCGGCGAAGCGCCTGCTCCGGTCACGCGCCTGGAGGCGCCGCGCCGACGGCCGCAACCCGAGGCCGATCTGGAACCCGATCATTCCCACCTACCCGCCTTCCTGCTGCGGCCGGTGCGCGTGAAGGCCTGATCAGAGCGTATTTTTTCCGCGGAGAAAGGCGTAAAGCTGCGGCCTTACGGGCTGCTGGACGGCCGTTTCAGAACCTTGTTTACCCCTCATTCACCACTGTGAAATAGAGTCAACGTCATTGAAATCAGCCGTTTCCGGGACCGGTGCGGCTGACATTGATTGCGTGGCTTTCGGGGAGCCGGGGATGGGGACGAGCGGCGACGAACACGAGCGAACCATGGCGTTCGCCGAAATCGCCATCGGGCAGATCAAGGCCCTTCGCCAGCCCGCTACGCCTCGCAATTTCGAAGTCTGGTATTCCTACGCGACCGGCTATCACCCCACCCTCAATGAAGTCATCAACGAGATACTGTCGCGCCGCGGGCACCTGACCGAAGCCGATGTCGAGCGGATCTGCAGCACGTTCCTGTCGCCGACCCGGCTGAGCGAGCGCATCGATCATGTCGGCAGCCGCGTGGTCGACGAGATCGATCAGGTCATGGCCATGGTCGATGTCGCCATCGGTTCGACCAGCACCTGCTCGCAGAATCTGGCCGGCGTATCGCGCGACCTACCGGCCGCCGACCGCAACGATCTGCGCACCATCGTCGAGAGCCTGGTTCACACTGCCAAAGAAATGGAGCAGATGAACCAAAGGCTCGAGGAGCGGCTGACGGCGTCGAAGCTCGAGATCAACCAGTTGCAGCGGCATCTCGAAGTCGTGCGCAACGAGAGCCTCACCGACCCGCTGACCTCTCTCTCGAACCGCAAATCCTTCGACGAATCCCTCGACAAGGCCGTCGCCGAAGCACTTGCCGAGAAGGAGCCGCTGTCGCTCCTGATGACGGATATCGATCACTTCAAGGCCTTCAACGACACCTACGGTCACCTGACCGGCGATCAGGTGCTGCGGCTGGCGGCGCTTTCGGTGAAACAGAACGTCAAGGGACGCGATATCGCCGCGCGCTATGGCGGCGAGGAATTTGTGGTCATCCTGCCCAACACGGTGCTGCGATCGGCCGTCACGGTCGGCGACCACATCCGCCGCGCCGTCATGAGCAAGGAATTGATGAAGCGTTCGACCGGTGAGCATCTCGGCCGCATCACCATTTCGATCGGCGTCGCGACGCTCAAGCCCGGCGACACGACGCAGGCGCTGATCGGACGCGCCGATGCCTGCCTTTACGCGGCCAAGCGCGCGGGCCGCAACCGCGTGGTTTGCGAGAGCGATCCGGAATTCACCGCCGGCGCCCAGGCCGCCGCGGTGGCCTAACCGGCTACACCTTCATTCCGGTTTTCGGTTTCGATTTTTTCGTTGCACGCCGCGGACGCGACGGTTCGCGTTTCCGGCGGTGCGCTGCGGCGAGCGCACGCGCGGCCCATTGCGCCAGTTCGTCGGGATCGTCGTAGAGGCGCTCCGGCATTTGACGATAGGGCATGACGGCGTGCTTGCCGCTTTTCATCACCGGGGCGAATGAGGGCAGCCCTTCGCGCACAAAGTCCGGCTCGTTGTTCTCGTCGACCTTGAGGTAAAGCGTCCCGCCCGACGACCGCAGCGCGAACATCACGCCATCGGCATAGAGTCCGGCGCCGCCGAACATTCGCCGCACCGTCACCGGGCGAAACGAGGCGAACAGATCGCGGAGATAGTCGGGGTCCATGGCGCACTAGCCGCTTTTCGCACGCCGGCGACCTTGAGTCGCGCGCGGTCGCGCGCTCTGCTTTTCGTGAACGCGCTGACCCATGTCTGGTCCTGCGAAGCACTTCATAAACGTACAGAGCGTGTCCACGGCCTCGCCCCTGCTCTCGCGTGGCATCAGGAGACCGATCTCGTCAAACGGTATCTTTTGAGCGATGGGAAGCTCCACGAGCAGTCGCGCATCGAGCAGTTGTTTCACGACGCTCAGCGGTAACAAAGCGAGAAGCCGCTCCTGACTCAACAGCGCCCAGATCATGCCCGGCGACGCGGTGATCGCGTTGAAAAGTGTGGGTTGCGTTGATGACTCCGCAAACAGCGCATCGAGGACGCCTCTTGCGGGAACAGAAACCGGCATACTCAGCCAGGTCGCACCGACAAGATCCTCCAATGTCAGGACACGCTTCTGCGCGAGCGGATGATGCGGTCCGGCAATCACGGCGAAGCGGTCTCGCAGCAACGGGATGAACTCCCAGCCTTCGGGAATAACAGCCGGTGTTCGCGAGATCGCGCAGTCCACGTCGCCATTCGCAACCAGGGCGGCCTGCCGTGCCGCGTCCACCTCCTGCAAGTGTACGCGAATAGCGGGATGGGCCCTGATGAATGCAGGGATCGCCTCGGCCAGCAATCCGGCGACACCGGCGGTAATAGCGGCGATGCGCACGACGCTGCCGGCATGTCCCGCAAGGGCAGCGACCTGCGTGGCGCTCTCATCGACGAGCCCGACGAAACGGCGGGCCAGCGGCAACAGACCGTCCCCAATTGAGGTCAGCGTCATCCCCCTGGAATGGCGCAGGAACAGCCGACATTCCAAGAGGAGCTCCAGGTCTGCGAGCACCTGCGTCGCCGACGGCTGAGACAGTCCGACGGCCTCGGCCGCCCCTTTCACCGAGCCCAGCTCCGCTGTCTTCACGAATACCTGAAGGTGGCGCAACTTGGCGCGGCTGAGAAGGCGGTTGCGCAAGACCGTTGCGTTGATCTGCATGACACCTGCCGGCGTGATGGATGCCTCGCCGATATTGGCATTTCTTATAGCAAAGACCAACAATCGATTGGACGCCTATTTCGTGATCGGTGACATTGATCCGAGCTTCTCAAAGGAGACGGAACATGACGCTGACATCGTCACTCCGGCACTTGCTCGCCGCGCTTTTCGTGATTGCTCTTTCCTCCCCCGCCTCGAGCCAATCTTATCCGGACAGGGCGATCACCCTGGTGGTCCCGTTCCCGGCCGGTGCAGCGACCGATCGCCTTGCACGCGGCGTTGGAAACGAACTCAGCAAACGGCTCGGCCAATCGGTCATTGTCGAAAATATCGGCGGCGCATCGGGCACGCTCGCCGGTAGGCGCGTGGTGCGCGCGCCTACCGACGGCTACACGCTTCTCCTGGGGACAGCGAATGACACGGTCGTCGCACCGATCGCGATGAAGGCTGGCTACACCACAGGCGAGTTCACTCCGATCGCCAAGCTCTCGCTCAACACCACGGTCCTGGTCGCACATCCCGACTTCCCTGCGAGTTCCGTCGACGAATTGGTGGCGCTCGGACGCAAGTCGGAGAAGCCCCTGCTCGCAGGCGCGGCAGGCGTCGCAATGATGCAAACGATCGGCGGGATGCTGCTGGCCGACGCCGGCGGTTTCAAGATCGAAAACGTCATCTACAAGGGCGGCGCTCCTCTCCTCAACGATCTCGTGGCCGGACAGGTGCAGTTCGGGACCGTCGCGCTGCCGTCGGCTTTGCCCTTTATCCGGAGCGGAAAGCTCAAGGCGCTGGGAGTGATCTCCGCACGCAGGGATCCTACCGCGACGGATATTCCGACAGTCAACGAAGGGCATTTAGTCAAAGGGGTTGAAGTCGATCTGTGGACCGGCCTGTTCGCCCCACCCAACCTGCCCGAGCCGATTGTCAATCGACTGTCGGCTGCGCTCCGCGACATGATGGCTGACCAGGCCTACCGGGACGCCGAATTCCGGGCAGGCAGCGTAGTGGCCGACTTCGCTCCGGCCGCGTCGTTCAAGACATTCGTCGAGAGCGAAGAGGCGCGGATGAAGCCGATCGTTTCCGCGGTCAAAGCCGAATAAGCGATGAAACTAGAAGACGTTCAAATCCGGCGAACGCGGATCGCAGGCGACATCGATATTCATTTTGCCGAGGCCGGCCACGGCAGTCCTCTCGTGTTCGTTCATGGCGGCTTCGGCGACTGGCTGTCCTGGGCGCCGCAATGGCCGGCCTTCGTCCCGCACTTCCGTTGTATCACTTACAGCCGCCGCTACAGCACGCCGAACGGCAATCGTAGTACGGAGACGGATCATTCGGTCATCGCCGAGGCGCGCGATCTGGAGGCTTTGCTGGACGTCTGGAAAGCTGATGCGCCGATCTTGGTCGGCACGTCGTATGGCGCCTACACCATCCTGCAAATGGCGTTGACGTCACACCGCAAGATCGGCGCGATGGTGCTGACCGAACCGCCGGTCCTTCCCCTCGCTGACCTGGTTCCGGGCGGCCGTGCGACGCGGATCGCTTTCGAAGAAGAGATACTGCATCCGGCGAATGAGGCCTTTCTCAGCGGCGCGACCGAACGAGCCGTCAGACTCCTGACGACGGGAATTAACGGCGGCGCCGCCGGCGAAGCCACATCGGCCGATGGACTGGCTCGCCGATTGCGGAATGCAGAGGCCATGCGCGCGTTGTCGGTGTCCTCATGCGCCTATCCGGCGCTGGACATCGGGAAGCTTCGCGCGCTCGCAGTGCAGACCCTTCTGTTATCGGGGCAGAACACTCAGCCAATTCACAGCACGATCTTCAGCAGCTTGTGCGAGTTAATGCCACAGGCAAAGCAGTTGCGCGTTCCGGAGAGCGGCCACGGGGTCCACCGGGACAATCCGTCAGCCTTCAACGACATAGTCCTGCGATTCCTCAGCACGCGGCTGATGAACGAGGTGCCTCAATGCGCGGCGGCCTCGGCGCCTTCGTCCTGAGCCGGCGTCAGTTGCACGGATTCACCGCAGCCGCAGGCGGAGGTCTGGTTCGGATTGTTGAACACGAATTGCGAGGACAGCTTGTCGATCTTGTAGTCCATCTCGGTGCCGAGCAGAAACAGCACCGCCTTGGGATCGATCAGCAGGCGAACGCCCTTGTCCTCGATCACCTCGTCATTCGCCGCGACCTCGCCGGCATATTCCATCGTGTAGGCCATGCCCGCGCAACCGCCGTTGCGAACGCCGACGCGCAACCCCGCGATCGGGCGCTCCGACGACGCCATCAATTCCTTGATGCGATCGGCGGCGGCTTCGGTCAGCCGCATCACCTGGGGCCTCGGACGGGCGGTAGCCATCAATCGTTTCTCCTGTCGCCGGATTCAAGGTCCGGTGCGGGACTCGCTTGCCCTTTAAGGTAGCAACGAAATCCCTGCTGTGAAGCCCCGAAAACTGGATTTGCTCCAGCCCGGGGCTCAAAGTCTTCAATAGGTCGGCCACACACCGGGGGTCACCAGTTCCAGAAGATGCCCGTCCGGGTCGCGGAAATAGATGCTGTGGCCGCCGCGCGGCCAGTCGGTCCGGCCTTCAATCGGGACGCCCTGCTCTTCCAGCTGCCGCTCCCAGGCCGGCAGGTCGCTGGCACCGACGGCAAACGCCATGTGGATCGGTCCATGTCCGTCATGCGGCGGGATGGTGCCGCCCGGCAGGCGGACTGTCTCGAGCGTCGCGCCGCGCTTGAACAGCAGCAGCACGCTGACTCCACCGACGTCATAGGCGTGGAAGCGCGAATCCTTGCTGACGGAGGCGAGCCCAAGCGCCTGCTCGTAGAAGGTCGCGGCGCGTTCGAGGTCGTCGACGTAGAGCGCCGTCTCAAGCACACGGCCAAGCTTGGGCGGCGCAGCCATCACCACATATTCAGGACGAGGCGCGCCTCGTCGGACATGCGGCTTGGATCCCAGGGCGGATCCCACACGATTTCCACCTTCACCGGGCCCACGCCGGCGACGCTGGCGACGGCATTCTCCACCATCATCGGCAGTTCGGCGGCGGCCGGACAATTGGGCGTGGTCAGCGTCATGTCGACATTGACCCCGCGGTCGTCCTGGATGTCGACCTTGTAGATCAGGCCGAGCTCATAGATGTCGGCCGGAATTTCCGGGTCATAGACGGTCTTCAGCGCCGCCACGATATCGTCGGTCATGCGCGCGATCTCTTCCTGCGGCAGCGCGGATTCCGGCGCGGCCACCGCAGCCTCGCCAGCCGGCGCCACTTTGGTCTCTTCGGATGCCACTTTGGTCTCTTCGGATTTGGTATCGTCGGTCATGCGAAGAAATCCTGGGCCTTGATAAGGGCGGTCGCAAGGCTGTCGACCTCGTCCCTGGTATTGTAGAGCCCGAACGAAGCCCGGCAGGTGGCGGTGACGCCGATCCGGTTCAACAGCGGCATCACGCAATGGGTTCCCGCCCGCACCGCGACCCCGGAGCGGTCGATGATGGTGGCGATATCATGCGGATGCGCGCCACGCATCTCGAACGACACCACCGCGCCCTTCTCTTTCGCCTGCCCGATGATCTTCAGTGAATTGATCTCGCGCAGCCGGTCCTGCGCATAGCGCAGCAAGTCGGTCTCGTGCGCCTGGATGCGATCCTTGCCGATCGAATTCACATAGTCGATGGCGGCGCCGAGCCCGATCGCCTGTACGATCGGCGGCGTGCCGGCCTCGAACTTGTGCGGCGGATCGCCATAGGTGACGCGGTCCTCGAACACGTCGCGGATCATCTCGCCGCCGCCATTGAACGGCGGCATCGCTTCGAGGTGCTGGTACTTCGCCCACAGCACACCGATGCCGGACGGACCGTAGATCTTGTGGCCGGTGAAGACATAGAAATCGCAGCCGATGTCCTGCACGTTGATCGGCATGTGCACCGCCGCCTGGCTGCCGTCGACCAGCACCGGAATGCCGCGCGCATGCGCCAGCCGCACCACCTCCTTGACCGGGACGTAGGTGCCGAGCGCATTCGACATATGCGTGATCGCGACCATCTTGGTGCGCGGGGTCAAAAGCTTCTCGAACTCGTCGATCAGGAAATTGCCGTCGTCGTCGATCGGCGCCCATTTGATCACGGCGCCCTGCCGCTCGCGCAGGAAATGCCAGGGCACGATGTTGGAATGGTGCTCCATGATCGAGAGCACGATCTCGTCGCCCTCTTTCAGGTGCTCGCGGCCGAAGGTGTAGGCGACCAGGTTGATCGCCTCGGTGGCGTTGCGGGTGAAGATCACCTCGTCCTTGTTCGGCGCGTTGAGGAATTTAGCTACCGTTTCGCGCGCACCCTCATAGGCGTCGGTCGCGGCATTGGCGAGATAATGCAGGCCGCGATGCACGTTAGCATATTCGTGGGTATAGGCGTGCTGGATACGGTCCAGCACCGCCTTCGGCTTCTGTGCCGACGCCGCGTTATCGAGATAGACCAGCGGCTTGCCATAAACCTGCATCGCCAGCGCGGGAAAATCCTCGCGGATGCGGGCGACGTCGTAGGAGCCGTTGCTGACCGCGGGATGCATGGTCAGGCCCTTGCCTTCAACCAGGCCCGCGCGATGTCCATCAGCGACTCGCGCACGGCCTCGTTTCCGACCGATTCCACCGTCTCGCCAATGAAGGCTTCCACCATCAAGGCTTCCGCCTCCTTCTGCGGAATGCCGCGCGCCTTCAGATAGAACAGCAGGTCGTCGTCGAGCGACCCCGCGGTCGCGCCATGGCCGCAGACCACGTCATCGGCGAAGATTTCCAGTTCCGGCTTGGCGTCGGCCTCGGCATCTTCGGAGAGCAGCAGCGCATGCGCCGCCATCTTCGCGTCGGTCTTCTGCGCGTGCGGTTGCACCACGATCTTGCCCTGGAACACCGAGCGGCTTTCACCGTCCAGCACCGACTTGAACAATTCGCGGCTGTCGCAATGCCCGACCGCATGGTTCATCACCATCGTGGTGTCGGCATGCTGCCGCGCGCGCAACATCGTCGCGCCATTCAGGATGAGTTCGGTGCCCTCGCCCGACAAGGTTGCGAAGATCTGGTGCCGCGCCATGGCGCCGCCATAGGTCATCGCGAAACTGCTGACCTTCGCCTTATGGCCGGTCTGCAGGCCCAGCGTGGACAGCGACAAGGCCGCATCGCCGGCAGCATTGCAACGGATGTGATTGAGCGACGCGCCGTCGAACACATCGAGCTCGACCAGGGTGTTGGCCTGATAGGCGACACCGTCCGGTCCGCGATGCGTTTCGACGATTGTGGCCGAGGCGCCCTCTTCCACCACGATCAGCACGCGGCCGAACGTTGCGAGCGGAGCGTTCGCCACGGTCTGGAAATCCAGATACAACGGCGCTGCGACGGTCACGCCCGGCGGCACATGCAAGATGGTGGTGTCGTGCATGAAGGCCGTGTTCAGCGCCACGGCCGTATTCGCCGCATAGGATCGTTCGCGGTTCAGCGCCGCCAGAACGCTATCGGGCAGTTCGTCGTCGTTGCCGAGCCGATACCACGCGACACCGTCCACCTTGGCGGCGGAGAAATCGCGGCCGTTCACGAACAGGAACCGGCAGACATCGGCAAGCGCCAGCAGCGGCTTGGTCTTTTCCGCGACCTCGACATCCGCGCGATCCGGAACACCGGCAAGCGGCGGCAGATCGCGCATGAAGGCGCGCAGGTCGGTGTACTTCCACTCTTCCACGCGCCGCGTCGGCAGTCCGGTCGCCTTCAGCGTCTCGAAGGCGTCCTGCCGGCGGCGCGCAATGGCCGGCCCGCCCCAATGCGACTGCCCGGCGGCGTAATCGGCAAAGCGGCTCTGGATCGCATCCTCTGCGGTGGAGCGTATGATCGTGAGTTCGGCCATGTCAGCTTACGCGGCCTCGTCCTGGTACTGGGCGTAGCCCTTCTCTTCCAGTTCGAGCGCCAGCTCCTTGCCGCCGGTGCGCACGATGCGGCCCTTCGACAGCACATGCACGACGTCCGGCACGATGTAATCGAGCAGCCGCTGGTAATGGGTGATGACGATGAAGGAGCGCTCCGGCGAACGCAGCGCGTTGACGCCGTCGGCCACGATCTTCAGCGCGTCGATATCGAGTCCGGAATCGGTTTCGTCCAGCACCGCCAGGCGCGGCTGCAGCATGGCCATCTGCAGGATTTCGTTGCGCTTCTTCTCGCCGCCGGAAAATCCGACATTGACCGCGCGCCGCAGCATGTCCTGGCTGATGCCGAGTTCGCCCGCGGCTTCGCGCACCTTCTTCATGAAGTCGGGTGTCGACAGTTCCGTTTCGCCACGCGCCTTGCGTTGCGCATTCACCGCGGTGCGCAGGAACGTCATGGTGGCAACGCCGGGGATTTCGATCGGATACTGGAAGGCGAGGAACAGCCCCTTGGCCGCGCGCTCATCCGGCTCCATGTCGACGATGTTCTCGCCGTTGAACAGGATTTCGCCGGCGGTGATTTCGTAACCGGACTTGCCGGCCAGCACATAGGACAGCGTCGATTTGCCCGAACCGTTCGGGCCCATGATCGCATGCACCTTGCCCTTCTCGACCGTCAGATCGAGGCCGTTCAGGATTTTCTTGTCTGCGACTTCGACGTGCAGGTTTTTAACTTCCAGCAATGGCATTGGTTCTATCCAGTCAGTCGTCGAGCGTGACGATATCGTCGATCAGCTCGTTCAGTGTTCGCTTGGTGCCGCCGCCCTGATCGACCGTGTTGGTCGAGGGCACGGCGACGTTATCGGTGACCCGGAACGTATCCGGCCCATCGCGGCGCACCACCAGGAAGCGGCCGCCGCCCTTGACGATCAGGTCGTCATTCTCGCGGAACGCCTCGACCTCGGGAAAGTGCTCGGCGATGCAATCCACCAGATCGCCCGCCGGCTTGTTCGCGCCGAGGCAGGCCATGGCCGCAGTTCTGAATTGATCGGTGCTCATCCCACGCTTCCTTCGAGCGAGATCGAAATCAGCTTCTGGGCTTCCACCGCGAATTCCATCGGCAGCTGCTGCAGCACGTCCTTGACGAAGCCGTTGACCACAAGTGCGGTCGCCTCCTCCGCCGACAGCCCGCGCTGGCGGCAATAGAACAGCATGTCCTCGGAAATCTTCGAGGTGGTTGCTTCGTGCTCGAACACGGTGGAGGAATTCTTGGCCTCCAGATACGGCACGGTATGCGCGCCGCATTTGTCGCCGACCAGAAGCGAGTCGCAATTGGTAAAGTTGCGCGCGCCGGTCGCCTTGCGATGCGCAGTAACAAGACCACGATAGGTGTTCTGCGAACGCCCGGCCGAGATGCCCTTGGAGATGATCCGGCTGGTCGTGTTCTTGCCGAGATGAATCATCTTGGTGCCGGAATCGACCTGCTGCATGCCGTTCGAGATCGCGATCGAGTAGAACTCGCCGCGCGAACCGTCGCCACGCAGGATGCAGCTCGGATATTTCCAGGTGATGGCCGAGCCGGTCTCGACCTGGGTCCAAGAAATCTTGGAATTCCTGCCGCGGCAATCGCCACGCTTGGTGACGAAGTTATAGATGCCGCCGCGGCCTTCCGAGTCGCCCGGATACCAGTTCTGCACGGTCGAGTATTTGATCTCAGCGTCGTCGTGGGTGACGAGTTCGACCACCGCCGCATGCAGCTGATTCTCGTCGCGCATCGGCGCGGTGCAGCCTTCGAGATAGCTGACATAGGCGCCCTTGTCGGCGATGATCAGCGTGCGCTCGAACTGTCCGGTATTCTTTTCGTTGATGCGGAAATAGGTCGACAATTCCATGGGGCAGCGCACGCCCGGCGGCACGTAGACGAACGAGCCGTCGGAGAACACCGCCGAGTTCAGCGTCGCATAGAAATTGTCGGTCACCGGCACCACCGAACCCAGATACTTCTGCACCAACTCGGGATGCTCGCGGATCGCTTCCGAGATCGGCATGAAGATCACGCCGGCCTTTTTCAGTTCGGCCTGGAAGGTGGTCGCGACCGAGACCGAGTCGAACACGGCGTCGACGGCAACACGGCGCTCGCCCAGTTCGTTGCCTTCGGAATCCCGGCGCACCACGCCCGCCAGCATCTCCTGCTCACGCAGCGGAATGCCAAGCTTCTCATAGGTGCGCAGGATTTCCGGATCGACCTCGTCGAGGGAGCCCAGCTCCGGGCGCTTCTTCGGCGCGGCGTAGTAGTAGTAATCCTGGAAATCGATCTTCGGATAGGACACACGCGCCCAGCTCGGCTCGCGCATGGTCAGCCATCGCCGGTAGGCGTCGAGCCGCCAGTCGAGCATCCATTGCGGCTCATTCTTCTTCGCCGAAATGAAGCGGACGGTGTCCTCGGACAGGCCCTTCGGGGCCTTGTCGGATTCGATCAGCGTCTCGAACCCATACTTGTATTGATCAACGTCGATACGGCGAACCTGTTCGACGGTCTCTTGTACGGCCGGCATTCTGGTCTCCCCTCGCGGTTTCAAGGACCGCAGCGGATGTGTCGGTGATGGTGGGTCAGCCCTGCGTCGGTTTCCCTCCGCGAAGCCGCTCAAGCGGCGATGACGTTTCGCCCCTTAAGTAGTGATTCAGAGAGCTTTGTCCAAGCACTTAGAAAGCGTTCGATGTCCTGATCCTTGGTCGAATGCCCGGTCGAGACCCGGATCGCGCCTCGCGCCAGGGCCGGATCGACGCCCATTGCGGACAGCACGGTCGAAGGCTGCACCTTGCCCGATGAACAGGCCGCGCCGGATGATACCGCCGGTCCCGCCAGGTCGAAGGCGATCACCGCGGTCTCGGCCCGCAGGCCCGGATGGCTGAACGCCGTGGTATTCGGCAACCGTTCGGCGCGCTCGCCGAAAATGATGACTTCAGGTGTCACGGCGCGCAGTCCGGCCTCCAGCCGTTCGCGCAGCCGCAGAAGATGCGCAGCTTCCGTCGCCCGCTGGCTGGCGATGTCAGCCGCAGCCGCGCCGAAGCCTGCAATTCCTGCGACATTCTCGGTCCCGCCGCGCAGACCGCGCTCCTGCCCGCCGCCGGCGATCAGCGGCTCGTGCAGGTGCAGGCCCGCCTTCGCGATCAGGGCGCCGACACCTTTCGGCCCGCCGATCTTGTGCGAAGACAGCGTCATAAGATCGGCATCCAGATCATTGAAATCAAACGTGATCCGCCCCGGAGCCTGAACCGCATCCACATGCAGGAGACCACCGGCCTCGTGAACCACCTCAGCGATCTCGCGGATCGGTTGAACAACTCCGGTCTCGTTGTTGGCCAGCATCACGGAAACCATCGCCGGCACCCCGCGAAGCAAAGCCCGCAACGTGTCGCCGGCGATCACGCCGTCCGCATCCACGGCAACGGCATGCGTGCGATCCGGTCCGAAGCGCCCGCCTCCGAGCACCGAAGGGTGCTCCACGGCCGATACCAGCAAACGCTCGAGCGAGGGGCGTCCGGGCCTGCCCGACCAGCCCGGCGACAGCGCCATCACATTGGCTTCGGTCGCGCCCGAGGTGAAAGTGACCTGACCCGGATCGGCCCCGGCCAGGGCCGCGACCTGCGCACGGGCCCGCTCGACGATCTGCCGCGCGACCCGGCCCTCGGCATGAACCGAGGACGGATTGCCCGCCTTGTCGAGCGCCTCGATCATGGTGGCACGCGCCGACGGCCGCAGCGGCGCGGTCGCATTCCAGTCGAGATAGGTACGCTCCGTCATGGATACCTTGTTACCGTCCCGGGCGGACTTGCGAATGTCCTAGCACAGGGAACGAGAAAGCTTGCATTTGGCCCCTGGCCTTATGGTAGAAACCGCCCGTCACATCCAAACGGAACCAGTCCTCACGGCTTCAGCCGCTTGAAGACCAAGCTTAGAATTATTCTAAAAACTACGTGCGCCCGATCCATCCGTCAAGCGCACCTGGTGGCGCGAACGTTCCGGACCACTAGAGCCCATGCGGCAGGGCGTTTGCCCCCGCGGTTTCAGCCGAGGTTTCTCCATGCCTGAGGTCATCTTTACCGGTCCTGCGGGACGCATCGAAGGCCGCTATCACCCCGCCGCGCAAAAAAATGCGCCGCTCGCGCTGATCCTGCATCCGCACCCGCAATTCGGCGGGACCATGAACCATCAGATCGTCTACCAGCTGTATTATGCGTTCGTGCACCGCAATTTCTCGGTTGTGCGGTTCAATTTCCGCGGCGTCGGTCGCAGCCAGGGGTCTTTCGATCACGGGGTCGGCGAATTGTCGGATGCGGCCTCCGCTCTCGACTGGGCGCAGACCATCAATCCGGAAGCCCGGTCCTGCTGGATCGCCGGCTTCTCCTTCGGCGCCTGGATCGGCATGCAGCTCCTGATGCGCCGTCCGGAGATCGAGGGCTTCATCTCGATCGCGCCGCCCGCGAACCTTTATGACTTTTCGTTCCTTGCGCCCTGCCCCTCTTCCGGCCTGATCATCCATGGCGACAAGGATGCGGTGGTGCCGCACCGGGACGTCACCACGCTGGTCGACAAGCTGAAGACGCAGAAGGGCATCGTGATCGAGCAGAAGGTCGTCACCGGCGCCAACCACTTCTTCGACCAGAAGATCGACACGCTGATGCTGTCGGTGAACGACTATCTGGACAAGCGCCTCGGCACCACCAGCAAGAAGCCGAGCGCGGCGTAACGACGCCAATACTCCCGGCCTTACTACGCCAGTAATAGTGTGGAACCGGAGTTCCACATGAGCGTTTGCCTGCGTTGCTATGTCACGGGGCGAACAAAATGGACGGCGTCGGCACTTCACGAGACAACAATGGTGCCGATGCAAAGCCGTCGGACGAGAAGTCCGCCTCGCTGAGGCCGGAATCCGCGGCGGCTGACGATCCCGCAAGCACACGCAGTGCGAGCGAAAACGCGTCAGACAAGACAACGGCTGGCGAACGCGCCTCTGCGCAGCAGGACGCGCCCGCAGAAGCCGCCACAACAGACGAACCGGAGCCGTCACTCGACGATACCGCCGCCGAACCGGAGGAGCTTCCTCCGCTCGATCCAAAGATTGATCCCGAGGCGGAAGCGCGAAAGGAGCACGAGCGCCGGCGCGCGTTGCGCAGCCGCTTCTGGTCGTCGGCGTCCGGCTTCTGGGGACGCAGCGGCGACCGTCTGGCATGGCCGCTGACGATCGGCCTGCTCATTCTGGTGCTGCTGACGGTCGCGGCGCAATACGGCGTCAACGTCTGGAACCGGGCGATCTTCGACGCCCTTGAGAAAAAGGAGGCGCCGCGGGTGTTCTGGCTCGCAGCGATTTTCTTCCCGCTGGCGGCAGCGAGCGTCTGCGTCGGGGTGGTGAGCGTCTATGCCCGTATGTCCACGCAACGCCGCTGGCGGGCCTGGCTCAGCGATCATTTGCTGGATAACTGGCTGAAGAACGGTCGCTATTACCAGCTCAACCTCGTGAGCGGCGATCACCAGAATCCGGAAGGCCGTCTCACCGACGACCTGCGGATCTCGACCGATGCACCGGTTGATTTCGCGGTCGGCGTGACCACCGCCTCCCTGTCCGCGATCACCTTCATCTATGTGCTCTGGACCATCGGCGGGGCACTGAGCATCCCGCTCGGCGACACGGTGGTCACCATCCCCGGCTTCCTCGTGATCGCGGCGGTGCTTTACGCGGTGATCGCCAGCGGCACCATGACCATCGTCGGAAAGCGCTTCGTCGCCGTCTCGGAATCCAAGAACCAGGCCGAAGCCGATTACCGCTATCAGCTCACCCGCGTCCGCGAGAATGGCGAGAGCATCGCGCTCCTTGGCGGCGAAGGCGAAGAACGCGCCGGTCTCAACCGCGCATTGGTCACCGTGCTGCGGCGCTGGCGCGCGCTATGCGGCCAGCATATGCGCACCACGATCGTCTCGCAGGGATCCGGCATCATCGCGCCGGTGTTGCCGATCATCCTGTGCGCGCCGAAATTTCTCGACGGGACCATGTCGCTTGGCGAGGTGATGCAGGCCGCGTCCGCCTTCACGATCGTGCAAGCGGCTTTCAACTGGCTGGTCGACAATTACCCGCGTCTGGCCGAATGGAGTGCGGGCGCGCGCCGCGTCTCCTCGCTGATGGTGTCCCTCGACGCGCTGGAGCGCGCCGAAACCGGCGAAGGCCTCAACCGCATCAAGCGCGGCGAGACCACCGATGCGGCGCTGCGGCTGAAGGATTTCAGCGTCTCGCTCGACAGCGGCAAGGCGGTGGTGGACGACACCGATGTCGTCATCAAGAAGGGCGAGCGCGTGCTGATCGCAGGCTCGTCGGGCAGCGGCAAGAGCACGCTGGTGCGCGCCATATCCGGACTTTGGCCCTGGGGCGGCGGCGAAGTCGACGTGCAGAAGGACGCGCGCCTGTTCCTGCTGCCGCAACGTCCCTATGTCCCGACCGGAACGCTGCGCCGCGCGGTGGCCTACCCGGGCGCTGCGGAGGATTGGGATATCGAGACCATCGGCGAGGCGCTGGAGCGGGTCGGCCTGGGCCATCTGAAGGATCGCATCGAGGACGATCAGCCCTGGGACCAGACCCTGTCGGGCGGCGAAAAGCAGCGGCTGACCATCGCCCGCGTGCTATTGCACCGGCCCGACATCATCGTGCTCGACGAGGCCACGGCGGCGCTCGATCCGAAGAGTCAGGACGACCTGATGAAAATCCTGTCGGAGGACATGGAAGGCCTGACCATCCTGAGTGTCGGCCATCGCCCCGAGCTCGAGCGGTTCCATTCCCGGAAGCTGACGCTGGAACGCAAGCGCGGCGGCGCCAAGCTGGTCAGCGACATTCTGCTGGTGCGTCCGCCCGGACAGCCACGGCTGATCCAGCGGCTGCTGATGCGTGGCGGTCCGGCTGACAGAGCGGCGTGAGATCGTCGCAAGCGAGCATCGCGGCGATCCCGGCGCACGGCCGGGTATCAGGCGGTGAGGGTCGACACTTCTAGGAGCATGAAAAGAACAGCGCAATCGGCGATAGGACTATTTTCATGTGAAACACCGGCGCGGAAAGGCCGATTTTATAAGCTCATCCGCAATAGCTCCGCAACGCGCGGCTCGGCTATCACCCCGCCGCTCATCGGCTCCGGGACCCCTGTTGTCGTCGGAAACGTGATCGGCAATCCTCTCAAGGAGCGCACGGCCATGTAGGCGAAGGCCTGCGCCTCGATCGCATCGCCATTCCAGCCGGCATCATTCGCGGTTTCGACATGGGCGGGCGCCAGCCGCTCGCCGAGCATGCGCATCAAGGTCGCGTTGCTGGCGCCGCCGCCGCAGACGATCCAGCTCCTTGGCGCCTCCGGCAAATGCGCAACGATGGTCGCGACCGAAGCCGCCGTGATCGCCGCAAGCGTCGCCGCGCCGTCCTCGAGGCTCTTGTCCGCCAGTTGCGCACGGTCGGCCACCCACTCGCGGAAGGCATTGCGGTCGAGCGATTTCGGCGGCTTCAACGCAAAGAACGAGTGCCTGAGCACACGCGCGACCGCCGCCTCGTCGACGCGTCCGCGCGCCGCTGCGCCGCCATTCTCGTCGCGGGCACAGCCGTTGCGCGCGCGCATGAAGTCGTCGATGAGCGCATTGCCCGGTCCGGTATCGCAGGCATAGGGGTCCGGCACGCCGTTGATGAAGGTGACATTGGCGACGCCGCCGATATTCAGCACCGCGATTGGATGTGGCCGGTCGAGCATGGCGGCCAGCGCGCGATGATAGACCGGCACCAGCGGCGCGCCCTGCCCTCCGGCCGCGACGTCGGCGGCGCGCAAATCGTAGACCACGCGAATGCCGGTCTCGTCGGCCAGCACCTGGCCGTCGCCGATCTGGATCGTCAGCCTGTCGTCGGGCCGGTGCAGCACGGTCTGGCCATGGAAGCCGATCGCATCGACGCTGGCGGGATCGATGCCGTTGACATCGAGAAATGTGCGAACCGCGGCGGCATGCAGAGCCGTGATCATGCGCTCGGCCTCGCCGACCGCGCCCGGTCGCGCGCAGCGATGGGTCAGGCCGCGCGCCTCGTCCAGCGCCTGCCGCAACAATGCGACCTCGTCCTCGCGATAGGCATGCAGTGCGGTCGGGCCGAAGCGGGATATGGTCTCGCCGTCGGTTTCGAGCGCCGCGACGTCGATCCCGTCCATCGACGTGCCGCTCATCAGCCCGATCGCCCGATAGGTCCGCACGTCCGCCGCCCCGTTTCAATCCCCTGCCGGACCTGATACACCACGTCCGCGCCGCGGGCGAATACGGTCTTACCATGAGCCAATTCAAATCGGACTTTCTACGCGTTCTGTCGGAGCGCGGCTTCATCCATCAGGTGTCGGAACCCGACCAGCTCGATGCGCTGGCCGCCTCGCAGCCGATAACCGCCTATATCGGTTACGACTGCACCGCGCCGTCGCTGCATGTCGGCCATTTGCTGCCGACCATGATGCTGTACTGGATGCAGCAGACCGGCCACCGGCCGATCGCGCTGATGGGCGGCGGCACCACCCGCGTCGGCGATCCCTCCGGCAAGGACGAGAGCCGCAAGATCCTGACCGAGGAATTGATCAACGAGAACCTGCGCAGCATTCGCGCCACCTTCTCGAAATTCCTTACCTTCGGCGACGGCCCCTCCAGCGCCATCATGGCGAACAATGCCGACTGGCTGAACACCCTCAACTACATCGATTTCCTGCGCGACGTCGGCAAGCATTTCTCGATCAACCGGATGCTGTCGTTCGATTCGGTTAAGCTGCGCCTTGAACGCCAGCAGGAATTATCCTTCCTCGAATTCAACTACATGATCCTGCAGGCCTACGATTTCGTGGAACTGCAGAAGCGTTACGGCTGCGTGCTGCAGATGGGCGGCTCGGATCAATGGGGCAACATCATCAACGGCATCGATCTCGGCCGCCGGCTGATGAATGCGCAACTGTTCGCGCTCACCTCGCCGCTGATCACTACGTCGTCCGGCGCAAAGATGGGAAAAACCGCGGCCGGCGCGGTGTGGCTCAATGCCCAGATGCTGAGCCCCTAT
This sequence comes from Pseudorhodoplanes sp., assembly GCF_059499825.1. Lineage (NCBI taxonomy): Bacteria > Pseudomonadati > Pseudomonadota > Alphaproteobacteria > Hyphomicrobiales > Pseudorhodoplanes > Pseudorhodoplanes sp. The sequence continues at coordinate 327,807 of NZ_JCABZI010000011.1, forward strand.
GACTATTGGCAATACTGGCGCAACACCGAAGACGGCGACGTCGAGCGCTTTCTGAAGTTGTTCACGGTGCTGCCGCTCGACGAGATCGCGCGGCTGGCCGCACTGCAGGGTCAGGAGATCAACGAGGCCAAGAAGACGCTGGCGACCGAAGCGACCGCGCTCCTGCATGGCCGCGACGCTGCCGAGCAGGCCGCAGGCACCGCGCGGCGCACCTTCGAGGAAGGCGCGCTGGCGGAAGACCTGCCGACGGTGACAATCCCGTCCGGCGAACTCGACAACGGGCTCGGCGTGCTCAGTGCCTTCGTGCAGGCGGGTCTTGTCGCCTCGACCAGCGAAGCACGGCGGCAGATCAAGGGCGGCGGACTGAAGGTCAACGACGAGACCGTGACCGACGAGAAGATGACGCTCAGCGCCGCGAACCTGACCCCGCAATCGGTGATCAAGCTGTCGCTCGGCCGCAAGAAACACGTGCTGGTCAGGCCGGGCTGACGCGTCTCAGCGTTACCGGATCGGCATCGGCGGGATCGGCGCCAGTTCCGCCGGCTCCAGCGGTCGCGCGGTCGGATATTCGAAGAACTTGCGCAGGAAGCCCGGGACCAGTCCCGATGCCGGGTTCACGTTGAGCGTCGGCGCGCTCGGCGGGCCGACCACCTGATAGGTGAAGCCGAACAATCCTTCCTTCGGGCCGCCGAGAACGAGCCCGACCAGCGGGATCTGTCCGAGCGGATTGTTGATGCCGTAGAGCGGCACGATGGTGCCGCGCATCCGCACGTCGTTCCTGGCGAAATCGATATTGCCTTCGATCGTGGCGCCGATCACCGGACCCTGGACAATGCCTTCCTTGATCTGCAGCCGGCCGGGCGTGCGGGTGAAATCCACCCGCATGCGGGTGAAGTCGACGCCGCGCGCCTCGTTCTGGGCGCCGCCGACGACGCCGTTCAGTTTCGGCTCGCCGCGCACCGCGAAGTTCTGGATGTTGACGATGCCCTCCTGCGGGGCCTGATCCGCGGTCGGTACTTCCATCGCGACCGACATCTGGCCGCCCTGAATCTTCGGATACGTGTCGGTAAAGCGCATCAAGGCGCCGGCATCGGGGGTCTCGAAATGCAGCGCGTTACGGCGCTGCGAGGAGGCGCGCATTTCCCCCGTCAGAGTCGCGGTCTGTCCGATTTTCGAACTCAGGGCAAAGGTTCTGATCTCTCCGTTGCGCCGGACCATCCGCATTTCCACGCCGCGCAACGCTTCGCCGTTATGCCCCGCAATGACACCGAGCCGCATATCGAAATCGAGATCGATCGGCTCGTTTTTGGGCTTCTCGGTCCGCGGTCTGTCGCCTTGCTCACCGCCTCCGAAGAACGCCTTGATGAAGCTGCGCCCGTCATAGACATCGCCGCGCAGCGACACCCGCAGCGCATTGTCTGTGCCGCGCTCTGCCTTCACGCTGGTCTTGTCGCCGTCCGACAATGCGAAGACCGGGAAGTGTGCAGCAGCGAGAGCGCCCTTGTCGTCGAGTTCGACAGATCCGCGCACCGTCACGCCCGATCCGTCGACCGCGACATCGTCGAAGCGGGTGCTCTTGTCGCGAGTCAGCACGGTAAAGGTGGCGCGGTTCGAACGGCCGGAAGGCTTCACCCAGCCCGGCAGCAGATTGTCGATCCTCGCCGGCGTCAGGTCCGCCTCGACGGTCAGCCGGACATCCTTGTTCTCGGCGATCTTGCCGGAGATTTTCACCGGCACCGGCCCCGCAAGCGAGGGCCCGGTACCGAAACCGAACCGCGCGCGCGCCGCCTCGTCGAGTGTCGCACGGACCTGCACATCGGCATCAGGGCTGTCCGCAAGCTTGCGATAGTCCAGCACCGCCGGCGTGCCATTGATCCGGACATCGCCCTTGATCTGGAAGCCGCGATTGTCGGCGCTCACTTTCAGCGCCTGCGCCTCGATCTTCTGTCCCATCACCATGTTGTCGGCGGCGAAGCCTGCCACATCGAGGGCGATCGTATATTGGGTCGCGCCTGGCGCAGGATTCTTGGTGATCGGCAAATCCACACTGACCTGTCCGCTGAGATTGCCGCGGCTATTGCCGGATTCCATCGGCACCGATGCCTGACCGCGAAGCCGTTCGCTGGCCAGCAATTCGAGCGCAGCCGGCACCGGCCCGTCGATGCGGAACTGCGCACGCGCCGGCGGCGCCTTCGGATGAGTGTCCGGAACCTCGAACGTACCGTTGCTGACAGTGAGCTTTCGCCCGCCACCGAGATCGACAAATCCGCGATCGACTGTCACCAGAACGCGCCTGCCCTTGATGCTGGTTTTCAGGTCAGCCTCTGTGATCGGCGGCATGCCCGTGACCGGCCGGATGGTGGCATTGCGAACGGTCACATCGACAGACAGGCCATCCTGCGGAATCGGCGGTCCGTCTTCCTGCAGGTTTTCGATCGGAGAATTGGTGGCGACATCGATGCGCTCGATATCGCCGCTGGTCAGGTTCTCGACCACCCAGCTGCGCACCTTCGAGGCGACGAAAACCGGCCACACCTTCTTCGCCATCTGCGCCGACATCGGCGTCACGGCGAGGCCGGCCGCAAGCCGCGGTTCGCCTGAAAAATCCACGCTGCCATTCAGGAAGCCGGCGATGCCCGCACCGGCAACATCGCCCTGGACCAGTTCAATCCGCTTGCGCGCAATGTCGACATTGGCGCGCAGCATCACCTTGTTGAGAACCACCGGACTCGGATCGTTGACGCCTTCGCTCAACACCACCGAGCCGCCCGTCACCATCGCGCGCCAGGGCTCTCCCGGCTGGGACGGCGTCTCGAACCGGCTCAGCAATGTGAACCGGTTCGCCCCCGACAGGATCTGGAACGGCATGGTGAGATTGCGGCGCTGCGAATCCCAATCGAGCGTCAATTCGGCGTGGTCGATCCTGAAATGTCCGTCGACATCGGCCGGGTCACCGATCAGGCCCGCGCCAGCGACAATCTTGCCTTCGAGTATTCGGGGCAGCGAATCCGGCCCGATCTCCGCACGGATCACTCCGGACAGCGGAATGTCGGCCTGGAATTGACCGCTGCCGATTCGAGTCGCCAGGAACAGATCTTTGGTCGAGACCTGTCTCAGGTCGAGGCTGAGAAGCCGGCGCTGAGTGCCGGCCGGCCGGATCGACGCCGCCATTGCCCATGGCCGTGTTTCGTCCTCCGAACTCAGGCGAATACTGATTCCGTTACCCGGCCGGTTCACGCTGAAATTGATCTGCTCGAAGATCCAGTGCTTGTCGGTACGCAGGTCGTCTACCTTGAGAGTCCCGTTCTTCAGGCCGATCTCGCCCAGCCCTTGTCCGTCGAGTCCGAGCGACGAAATCCGATCCAGCCAGCCGATCAGTCCGGCGAATCGCTCGGCGCCGGTGGGCTCGTTCTGCGCCCGGTCTGCGGCAGGCTTTTCGGCGCCGGCAGGCGCCGGCCTGATGATCGCAGGCGTCACCGCAAGAGGACGTTTCTCAGCGCCGGTCGAGATCGTGACCTGACCGTCCTCCTCGATGCGAACCGAAAGTTCGGCGCCGACCAGACTGACCCGGCGCGCACGGAGTTCGCCACGTAGCAAACTCTCGCCCGACATGGCCACCTCGGCCTTGGGAGCGCTGGCGACCACGACACCGTCGGTGTCGCGGATCTGCATGTCGCGGATGCGGACCGCGGTGCGGCCGGCATCGTCGCGCTCGATCTGGGTCCCGCCGATCACAACCCGGTGCGACTTGCCGATATTCTGTTCGATTGCCGATGCGAGCCAGGGCGATGCGAAATTGATTTCGATCGGCCCGGCACCGAGCCGCAACCAAAGACCGATGAAGAGAACGAGTACAACCGCTGCGGCGCTGCCGACGCCGTATCCGATGCGGCGCACCAGCGGCCGCCGCGCCAGCCGACGCATCCGCCACCAGATTCGCCGGGCTCGGGATTTCAGATCATGGCCGCACGAATCGCGATGCTCGCGAAGGGTGTCTTCGAGAACACGCAATCCATGAAGACGCGGAGCCGGTTTTTTCATGCCGGGTCGGACATCCCCTTGTCCGTGTCGCCGGCGCCGCTAACGTCGCCAGACAGGTTCACCTGGTTGCGCTGAACGGACCCGTGCGGGTGTTCGCCCGCCCTCGCCCCAGGGTGGGTTAACGGCAGATTGAGCCGCCGAAAACGTCGAAAGGAAGGCATATGACAAACGGATTGGCCGAGGGTGGGAAAGCCCCCGCCTTCAAGCTCCCCGACCAAAATGGCGACGACGTATCGCTGGCTGATTTCGCCGGACAAAAGCTCGTCCTCTATTTTTATCCGAAGGCGGATACCCCGGGATGCACGAAGGAGGCCATGGATTTTTCGAAGCTTGCAAAGAGCTTCGCCAAAGCCGGAACCGCCGTGCTCGGTGTATCCGCCGATCCGGTCGGGAAGCTGGTCCGCTTCCGGCAAAAACATGACCTCAGCGTGCCGCTCCTGTCCGACGAACGGCACGCCATGCTGGAGGCCTATGGCGTCTGGGGCGAGAAGAGCATGTACGGCCGGACCTTCATGGGCGTGAAGCGCACCACCGTCCTCATCGGCCCGGACGGCCGGATCGCCAAACTGTGGCACAACGTCAAAGTACCCGGGCATGCGGAAGAGGTCCTGGCAGCTGCGAAGGCATTATAATCGCTCTATCAGCCAATCATTTGCGGAAAATTAACCATACGGGACTGAAATCGACGCTGTTCAGCGTGGGCCCGCCCGGCGGGTCTGGCGGGGAGTGTCCATGTCCTACAGGCCGCATTCACACCATCCCAATCCGAGCCAATCTGCGGATCGCTGGGCCTATGAATATCCGGCAGGCCATCAGGGCGATGGCCGTCCGATGCATGCGGCCAAGCCGCGCCCGCAAGCGCCCGCGCACCCTTCCGGTCAGACCCAAAAGGCGCGCCGCAGCGGCTGGTCCACCGACTACACCCTGGTGCATGCAGGCCGTCAGGTTCGTCTCGGACCGGTCGCATTCTGGATCGTGGTCGGCAGCCTGGTGGTGATGGCCGGCTGGTCGGTGGTGACGGGCACCTATTTCGCATTTCACGACGATGTCCTGAAGCGCCTGATCGCCCGTCAGGCGGAGATGCAATACGCCTACGAGGACCGGATCGCGGAATTGCGCGCGCAGGTCGACCGCATCACCAGCCGCCAGTTGCTGGACCAGGAGCAATTCGAACAGAAGCTCGAAACGCTGGTGCGCAAGCAATCCACGCTCGAGCAGCGCGCGGCCACACTCAACTCGCTTCCCGACCTCACCACGACCGGCTCGATCCCGAAGCCCGCGCGGGGCAGCGACACCGGGCGCGGCACGCCAAAGCCCTCACCGATCAACGACACCGTGATTTTCCAGGCGCCGCCGGATCGCGAAGCACGGCTCGAATCCCGCTCAGCGCCGGCGCTGAACCTGCGCAACGCTGCAAAGACACGCGGCGGCGTCGAAGGCGCCCTCGCCCGCATGCAGGAATCGCTCGAACGGATCGAAGCCAAGCAATCCCAGTCGCTCGCAGTTCTCGAAGAGAGCTTCGAGGCGCGCGCAAGACGCATGCGCTCTGTGCTCTCGGATCTTGGAATCAATCCCGGCAAGGCCCAGCCCGCGCCACCTCCGCCCGCCGGCGTCGGCGGCCCCTTCGTTCCCGCGAACCTGGGCACCGAAGAAAAATCCTTTGAACGCCAGCTTTATCGCATCCATCTGTCGCGGACGCAGGTCGATCGGCTGACTCGCACGCTGCTCGACGTGCCCGTGCGCAAACCTGTCAGCGGCGAGATCGACATGTCCTCGGGCTTTGGCACGCGCATGGATCCGTTTCTGCGCTCGCCTGCGATGCATACCGGCCTCGACATGCGCGGCGATACCGGCGATCCGGTGCGCGCGACCGCGAATGGGACCGTAACGATGGCGGGAACCAATGGCGGCTACGGCAAGATGGTCGAGCTGGAACACAGGAACGGGTTGTCGACGCGCTACGCGCATCTGTCAGCCATCGATGTAAAGGTCGGCCAATCCGTGAAGATCGGACAGATCATCGGAAAACTCGGCTCGACCGGACGCTCGACCGGACCGCATTTGCATTACGAAACACGTGTCGATGGCGACGCGGTCGACCCGCAGAAATTTTTGCGCGCCGGCATCCGGCTGGGCCTGCATTGAGCTCCTGGTCGGATCCGAATCAATCAGTCATCCACATTGCGACGTTTCGTGACTTGACTTCGGACGCAGATAATTCAGGCTCGCGACTGTAACGAAACGAGCACGGAGGTCGTAATGGAACCACCGATGCAGGACGCCGCGATGATCGCCGTCGGAATCGTTCGGCCGGCAGCGTAGCGGCGAAACAAAACACGGACGGGTTGCCGGCGCGGGCCTCAGGGGCAGCATCAGTCAGGCAATGCCCCGCCTTGGCCCGCCCCGGTGATGCTTCTCTTGTTCGGTATCGCAGGCGACCGAGTGAATGCGCGGCTTTCCGCGCTGTTTGGGCAGTGCTGGGGCGAAACCGCTCGTCATACGAATCCGACGTCGGCTGAAGCTGCGAACCTCGCCGCGATCGGCATATTGCTGCCGGCTCCAATACTGACCGCGTCAATACTGACGGCTTCAATCGACGTCTTCGACCTGCTCCGGCCCGCCGCCAAAGGCCTTTTGCGCGAGCGCTGCGGCCATGAACTGATCAAGGTCGCCATTAAGCACGCCGCCTGTGTCCGACGTCGCAACACCGGTGCGAAGATCCTTCACCATCTGATACGGCTGCAACACATATGAGCGGATCTGATGGCCCCAACCGATGTCGGTTTTCAGGGCGTTTTCAGCGGCGGCCTTTTCTTCGCGCCGCTTCAATTCGGCCTCGTACAGTTTCGCCCGCAACATGTTCCACGCCTGCGCACGATTCTTGTGCTGCGAACGATCGGCCTGACAGGCGACGACGGTGTTGGTCGGGATGTGAGTGAGCCGGACCGCGGAGTCGGTCTTGTTGACGTGCTGTCCACCGGCGCCTTGGGCGCGCATGGTGTCGACGCGGACATCGGATTCCTTGATGTCGATGACGATGCGGTCGTCGACCACCGGGTAAATTCGCGCGTTTGCGAACGAGGTGTGTCGGCGCGCATTGGAATCGAACGGCGAGATGCGCACCAGACGATGCACCCCGTTTTCCGATTTCAGCCAGCCATAGGCATTGTGGCCGACGACCTTGACGGTCGCGGACTTGATGCCGGCCTCTTCGCCTTCCGATTCTTCGAGATACTCGACCTTGTAGTCGTGCTGCTCGGCCCAGCGCACGAACATGCGCAGAAGCATGTTCGCCCAGTCCTGGCTCTCGGTGCCGCCGGCACCCGCATGCACTTCGACGAACGCGTCGTTGGCGTCGGCCTCGCCTGACAGAAGCGCTTCCAGCTCGCGCCGGGCCACCTCGGCTTTCAGATTCCGAAGCACGGCTTCCGCGTCGGCAATGACGGATTGATCCTTCTCGGCTTCACCGAGTTCGATCAGGCCGACCTGATCCTCCACCTCCTGCTCGATCCGGCCGATCGCCGAGAGCTGGTCCTCGAGCGCGTTGCGCTCCTGCATGACCTTGGAAGCGCGCTGCGGATCGTCCCAAAGCGTCGGATCTTCGGAGATCTGGTTCAGTTCGGCGAGGCGGGCATTGGACGCATCGAAGTCAAAGATGCCTCCTCAGCAGCCCGACCGACCGCTTGATTTCCTCGACGAGATTTTCGATTTCTGCGCGCATTTTCTCTGCCACGAAAGTGTCAGCGCATTTAGACCGTGACCGGCCGTCATGCAACCGGTCCCCGACAATTGCCGAAGGCGATGCGGGGGGCGTGCCGCCTCAGTGCAGCCCGCCGAGCCCCGGCCGGAACAGCCGCTCGAACGGATTCATCGATTGCGGTGGCGGCGGCGCCGCTTGCGGGGCCGGTCCGCCCGACGGCTCGAACGAGCGCTCGCCCGAATCCGAATAGCCGACGACCGAATACGAATCCGGCGGCGCAGTGCCGGGCTTGAACGCCTCAAGGATCACGCGCTCTGAGCCCGGGCCAGCACGCATGCCGCTCTTCGGGTCGATACGAATGAGCTTGATGCCGGCCGGCACGCGGAACGGAACCGCGGGCTTGTCGGCCAGAGCTGCCTTCATGAAGTCGCGCACGACCGGCGCCGCCATCTGGCCGCCGGTTGAGCCGCGTCCCATCGGCCTGGGCTTGTCGAAGCCGAGATAAACGCCGACCGCGAGATCCGGTGAGAAGCCGACGAACCAGGCATCCTTCTCGTCGTTGGTGGTGCCGGTCTTGCCTGCAATCGGCTTGCCGACTTCGCGGAGCGTCGTGGCGGTGCCGCGCTGGACCACGCCTTCCATCATCGAGGTGATCTGGTAGGCGGTCATCGGATCGATGACCTGTTCGCGCTTGTCGATCAGGGTCGGCTCCGGCTGGTTGGCCCAGCGGTCGGCATCGCAACCGCGGCATTCACGCTGGTCGTGCTTGTAGATCGTATGTCCGTAACGGTCCTGAATGCGGTCGATCAGGGTCGGCTTGATGCGGCGTCCGCCATTCGCAAACATCGAATAGGCCGCGGTCATGCGAAGGGTCGTGGTCTCGCCCGCGCCGAGCGCGAAGGACAGATACGGCGGCAGATCGTCATAGACCCCGAACCGCTTGGAATATTCGGCAATCAGCGGCATGCCGACATCCTGCGCGAGGCGCACCGTCATCACGTTCCGCGAATGCTCGATCCCGAAACGCAGGGTTTGCGGACCGTAGAACTTGCCGGCGGAATAGTTCTGCGGCGTCCACACACCCGCGCCGGGGCCCTGATTGATCGAGATCGGCGAATCCATCACCACCGTCGACGGCGTGTAGCCGTTGTCGAGGGCCGCCGCGTAGACGAACGGCTTGAACGACGAACCCGGCTGGCGCAACGCCTGCGTCGCGCGGTTGAACTGGCTCTGGTCGAACGAGAAGCCACCGACCATCGCGAGCACGCGGCCGGTCCACGGGTCCATCACGGTGATGGCGCCGGAGATTTCCGGGATCTGGCGCAGGCGATATTGCGCTTCCTGACCGTTCTTGGCGTCGAGCGGCTCGACATAGATCACGTCGCCGGCTTCCAGCACCTGGTTGACCTTGGCAGGTACCTTGCCGCGCTGCGGGCCGGCGGCGGCCTTCGCCCACTTCACGCCCTCCAGCGGCACGATGCCGACGCGGCGCTCACGCACAACTGCCCCGCCCGGCTCCCGTGGTGGCTGGAAGCCGATGCGCGCGGACTGGTCGGACGTTTCCAGCACGACAGCGAGCTTCCAGCCGATGTCGGAAAGCGCCTTGATGTCGGACAGCTTGACGCCCCAGTCGCCCGAAATGTCGAGCTTCTGCACCGCGCCGCGATAACCGGCGCGCTCGTCATAGCGGATCATGCCGTCGACCAGCGCCTTGCGGGCGAGCTGCTGCAGCTTCGGATCGAGCGTGGTGCGCACCGACAATCCGCCCTCGTAGAGCTTCTTCTCTCCGTAGCGGTCGTAGATTTCGCGGCGCACCTCTTCGGCGAAAAACTCGCCGGCAAAGATATGCGAGCCGGTGGTGCGTGCCGTCACCGCAAGCGGCGTCTTCTTCGCGGCTTCGCCGTCCTCGGCCTTGACGTAGCCATTCTCGACCATGCGATCGATGACGTAGTTGCGGCGTTCTGTGGCGCGCTCACGCTGGCGGAACGGATGCAGGGTCGACGGCGCCTTCGGCAGCGCGGCGAGATAGGCCGCCTCTGCAATCGTCAGCTCGTGCACGGACTTGTCGAAATACAAAAGCGAGGCAGCCGCGATTCCGTATGCGGAGAAGCCGAGATAGATCTCGTTCAGATACAGCTCGAGAATCTTGTCCTTGGTATAGGCGCGCTCGATCTTCATCGACAGTAGCGCTTCGGTGATCTTGCGGGTGAACGACACCTCGTTGGTCAGCAGGAAGTTCTTCGCCACCTGCTGCGTGATCGTGGAGGCGCCCTGGGGACGGCGGCCGGTGCCGTAATTCTGCGCGTACAGCAGGCCGGCGCGGGCCATGCCCGTGAAATCGAGACCGCCATGCTCGTAGAAGTTCTTGTCCTCGGCCGAGAGGAAGGCGTGGATCACCCTCTTCGGCACCGCCTGGATCGGCAGATACAAGCGCCGCTCGCGCGCATATTCAGCGACCAGCGAGCCGTCGGTGGCATGTACCCGCGTCATCACCGGCGGCTCGTAATCCTGCAGCTGCGAATAATCCGGCAGGTCCTTCGAGTAATGCCACATCAGGCCGGCGACACCGGCGACCCCGACCAGAAACAGGATCGTCCCCGCCGCGAACAGGAAGCCGAAAAATCGCAGCATCAGTCTCATGACGGTTCAACCATTCCACGACGTGACATCGGAGGGCAGATCATAACGCAATTACATCGGCGCGAATCGAACCGGCCACCGGTCGCGCGCCGATACGCACAGACTACACCTTAATCGGCACAATATGTCGGATTTTCTGCTGATTTTACAGGGGCCCGACACCAATCTGGTGACGGTTTTTCATGTCGAAACTGAGGCTTTTCGCGGATCAGGGTTACCGCCGCCGGCCCTGGGCACGCCGATCAGCATGGTTTCGAAGTATTTACCACAACCCCTCAAATTTTACTCAAACGCATTGGAACTGGGTCCAATGGTTACTCCATCGGGTGATTCTCGGTCTGGCGAGCAGAGGGGACGTGCGTCTCCCCCCCTTTTGTGTTTGGGAGTAGCGTGTGAGTGTTCCGGACGCCCGATCGGGGGTGCCGTCGGTGCTGCGTTGGCACAAGACGCATCTCGCAGCGACCGCTGCCGCTATTGTCCTGTTTTCCCCGTCGGCATTCGCGATCGACGTCGCGACAGAGACCGAGTTGCGCGCGGCGATCGAGACCGCCCGCACCACGCCGAACACCGAGATCGTCCTCTCCGCCAATATCGCGCTGACACAGGACCTCCCCGCACTGCAGGGGACCGCCACTGTGCTCCGCTCGTCCACCGGCAACGCCTTCTCGATTAATGGCTCCGGCCAGTTTCGCGGCCTTTTCGTCTATTCTGGCAGTGCGACCGTCCAGGATCTGACCATCACCAATGCCGTTGCGAAAGGCGGCAACGGCGGCAACGGTCAATCCGGTGGCGGCGGCGGCGGCGCCGGTCTGGGTGGCGCGCTGTTCGTCAACGCCGGCGCCACGGTCACGGTCGAGAATGTGAGCCTGACCGGCAACGCCGCATCGGGCGGAACTGGCGGGAATGGGGGTAGCGGCGGCCAGGGCGGCGGTGGCGGCGGCCTCGGCGGCGATGGCGGCAACGCCCCGGCTTCGGGTGGCGGCGGCGGCATCGGCCGCAGCGCCACGGGTGGCAGCGGCGGCGGAGCCGGAGCGGCGGGCATCGTCACCGGTGCTCCGGGAGGCGGGCCGGGTTCCGGGCTGAACGCCACCGCCGGAGGCGCTAACGGCGGCGGCGGCGGCCAGGGTGCCGCGTCCGGCGGCGGCGGCGGCGTGGGCGGTGGAGGGAATGGCGGATTCGGCGGCGGCGGCGGTGCCGTTGGCGGCGTAGGAGGGTTCGGCGGCGGCGGCGGTGACGGCGCGCTCGGGGGCTTTGGTGGCGGCGGCGGCGCGACGGGTGGCTCCGGCGGCTTCGGCGGTGGCGCGGGCGGAAACTTCGCTTCGGCTACGTATGGCGGCGGCGGCGGCGCCGGCATGGGCGGCGCGATCTTCGTGGTCGAGGGCGGCACCCTGAACCTGCAGGGCAACCTCAGCATCAACGGAAACACCGTGGCAGCCGGCGCTGGCGGCACGGGCGGCACCAGCGGGACCGCAGGCTCCGCCTTCGGCTCCGGCCTGTTCATGCAGGGCAGCGGCACCCTGACCTTCGATCCGGGCGCGCTGCAGACCCAGATCATTGGCAACGTCATCGCCGATCAAAACGGCTCGATCCCGGGGGCACCGAATTTCGCCGCCGGCGGTCCGACCTGCACCATCGGAGTCGGATGCGCGGGCTATTCCGGCGCCGGCTCCTGGGCGCTGAACAAGACCGGCACCGGCACGCTCGTCCTCAACGGCAACAACAGCTTTACCGGCGGCGTCACCGTCAATGGCGGCACGATCAGAACCGGCCATAACAACGCGCTCGGCACCGGCACCTTCACCGTCCTCGGCGCGGCGCTCGATATTGCGAATGGCGTCACGATTTCGAACGCGACCAGCCTGCAGGCCGATCTCGACATCAATGTCGATGCGGCCGCGACCGGAACGCATGCGGGCGTCATCTCATCGACCGGCCTGTTCGGAATCAACAAGGTTGGTGCCGGCACGCTCGTGATGTCGGGGACCAACACCTATACCGGCCTGACCAATATCAGTTCCGGCGTGCTGCAGATCGACAACATCGATGCGCTTGGGACCGGCACCGCGGTCATCAACGCCGGCGGCGCATTGCGCAGCACAGTGACCGGAGATCTGGGCAACCAAGTCAACTTTTCCGGTGCAGGCACGTCGATGCTGTCGGCGGCCGCGGGTACCACGCTGACGCTGGGATCCCGCCTCGAATTCGGGGACGGCAATACGGCCCAGTTCGGTACCGCGACCGATACCGGAACGGTCGTCGTCGGTCCGGGCTCGTTCACGATCTCAACGACGGCTGACATCGCCGTCGGCGGTGGCACATTGCAGGCAGCGACCGGCGAGACTCGGCTGTCCTCCCTCACCTTCACCGCCGCATCCACCACCGTAAATGCGGGGGCGGTTCTCGACTTCAACGACACCACGACGGCGTCCTCCGGAGGCGTGCGAAATCTTCTTGGCGCCGGCACAGTGAATATCGGATCCAACTCCGCCAGCGTTCTGAATATCGGCAGCGGCACGTTCGCCGGCGGCATTACCGGCGCGGGCGGGATCAATGTCACCGATGTGGCGACCGCCGTTGACGGCACGCTCACCCTCAGCGGGACCGGGCTCAACACCTATACCGGTGCGACCAATATCCGGGCCGGCAACACGCTGCTCGGCGGCGCGGCCAACGCCTTCTCGGCCGTCAGCGCGCATGTCATCGCGACGGGCGGGACCCTGGATCTCGGCGGTTTCAACCAGAGCGTCGGCTCGCTCGCCGGGACAGGAACGGTCACATCGAGCGTCGCGGGCGCGGTGACGCTGACGGCCGGTGGGGACAATACCAGCACCGCTTTCAGCGGCACGCTGCAGGATGGCGCCGGTACCATCGGCTTTACCAAGACCGGCACCGGCACGCAGACTTTCGACGGCACCGGCAAGACCTATAGCGGCGACACCAATGTGAATGGCGGCTCGCTGCTGGTGAACACGACGCTGACGCAGTCCAACACATTCGTGAATGCCGGCGGCACGTTTGGCGGCACCGGTGTCGTACAGAATGTCACCGTCAATGGCGGCGTATTCGCGCCGGGCAGCGCCACGCCCGGTTCGCAGATGACAGTGAACGGCAATCTCGACTTCTCCGGCGGCGGCATCTATCGCGTGCGTCTTGATCCCGCCACCGTGTCGTCCGCCATCGTCAATGGCGCCGCCACGCTGTCGAACGGGGTGGTGCAGGCCCAATTTGCTCCCGGCAGTTATGTCGCGCGGCAATACACCATCCTGACCGCAAGCGGCGGACTGGGCGGCACGCAGTTCGCTGGCGTCACGGGCAACCCGGCTGGGTTCGCAACGGTGCTCGACTATGAAGGCAATGACGTGTCGCTGATCCTGACAGCGCAGCTCGGCTTCGGCGCGAGCTCTCTCGCCACCAGCCAGCAGAATGTCGCGACGACGCTCAACAGCTATTTCAACACTGGCGGCGCACTGCCGCCCCAATTCATGACGCTGTTCGGGCTGACCGGCGAGAGCTTGCGCCATGGATTAGGCCAAGTCTCGGGCGAGCCCAGCGCATCGGTGTCCACCGCGACCTTCATGGCGTGGAATTCGTTCTTCAACATGATCTTCGATCCGTTCGCGCAGAACCGCGGCGGCTTCGGCGACGGCGCAAACGCGATGCCATTCGCATCAACGGCCGATACGCAGTCCGACGAGATCCGCCTCGCCTATGCCGGGGTGTCACCACGCGGCGATCTCAAGAGCGGCATTGTCACGAAAGCGCCTGAGGCCCCTGCCCTCGCCGATCCGTTCGCCGCGCGCTGGCGCGTCTGGGGCGGCGGCTATGGCGGCTCAGCCACCACCGACGGCAACGCGCAGACCGGATCGCATGACACGACCTCGCGGGCATACGGGTTCGCCGCCGGCGCGGACCACTGGCTTGCACCCGACACGCTGATCGGCTTCGCGCTGGCCGGCGGCGGCACATCGTTCGGTCTCGATCAGGGACTGGGCGGCGGCACGTCCGACATGTTCCAGGCCTCGGTCTATGCACGGCAGAACTGGGGTGCGGCCTACCTCATGGGCGCGTTGGGTTACGGCTGGCAGGACTTCACGCTCAACCGCACGGTCAGCATCGCCGGCACCGACAAGCTCACAGCCGACTTCAACGCCAGCACCCTCGCCGGTCGGGCCGAAGGCGGCTGGCGCTTCGGCGGCCCGATGGCGGGCATCACCCCTTACGCGGCCTTGCAGGTGACGAGCCTCGATCTGCCCGGCTACACCGAGCGCGCGACGTCGGGTGGCAACGCCTTCGTCCTGTCCTATGCCGGCCGCACCGATACGCAGACCCGGAGCGAGTTCGGCGCACGCTTCGATTACGCGATGCCGATCCAGGCAGCGCTGATGACGCTCCGCGGCCGCGCCGCCTGGGCGCACGATTACGACACCGACCGCATCGCCAATGCCGGCTTCCTCGCGCTGCCCGGCACCGCCTTCACCGTGTACGGCGCGCGGCCGGATGCCAACTCGCTGCTGCTCGCGGCCGGCGCCGAATTCGCCTTCCTGAACGGCTTCTCGATCGCCGGCTCGTTCGAGGGCGAGTTCTCCGGCAACACCGAAAGCTATGCCGGCAAGGGCGCCGTCCGATATCGGTGGTGAGCGGCGGATCGGGTTGCGGATCGCGGTGACATCCGACGCCTTTTCATTGACCCGTTTCCTTCACGCGAAGCGGTATCCGCTTCGCTCGAACACGCTCTATCGCGGGCCGGCCGAGGCCTCGGCGCCCGCAATCCGGGTGCGGAAAAACTGCTCGACGGCCTGGACCATGGTCTTCGCGGTCTTGGCGCGCCAGGCCTCGGAGGTCAGCAGCTTCAGGTCGGAGCGGTTGGTCATGTAGCCCAGTTCGATCAGCACCGATGGCACGTCCGGCGCCTTGAGCACCACGAAGCCGGCCGATTTCAGCGGCTTCTTGTGCAGCCGCACCGTGTTCCGCATCTCGCCGACCAGCAGCCGCGCGAAGGCATGGGAGAAGGTCTTGGTTTCGCGATGCGCGAGATCGAGCAGGATGTCGGCGACATCGTCGGGCTCGTTGGTCAGGTCGATGCCCGCGATCACGTCGGAGCGGTTTTCGTCCTCGGCGAGCTTGGCGGCCTCGGCGTCGGAGGCGGTATCGGACAGGGTGTAGATCGTCGCCCCCTGCACATCCCCTTCCGATTTGGGCAGCGCGTCGGCATGCACCGAGATGAACAGCTCGGCCTGGCGCTGGCGGGCGAATTTCACGCGCTCGGCCAGCGGAATGAAGGTGTCGTCGGTGCGGGTCATCGTCACCCGGTAGCGGCCGGTCCTTTCGAGCTGGTCGCGCAGGGCGATCGAGAAATCGAGCACCACATTCTTTTCCAGGATCTCGCCGCCGCCAGCCTTGGTGCCGGTATCGAGACCGCCATGGCCTGGATCGATCACGATCAGCGGCCGCGGATCGCCGGAGCGCTGGTCCTGCGGCCGCGCCAGGGACGACGTCGTCGACCCCTGCGGTGGCGCCGGACGGTCCAGCGCCAGCTGCCGCAGGAACGCCTCGCGATCGGTGGCGGTGAGGTCGAGCACCAGCCGCGCCGGCTCGCCGCCGCGCGCCTCCAGCACCGTCGTCTTTTCGATCCGCACCGGCTTGGCGACATCGATGACGATCCGCGAACCGCCGGCCATCACCAGGCCATAGCGATAGGCCTTGATCAGCCCGCGCCCACTTTCACCGGATTTCGCAGGCAACTGGAACACTGTCTGCGGCAGATCGAGCACCACCCGGTAGGGATCGGCGAGCGTGAAGGCGCGAACTCCGATGGTGGCGGTCACGTCCATGACCAGGCGGGTGCCGCGCTCGTCACCGGCCAGACGGATATCAGTCGCGACGGGGAATCCGGCAGGCGCAGTCGCACGGCTTTGGGCTGCCGCCGCGGACATGGCCGCCAGCGTCACAAGCCCCGCGCAGATGGCTGTCGCAAAGCGGCCGGCCAATCAGTCGCCCTCCCCCGCCCGATCCATACCCCTTACGGAGTGGCGAGTTAACGACTTGTTAAGCGCGCGCGGACGGTTCGCGTGGCGGTGTGGCGCGCGGGCGACGCGCGGCATCCAGATGCCGCCGCCCGTTAGCGATCGGGTAACCATTCCGGCGCGCTCTGCCCGTTTCGCAGCGATCGGTTATGGACTATCCCGCACTGTGGATTAGGTGCGCGGGGGGCATCACGTCATGGCATTGATCGGACGAAAATCGCGCGCACCGCGGACCAGGCGCAGTCAGGAGGCCTGGCTGATGGCCGACGACAGCTTCGCGTTGCGCCCGTGCAAGGTGATCGACCTCTCCGACGAAGGTGCGCGCCTTGAGTTGGACGAAGCGGAGCGGCTGCCGAAATCGTTCCGGCTGATCTTCTCACGCTCCTCGCGGACCGGGCCGCGTTGCGAGTTGCGCTGGCGGCGCGGCCGCTCGGCGGGCGTGAAATTTATAGCGGCCAAATCCGGATTGTCCGCTGGCAGGTGATCTGCGCCCGCCAGGGACGGCTTGAGCCAAATGGATTCGCTGCAAGCCCCATTGAGTCGGGCAACGCTATTTGCGTTTCGTCGCCTTGCGCTTCTTCGCGGCTTTCTTGACGGTCTTTGTCGTGCGCGTCTTCGCTTGGCGCGTGCCCTTGGTCTCATCCTGGCTGAGCACGGAGGCCGCAAGCTTCATGATATCCTGCCGCGTCGCCTCGGCACCCGCCATGATCTGCGAGGCAAGTCGTGACAATGCGTTGCTCGATTGCTTGGCCATGATGTCTCCTTATCCTGTTCGCCGGCAGCGCCGCGATCGGGAGCCGCTGCGCGGCAAGGAACTCTGAACTACGGCCAAGGTTCCCGCACGAGACGCGTTACGCGTCTCGATCACGCCCATCTCGACCGAAACGAAGAGCAGTCCGCGACGGCGTGCGATCAGTTGATCAGCGACGCCCGCCAGGGCGCATTGCGCACCCAGTTGCAGGTCACGTTGCCGATGATGGTCTTGCGGTCCTTCTGCAGGCGCCCGCTATAGACACATCGCCCCTTCTCCTGATGGCGGAAGACGGTGACGTTGTCGCCATCGATCGAGATATAGAGCTGCGAGGAATCGTAGCCGCCGTTATTGACGTCGCGCCATTCGGCATCGAACAGATTCGAACGGCCGCGCCGCTGCCAGATGCCCTTCCAGTCCTCGCCGCCTTCGTTCGATTGCCAGACCTGGCCGCGCCAGTCGTTGCGCGGACCGGCCGGCAAGCTGTCGCTGATCCTGGCGCTCCATCGGTAACGTCCGCCGACATGATTACATTCATAGGTCCCGGCCGCGCTCAACCCGTCGGCGGCAAGCTGCCCCTCATAGATGCAGACGACATGCGGGAATTTTCGCCGGACCAGGATGCGGCCGTCGCGGATTTCCATTTCCGCCGTCGAGATATCGACCTGAAGACCGTTCGTCGCCTGCGGCCCCCGCGTCGTATCCATGTCGTTTCCGCTGATGGCGTCGAAGGTGTCGCTGGTGCCGCGACGGGTCCAGACACCGCGCCATTTATCATTCTCCTGCACCACCCAGACGCGACCGACCGAACCCTTGCGATCGGCAGGCGCGATAGCCGGTGCCGCCGGCGCCACCATGATCGCCTGCTGCACCGGCTCGCTTTTCGCCGGCCCGCCCCCGCCGCCGCCTTCACCCGGAACAAGATAGATGCGGCCACCGCGCGTCTGATCGTAATAGGCCGGATTCTGCTGGTGATTGATGGTCTCCGCCAGCCCGGCGACTTCCTGCCGGACATCGATGACGAGATCGGCGAGATGCACGCCCTTGCGCTTCAGCGCGGGCGCCATGGCGCGGGTGAAGACGGAGTTGGGCGACGCGTCGTTGCCGCCCAGCGAATCGAGCGCTGTCTGACCGAACCCGGCGCTGTAGATCGCGAACACACCTTCGGCCTCGGCGCTGCGTGCGAGCCCCTTCGCCGATCCGGCCGATCGCGTCAGCCCCGGCTGCCTGAATGGATTGTCGCGGCAGGCATCCAGCATCAGCACCGCGACCCTCGCCTTGCGATCCTGGATATCGGCGATGATATCGGCCTCGCCGATCGCCATCGCCCACACGCGCGCCTCCTCGCCGGGATTCGCGGTGCGCACGTCGGATGGCAGAAGATAATTGCCGCCACCGATCGCAACGCCATGGCCTGCGTAGAACAAAAGCGCAGTGTCGCCGGGCTTGATGCGCTGTGTGAAAGCGAAAATGCGGTCGATCATGCTCTGACGATCGAGATTCTCTCCGAGAATGACCGAGAAGCCGATCGCTTCCAGCGCCTCACCCATGGTGCGCGCGTCATTGACGGCTTTTCCCAGTTGCTGGTCGGCGCCGAGATTGGGGTAGGAATCGTTGCCGATCACCAGGGCGATCCGGTCGGCATGCGCGGCCCCGGTAAGGACAAACAGTCCAAACATCGCGCAAAGCCATCGCCGCATCCTTTCACTCCCTTCGGTCTCGTCTCAGCAAGCAGCCAAAAGGTTCAAAAATGCGGAGGTCGGCAAACGCGCAAGATGATCTGCAAAAGCGAAAGATGAAATGAAAAGCCCCCGGGCGATCGTCGCGCCGGGGGCCGCAGCATTCAGTGGAATTCAGGCCTTCAGGCTGTCGGGAACCTTGCCGCCGTTTTCGGCCAGCTTGGTCATGACCTGCTTGTGCAGCCAGATATTCATCTTGGCGGAGTCGTTCATGTCGCCGGTATAGCCAAGCTCCTTGGCCAGCTCCTGACGGTTCTTGAGGCTCGAATCGAGGTCGAGAACCTTCATCAGGTCGACGATCGACTTCTTCCAGTCGAGCTTCTCTTTCTTCTGGGCGGCCAGACCCGACACCACCTTATCCACGTCGACCTGGGCCATGCCCGCGCCGCCGCCAGCCGGCACGGCCGCCGAGCCGCTACCCGCCGCCGGGCTCGATCCAAGTCCAATGGCCGACAAGATTTTTCCGAAAATGCTCATCTACTTCCTCCTGCTTGCACGTCGCCTACCGAACACCGTGTTCTCATCGAGCAAGCGCTCCAGGGACCGGCGGCACTCTAGTGGCAATTTTCGTCCGAGTCGCCGAAATGGGACGCTGAAATTGTTGTGTAACGAGACATTGAAGGCCCGATGACGGATAGTCGCGCGGCAATGGTGCTATCTTACGGTTCGCCCGCACGGAACTCTTGATCGCTGAAATAAGTCAGCGAATTGAACAGGTTAACGAGGGACTACCAAAGCGTATCTGCGATTGCTCGCTTGCTATCCGTTCATCAGCGCCTTAATAAGGTCATTGCTTACGGTTCGCACCGTTTCGGCCGTGCCGCGTTCAGGCACCGGCACGCTCACCTCGAAGACCGCGCCGGCATGAGGGTCCGGACGCAGAGCTGGTGGGCGTAAGGGCTCAACCCGACCCACTGCCACGCGCAGGCGGCGGACGGCCCGATCAGCTGGTGTCAGCGAGTTTTGTGTGTCTTGGGACCCAGCGCAGACGTTGGCGATGGGATCGCAAGGACGGCGGAAACCGGTGCCAGTTCATTTTGGGCGCCATGCGAAAGCGCAAGCGAGAACAACGAATTGCGGCCGCACCGACAAGAGCGGCCGCCCGCCACGGGTTTTGAAGTGATGGCGCAGGTGGAAGCCAGGGGCAGTTCTCCGAGACGCGGATCCGTCCGCGATCACGAGACCGGTCCGCGCATGGTCGCAAGACCCACTCATTCACGCACACCATTCCCCGGATGCTCGCGCCGCGTTTCGACGCGCGAATTCCGCCTGACGGACGCAGCGCCGCCCGGGGTCAAGAGAACATTCGATGTCCAACAAAATGCTGATCGACGCGACCCATCCGGAAGAGACCCGGGTGGTCGTCCTGCGCGGCAATCGTGTCGAGGAATTCGACTTTGAGAGCGCAAGCCGCAAACAGCTTCGCGGCAATATCTATCTGGCCAAGGTCACGCGCGTAGAGCCGTCACTGCAGGCTGCCTTCGTCGATTACGGCGGCAACCGGCACGGCTTTCTCGCCTTTTCGGAAATCCATCCGGATTATTACCAGATCCCGGTCGCCGACCGGCAAGCGCTGCTCGATGACGAGAAGCGTGCGCATCGTGACGAAGACGACAATGGCGGCGAGCAGCGCCGCGGCGGCGGACGGCGCGGCGGACGCAATCGCGGACGCGGCGCAGGCCGCAACCGCGGTCGCGATGTCGTAAAAAGCGATGTGGTCGCCTCCCCCGAGGACGGCGACACGCCGCAATCCGCGACAGACGAGGTCAACCAGTCGATCGCGCAAGCTCCGGCCGAGCATCTGCATGGCGACCATGCCCCGAGCGACCATGAAGCGCGCGGCCACGAGACCGCCGACGAAGCCGCGGCCATGGGCGGCGACGCCGCTGACGCGGCCGGCGAGCAAGCCGCGGCGAATCCGGTCGAGGCCAAGGTCGAGAGCCCGGCTGACCCCGAGCCGGTGGTCGAGACAAGGTCCGCCTCTTCCGATCTGGTGGAAGCGATTGCCGAAGCCGAGCCGCAGGACCTGGCTGCGCATCGGGACGACGTCACCGATCAGGACGCCGCTCATCACGACGACGCCACCCAGCCGGACGAAAATCGGTCCGGCGACGGCAACGGACAAGCGGCCAGCGACGATGTCGGCGAAGAGGATTCCGACGAAGCCGACGACGACGAGGAAGAGGAAGAAGAGATCGTCGAGTCGGTCGGCGGCGACGCCATCGAGGAGGTGATGGAGCGCGCACCGCGCTATCGCCGCCACTACAAGATCCAGGAAGTGATCAAGCGGCGCCAGGTCATGCTGGTGCAGGTCGTAAAGGAAGAACGCGGCACCAAGGGTGCGGCGCTCACCACCTATCTGTCGCTCGCCGGCCGCTATTCGGTGCTGATGCCGAACACCGCGCGCGGCGGGGGCATCTCCCGCAAGGTCACCAATGCGGAAGACCGCCGCAACATGAAGGAGATTGCCGAGGAACTCGAGGTGCCGGAGGGCATGGGCGTGATCCTGCGCACCGCAGGCGCCTCGCGGACCAAGCTCGAGGTCAAGCGCGACTTCGAATATCTGCTGCGACTGTGGGAGACGGTGCGCGATCTCACACTGAAATCGAGTGCTCCGACCCTCGTCTACGAGGAAGGCTCGCTGGTGAAGCGGGCCATCCGCGATCTCTATCACAAGGACATCGAGGAGATCGTGGTCGAGGGCGAAGGCGCCTATCGCGAAGCGAAAGACTTCATGCGCATGCTGATGCCGAGCGCGGTCAAGAACGTGCTGTCATACAGCGACGCGCAGCCGATCTTCACCCGCTACGGCATCGAGTCACAGCTCGATGCGATGTTCCAGCCGACGGTGCAGCTCAAGTCCGGCGGCTATGTCGTGATCAACCAGACCGAAGCGCTGGTCGCGATCGACGTGAACTCGGGCCGCGCGACCAGAGAACATTCGATCGAGGAGACCGCGACCAAGACCAACAGCGAGGCCGCGGCGGAAATCGCCCGCCAGCTCCGGCTGCGCGATCTGGCCGGCCTGATCGTGATCGACTTCATCGACATGGAAGAAGGCCGCAACAATCGTGCGGTCGAACGCAAGATGAAGGAAGCCCTGAAGAGCGACCGCGCTCGCATCCAGGTCGGCCGCATCTCGCATTTCGGCCTGCTCGAAATGTCGCGCCAGCGCATCCGCTCGTCGGTGCTGGAAAGCTCGACCGAGGTCTGCTCGCATTGCGGCGGCACCGGGCATGTTCGCTCGGTATCGTCGGTGGCGCTGCAGCTCGTTCGCGCAGTGGAAGAAACCCTGCTGAAGGGCGCCACGCACAACCTGATCGTCCGCTCGCGATCCGAGGTCGCGATCTACGTGCTCAACCACAAGCGCGCCCATCTGCGCATGCTCGAGGAGCGGTTCAAGATTTCGATTGCCGTGAATGTCGACCCGACTTTGACCGGGCATCCTGCCTTCGCCATCGATCGCGGCGAGCAGATCATGTCGATCGATCAGGCCAGGGCGATCGCCGCCACCATCCGTCCGGACACGATCCCGGCCTATGAGGGCGAGTCGCCGGAAGACATGGGTGACGACCTGCTCGACGAGATTGAAGCCGAGGGCGAGGAGGTTTCGTCCGGCGAGACCGCCGACGCCGCCGAAGTCAGCGAGGAGGGCCGCGGCCGCCGGAAGCGGCGGCGCGGACGGCGCGGGCGCGGTCGCGATGGCGAGCCGCGCGAGCAGGTCGAGAGTCCGGATCTCGCTGCCGCCGGCCCCGACTCCGACGACGCAGCCGAATCCGGCGATGCGGAATCCGACGACAGCGACGGCGATACCGAAACGGTGTCTGCGAACGGCGATGGCGACAAGCGCCGCAGGCGGCGCGGACGCCGCGGCGGACGCCGCAATCGCAGGGGCCGCGAGGACGACGGCGACGAGATCGCAACGTCCGATGGCGGGCACGCGGTCGAAGGCGACGCGATCGTGGCGCGACAGGATGTGAACGGCTCTGACGAAGGCGGCCGGGACGACAGCGGCCGCGACGATCGCGGTCAGGACAAGCCGCAGCCCATCGTCGTGAACGAAGCCGCGCCGCCGGAAACCAAGCCTGCTCCGGTTGCGGCGGCCAGCGCTGCGCCCGCGCAACCTGCGGCCTCGCCCGAACCGGCCGCCGAAGCGACGCCACGCCGCCGGTCGACCGTGCGCGAAGCGCCACCGGCCTACACCTCGATCGACGACCCGGCCTATACGCCGCAGACCCCGCCTCCTCCGCCGGCACCGCCGGTCGCAGCGGCGGAGCCGGCGCCAACCGAGGCTGAGGCCGACAAGCCGCGGCGCCGGGGCTGGTGGTCGTTGCGCGGCTGATCCCGGAAGCGGATCTCGGACCCGGATCGCGAACGCGGAGCGGCACATGAAAAGCGCGTGGGCTGATTCCGACGCGCAGGCCCTGGTCGCGCGTTACCAGGCGAACGGTATCGCGGCCGACCTTGCACTGCGCGTCTACACGACGCGCCTGCTCGGCTGCGATCCGAAGCTCGTGCTGCATGGCGGCGGCAATACCTCGGTCAAGACAACGCTCACCGATCTCAACGGCGAGCGCGTCGATGTCCTGTGCGTCAAGGGCTCCGGCTGGGACATGGGGCGGATCGAGCCGGCGGGTCTGCCCGCCGTCCGACTCGACAATCTGCGCAAGACCCGATCCCGCGACGCGATGTCCGACGAGGACATGGTGCGCATCCAGCGCGCCAACCTGATCGATCCGATGGCGCCCAATCCATCGGTCGAGACATTGCTGCACGCCTTCCTGCCCCACACATTCGTCGACCATACCCATGCCACCGCGGTGCTCGGTCTGGTCGATCAGGCCAACAGCCGCGAGCTGTGCGCGGAGGTCTATGGCGCGCGCATGGGCTTCGTGCGCTACATCATGCCCGGCTTCGCGCTTGCAAAGGAAGCGGCCGACGTATTCGACGCCGACCCGAGCGTTGAGGGACTGATCCTCGACAAGCACGGGCTGTTCACCTTCGGTGACACCGCACGCGAGGCCTATGAGCGCATGATCGAGATGGTCACGCTCGCGGAGGAGCGGCTGCGCAAGGACCGCAGGACGGTGTTCGTGCGCGCGCCGTTGCCGCAGCGCGCCGGCACGCTGTCCGAGGTCGCGCCGATCCTGCGCGGCGCTGTAGCCCTCCCCGACCCCAACGCTGCCGGTGCATGGAAGCGGCTGATCCTCGAATTCCGGACCAGCGATGCGATCGAGAAATTCGTCAATGGTGCCGATGTCGCGCGCTATGCCCGCGCGGGCGTGATCACGCCGGATCACACCATCCGCACCAAGAACTGGCCGATGATCGCGCCCGCACCGGATGCCGACCGGCTTGCCGAGTTTGGCGACCGAACGCGTCAGGCCGCATCCGATTTCGCCGACCGCTACCGCGCGTATTTCGAACGCAACAACGACCGCGTCCGCGGAACGAAAACCATGCTCGATCCGGCGCCGCGCGTCGTTTTGGTGCCGGGCCTGGGATTGTTCGGACTGGGCCGAACGCGGAAAGACGCCCGCGTCGCCGCCGATCTGGCCGAAGCCGCGGTCGAGGCCATCACCGAAGCCGAAGCGATCGGCCGCTTCTCGCCGATCGGCGAAGCCGACATGTTCGACGTCGAATACTGGTCGCTCGAACAGGCCAAGCTCGGCGGCGCGAAAGAATTGCCGCTGGCCGGGCAGATCGCCGTCATCACCGGCGCCGCCGGCGCGATCGGCTTTGCGACCGCAAAAGCCTTCGCCGCAGCCGGCGCCGAAATCGCGCTGCTCGATGTCGACGGCGCCGCACTGGTCGAGGCGGCCAAGGCATTCGGCGGCACGGCGCTCTCGGTGCGCTGCGATGTCACCGACGATGCCTCGGTGCGCAGCGCCTTCGACCGGATTGTGGAGACCTTCGGCGGCGTCGACATCCTGGTGTCGAATGCGGGCGCGGCGTTTCAGGGGCGCATCGGGTTGGTCGACGATGCAACGCTGCGCCAGAGCTTCGAGCTCAATTTCTTCTCGCATCAGCGGGTGGCGCAGAATGCGGTGCGCATCATGCTGGCACAGGGCACCGGCGGGTGCCTGCTGTTCAACGCCTCGAAACAGGCGATCAATCCCGGACCGGATTTCGGCCCCTACGGCTTACCGAAGGCGGCGACACTGTTTCTGGCGCGGCAATATGCACTCGACCACGGCGCCGACGGCATCCGCTCGAACGCGGTCAATGCCGACCGCATCCGGTCGGGCCTCTTGACCGGCGACTTCATCAAGGAGCGCTCGGCCGCGCGCGGTGTGAGCGAAGCGGATTACATGGCGGGCAACCTGCTGCGCCGCGAGGTCACCGCCGAGGACGTGGCACAGGCGTTCCTGCATCAGGCACTGGCGCTGAAGACCACCGCCGACGTGACCACGGTCGATGGCGGCAATATCGCTGCGGCGCTGCGATAAGTTTTTCCGGCGATCCGCCGGGTGCGGGAACAATCGGCACCAATCAGCCTCGAGATTGGACGGTTCTGCTCTTTCGCGAAACCTCATCGCCGCCTAAATTGATGCTGACACACCGCCGGGATGACAATCATGACGCAACTTGCAACGCGGCCCGCAGAAATCCCCTCGATCGAGGCGACACTGAATTACATCAAGAACGACGGTCAGAAGATCGTGGTCGAACCGGTCGGCGGCGGCTCGACCGAGATGAAGACACTCGGCACGCTCGACCCACATTCCGTTCTCATCCGCAACGGCCGGAAGTTCGAGACGTCGCTGGACGGCGAAGGCTTTCTGCTCGCCTGGCATGAGACCGCGGTGACGGATTTCTTCGACGAAGCGCAGGTTCGCGACGTGTATTATCGGGAGATGATCGATCTCATCAAGAAACAGAGCGGCGCGAAGCGCGTCGTGGTGTTCGATCATACGCTGCGTACCGCCGACGAGTCCGACCGCGCCGCCCGCAAGATCCGCGAAGTCGTGCCGCGCGTGCATAACGATTATACCGAATGGTCCGGACCGGACCGCGTGCGCGATCTGTTACCCGACGAAGCCGACAAACTGCTGGCCGGGCACTTCGCCATCATCCAGGTGTGGCGGCCGATCCGCTATCCGGTCGAGACATTTCCGCTGGCGCTGTGCGATGCACAGACGATTTCCCCGGACGATCTGATCGTCACCGAACGGCGTCATCCGAACCGCATCGGCCAGACCTATTCCATCAGCTACAATCCCGATCATCAATGGTTCTGGTTTCCGCAGCAGCGGCGCGAGGAAGCGATCGTGTTCAAGGTCTATGACTCGCTGAAGGACGGGCGCGCGCGCTGGAGCGCCCATACCGCCTTCGACGATCCGACCGCAGCACCGGATGCGCGGCCGCGCGAAAGCATCGAGATCAGGACGCTGGCGTTTTTCTGACGCGGGTCCCCGGTTATTTCCCGTAGATCACGCCGGGAAGCCAGGTGGCGAACTGCGGGAACGCCCAGAGGATCGCGAGGCAAACGATCTGCAGGCCGACGAAGGGCACGATGCCACGATAGATGTGTGCCGTCGTCACCTCCGGCGGGGCGACGCCGCGCAGGAAGAATAGCGAAAATCCGAATGGCGGGGTCAGATAGCTGGTCTGCAGATTGACCGCGAGCATGATCGACAGCCAGACCGGATCGACGTCCATGTTCAGCAGCACTGGCGCCGAGATTGGCACCACGATGAACAGGATCTCGAACGTGTCGAGGAACATGCCAAGGACGAACACGATCGCCATCACGATGAAGACGGCGCCATGCGCGCCGCCCGGCATTGCGGCTAGAAACTCCGCGACAATCGCCTCGCCACCGAGCCGGGTAAACACCAGCGAGAACACGGTGGCGCCAAGGAAGATCACGAACACCATGACCGTAAGATTGAGCGACTGCTGAGCGACCCCGGTCAGAACGCGAAGAAATTCACGACGTGTGTCGCGCGCGAGCAGGATCGACAGAAGCGTGCCCGCCATCAGCAGCATTGAGCCGGTCAGCACCCCCTTCGCCCCCGACAGCAAGGCCAGGATCACCAGTAGCGCCACGGTTCCGATCCAGTACCAGAACAGGGCGCGCTCGACGCGCTCCTCGGGCAGCCGCTGCGCGAAGGAATTACCGATCATCCGCACCATGGTGAGCAGGATCGCGCCCATCGCGCCGACCGATGCCGCCTCGGTCGGTGTGGCGACGCCTGCGATGATCGAACCCAGCACGGCGACGATCAGCAGCAGCGTGGGCGCCAGCGCCACCACCACCTTGCGATAGAGGCCGGGTGAACGAGCGACCACCATCGGCGGCGCGGAATTGGGGCGCAGGATGATCATGACGATGACCCACAGCGCATAAAGACCGGTGAGGATCAGCCCCGGAATGAAAGCCCCGGCAAACAGGTCGCCGACCGACAGGGTCGCGGGGACGAAATTGCCCTTGGCCAGTTGCACCTGGCTGTTGGCGGTCTGCATGATGACCGCGAGGAAGACCAGCACGGTGGACGGCGGAATGATCTGCGCCAACGTCCCGGTCGCACAGATCAGTCCGGAAGCGAGTTGCTTGTCGTATCCGGTGCGCAGCATCGCCGGCAGCGATATCAGCGCCATGGTGGTGACGGTGGCGCCGACAATGCCGGTGGAGGCGGCCAGCAAGGCGCCGACCGCGATCACCGCGAAAGCCAGTCCGCCCGGGAGGCGGCCGAACAATTCACCCAGGGTACGCAGGAGATCCTCGGCGATCCCCGACCGCTCGAGCATCACGCCCATATAGATGAAGAGCGGCACCGCGATCAGCACCTCATTGTTGAGGATGCCCCAATAGCGCAGCGGCAGCGCGTTGAAATAGCTGAGGTCGAACGCGCCGAACCAATGGCCGATGACACCGAAGGCGAAGCCGGTACCGGCCAAAGTGAACACGACCGGATAGCCCATCATCAGCGCCGCGATCACCGCGACGAACATGACGATGCTCAGGATCTCGCCGATCAGCAAGGCTTCCATCAGGCGCCGCCCGCTGCGTCCGGCGCCCGTCCGTCATCCGTGGCGGGCGACAGAATGGTGGCGAGCGAGCGGGCGAGCATGCTCACACCTTGCAATCCGACCGCGAACACGAAGACCAGCAACGTGCCTTTCAGAAGCCACAGCCACGGCAGCCCGGTATCCTGCTGCGAGGCCTCGTTCATCATCATCGAGGTACGAAAGAACGACCAGCCGGCCACCGCCATCATGTAAAGAAACGGCGCCATCAGGAAAATCGTGCCCAGCAGATCGACCCAGGCCCGGCCGCGCTTCGACAACCGCGCATAGACCATGTCGACCCGCACGAAGCCGCCCTTCAGGAGCACATAGCCCGCGCCCATGGTGATGGCGATGACATGGGTCCAGGCATAAAGCTCCTGTAGCCAGATCAGCCCGACATGCATGGCGTAGCGCAGATAGACGGTGGCGAAGCAGATCACCACGGTGGCCAGCGTGAGCCAGGCCACGACCTTGCCGATGGCGGCGGTCACCTGATCGATGCGGTCCGCGACAGCATTGAGCCATCGCGGACCATTGCCGGCAGAGGAAGGACCGGCAGGCAAATCAGACATAAGGGAAGTCGAGGCCACGCGCATTAGCCAGCGCACGGTTGGACAGATCGGTGAGCTGGATCATGGTTTTGCGTGCGGCGAAATGCGAGTCCCAGACCTTCTTGCCGAACGCGTCGAGCTTCTCGCGCTCTTCCCTGAGAAGCTGACCGGCTGCCGTGCCCAGCGCCACCAGCACTTCATCCGGCAGCTTGCGGGCCTCAACGCCATGCTTGGACTTCAGCGTGTTGAGCGCATTGGCGTTGAGCCAGTTATATTCCGCGGTCATGTCCTGATGGCTGGCCTGCGCGGCGACGGCGATCACCCGCTTCAGCGAGTCGGGCAACGCGTCGTATTTCGCCTTGCTCACCAGCATCTGCTGGATCGCGCCCTGCTTGTGCACGCCGGGCCAGTAATAATATTTGCAGACCTGATGGAAGCCGAGCGCCATGTCATTGGCGGGGCCGGTGAAGTCGGTCGCATCGAGCGCGCCGGATTGCAAAGCGGCGAACACGTCGCCCGGCGCCATCACGGTCGGCACCGCACCCACTTTCCGGATCATCTCGGCGCCGAGACCGGGCATGCGCATCTTCACGCCCTTGAGGTCGTCGACGCTCTTGATCTCCTTCTTGAACCAGCCGAACGGCGGCGTATCGATATTGCCGACGGCGAACGCCTTGAGCCCGAAATTGGCTGTCAGCTCGTCCCACATCGCCTGTCCACCGCCGTAATCGAGCCAGGCGATGTGTTCGACATAGGTCATGCCGAACGGCACGGAGAAGAAGTAACCGAACGCGCGGTTCTTGCCGAGATGGAAGCCCGGGGTGTCATGCGACATTTCCGCGGTGCCGTTCTGCACCGCTTCGAAGGTCTGCAGGCCGGGTACTAGTTCGCCGGCGGCGAAGACCTTCACCGACAATTTGCCGTCGGACATCTGGGTGATGCGCTGCGCCAGCCGCTCTGCGCCGGTGCCGAGCCCCGGCAGGCCCTTCGGCCATGCGGTGACCATGCGCCATTCCATCTTGCCCTGCGCGATGGCAGGCGCAGCAAGCGTGGTCGCCCCGGCCGCGCCGGCGGCGAGACCCGCAAGCATTCTGCGGCGATCGACCTTGTTCGAAACGGTCGGCTTCGTCATCGTTACAACTCCTGACATAAAGACAGGCAAGCAGCCGCGCGCCGGCGCACGCGGCGACGTGCCGGGTTAAGCGGCGTTGGCTTTCGGAGCGGCCTTCGGCTCGGGGTAGACCACCTCGCCGGTCTGTGCGTCGCAGACCGCGAAGGTGGTGAAGTATTCGATGTCGGGATACTCGCCGTAGCGCTCGACGATGCCGTCGAGCCACGGGCCGGTATAAAAGGCGCGCGCGTCCTCGATCGACTCCCATTGATAGACGCCGCCGGCAATGCCGTTCTCGGCCCAGATGAATTGTTTGCGGATCAGCCCCTTCACCCCGCCGAAGCCCGGCGCGATCTTGTGAAAATGAGCCAGGCAATCGGCGCGCTTGATGGAAGCGGGCAACTGGTAGCGAACAATCGCAGTGATCATCCGGACGTCCTTTCCTGTACGCGGCTGGCCGGTTGCAGGCAGCCCTGCACGGCCCATGCCAGTTCGTATACGATTTTTTACCGCGGCTCGGAACGCCTCTCGCTCACCTCGTCCACACGGCCCATTCTTCCAACAATATGGACAAAACCCAAGACGCCGCTATCCTGATCTTGAGACCGGGCGTGGAAGAATTATACGATTTTGCCTGGGTTTGGAGCATGAACGTGCCACGCAGCTCTGCCTCCCCTGCCGAAAGGAACGGCGGTCAGCCGCTTTTGGAGGCAAAGCCGGATAGCTTGCTTTCGCGTCTGCGGCACGAGATCCTGCGCGGCGAGGTCGGCCCGGGTTCGCCGCTGCGCCAGGACGAAATCGCGGCCCGGCACGGCGTCAGCAAAATCCCGGTTCGTGAGGCGTTGCTTCAGCTGGCCGCCGAGGGCTTGGTCACGGCCCATCCCAATCGCGGGTTTACGGTCTCGCAGCTCAGCCCGCAGGAGGCCGAGGAGATTCTGGAAATCCGTGCGGTGCTCGAATGCGAGACGGTGCGGATCGCCATGCCCCGTCTGACGGATGCCGAAATCGCCCACGCGGCGCGCATCCTCGATCAGGCCGAGGAGACCGAAGCCCTGGATCGGTGGAGCGACCTCAACTGGGAATTCCACGCCACGCTCTACAGACCGGCCGGGCGCAAGCGCCTGCTCGACCTGATCCGGCAGGTCTCCTACCCGACGGATCGCTATATCCGGGTGCTGATCGCCAACGCCAATTACCGCGGGCGGGCCGAACGCGAGCATCGCGCCATCCTGTCGGCCTGCGAGATGCGAAACGCGGACGCCGCCGCGGCATTGCTCAACCAACACATCCGGCAGACCGGCGTGCTGCTGGCGGCGTTCCTGCAGGAGCAGGCCGCGACGTAAGTCTCCGAACATTGCCTCGGCCCTTCAGGATGGCTCTTCTTCGGCAAGCGAAACAGGATTACGGTAAGTGCGCCATGAAGTATGGTAGGCAGGGGGCGACTGACGCATGCCGGGAGTTTCAATCCATGTCGTCGATGTCTCGCGTGGCGTCGTTGCCGAAGGCATGCGCGTCGAGTTGTTCGCCATTGATGACCAGGCGTCACCGCGACTGATCGCATCCGGCTTATTGTCGGGTACCGGCGTGCTCGCCGATGCCGCGCTCGACCGCCGGTTCGAAGCCGGCTTCTACGAGGCCCGCTTCCATGTTGCAGACTTCTACCGGTCCGCGACCGGCGTAAGCGCCACGGTACCGTTCCTCGATGTCATCAGCTACCGCTTCGGGATTGCCGATCCGCAGGCGCATTATCACCTGCCGATGAAATGCACCCCGTGGGGCTATTCCTGCTTTCGCGGCGGAGCGTAGGATCGTCCGGACGCCGGCTCCGGCGGTCACCCGCTCGTATCGCCCGGCCTGCATCTTGCATAGATGAGTCTTGTATAGATGACTGCACATTGGATCGGCCTACGGCTTCTTTGAAGCAGACGACAGGGAGGGTGAAGCAATGAAAACATGTCGGTATATCGCGCCATTGATACTGGCGCTCGGCCTTGGCGCCGCGCCTGCCTTGGCACAGGACTATCCGACCAAGCCCGTCCGCATCGTTGTCACCTTCCCGCCCGGCGGATCGAGTGACGTCACCGCACGCGCCTTGTCGGTCCCGCTGCAGAAAGCGCTGGGCCAGCCGGTCGTGGTCGACAACAAACCGGGGGCCGGCGGCACTATCGCCGGTACGGAAATCTTCCGCGCTGCACCCGATGGCTACAATCTCATGATGTCGAACACGACGCCGATCTCGCTTGCGCCATTCATGCTCGATCCGGCACCCTACGACTCGGTCAACGACTTCACCCATGTCAGTCTGGTTGCAACCGTGCCAGACGTGGTGATGGTGCATCCTTCGGTGCCGGCGAAGAACCTCGCCGAGCTGGTCGACTGGGTAAAGAGCCAGAACAAAAAAGTCTTTTACGGCTCGGGCGGTGTCGGCTCGATCGGTCACATCCTCGGCGAGACTTTCAAAAAGCAGACCGGACTCAACATCGAGCACGTCGGTTATCGCGGCAGTGCGCCGATGATCACCGACCTGATCGCGGGCCGGTTGAGCTTCTCGTTCGACACCCTGCCGCAGAATGTACCGCACATCAAAGCCGAAAAGCTGCGCCCGCTCGCGGTCACGTCGCGCGAGCGCTCGCATGTCGCGCCGGATATCCAGACGGTGCTGGAAGCCGGCATGCCCTATCTGGTCGCCGAAAACTTCATTGGCGTCTCGGCTCCCGCGAACCTGCCCGCTCCCGTGCTTGGCAAGCTGCACAGCGCGATCCAGACCGCTCTCGACGATCCGGCGCTGGTCGCGCGACTGCGCGATCTGGGACTAACGGTGCAGAAGATGCCACAACCGGCTTTCGCGGATTTCGTAAAAAAGCAAGTTGAAGGCTGGGCAGAACCGGTCAAGGCGTCCGGCGCGAAACTCAACTGATAGAATCGGCGATTGCGCGCGGCTCTATCGGCCGCGCCCAGTCGATACGCAACGGGCGAACTCTGGATGACGATCCGAAATCCCCGCGACTTCTGGGCCGGCACCATCTATCTCGCGCTCGCGGTCGCGGTGCTGTGGATCGGTCGGGCTTATCCACTCGGGTCCAGTGCGCGCATGGGCCCAGGCTACTTTCCTATCGCTCTCGGCCTGCTGCTCGCCGTGTTCGGTGCGGCATCGGTCGCGCGGTCCTTCGTGCGTGCAGGAGAGCCAATCACGCCATTCGCCTGGCGGCCGCTGCTGCTGGTCCTCGGCTCGGTCGTGGCATTCGGGCTGCTCGTGCACGGCCTCGGGGCATTGATCGCCCTGCCCATCCTGATCCTGATCGCAGCCATGGCAAGCCGCTACTCGCGCCCCGATGCCACATCGGTGGCTGCTCTCATTGGCATGACTGCATTCTGCGTACTGGTCTTCATCAAGGGGCTCGGAATGCCGATGCCACTGATCGGCGCCTGGCTGGGCGGCTGACATGAACATGCTCGCCAATCTGGCCACCGGGTTCGAGACGGCGATGAGCCTCTCGAACCTGATGTATTGCCTGATCGGCGTGTTTCTCGGTACCGCGGTCGGCGTGCTGCCCGGGATCGGGCCGATCGCAACTATCGCGATGCTGCTGCCGATCACTTTCGGCCTGCCGCCCGTCTCGGCTTTGATCATGCTGTCCGGCATCTATTACGGCGCGCAATATGGCGGCTCGACCACTGCGATCCTGATCAATCTGCCGGGCGAATCCGCGTCGGTGGTCACGGCGCTGGACGGCTACAAGCTGGCGCGACAAGGCAAGGCGGGGCTCGCGCTCGCAACGGCGGCCATCGGCTCGTTCATCGCGGGGACCATCGCGACGGTCCTGGTCGCATTGTTCGCGCCGCCGCTGGCGGAGGTCGCGCTGAGATTTGGGCCGGCCGAATATTTCTCGCTGATGGTGCTTGGCCTCGTTGCGTCCGTCGTCCTGGCGAGCGGCTCGCTGCTTCACGCGCTGTCCATGGCGGTGGTTGGCCTGGTCCTCGGGCTTATCGGCACCGACGTGAATTCGGGTGTCGCGCGCTACAGCCTCGGCTTTCCGCAACTCTCGGACGGACTGGGCTTTGTCGTTCTGGCGATGGGCGTGTTCGGACTGGCTGAAATCGTTTCCAATCTCGAAAACGAGGCGAACCGAACGGCAATTGTGAAGCGCGTCAAGGGCCTCCTGCCCACGCGGGACGAATGGCGGCGCATCCTCGGCCCGATCCTGCGCGGCACCGTGATCGGCTCCGCGCTCGGAATTCTGCCCGGTGGCGGCGCGATCCTGGCGTCGTTCGCGTCCTACTCACTCGAGAAGCGGCTGTCCAAGACGCCGGAGCGGTTCGGGCAAGGTGCGGTCGAGGGCGTCGCGGGGCCCGAGGCGGCGAACAATGCCGGTGCGCAAACGTCGTTCATCCCGATGCTCACGCTCGGAATCCCGGCCAATCCGGTCATGGCGCTGATGATCGGCGCGCTAATGATCCAGGGTATCCAGCCCGGACCGACGATCGTGACCGAGCAGGCAACGCTGTTCTGGGGCGTCATTGTATCGATGTGGATCGGCAACGTGTTTCTGCTGATCCTCAACTTGCCGCTGATCGGCCTGTGGGTGCGGATGATCACCGTCCCCTACCACCTGCTCTATCCCGCCATCGTCGTATTCAGCGTCATCGGCGTGTTCTCGATCAGCAACACGACCTTCGACGTCTATCTGCTGGCTCTGTTCGGCTTCATTGGCTACGTCTTCCACAAGCTCGGCTGCGAGCCCACGCCAATGCTGCTCGGGTTCATACTCGGTCCGCCGATGGAAGAATATCTGCGGCGTGCGCTCACACTGTCGGAAGGCAGCGCCACAGTGCTGGTCACCGAGCCGCTGAGCGCTCTTCTGCTCCTGCTCGCGGCCCTGCTCCTGGGATCGACGCTGCTGCCGGCGATCAGGAAGGGTCGCGAAGAGACCTTCGTTCCGGAAACCTAGAACTCCTCCCATTCGTCGCGGACCACCGCGCGGGCGAGCG
The DNA here is from genome assembly GCF_059499825.1 of Pseudorhodoplanes sp. NCBI lineage: Bacteria > Pseudomonadati > Pseudomonadota > Alphaproteobacteria > Hyphomicrobiales > Pseudorhodoplanes > Pseudorhodoplanes sp. The sequence continues at coordinate 362,367 of NZ_JCABZI010000011.1, forward strand.
CGGTCTGCATCTGGCGGGCGGTGCCGCGCACCGTCTTGCCGACGGATTGAGGCGCGCGCTTCTGCACCGGCGCGGACGCCCGCTGCAGCGTATCGCCCAGCTGGAACGCGGCGACGCGGCCATCCAGGGCCTGTGACTGGTTCTCCAAAGTTTTCGCGGTCGCGGCATTTTCCTCGACCAGCGCCGAGTTCTGCTGCGTCAGTTCGTCCATCTGGCTGAGCGCCTTGTTGATCTGGTCGATGCCCGCAGTCTGTTCGGCACTGGCATTCGCGATGTCGGCCACGATCTCCGCGACCTCGTTGATGGATTGCAGAATCTCGTTCAGCGAGTCTCCGGTGCGGTTGACGAGCTGCACGCCCTGCCCGACCTCGTTCGAGGAATTCTGGATCAGATCCTTGATGTCCTTCGCCGCCTGCGAGGAGCGCTGCGCAAGATTGCGCACCTCCGACGCCACGACGGCGAAACCGCGTCCGGCCTCGCCGGCTCGCGCGGCCTCCACCGCCGCGTTGAGGGCCAGAAGATTGGTCTGGCGGGCGATCTCGTCGATCACCGAAATGATGTCGGAAATTCTCCGCGAGGATTCCTCGATCCGCGACATCGCCGAGACCGCCTGAGACACCACCTCGCCACCGCGGCCGGCGACGTCGCGCGTACCGCGCATCAGGCTATTGGCATGTTGCGCACTTTCGGAATTCTTCCGCACGGTGGCGGCAATCTGTTCCATCGACGCCGAGGTTTCCTCCAGGCTCGCGGCCTGTTCCTCGGTACGCTGCGAGAGGCTCGACGTGCTTGCCGATATTTCAGCCGACGCATTTGCCACTTCGCGGGTCGAGTCGAGGATCGACGATAGCGTCCCCTGCAGCTGATCGATCGCCACGTTGAAGTCCTGCTGGACCTTCCGGTATTCCTCAGACCACGCGTCGTTGACGCGATAGGTCAGGTCGCCCTGCGCGAGCCGCTCCAGTCCGCGGCTGAGGCCCTCGACCACATCGGCAACGCGTTTGGCGGCGTCCAGCTCCTGCTGGCGTGCGCGCTCGCGCTGCTCGGCAATCTGGCGATCCTGTTCGGTCGCGGCCTCTTTCGAGCGTTCGAGCGCGATGGCGTTTTCCTTGAAGACATTGACGGCGCGCGCCATCTCGCCGATTTCGTCGCCGCGCTCGACCGACTTCACGTCGACGGCGAAATTGCCGGCGGACAGGACCTGCATGTCGGATGTCAGCTTCGTCAGCGGACGGATGACAAAGGCGTTGATCGCGGCGATGCCGGCCACCAGGATCAGGGACAGAAGCGCGATCACACCGCCGAGCCAGAGATAGGCCGACCGCTCCTCGTGGCCGGCGCTGACCTCGGTGTCCTTGTTCATCTTCTCGGCGTCGGCGACGATACGGTCGATCACAGCGCGGTGCTGCTGATAGGCGGAGCTGACATGTTCGTAGCTTTGCTTCGCGGCTGCGGCATCGTTGCGCGCCAGCGCCGGCAGCAATTCGCTTTCGATCCGCGTCCAGAAGTCCTGCGCGTGCCGGTAGGATTCTTCGGTCAGGGTCGTCTTGATCGCAGACGGCAGATTGGAAGACAGCCAGTATTTCTGCCGGTCATCGAACTGAGTGCGAAGCTCCTTGAGGCGCGCAACGCTTTCGGCCAATGGCTTGGCCCGGTTCTCCGCCAGCGTGGCCTCGAGATACGATTCAACGACATAGAGCGGCGGCGGCAGGATATCTGCGACGAGATCCTTGCCCTGCACGATCTGATCGTAGATCGGCCCACCGACCTTGATCCGGGACACGGTGATAGCACCGATGATGGCGACAACAGTAATTCCGACTGCAATGGTGGCGCCAAATGCAAAGATTGCCGACTTGACCTTCATGATTCGAACTTTCCTTGGCCTCGAACGCCGTAGTCCTAAGGTGGGCCAGTAAAAGTTCCATCAAATTTAATGGGGAATTTCTGTGAATTTCAGAAAATTTGGCTGACTGGAAAACGAGAGCTTGGCCTCCCCTGCGACAACCCGTTAACGATCCGTCAATACGGCGGCCACAATCGCCACCGTCAGGGCGCCGGCACGCCGAGCCGGCGCCCGCTCCTCAATCAAATCCGATGACTCGCGGCTTCGGCATCCGCGGAGTTCTAGAACTCTTCCCATTGATCCTTGGCAACGGCGCTTGCGAGCGCCGTCTGCATCTGCCGAGCGGTGCCGCGCACCGCTACGGGCTTGCGGACGGCTGATTGCGGCGTGCGCGTCTGTACCGATGCCGCCGGGAGTTGCACCTCCGCGCCATCCTCGAACAGCCGGAAAGCGGCGACCCGGCCGTCGAGCGCCTGCGACTGATGCTCCAGCGTCTTCGCGGTGGCGGCATTTTCCTCGACCAGCGCCGAGTTCTGCTGCGTCACCTCGTCCATCTGGCTCAGCGCCTTGTTGACCTGATCGATACCCGTCGCCTGCTCGGCGCTGGCATTGGCGATGTCGGCGACGATGCCCGCAACCTCGTTGATGCTCTTGAGGATCTCTTGCAGCGACTCGCCGGCGCGATTGACGAGTTGCACACCCTCCCCGACCGCGCTCGACGAATTCGTGATCAGGTTCTTGATGTCCTTCGCCGCCTGGGACGAACGCTGGGCAAGGTTGCGCACTTCGGCGGCAACGACGGCAAAGCCGCGTCCGGCCTCACCGGCGCGGGCGGCTTCCACCGCCGCATTGAGCGCAAGCAGATTGGTCTGGCGCGCGATCTCGTCGATCACCGAGATGATGTCGGAAATCTTGCGCGATGAATCCTCGATGCGCGACATCGCCGAAACCGCCTGCGACACCACCTCGCCGCCACGCCCGGCGACGTCGCGGGTGCCCTGCATCAGGCTATTGGCATGCTGGGCGCTTTCGGCATTCTTCTTCACGGTCGCCGAGATTTCCTCCATCGAGGCGGAGGTCTGTTCGAGATTGGCGGCCTGTTCTTCGGTGCGCTGCGACAGGTCGGTCGTGCTCGACGAAATCTCCAGCGACGCGCTCGACACTTCGCGGGTCGATTCCACGATCGCGGTCAGCGTCTCCTGCAACTGGTCGATGGCGCCGTTGAAATCGTCCTGGATCTTCGTGTACTCGCTGGCCCAGCCCTCACGGACGCGATAGGTCAGATCGCCCTCGGCCAGCCTTTCCAGTCCGCGGCCGAGACCATCGACCACCTGCGCAACCTGACGTGCGGCCTCGGCGCGCGCCGCATCGCTGCGGGCTCGCTCCTCCTCCGCCGCCTGACGGTCCTGCGCCGCCTGCGCCTCCAGGCGCTCCTTCTGAACCGCGGCCTCGCGGAACACGGTCAATGCGCGCGCCATCTCGCCGATCTCGTCGCTGTCCCGAACCCCGGTAATGGCGACGTCATTGTCCCCCGCTGCCAGGCGCCGCATGCTGTCGCAGGTCGTGCTCAAGCGGCGGACCAGATTGCGCTGGACATAGAAGAAGGCGATCAGGCCGGCCGCCAGCAGTGAGGCGATCGCCACCACGATCAGCATCAGGCGGCTGTTCGCGAGTTCGGACAGCAGCGCGGCGGTGCCGCCCTTCATTCCGGTTTCGGTTTCCTTGACCAGCACCGAGACCGCATCGTCGAGCTGCTTCTGGATCTTCTGGTTCTCGTTGATGACGCGCGACGCACCTGCGTTTGCGCTCAGCTCCTGCTGACGCATCGTGAACACACCGTCGCTGCCCTGGCCGAGTTCCAGCAGCGCGTCGATATCCTTGCGGATCCCTTCGTTCTCGATGCTCTGGGCCGCGAGCATCAGGGTGTTGGCCGAATACGAGAACCGCTCCACGATCGGCTTCAATTGCTCCGCGCTCTTGGCGACCGCGCCCTCGCTGACGAGGCTGGCGATCAGATGGGTCTGGATCTTCAGCTCCAGCGCATTGCGGAAGTTGACGAGTTGGTTGTCGATGAGTTCGCGCACCAGCGTGCCGGTTCGTTTCACCGCCTGCTCGCCCTCCATCACGGTATCGAAATTCAGGTCGTCGATCAGGGTGATCAGGACATTGGCCAGGCCCTCATGGGCGCGGAACACATTCTGCAGGCGTGCAGCCTCGTTATCAGTGGCGGCGACCTTGCGGAAATCGGCAAGCTTCAGCAGGTTGGCTGAGCGCTCGCGCAGGCTGTTGTAACGATCGACCTTGGGCAGCGACGCGAGATGCTTCTCGGCCCGGCGCGCCGAGGCCGTAAACCGGTCTTCCAGCATCGCCAGGATCGCCGGAGATGTGGTCAGCGCGCCCGCGGTCAGGAGGCCGGTGGCGAGATTGGTCTCGGTCCCGATCTGGATCACGGTCTGCATGCGCTGGACGCCGTCTTCGACCAGCGACTTGATGGTGCGGTCGCCGGTCTTGCCGATATCCTCGGCCTTGTTCACGGCGCTGACATAGGATGCGTTGACGATCGGCGTCAGATCTTCGGTGATCTTGTTGTGCAGCTTGTGCAGCGTGTCGAGCTTGCGGTCGAGCAATGCGCGCAGGCTGGTGCGAGCCTGGATCACGGTGTCGAGATCGGACAGGTTGTTTTCCAGCAGCCGTGCCGCCACGTCCACGCCGCCGAAGGCCTGATTGCTCGAGCCGGCACGCACCTTGTCGATCATCATGCGCAGCTGCATCGAGCGGTCCTCGATCTGCGCGGCAATCTGGCGCTGATCGCGGATATTGTCGGCGCTGACGAAGCGTGCGGCACCGGCTGAGATCTCGCCCGACATCACCGACAGCCGGAGCGCCTCGGTCATCAGCGGCACCTCGCGTTCGGCAATGTGTTCGACGCTGTGCTCGGCCGAGCGGAAGGACAGGATCGCAACCGCGGACGCGACCACCGTCATCAATGCGACCGCGCCGAAGGCCAGTTGCAGCTTCAGCCCGATGCCGGCCCTGGCCAGATTTGCGGGATTCAGCCGGCCGAACACGTTACCAAGACGCATCTCTGTTTCCCCCGTCCGGCCAAGCCGGCAGTATGGCGGGCTCCCGGCCCGCCCTGATATTGTGTCGACGTGCGTTAGTTGGCGGACATCCGGATCAGCCGGTCGACGGCCTTGAACGAACCGTCCGGCTGGATCACCGTCATGAACACCCTGTCCAGACCCTCGTTATCCTCCGGACCGAATGTCATCGTCAGTCCGCCGATGTCGAAGGCACCGCCCTCCTTGATCGCCTTGAGCAGATCCGCGCGCGTGGGCTCGGGCCCTGCCCGCTCGAGCGCTGCAATCGCAAGCCGCCCGACCAGATAGCCTTCGAGCGAAACGAATTCCGGCTGCGCCTTCGGATCCGCCGCCTTGATCGCCGCCTGATAGTCGGCAACGACCTTGATCGATGCGTCCCATGGAAACGGCACCACCTGGCTGACGATCACGCCCGCGCCCTCGTTGCCAAGCTCCTGCGCCAGCGCAGAGGCGCCGACGAAGGAGATATTGACGAAGACCGGATTGAATTCGATCTTGCGGGCGAGCTTGATGAATGCCGCGCTGGGCTGATAGGCGCCGACCATCACCACGGCTTCGGGCTCTGCCTTGCGCAGAGTGAGCAACGCGGTCTTGATCGCGGTCGTATTACGTTCGTAGGTGCCTTCGGCGACAATCGGCAGGCCGCGCTTCTTCATGGCCTTTTCAAAGCCCGATAGCCCGGCGCGGCCGAAGGCGTCATCCTGATAGAGGATCGCGATGCTGTTGATCTTCAGATCCTCGGTCAGATGTCTGACCCAGGCTTCGGTTTCCGCATCATAGCTCGCGCGGATATTGATGACGGTGTCGAGCTTCGGATTGCGCAGGAACATCGCGCCCGTGAACGCGCCGATGAATGGCACTTTGGCGGCAGCGGCAATCGGCTGCGCGGCAACCGCGGTTGGCGTACCGACCGGACCGATCAGCGCGAAAACCTTGTCGTCCTCGATGAGCTTGCGGGTGGCTGCGATCGCCTTGGATGGCTCGTATCCATCGTCGACGCTGATCAGTTTGATCTGGCGCCCGTGCACGCCGCCTTTGCGGTTCGCTTCGCTGAATGCCGCGAGCAGCCCCGCCTTCATGCCAAGACCGAGCGCCGACGCCGGACCCTGCAGAACCGCGGCCTGGCCGAATACGATCGCGTTTGAGGAGACGCCGTTCTCGGCTTTGGCAGTATCGAGACCAACCGCAAGGAGCGAACTTACCGCAAGCGCTATCACGTACCGCATGGACACCCCGTTCTAGGATGCGTGGCAACCGGCCTCGCGAATTGTGATCGACCATAAACGCCCGCGGTAAATACCTCCCTAACGTTGCATCTGCGCGCGCAGAAATTGCATCCCGGTCAAGCAGTCAGTCAGGCGGCCTGCGCTTCGTAGCGGTCGTCAAGCAGATGATTGAGATCGATCATCGCGATCATGCCCGCCTCGACCGTGATCAGGCCGGAGAGGAATTCGGTGCGACCATTGCGAACCACAGTCGGAACCGGCTGCACCTGCTCGCCCTCGAAGGCGACAATGTCGAGCACGCGATCAGCGAGAAGGCCGATCTGCTGATCCTGGATCTGCACGATGATAACGACATGCAGGGCCGTCGCCTCGGTCAATCCGCCGCCGAACCGGCAGCGCAGGTCGATGATCGGCACCATCACGCCGCGCAGGTTCAGCACGCCGCGCACGTAATCCGGCTGTCCCGGCAAGTGGCTGATTTCGGACCAGCCCTTGATCTCGCGAACCGCCATAATGTCCACGCCGTATTGCTCCTCGCCAATGGCGAAGCTGATCAGTTCGGCGCTGACCGATTCACTTTGCCGCGCGGCGACAGCTTGTGACGCCTTGCTCGCGGAGTCATTCATGGCTTGCGTCATTGAATTTCCCATCATCCTCAAATGCGGGTGCATGCGATGCACCGGTCCGTGCCGCGCAGGCCGGTGAAGGCCTGCCCGCGCGGACAGACGTTCCGCGCGAAATTCGCCGCAGCAAGCTGCCAGACAAGTCTTAATTTCACGCTAAATGGTTCCATCGCAGTCCCAAACGCATGGCGCCGGCGTGTTGCCACGCCGGCGCGCATGAACGCTTAAGAAAGGGTTGCGATCAGAAGTCCTGGTCTCGGGCGACCGCAGTCGCCAGCGCCGATTGCATCTGGCGGGCGGTGCCGCGCACCGGCGCCGCACGGCGAACCGCAACCGCTTTCGGTGCAACCGCAGCCATGGTCCGTCCGGCCGTGTCGAGCTGGAACACCGCAACCCGGCCATCGAGCGCACTCGACTGGTCTTCCAGGGTCTTGGCCGTCGCCGCATTCTCCTCGACCAGCGCCGAGTTCTGCTGCGTGACCTCATCCATCTGCGCCAGCGCCTTGTTGATCTGGTCGATGCCGGCCGCCTGTTCCGAACTCGCATTGGCGATATCGGCGACGATATCGGCAACCGAGCGGATCGACTGCAGGATGTCCTTCAGCGAGTCGCCGGCGCGGTTGACGAGCTGCACGCCTTGCTCGACCTGACCCGACGAATTGACGATCAGATCCTTGATGTCCTTGGCCGCCTGCGACGAGCGCTGGGCAAGGCTGCGGACTTCGGACGCGACCACCGCGAAGCCACGGCCGGCTTCACCCGCGCGTGCGGCTTCGACAGCCGCATTCAGCGCCAGCAGATTGGTCTGGCGTGCGATCTCGTCGATGACCGAGATGATGTCAGAGATTTTGCGTGAGGATTCCTCGATGCCCGCCATCGCGGTGACCGCCTCGGCGACCACCGCTTCGCCGCGGCCCGCGACCTCGCGGGTTTCGCGGGTCAGTTCGTTGGCCCGCTGCGCGTTCTCGGCATTCTGCTTCACGGTCGCGGCGATTTCCTCCATCGAGGCCGAGGTCTCTTCCAGGCTCGCGGCCTGCTCCTCGGTGCGCTGCGACAGATCGGTGGTCGCGGTCGCGATTTCGGCCGCGGCGTTCTGGATTTCCATCGAGGACGATGCGATGCGTTGCACCGTGTCCTGCAATTGTTCGATGGCGCCGTTGAAGTCGCTCTGGATCTTCTTGTACTCGGCAGTGAACTCCTTCGACACGCGATAGGTCAGGTTGCCCTTGGCGAGATTCTCCAGGCCTTGGCCGAGTTCGGCCACGACCTCCGCCACGATGCGGGCCTGCTCGGCCTCGAGTCGCGCACGCTCATCGCGCTCGGCCTGTTCGCGGCGCGCGATCTCGGCTTCGCGCTCGGCCTCCATCCGCATCTTCTCGGCCAGCCGCATCTTGAACTCGTCGACCGCACCGGCAATGCCGCCGATTTCGTCCTTGCGGCCGACGCCGGGCAGCACGACATCGAAATTGCCCGCGGCCAGTTCACGCATGCCGCCGGTCAAGGCACGCAGCGGCTTGATCACGGTGAAGAACATGAAGATGGCGGTGGCGATAAGCATCGCCGCCACGAGGCCAGCCAGGAGTTCGTTGACGTGCTCAGAAAACTCCATCGTGCCAACAAACGCCTCGTTTTCGGCCTTTACCTGAGCGCGGGCGACATCCACGACGGTCGAAGACAACTTCTCCATCTCGGCGGCCAGCGGCAATGTGCGTTCGCGTGCTATTGTTGCTGCCTGCCGGTCAAGAGTGCCGGCTCGCTCCGCTTCGCCGTTCGCCTGCGCAGCAATCGCCTCCGACCGGATCGCGGCGATCTCTTTGCCGCCAACCGAGTAGCTCTCGACCATGCCCTTCAGCCGTTCGACATTCTCACCTGTCCGGCCTGAGGCACGAACATTTTCAAGCGCGCGAATAGCGAAGTATTCCGCACTCTTTCGCCGTGCCTCAAGATAATCAGCCGCGCGCTTCAAGTCTTCCGCCGTTGCGGCCAGACGCAGATCACGAATACCGATCTGCATGCCACGGATCGAAGCCTTCGCGTCAATAACATCAGCGACGACCGCCTGTTCGCGATCAACATGCGCCTTGCTCCCCTGAACTCTGCTGTCCCCAATCAGTTGAGAACACCCAATCGCCGCAACGAGCAGGACAGCAATCACGGATGAGATGGCGATCTTGGTGCTGATCGCAACATCCAGTGCCAATTTCTTGAACATCTGAATTTCCTGACCTCAATTGAATAATGCAATCTGGCGGAACCGGGGCGCGGTGCGTGACCGCGCCCCGTCAGAACTCAGAACTCTTCCCACTCGTCCTTGGCGACGGCAGTCGCCGCGCCCGAGCGGACAACCGCGCGCGCGGCCGGCTTGCGGACAGGTGCGGCAGGCTTGGACTGCGCCGGGCGCTTGTGCAGCGGGGTCACGACCCTGGAGGAGTCCGAGCTGCTCAGCTTGTAGGCGCCGATCCGCTCGTCCATCGCGCCGGCCTGCTGTTCCAGCGTCCGCGCTGTCGCAGCATTCTCCTCGACCATCGCCGAGTTCTGCTGCGTCACCTCGTCCATCTGGGTCAGCGCCTTGTTGATCTGCTCGATCCCGCCGGCCTGTTCGTTGGAGGCCGTCGAGATGTCGGCCACGATGTCGGCGACCTGCTTGATCGAGGCCAAAATCTCCTTCAGCGAGGTACCAGTCCGGTTGACGAGCTCCACGCCATCCTGGACCAGGGTCGAGGAGTTCGTGATCAGGTCCTTGATGTCCTTGGCCGCCTGCGAGGAGCGCTGCGCGAGGCTGCGCACTTCGGACGCAACCACCGCAAAGCCGCGTCCCGCTTCGCCGGCGCGCGCCGCTTCGACCGCGGCATTGAGCGCCAGCAGATTGGTCTGGCGCGCGATTTCGTCGATCACCGAAATGATGTCGGCGATCTTGCGCGACGATTCCTCGATCCGCGCCATGGCCGAGACCGCCTCGGCCACCACTTCGCCGCCACGGTCGGCGACCTCATGGGTGCCGCGGGTCAGGTCGTTGGCGTGTTTCGCATTCTCGGCGTTCTTCTTCACGGTCGCCGCGATCTGCTCCATCGAGGCCGAGGTCTCTTCCAGGCTGGCGGCCTGTTCCTCGGTGCGCTGCGACAGGTCGGTCGTGGCGGTGGAGATTTCAGCGGCCGCGCTCGACACTTCCTGCGACGTGGTTTTGATCTCGCTCATGACCTCCGCCATGCTGTCGAGCAACTCGTTGACGCCGCCGCACAGCAATTCCAGTTCGCCGGTCTTGCCGACCATCGGAATCCGCTGGCTCAGATCCTTGTTCTTGGCGGCGGTCACGGCATCGCGGGTCTGCTCGACGGCCATGCGCATCGCGGTGATGTCGGAGGCGAACTTGACGACCTTGAACGGCCTCCCGCTGGCATCCATGATCGGGTTGTAGCTGGCCTGGATCCAGACCTCCTTGCCGCCCTTGCCGATCCGCTTGTATTGCGCCGCGTCGAATTCGCCGCGTCCGAGCTTCTCCCAGAAATGCTTGTATTCCACGCTCTGCCGATAGCCCGGCTCGACGAACATGCTGTGGTGATGGCCCTTGACCTCCTGCAGGCTGTAGCCAAGCGTGTTCAGGAAGTTGTCGTTGGCGGTGATGATGGTGCCGTCGAGATTGAACTCGATGACGGCCTGGGCCTTGTGAATGGCGGCCATCTGGCCTTCGAAATCGGCGTTCCGCAGCTTCTCGGCGGTGATGTCGGTTGCGAACTTGATCACGCCGACGACTTTTCCGGAACGGTCGAGCAGCGGGTTATAGCTGGCCTGAATCCAGATTTCCTTGCCGTCCTTGCGGATGCGCTTGTACTGGGCGGCGTCGAATTCGCCGCGGCCGAGCTTCTGCCAGAAGGCCGTGTAGTCGGGGCTGTTGCGATAGGCCGGGTCGACGAACATGCTGTGATGCTTGCCCTTGACCTCGTCCAGCGTGTAACCGAGCGCCTGCAGGAAATTCGGGTTCGCGTGCAGGATCTTTCCATCCGGCGAAAACTCGATCACGGCTTGCGACCGGTTGATGGCTGCAATCTGCGACGCCATCTCGGACGAGCTGAGACTACGTCCGGATGTCTGGGACTTCGATGAACCAAAAAAGGACATTGGTGTTCTCCGGCTAGATCAGATGTGTGGGGATGTTTGTTGGCGGATCAGGCGGCGGCCTGAACCGGTGTTTCGTCGCTATCGGTTGCGAGCAGTTTTTCGAGATCCATCAGCGCGATCATGCCGGCCTCCGCATTGACCAGGCCTGACAGGCAATCGTTGCCGGCACGGCCTGCGACGCGCGGGACCGGCTGCACCCGCGCAGCCTCGAAGGCCACGATGTCGAGCACGCGATCCGCCAGCAATCCGACCTGGCGCTGCTGAACCTGCACGATGATCACGACATGCAACGCGGTCGCATCGGTCAGCCCGCCGCCGAGCCGGCATCGCAGATCGATGATCGGCACCATGACGCCGCGCAGATTGAGCACGCCGCGAACGTAATCCGGCTGGCGCGGGAGGTGGGTGATATCCGTCCAGCCCTTGATCTCGCGCACCGCCATGATATCGACGCCGTATTGCTCGTCGCCGATCGCGAATGAGATCAGTTCGGTGCTGGGGCCATTGTCCGGGCCGGCGGCGGCCCGTGACATCACGGCCTCGGCTTCAACACTGGATGAACCGTCGGACATTTGCTGACCTCGCAGTCGGGCCCGCGCGCGCAAAGGCGCGCGACCGAGGCCGCTTCGGATGCTGTCTTGGATTTCTGAGAAGGGGCTTCGAAACGTCGTTTGGGCGCCGGGTGAAATTCAACTCGGGTTCAACGTAAATTACACTCGATCAATTCATTTAATTCAGTATTAAAATTGATGGGCTTTCGCCGTTATGCAGCAAACATTTGTGGATCAGTCCGAGGCAAGGATCACGTTTTTAACCAGCGGATAAATCTGGCTTTCCCATTTCTTCCCGCTGAACACACCGTAATGCCCGACGCCCGGCTGCATGTGATGGCGTTTGCGATACGGACGCAGTCCCGAACAAAGGTCATGCGCCGCCAGCGTCTGCCCAACCGCGCAGATGTCGTCGCGCTCGCCCTCGACCGTGAGCAGCATGGTGCGACGGATGGCGGACGGATCGACCCGGCGGCCCTCATAGTCGAGCTGGCCGAGCGGCAAGGTGTGCTCCTGAAACACCAGGCGCACAGTCTCGAGATAGAATTCGGCGGTGAGATCGAGCACTGCAAAATACTCGTCGTAAAAATCCTTGGTGATCCGGGCCTTTTCCAATTCGCCCTTGGCGAGATTGTCGTAGAGCTCGCGATGCGCCTTGGTGTGGCGGTCCATGTTCATGCTGAGGAAGGCGGCGAGCTGGACGAAGCCCGGATAGACCTTCCGGAATGCGCCGTCGTAGCGGAACGGCACCCGCGCGATCAGGTTCTTCTCGAACCATGACATCGGCTTGCTCTTGGCAAGCTCGTTGACCTTGGTCGGATTCACCCGCGTATCGATCGGCCCGGCCATCAGCGTCATCGAGCGCGGCTGCGCCGGATGATCGCCCTGCGCCATCACGGCCGCCGCCACCAGCGCCGCAACGCAGGGCTGGCACACCGCGATGACATGCGCGCCCGGCCCGATCGCCTCGAGAAACTCGATCAGGTGGGTGACGTAATCGTCGAAACCGAAACGGCCGGCCGACAACGGAACGTCGCGGGCATTGTGCCAGTCAGTGATATAGACGTCATGCTCCGGCAGCATGGTGCGCACGGTCCCGCGCAGCAGCGTTGCGAAATGCCCCGACAGCGGGGCCACGATCAGCACCCGCGGCTGCGCGGTGTCGACGTCCTTGCGGAAGCGAAGCAGCGTTCCAAATGGGGTGACATGGGTCACCTCTTCGATGACCTCCACCTCCCGATTGCCGACCGTCACGCTCTTGATGCCGTAATCCGGGCGGGTATGGGTCAGCCGGGCGCGCGAAATCAGTTCGTAGGCTGCGGTTAGATTCCGGACGGCATGTCCGTTCATATGGGGCATGGCTGCATGCGCAGACAATGCAAAGCCGGCAAGGGCTCGCACCGGCACCATCATGTCGGCACTCGCCTGATAAGCCTGGTACAGCATCCACCCCGCGGCCCCCGCCGCCCCTGTTGCAGTGCAAAAGACTAGTGCATTTTTTTTGCCACTGCGAGATAATTTGCACGCCGGTGGATAGGGGGCGGGCGCCCGGCATGCCCGATCGGGGGATTTTCGGATGGCGCAAGCCACTTTGACCATCAGTAGCCGCAATTACGGGTCCTGGTCGCTGCGGGGATGGCTGTTGTGCAAGTTCGCCGGGATCGATTTCGAGACCGTGATGGTGAACAGCGACGATCCGTCGGTGCGTGCCGAATTGCTGCTGCTGTCGCCCTCCTTCCTGGTGCCGATGCTGACGCATGACGGCATCAAGGTTTGGGACACCCTCGCTATCGGCGGCTATCTGAACGAACTCAATCCCGATGCCGGGCTGCTGCCGAGAGAGCGCGTGGCCCGCGCCCATTGCCGCGCGGTGTCGGGCGAGATGCATTCCGGCTTCTCGAACATGCGCTCGGCGCTGCCGATGAATCTCAAGGCGCATTATCCGGGCTTCAAGGTCTGGGCCGGCGCACAAGCCGATATCGACCGCATCATCACGATCTGGAACGAATGCCTGAGCAGCTATGGCGGGCCGTTCCTGTTCGGCGCGGTCCCGAGCATGGCGGATGCCATGTACGCGCCGGTCTGCACACGCTTCATCACCTATGACGTCAAGCTCGACAAGGCGAGTGCTGCCTATTGCAAGACCATCATGGCGATGCCGCTGATGCAGGAATGGATCGAGGTGGCGAAGGAAGAGCCCGACGAGGTGGAAGAACTCGACGTTGAATTCTAGTGCGCGCGACAATGTCGCGCTGCACCGTTTCAAATGGTTCGACAACCATGCCACCGGATAACGATCGCGGCGGCTTCGCAATCGTGCCGGGTTATTGGATGATGCGGGTCTTCACAAACGGAGGATACGCATGCCGCCACAACTCGATGTCAATCCGTTCGTAACCGGCGCGACCTCCGCACAGATCGCCACGATCCTCGGTGCGATGCGCAACGTTGCGCAAACCGGGGGCGCCCTGAGCGACGCCGATGCACGCGCGCTGGCGGCGGCTTCGCTCTACATGTTCGGACAGACAATGCCGCTCGATGTCGCGGCGCTGACGCCGGTCGAGCCAGCGGCGCTCCAAGACGCGATCGCCGATCCGGCTTTGCGCGAGGATGCACTGCGGTTCATGACGGTGATGGCCTTTGTCGATGGCACACTCGACAGGGCAAAGATCGCGGCCGTGCTCGCTTATGCCAAAGCGCTCGGATTGCACGAGCGCTTCATCGACGAAATCGCCGAAGCCGCGGCCGGCCATGTCAAGGAAGCGCTCGCCGACATGACGCGCGCCAACATGGTGAGCATTACCGGAAAAACCTGGACGGATGCGGACGCGACCGGCTGGCTGATGCCCTATGCGAAAGCGCCGGACCCTGCCCTCGCCGCACGGTGCGAGGCGCTGGGCCAGCTGCCGCGGGACAGCTTCGGCTATGCGTTCTATATGCATTATACCAGCAACAAGTATGATTTCCCGGGCAAAGCCAACGGCCTGAATGCCGGCTTCGCATTGCCGCACGACACCGTACATGTCGTCTCAGGCTACGGCACCACACCACGCGGCGAACTTCTGGCCTCGACCTTCACCGCGGCCATGCATCCGCATTATCCGATGGCGGGCCACATCCTGCCGGTGATTTTCTCCTGGCATCTCGATGTCGAGATCAATCCGGTGGCGAAGGACGCCGCGGGCGGACTCGACCTGGTCGAATTCTGGCATGCCTATGCCGGCGGCAAGACCGCGACCATCGACACCTTCGCGCCGGGCTGGGATTTCTGGGCCTATGTCGAGACGCCGCTGCGCACGTTGCGGCGGCAATGGACGATCCCGGAGGACGGTCTGGACCGGAAGGCACTCTCCGCGTCAGCTGAAAACCGTAGCCCGGGTTGAGCGCAAGCGAAACCCGGGACCCATCGCCCCGCATGTCGCTGCCGTTCAATGCGGGCTACAAGCCGACCGGTTCTACAGCGCCTCCGCGATCTCCTTTGCGCCGACCACCACGTCGTGGTCGTAGATCGTCTTGCGGAACGACGCATGCGCGACAATTTCGGCGTCCCGCTTCGCGACGTCGCCGTGCATCGTGTCGTAGCGCAAGCCGTTCTCGCGCGCGCCGCGCTGCACACCGGCGACGCGTTCGCGGCGCAGCTTTTCATACGCGACGAGTGCGGCCGGTGCCCCGACGCGGTCGGTGCGGGAGAGAATGGTGGCGAGCGCCATGCCGTCCTCGATCGACTGGTTGGCGCCCTGCCCGAGATGCGGCAGCATCGGATGCGCGGCATCGCCGAGCAGCGTCAGCCGTCCCTTGGTCCAGGTCGGCAGCGGTTCGCGATCATATAGCGCCCATTTGAAGGTGGAGTCGACCTTGCTCAGCAATCCTTCGATGCGCGGATCCCAGCCGGCGAATTCCGCGCGCAACGCGTCAGGGTCGCCTTTCGCGGTCCAGGATTCCTTCATCTCCGCATCGGCCGGAACGAAGCCGACATAATTGATGATCGTGCCAGCGCGCACCGGGAACACCAGGAAATGCTTGCCGCGCCCGAGCCACATTTGCCACACATCCGTCGGCCAGTGCGGCACGTCCGCATGCGGCACCAGTCCGCGATAGGCGACCGTGCCCGAAAACACCGCCCTCGATGGCGGAAACACATACGGCCGCAATTCGGAATGAATGCCGTCGCAGCCGATCACGATGTCGGCCTCCGCCACCGCGCCATTCTCGAACGTCACCCGCGCTGAGGTTTCGTCCTGCACAAATCCGGTGGCGCGGTGCCCGCATTTCACCACGCCAGCCGGCAATGCGGCGGCGAGAAAGTTCACCAGATCGGCGCGATGCATGCCGAAGGTGGCGTTCCAGCCTGCGGAATCGGTCACCTGCACCGGCGCGATCGGACTTCCATCATCGCGAAAATAATGCGAGCCAGCACCGACGCGGGCGCCCCATTTTTCGACCGCAGGCCCCAATCCGACGCGCTCGAGTTGGCGCACGCTGTTCGGCGTGATGAAAACACCGGCGCCGATTTCACCGAGCGCCGGCGCCTGCTCGTAGACCGTCACCTGCAGGCGATGTGCAAGCAGCGCATTGGCGGCAAACAGCCCGCCAATGCCGCCGCCAACAATCGCAACGCTTGGGCCGGCCAGATTAGGACGCAACGCTGCCATCTCCATCACTCCTGTCCCCCTGCGACATGAAAATGCTTCGGATATCCGCAGGTTTCAAGTATGTGTGCGGCAAGCCTGCAGAACAGAAAATCCGGGAGACGTCCATGCTGAAAACCGGCGCTATGCGCGCAGCGCTCGCGGCCCTTGTCGTTCTGTCGGCAGGCACCTCTGCCTTTGCGCAGGATTTCCCGAACCGTCCGGTGAAGATCATCGTGCCGTTCCCGGCCGGCGGAACCGCCGATGCTGTGCCGCGGCTGGTCGCGGACTGGCTGTCGAGGAAATGGGGCCAGCCGGTGATCATCGAAAACCCGACCGGCGCGGCCGGCAATATCGGCTCCGAGCAAGCCTATCGCGCCGAGCCCGACGGCTACACGCTGCTGTCGGCGCCGCCGCCGCCGCTCGTCATCAACCAGAATTTGTACAAGAACCTGAATTTCGATGCGTCGAAATTCGAACCGATCATCGTGATGGCGCAGGTGCCGAACGGCATTATGGTCAATCCGTCGAAGATCGCGGCCACCACGGTGCCGGAATTCATCGCGCATCTGAAAGCCAATCCCGGCAAGGTCACATCAGCTACGCAGGGTAACGGCACCACATCGCATCTCACCTCCGAGATGCTGCAGATGATGGGCGACGTGAAGGTGCAGCACATCCCCTATCGTGGCACTGCGCCGGCGCTGCAGGACCTGATCGCCGGCAATGTTGATTTCATGTGCGACAATCTCGGCGTATCGCTGCCGCTGGTACAGAGCGGAAAGCTGAAGCTGCTCGGCGTTGCGACACCGAAGCGCATGTCATCGCTGCCGAACGTGCCGACCATTGCCGAGACGCTGCCGGGATTTGAATCCGTTGCGTGGTATGCGGTCGTGGCTCCGCCCAAGACACCCAAGGCGATCACCGAGAAGATCAACGCCGACATCAACGAGGCGCTGCGCGATCCTGCAATTCAGGAAAAGCTGAAGACGTTTTCGGCCGAAGTGGTCGGCGGCTCGACTGCGGAAACCGCGAAATATCTGAGCGACGAGGTCGCGCGCTGGAACAAGGTGATCAAGGAAGCCAATGTGAAGATCGGGGGGTAGCGCCATAACGGCGCACTCGATCCGTCATCCTGAGGAGCGAGCGAGTAGCAAGGCTCCAAGGATGAACAGCACGGAACGTTTCAGGGGCCATCGCTCTTCGAGGGCCGGCCTTCGGCCGGGCACGTCAGGGTGACGGTCACAGTTCAACGATTGTGCCCTACCCCACCGCCTGAAGCGCGCCGACCGGATCGGCGGTGATCAGCACGAACGCGATCACGCAAGGCTTGTCGCCATTGTTGATCCAGTCATGGATGGTGCCGCGCTGCACCAGCACATCGCCCGCCTTCAGATGCACGATCTCGTCGTCGAGCGTCATGTCGATTTCACCCGACAGCACCACTGCGTAGTCGATCGAATTGGTGCGGTGATTGCGCGGCGCAACACCCGGCGCGTATTCGATCACGCGGAACACCGCACGATCCTTCATCGCGGTCCCAACGATCTCCTTGGCGCCGTCGCTGTCGCCCTCGTTGTTGGCGGGCAGCGGCGTCGACCAGATATTGAAGAAGGTGCAGCCCTGGCGCGGATTGATCACGTCCGTCGAGATCTCGTCGATCAGGACGGTGGCCTTTCCGTCTTTCTTGTGGCCGGTGACGACGCGGCGAACCTGCATTGCAAAACCTCTATCGCGAGATGTCGTTGATTGTTGTAACCGGGACGCGCGGGCCCGGACAGCGTTGCAAATACCGCATGTGCGGTTCTGGATTCCGGGCTCGCGAGCTTCGCTCGCGCCCCGGAATGACAGATGGCTATTTCGGCTCCAGGCCGACGCGGCGGATGATATCGCCCCAGCGGCTGGTTTCGGATTGCACGTAAGTGTCGGCGTCCTTCACCGAGCCGCCGACCGGCATGAAGCCGATCTTCTCGAGCTGCGCCTCGGTGTCCTTGTCCGCCAGGATGGCATTGACGTCGGCATTGATCTTCTGAATGACGGCGTCCGGCGTCTTCGCCGGTACGAAGAACACCACCCAGGTGGTGTCGTCGGCCTCGCCGAGGCCAAGCTCGCGCGCGGTCGGCACGTTCGGCAATGCCTTGACGCGGTCCTTACTGGTCACGGCCAGTCCCTTAACCTGCCCGGCCTGCACATTCTGCACCGCCGCCGACAGCGCAACGCTGGCCAGCGGAATATGCGAGCCGAGCACGGCCTGCGTCGCCGGACCCGCGCCGGTGAACGGCGCATGCGGAATGTCGACCTTGCCCTCGAGCTTGAAGATGCGCTCCGCCGACAGATGCGGCGTGGTGCCGGCGCCGGCAGTGCCGTAGGTCATCTTCTCGGTCTTCGCGGCCTCGATCGCTTCTTTCAGATCGTTCGCCTTGAGCGTCGGCGCGCCGATGATCAGGTTCGGCGTAGTCGCGACGATCCCCGCCGCCTTGAAATCGCCCGGCACATAACCCGGATTCTTCGTCAGCGTCTGGTTGACCGCGAAGGCCGAAGTGGTGACCAGAATCGTATAGCCGTCGGCATCCGCCTTGGCCGCCTGCATCGCGGCAATATTGCCGCCGGCGCCGCCGCGGTTCTCGACTACCACACTCTGCTTCCAGCGGTCGTTGAGCTTCTGCCCGATGATGCGGGCGATCGAATCCGCCGGCCCCCCGGGCGCGAAGGCCACCAGCAGTTTCACCGGCTTGTTCGGATAGTCCTGCGCCTGCGCGGACGGTGTTGCGGCAAACGCAGCGAGCGCGGAACACACACTTGCAATTTTGACGACGCGGCGCACGAGCGTTCTCCCGATTGATCCTTTGCTGCGGACGCAAAGGCCATATCGGGACGCGCTTGGCAAGACGCCTGGGGAGAGACCTGACAGCACACCCCGCCGGCCGGGCAGATCACGTCAATTCCAAACGATAACGCGGCGGACACGAGTCCGCCGCGTGGCGCTTACCGAGAGATCAGAACTCCTCCCAGGTATCCGTCTTGACCGCGGTCGCCAGTGCGGCCTGCATCCTGCGCGCCGGGCCACCCGCCACGGCCTGCTTTTTCGCCGGCTGGCGCGGCGCGATCGGCGTGACCTTCGACCGCTTCTGTTCCGGAGCGGCGTGGCCTGCGAGCGTGAACGCAGCCAGTCGTTCCACCATCGCTTCGGCCTGCTGGTCCAGCGTGCGGGCCGCGGCTGCATTCTCTTCGACCATCGCCGAATTCTGCTGGGTCATCTCGTCGATCTGCGTGAGCGTCTTGTTGACCTGCTCGATCCCGCTCGACTGCTCCGCGCTGGCGGTTGCGATCTCCGAGACGATCTGGGCGACGCTCTTGATGGATTCGACGATCTCGCTGAGGGTCGAACCGGTGCGGTTGACGAGTTCGACACCGTCCTTGACCTGGCCGGTGGAATTCAAAATCAGATCCTTGATGTCCTTCGCTGCCTGCGAAGAGCGCTGCGCCAGGCTGCGGACTTCGGACGCGACCACCGCAAACCCGCGACCCGCCTCGCCGGCCCGTGCCGCCTCGACCGCCGCATTCAGCGCGAGCAGATTGGTCTGCCGCGCGATTTCGTCGATGACGGAAATGATGTCGGCTATCTTGCGCGACGATTCCTCGATCCGCGCCATCGCCGTCACCGCCTCGGAGACGACCTCGCCGCCGCGATTGGCGATCTCGCGCGTACCCTGTGCCAGATCGTTGGCCCGCTTCGCGTTATCGGCATTGTTTTTCACCGTGGCCGCGATTTCTTCCATCGACGACGAAGTCTCTTCCAGGCTCGCGGCCTGCTCTTCGGTGCGGCCTGAGAAATCGGTGGTGGCGCTGGAAATCTCCTGCGACGCGCCGGTCACCTCCTGAGCGACAACGGCAATCGCGCCGATCGCCTCGTTGAGCTTGTTCACGGCGCTGTCGAAATCGTCTTTCAACTGCTGATATTGCTCGGGCACGTCCGGAAGCTGGCATGTCAGATCGCCCTGAGCGAGCAGCGACAGGTTCCGGCTCAGCAGCTCGACGACCTGGGCCTGCTGTTTCGCCGCCCGTGCGTTGGCTTCCTCGGCGGCCTTTCGCGCCTCTTCAGCGGCGTCGATGTAGGTCGAGATCGCCAGATCCATATCGAGGAGCACGGCCTTGACCATCGCCGATATCGCGTCCGCCGCCTGCTCGTGTCCCTTGTTGCCCTTCAGGAATCCCTTCGGCCACATTTCGTTCAATGCCGCATGGATAAGCCCGGCCGAGATCAGCGCATATCCGCCGATGTACCAGCGCGGTTCAAGTCCGATCCGGGCGTGCGTCTGTCCGATGACGCGCGAGCTCTTGAGATAGTCCTCGCTGAACTCAGCCGAGCTGATGCGCGCCCAATGGCGAACCTGACCGTTCTTGGCTTGCGACGCACGGCTCGATTCCGTGAAGAAGCGCGCCACGTCAGGGACCGTTCCAAGCTTCTTGTAAAAGTCGTCAAGGATGCCCGGAAGCGACTTGTCTATGAGCGGCTTCAGGGCCTTGAGATTCTGTTTCGACTTCTCGTCCATCCCCATGAAGTCGAGACGAGTGTTCAATGACGAATTGTCGTTGATAGACATGGTGCAGCGTATCCCCCGAACCGCGCAAAAGATTCGCGCGTCTTTGCCTTGCATCTGTCTGGACGATAGCCTCGCTCAATTAATGGGCGCTTTCTGCGGCAATAAGATTTTTGAATGCGGGATCAGCGCGACCACACTTGACCGGACATACGGCATCACGCGTCGGCGAAAAGCAGCCGTCGCGACCAAAATCCGCAAACGAAAATGATCTAGATCAATGCCGGTTCCGGCAAGCGGCTTCGGGCCTCAGGGCCACATTGCGCGTTCGGAGGCATAACCTCTTCGATCGCCTCCCGCAGAAGCTGCGCTTGCTGTTGCGGCAGACCTTCGTTGACGTAGATGCGCGAACGCGCGAGCGGCAACGGCGGCAGGAAGTGGTGCTCGGCCGTCCTGAGGTCTTTCGGCACCAGCCGCTGCGGCAACACGCAAACCCCGATTCCCGCGCGTATCGCGGACAGAAGCGTCGCCAGATCGTACGCTACCAGCACGACGGTATAAGGCGTTTCGCTCTGCGACAGCGACGCGATCGCGAGCCTGTCGGACAGGCTGTCTGGCCAGCTCAAGAACGGAATCGGACGCCCTTCGCCGACAACAAAGCCGGGACAACTGACCCAGCACATTGTTTCGTCCCAGCCCTGGCCGCGCTCATCAGTTCCGTCGCGAACGATATACGCCGCGTCGAGATAACCTGCCTTGAGGTCGTCGTGGATTTCCGCGCCCGTTCCCCATGTGATGACCGTGCGGTGATTTGGCAGCTTGCGGGCGATGTTTTGCTGCATGCTCGCGAGATGAGTCGCTGCGAACACGCTCTGAACTCCAATTCTAAAGGTCCGCTTTCCCTCCCCGGCTCCGCACAGCCTCAGCATCTGCCAGTTCAGATTGAGAATGCGCGTCGCATATTGCTTAACGGTTTCGCCCCGGCTTGTGAGCGAAAATCCGCCATGACTTTTATCGAAGAGCTCTCCGCCGACCATCTGCTGCAGTCGCTTCATGTGCGAACTGATTGCCGGCTGACTGAGGCCGAGGATATCGGCCGCGTCAGTGTAGCTTCCGGTTTTTTCAATCAGCAGGAATGTGCGGAGGAGTTCGCTTGGAATGACCTCGGATCGCAAAACCATTTGGGTCGCTTCATGTTGAGGCCCGGGACAAACGCGACACGACCCATTGTCTCGGCACCAGGTTGTTCAACGCCAACCGACGAGCCACACATTACAATGGCACTAATTACATTCATCTTTTGCGGATTCTCAAGCGATCTGCGTTTTTTCATACGCGATTGCATTTCGTTTGCGTTGCACAGGAGTCATGCTACCCGAGCGTCAACCCGGCACGACGGAAACCAGTTTGGCGCGCAAAATTTGCTGAAGCAAAATTGGCATAAACATTAATTTTGATATTTAATCAGATGATTTTATGCAGCAAGACAAGCGTGTCTTGCTGCATCCACCCACCCGGCATGCCGGACTCACTCCCGCGCCGCAACGCGCTCGGACGGCGTGACATCGAACTGGCGCAGCATGCCGCGCCGCAGCACATCGAACGTCACCTTGCGGCCGATCCGGTCGGCATTGAGCAGACGGATCAGATCGTCGACGCCGGTGACCGTCTGGCCATCGACCTTGACAATGACGTCGAGAGTCATCAGCCCGCCGGTATCGGCAGGCGCGCCCTGCTCGATGGTGGTGATCATCGCGCCCGACGCATTGTCGATGTCGGCCGCACGCGCATGACGGCGCGGCACCGCGACGGTCTGGCCGGCGATGCCGATGAATCCGCGCCGGACCCGGCCATGGCGGATCAGTTCGCTCAACACGATCTGCGCGGTGTTGCTTGCGACCGCAAAACAGATGCCCTGCGCGCCCATGATGATCGCCGTATTGATGCCGATCACCTCGCCATGCGACGTGACCAGCGGTCCACCGGAATTGCCGGGATTGAGCGCGGCATCGGTCTGGATCACATCCTCGATCAGGCGTCCGGTCTGCGCGCGCAGCGAGCGGCCGAGCGCGGAGATCACGCCCGCGGTCACGGTCGATTCAAATCCGAGCGGATTGCCGATCGCGACCACGAGCTGTCCGCGCCGCAGCGCCTTGGAATCGCCGAGCGGTGCGGCCGGCAGGTTGCGCACCGAGTCCGCGCGCAATAGCGCCAGATCGGTGTCGGGGTCTTCGCCGAGCAAGCGCGCATCCATCACCCGCCCTTCCGAATCCGTGAGGCGGACCTCCCGCGCGCCATCGACAACGTGACTGTTGGTGAGCACGAGGCCGTCCGGCGCGATGATGACGCCGGAGCCGACGCCGCCGGCAGGGCGGCCCTTGCCGTCGGTCTTGCGGGTCTCGACCCGCACCACCGCGGGACCGACTCGATCGGCGACGCCGATCACAGCATGGGAATAAGCATCGAGCAGGGCCGCATCCTGCGCGGCGCTCTCGATATGGGGCTGAGACAGGTCGGTGTCGAACACGGACGTATTGGTGACGTCGAGCATGGCACGCTCTCACAAACATGTACGCGCGCGGCCGCAGATCGGTCTACGGGCGCCATTCCGTGGCCGCGCTGTTGGGGTGTCGGCAGATATAGGCGTGGCGCGGGAAAGTTAAAGGGAGCGCGCTTGACCCGTCACCGCAGGTGCTTGAACGCCTCGGTGAAGAAGTATGGCCCGAGCGTATAGAGGCTCGTCCACAGGAAGGCGCCGCATGACTGCGCCAGCAGGAAGCGCGGAAACGGCATTGCCAGCGACCCCGCCAGCAGACCGTTGACCTGGCGCATCAGGGGAATGAAGCGCGCCACCACCACGATCCAGACTCCACCCTTGGTGAAGCGCTGTTCGATATTGTCCAGCCTTTCCTCGGTCAGTCCGATCCGCGGCCCGAACCGCCGCAACAGCGTGTTGCCGCCAAGCCGGCCGACCAGAAAGCCGGTCGAGTCGCCAAGGATCGCGCCCGCCAGCACCGCGACATACACTGACACGATCGAGAGTTCGCCCTGAGCCGCCAGCAGGCTGGCCGCGATCACGCCGGTCTCGCCCGGCACCGGAGAGCCCATCGATTCCAGATAGATCATGGCGAAGATCGCGAACGCGCCATAGGTCTTGATGAACGGCTCGAAGATCGACCAGCCTTCATGCAGCGTTGCAAGCATGATCAATTCCCAAACGTATCGCCGAGCTTGTTCATGACCCCGTCTCTGCCTTACCCATCTTTCCCGTGCAAGAGTCGTGCTACGACACCGCCCTCACATCGGATCAGTGCCGCCGCGCTTCGCCGACCACGCGATCAGACCGGCGACCACCACGATGGCCAGGCACGCGCTCCAGGGTCCGCCCGCGGCATAGGCCAGAGCGCCGCCGAGCGCGCCGATCAGAAAACCCATCAGCACCGCGAACACCATGGCGAAGCGCTTGCGCGCCTCCGCCACCTGCGCCGCGAGATCCGCATCGGCGGCAACCCGCGCTGGCCGCAGGCGGGCATAGAGCAGTTCGGTCGCGTCGATCGCAAGCTGGGTGGAATTGCCGGTCATCACATTGGTCTGCGGCACGCCGCGCAACAAAAGACGCACCAGCGCCGATTGCACGCCCATCGCCGCCGCGGACAACAGGCCGGCAATGGCTCCCAGCCACGCGTCCGGATCGGTGATTGGCCATGAATAGAGCATGAGCGCAACGAAGCCGGCGAGCAAGAGCGCTTCCAGCGCGAACACCAGCGGCAGCGAGGAGCGCTTGCTCCCGCGGCGCACGATGATGATCGCAGCGGCGGTGCCGGCGCCCAGCATGAAGGCCGGGATCGCCAGCATCTTTGCCGCAACGCCGCGATCGTCGACCACGAGTTCGGCCGCCGCCACCACGAAGCTGCCGGTCACCTGCGCGGCGAAGAATCCGAACAGCGCGAGAAAGGTGATGCTGTCGACATAGCCGGCGACGAGACTGAGCAGCGGCGGCACCGCCCGTGGCAGCGGTGCGGGTCCACTCACCGCGCTCATCGCTTGCGCAGCCACGCGCCGATGCGCGCGACCGCCTCGTGCATGTCGGCCTGCGATTGCGCATAGCAGAAGCGCAGGTAATGCCTCCCGTCGACCGGATCGAAATCGACGCCGGGCGTTGCCGCGACATGCGCCTCTTCCAGCATGCGTTTGGCAAACGCGTACGAGTCGTCGGAGAAACGTGCCACGTTTGCATACAGATAGAAGGCGCCGTCGACCGGCAGGAAGGTTTCGAGCCCCGCCGTCGGCAGGCCGTCGATCAGGATGCGGCGGTTGTCCTCATAGCCGTGCTTGACGGCGTCCATCTCGTCGCGGCCGTCGAAAGCAGCCTCGGCCGCGATCTGCGACAGCGTCGGCACGCTGATCGCGAGATTGCCCTGCAGCCGTTCGATCGGCCGCACCAGCGGTTCGGGCGCGACGATCCAGCCGATGCGCCAGCCGGTCATGCAGAAATATTTCGAGAACGAGTTGATCACCAGCGCATGATCCGAGATCCGCAACGCGGTCTCGGACGGAAATGCATAATCGAGTCCGTGATAGATTTCGTCCGAGATGAAGCGGATGCCCGCCTCCCCGGTCACCCGGATCAGGGCGGCAAGCGCCTCGGGCCGCATCATCGTGCCGGTCGGATTGGCCGGGCTCGCCACCAGCAATCCGGCAAGTTTCTGCTTGCGATGTTCGGCCAGCACCGCTTCAGGAGTCACCGCCCAGCGCGTGGCGTCGCCGGTTTCGATCAGCACCGGCTCGCAGCCGAGCGCCTTGAGGATGTGGCGGTAGGGCGGATAGCCGGGATTGGCGATGCCGACCCGGTCGCCCGGCTCGAACATCGCCAGAAAAGCCAGAATGAAACCGGCCGAGGAGCCGGTGGTGACGATCACCCGGGCGGGATCGAGATCGACATTATACGACTCGGCGTAATGGCGCGCGATCCGGGACCGCAGCGAGCCGATGCCGAGGGCTTCGGTGTAGCGCAGCGGACCGTCCAGCGCCTGCTTCGCAGCGAGAATCGCGGTCCGCGGCGCGGGCGCTGCCGGCTGACCGACCTCCATGTGAATCACATGATGACCCGCGGCCTCGACGCGCGTCGCCGCAGCGATCACGTCCATCACCATGAAGGGAGGAACATCGCTGCGCGCGGAGGGCGACAAAATCTGGCGAGCGCGTTCCAGCATCTCTTTCAGGCGCCTGTTTTCGGCTTACGTCCGGGCATATGCCCCGCTCCTGCCGCATTCGCGGGATTGCTTTGCCACCGTTCCGAACCATGACCTCGGCGTGATTTGACCGCCTCCGGCGGGCTGATTAGGTTCGCGTCGTTAGCAAGACAAATCAGAGCGTTATGACACCAGCCGCAACCCCGCACAGGACTAGCAGGACGGTGACCGCGAAGCCAGTCTCGCGCCTGCTCGTGGCGCTGACGGCGCTGGCGCTGGCTGTTCCGCCGCTCCCGGCCGCCGCGCAGAAGCGCGGCGGCGGCATCCCGCTGATCCGCGACGCCGAGATCGAACAATTGCTGCGCGACTACACCCAGCCGATCCTGCGCGCCGCCGGCCTTGGCAAGGCCAATGTCAAGATCGTGCTGATCAACGACAAGTCTTTCAACGCCTTCGTGGTCGACGGCCGCCGTATCTTCGTCAACACCGGCGCGCTGGCCGAATCGACGACGCCGAATCAGATCATCGGCGTGATGGCGCACGAGACCGGCCATATCGCCGGCGGCCATCTCTCCAAGCTGCGCCAGGAACTGGCGAATGTGCAGACCGCCGCCCTGATCGGCATGCTTATCGGCGCAGCCGCCATTGCGGCCGGAAGCGCGGCAGGCGGCGGCGCCGCCGACGGCGCGGGTCAGGCCGGCATGGCGGCCATCATGGGCAGCCAGCATGTCGCGCAACGCACGCTGCTGTCCTACCAGCGCGCGCATGAGGAGGCCGCCGACCGGGCGGCGGTGAAGTTCCTGGCTGCGACCGGCCAGTCCGCGAAGGGCATGTACGAGACCTTCAAGCGCTTCGCCGACCAGTCGATGTTCACTGCGCGTTTCGCCGACCCTTATGCGCAATCGCATCCGATGCCGACCGAGCGTATTGCAGCCCTGACCGAGATCGCGCGCACCAGCCCGCTTTGGGACAAGAAGGACCCGCCGGAATTGCAGGCGCGCCATGACATGATGCGCGCCAAGCTGTCGGGCTTCATGGAGGCGCCGCAAACGGTGGCGCGCCGCTATCCGTTGAGCGACACCTCGCTGCCGGCGCGCTATGCGCGCGCGATCGCGACCTATCGTCATTCCGACATCCGCTCCGCCGTCGCCCAGATCGACGCCCTGATCGCGGTGCAGCCCAACAATCCGTATTTCCATGAACTGAAGGGGCAGGCCCTGCTCGAAAGCGGCCGCGCCGCCGAGGCGGTTGCGCCGCTGCGCCGTGCGGTGTCGCTCGCTCCGGATCCCACGCTGATCCAGATCATGCTCGGTCAGGCGCTGGTCGCCACCAACAATCCGGCGCATGCCGATGAAGCGATCACGATCCTGCGCAACGGCCTCGCCCGCGAGCCCGATACGCCGCAAGGCTATCAGCAACTGGCGATGGCCTATGGCCGCAAGGGCGATCTCGCCCAGGCCGATCTCGCCTCCGCGCAGGCTGCATTCGCCCGCGGCGACATCAAGACCGCACGCGAATTGGCCGCGCGCGCAAAGATCCGCCTCCCGGTGGGCTCGCCCGCATGGGTCCGCGCCGACGATATCGTTGCTGCCAAAGTACCGACGGCGGGCAATCGCCCGAACTGACCCTGTCACAAGGACCCTTTTCGATGATCATCCTCTCCCGCCTGCTCGCCGCAATCGCCGTGGCGGTACCCCTGTTCACGGCCGGCGCCGCAACGGCGCAGAGCTTTACGCCGCAACAACGCAGCGAAATCGAAACGATCATCCGCGATTATTTCATCAAGCATCCGGAAATGATCGAAGAACTGCAGGCGCTGGCGCAGAGCGAGAAGCTCAAGCGCGCGATCGTCGAGAACAAGCAGACGCTGTTCAACTCACCGCGCCAGGTGACGCTCGGCAATCCGAACGGCGACGTCACGATGGTCGAGTTCTTCGATTACAATTGCGGCTACTGCAAGCGCGCACTCGACGACATGATGACCCTGATCAAGGCCGATCCGAACCTGCGGGTCGTGCTGAAGGAGATGCCGGTGCTGAGCCAGGGCAGCATGGACGCGGCCCAGGTCGCGGTCGCGGTCGCGATGCAGGACAAGAGCGGCAAGCGCTATCTGGACTTCCACCAGAAGCTTCTCTCGGGGCGCGGACAGGTCGACAAGGCTCGCGCGCTCGCGGTCGCCAAGGAAGTCGGCGCCGACATGGCCAGGATCGAAAAGGACATGAACGGCGCCGAGGTCAAGGCCGCTTTGCAGGAGAGCTTCGCGCTGGCCGAGGCGCTCGGGTTCCAGGGCACGCCGTCCTACGTGGTCGGCAACGAGGCCGTGGTCGGCGCCGTCGGCGTCAAGGAATTGCAGGCCAAGATCAACAACGCGCGCTGCGGCAAGGCCACCTGCTGAGGCGCCGGCCCGGCCGGCCGGGGCCTCGCGCCTCGGCCGCGAGCGGGCTTTTCCTCCCCGGTCGACCCGCCTATAAGAAGGCCCGCCGGGGCGCCCGCGCCCTGTTTTTCCGCATCCAGTGACGGCGCGACTTTGGCCCGATGGCGACGACGGTCTATGTCCTGAACGGCCCGAACCTGAACCTGCTCGGCACCCGCGAGCCGGAGATCTACGGCCGCACCACCCTGAAGGACGTCGAGGCCATGTGCCACGACGCCGGCCGGCGGCATGGCTTTTCGATCGTATTCCACCAGTCCAACCACGAGGGTGCGCTGGTGGACTGGATCCAGGAGGCGCGCCAACAGCAGGCGTCCGGCATCGTCATCAACCCGGCCGCCTATACCCACACCTCGGTCGCGATCCTGGATGCGCTGCTGGCATCCGGCATCCCGGCCATCGAGGTGCATATCAGCAACGTCCATGCCCGCGACTCATTCCGCAGGCATTCCTATATCTCTCCTGCCGCCAGGGCCGTGATCTGCGGTTTCGGCGTCAACGGCTATGTGCTCGCGATCGACGGACTCGCGGCCATGCTCACACCATCGAAGGGCTGACACGTGGCGTCTGACAAAGACAAGAAACCGGGCCGGGCGGCCCAGCATCCCGCCGCTTACGACGAAGACACCATCCGCGGGCTGGCGAAACTGCTCGACGAGACCGGGCTGACCGAGATCGAGATCGAACGCGACGGCCAGCGCATCCGGATCGGACGCGCCGCGCGCGCGGTCAGCGTCAGTGCACCCGTGCTTGCCCCAGCCGCAGGTCCCGCGGCCGCAGCACCGGCGGCCGGCGCCGATCTCGCCAAACATCCGGGCATGCTGCCCTCGCCCATGGTCGGCACCGCCTATCTCGCGCCCTCGCCCGGCGCCAAGCCATTCGTCGACATCGGCCAGAGCGTGAAGGCCGGCGACACCGTCCTCATCATCGAAGCGATGAAGACGATGAATCAGATTCCGGCGCCGCGCAGTGGCGTCGTGACGCAAATTCTCGTCGAGGACGGCCAGCCGGTCGAGTTCGGCGAACCGATGATGATTATCGAGTGACACGCATGTCTCTCAACTCCGTTCCCCGGGCGCAGGGCGATACGCAGTGTTGCGCTGCAGACCCGGGGTCCATCCGTCCAAGGCTTAAGGGTCCCGGTTCTGCGGCGCATCGCTAACGCGCTGCACCGCGCCCGGGACGCGAGACCGACATGTTTGAAAAAATCCTCATCGCCAATCGCGGCGAGATCGCGTTGCGGGTGCTGCGCGCCTGCAAGGAGCTCGGCATCCTGACGGTCGCGGTGCATTCCACCGCCGACGCCGACGCCATGCATGTCCGGCTTGCCGACGAAAGCGTCTGCATCGGGCCGCCGCCGGCCCGCGACAGCTATCTCAACGTGCCGTCGCTGCTCGCGGCCTGCGAGATCACCGGCGCCGATGCCGTGCATCCGGGCTACGGCTTTCTGTCGGAGAATGCGCGCTTCGCCGAAATTCTCGCCGAGCACAATATCGGCTTCATCGGTCCCAAGGCGGAGCATATCCGCACCATGGGCGACAAGATCGAGGCCAAGCGGACCGCGAAGAAGCTCGGCATTCCCGTGGTGCCCGGCTCCGAAGGCGGCGTCACCTCCGACGAGGAGGCATTCCGGATCGGCCGCGAAATCGGCTATCCGCTGCTGGTGAAGGCTGCCTCCGGCGGCGGCGGGCGCGGCATGAAGGTCGCCCTGACCGAAGAGGAGATGAGCCTCGCGCTCTCCACCGCGCGCTCGGAAGCCAAAGCGGCATTCGGCGACGACGCGGTTTATTTGGAACGATATCTGCAGCGGCCGCGGCATATCGAAATCCAGATTCTCGGCGACGGACGCGGCGGCGCCATCCATCTCGGCGAACGCGACTGCTCGCTGCAGCGCCGGCACCAGAAGGTGCTGGAGGAAAGCCCCTCGCCCGCACTCAACACCGCACAGCGCGACCGGATCGGCGAGATCTGCGCCAATGCGATGCGGGAGATGAAATATCTCGGCGCCGGCACCGTCGAGTTTCTCTATGAGGACGGCGAGTTCTATTTCATCGAGATGAATACCCGCATCCAGGTCGAGCATCCGGTGACCGAAATGATCACCGACATAGATCTGGTACTGGAGCAGATCCGCGTCGCGGCCGGCGGCGAATTGCCGTGCCGGCAAGAGGACCTGCGTTTCCATGGTCACGCCATCGAATGCCGGGTGAACGCGGAAAGCCCGGTCAACTTCCGGCCGTCGCCGGGGAAAATTCTGCATTATCACCCGCCCGGCGGGCTCGGCGTTCGGGTCGATTCCGCCGCCTATCAGGGCTACACCATCCCGCCCTATTACGACTCCATGGTCGGCAAGCTGATCGTGCACGGCAAGACCCGGCAGGAATGCCTGATGCGGCTGAAGCGTGCGCTCGACGAATTCGTGGTCGACGGGGTCGAGACCACCCTGCCGCTGTTCCGGACGCTGGTGCGCAATCCGGACATCATCGACGGCAATTACTCGATCCACTGGCTGGAAAAATTCCTGGCCCAGGGCGGCATGGACGGCTGAGAAAGCGGGGCGCGGGCCGGAACAAAATGCGTCGGCCGGCGTTTGGTCAGGTTATCGACTCCACGAGGAGCGCCTTCCCGCCATGAGTTCCGTTGAGACGGCCGGTCCTGCCCGGTCGCCCGGTGCCCAGCCGATCCTGCTCGCGCTGGGCTTTGTTATCCTCATTCTGATCAGCGCAGCGTCGATCTTTTTGACCGAACGCTCGCGCACGGAATCCGACCTCGTCATTCACACGATGGACGTGCAGAACCGGCTTTCCCTGATCCTGCTAAACCTGCGGCGTGCGGAATCGGCGCAGCGCGGCTTTCTTCTCACCGGCCAGTCGCCGTATCGCACAGAGTACGAGCAGGCCGTCAAGAATACCCTGCCTGCGCTGCAGAGCGCCCGCGACGCGATCATCGATAACGAGGACCAGTCGCGCGATCTGGCAACCGTCGCGGCACTTGCCGCCAGCAAGCTGACCGAGATGGAAAACGCGATCGCCCTTTATGACAAGGGAGATTTCGCAGAGGCGCAAACACGCGTGCGCGGCGGCGAAGGCCGCGACCTGATGGAGGACATCCGCACCCGCGTGCTCGACATGATTGCCGATGAGCGCCGCCTGCTCGACAGCAGACGAAACGATTCCGCCAGAACCAGCAAGTTTCTGCTCGCCGCCAACCTCGCCGGCACCGGCATCATCCTGCTGATCGGCGCGATATCCGTCTACCTGGTCCAGCGCAACAGCCGCCAGCGCGAACAGGCCCGGCGCGCCCTGATCGAGGCCAACGAAAATCTGGAAAACACGGTCGCCGAACGCACCGCCGACCTGCGCGAAGCCAACGACGAAATTCAGCGTTTCGCCTATATCGTCAGCCACGATCTGCGGTCGCCGCTGGTCAATATCATGGGATTCACAACAGAGATTGAGTCTATTAAAAAAGACACATTCGAGCAGCTTTCCGCCATGCAGGAAAAAGATACCGAAGCGGAGCGGAAGACACTAGAATTGTCAAAAGACTTTGATGAATCACTGGTTTTCATCAAAAGCTCGATCGGCAAGATGGACCGGCTGATAAACTCGATCCTGAAACTGTCCCGCGAGGGGCAACGGACCTTCAAGCCTGAATATGTGAGCATGGACCAGTTGATCAAAACGCTGACCGATGCGGTCGCACACCAGGCTGCGGAAAAGGACGCCGAAATCACGGTCGAGCCGCTTCCACCGCTCAAGAGCGACCGGCTGGCGCTGGAACAGATTTTTTCCAATCTGGTTGACAATGCACTGAAATATTCGCGCGCTGACCGCCCGGGCCGGATCAGAATTCGCGGGCGCGTCGACAATGCACAGGTTGTTTACGAGGTTGAGGATAACGGTCGCGGGATCGCGCCCGAGGATCATCAGCGCGTCTTCGACCTGTTTCGCCGCGCCGGCGTGCAGGATCAGAAAGGTGAAGGCATCGGCCTTGCCCATACCCGCGCATTGGTCCGCCGGCTGGGCGGCTACATGACGCTGAAATCGGTGCTCGGCGAAGGCTCGACGTTTATCGTGACGTTGCCGCGCCGCATGCAAGAGGACGAAAGACAAGCCGCATGAGCGAACACGTTACCATCGTTATGATCGAGGACGACGAGGGCCACGCGCTACTGATCGAGCGCAACATCCGCAGGGCCGGCGTCACCAACAACATCCTGCCGTTCAAGAACGGCACCGACGCCGTGCACTTTCTGTTTGGCCCCGACGGCTCAGGCAGCGCCAATAGCGGCCGCGCATTGCTGATCCTGCTCGACCTCAATCTTCCCGATATGAGCGGCGTCGATATTCTGAAGCGGGTGAAAGAGAACGAGCATTTGAAGCTGACGCCGGTCGTGGTGCTGACCACCACCGACGACGAGCGCGAGATCAAGCGCTGCTACGATCTCGGCGCCAATGTCTACATTACCAAGCCGGTGAACTACGAAAGCTTCGCCAACGCTATTCGTCAGCTCGGCTTGTTCTTCTCGGTGATCCAGGTGCCGGCGACGGACTGAGCCATACGCATGCCGAAGAGCGTCCTTTATGCCGATGACGACCCGGGGATCCGCCGGCTGGTGGAGCGCGGGCTCGGCGCGCAGGGCATTCGCGTGGTCACGGTGGAGGACGGTCTTGCGGCGGTCGAACGGCTGCAGGAGGAGCAGTTCGACGTCGTCGCGCTCGACCATCATATGCCGCGCCTTGACGGGCTTGGCGCGCTGGAGCGCATCCATCAGGTGCCGAACCATCCTCCGGTGATCATCGTCACCGGCGAACAGGATTCCACCGTGGCGGTCGCCGCCCTCAAGGCTGGCGCCTTCGATTATGTGCTGAAAGATGCGTCCGGCCAGTTTGTCCCGCTGCTGCTCGCAGCGCTCACCAGCGCCGCCGACGCCATGCGGCTGCGCCGCGCCCATGAAGCCGCCGAAGCCGAACTGCGCGAGCAGCGCGACCGCTTCGAGAAGCTGGCGGTCGAGCGCGCGATGCTGCTGCGCGAGGTCAATCACCGCGTCGGCAATTCGCTGCAACTGATCGCGGCCTTCCTGCAGTTGCAGGGTGGTTCGTCCAAGAACGCACAGGTCAAGGTCGCGCTGACGGACGCCACCCGCCGCGTGATGGCGGTCGCCCAGGTGCACAAGCGGCTGTACACGTCGGACGACGTCCAGTCGGTCTCCGTCGACCAGTATCTCGCGGCACTCGTGGACGATCTCGCCAAGACCGATGCGTCGGACACAACCGCCCTCAGTCTCGCCGCCGAGCCGCTCGATCTCGATCCCGACCGCGCCGTCGCGATCGGCGTGATCGTCAACGAGCTTGTGCTCAACGCGATGAAATACGCCTATCCCGACGAAAAGGGGCCGATCCGGATCGGGCTGAAGCGGGTCAACGGCAAGCGCGCCATGCTGAGCGTGGAAGACGACGGTATTGGCCACGACATCAAGACGCTGCCGCGATCGACCGGGCTCGGCCGCTCGATCGTGGGCGCGATGGCGACACGGCTCGGGGCCGATGTGGTGTACGATCCCGCCCATAGCGGCACCCGCGTGGTCATCACCTTCGAGTGCGCCGCTCCACCTGCGGCGGCCTGACCGGAACGCGGCCTCGCCGCGATCCATTGCAGGTTGGCCGAATCCTGCATATCTCGGCCTTATGACACTTGCGGCATTCGTCCCCGTTGCGGGTCGCGGTCTGTCGGCCGGGTTGGCACTCGTGCTCCTGTCGGCCCTGCCCGCTGATGCGGCATCCACCTTCGCCGACAGTCGCGATTCCTTGCTCGCCACCATCGCCAATCCCGACGCGGCGTTCGTGCTGCTGCTGGTCGGCATCTACGCGCTGCTTCTGGAATTCGCCAATCCCGGCACGGTCCTGCCCGGCATCGTCGGCATCGTCAGTCTGGCGCTGGCCGCCCTCGCCTTGTCCGCGCTGCCTGTTCAATATGGCGCGCTGGCCTTGCTGGTCGCGGGCATCGCATTGATGACGGCGGAAGCGTTCACACCCGGGTTCGGCCTGCTGGGGCTGCTCGGATTCGTCGCCTTCGTGGCGGGCGCCTATTTCCTGTTCGATGCGCCTCCCGGCCAGATCGAGATGCGGGTGTCGATGCCGCTTCTGGTCGGCGCCTCGCTCGCCAGCGCCGGTTTGATCTTCTTCGTGGTGGGCGCAGCGGTACAGGCGCGCAAGCGGCCGACGGCCACCGGCGCCGAGCAATTGCTGAGCGAACACGGCACCGTCATCGACTGGTCCGGAGACCACGGCAATATCCGGATCCATGGTGAGGTGTGGGCGGCGCGCGGCACGCGTCCGCTGATGCCGGGTGACACCGTCCGGGTCACGAAACGCGACGGCCTCGTGCTGGTTGTCGAACCCATCTAGCTGGAGAACGAACATGGTTGGATATCTGCCGGCCTATGCGGCGTTGCTGATCCCGGCCATCGTCGCTCTCTTTATTTTGTTCAATTCCTTCCGCATCACCCGCGAATATGAGCGCGGTGTTGTGTTTATGCTGGGCCGGCTGTGGAAGGTGAAAGGCCCCGGCCTGATCCTCATCATCCCCTTCATTCAGCAGATGGTGCGCGTCGACCTGCGCACGCGCGTGCTCGACGTCGAGCCGCAGGACGTGATCTCGCGCGACAACGTCTCGGTCCGTGTCAATGCGATCGTCTATTACCGCGTGATCGATCCGGAAAAGGCGATCGTTCAGGTCGAGCATTTCAGCGAGGCGACGAGCCAGCTCGCACAGACCACGCTGCGCTCGGTGCTCGGCCACCACGATCTCGATGAGATGCTGTCGGAGCGCACCAAGCTCAATTCCGATATTCAGAAGATCCTCGACGAACAGACCGACGCCTGGGGCGTCAAGGTCGCCAACGTGGAAATCAAGCAGGTTGATATCAACGAGACCATGATCCGCGCGATCGCCAAACAGGCGGAGGCGGAGCGCATCCGCCGCGCCAAGGTGATCGACGCGGAAGGAGAATTCCAGGCGGCGCAGCGGCTCGCCGATGCCGGCGCGATCTTCGCCGAGCGCCCGGAAGCGATGCAGCTTCGCTATCTCACCGCGCTGCAGAACATTGCCGGCGAGCGCGCGTCGACCATCGTGCTACCGCTGCCGATGGACCTCTTGAGCAAGCTAAAGAGCTAACGCTGCTTCCGCGTTGCTCGCGGCGTCGTCGGCGCCGGACACCTGCTCCGCAAGCAGCATCTCGACCGCTTCGCAGGCGCGCGCCGGACTGTATGGCTTGCGCAGCGTCGCCGCGTTGGGAAGCTTCTGCAATTCCTCCAGCCGCCACCAGCGGCCGGACGCGAACAGGATCGGCAATTGCGGATTGGCGGCACGCACCTGCTCGGCAAGGCCGACGCCGTCAAGCTCGCCAGGCAGGTTGATGTCGGTGAACAGCAGGTCGACCCGCCCGCCATTCGACAGATGCGCGATCGCCTCCTGCGCATTGGCGACGGCATGGACCGCATGACCGGATTCACTTAAGGCCTCGCCGATGATCTCGGCGATCAGCGCTTCATCCTCGACCAGGAGGACGCAGGTCTGTTCACGCGCGACCGGCTTTTCAACCGCCGCCGTCACAGCCTTGCGGACGGACTTCCGTTTTGAGGACTTCTGCGTCATGCTCCACCCCTCGTTACGCATCACATGCGGGCGGCTAAACCTTGGCTCGCTGATTTGTTCGCAAAGTGTCGAAAATTTAACGGGCTGAGGGATAACGCGACGTTAAGTTAGGGTCATGGCCAGCAAGGATTCGGCACGGGAAACAGGCTTTGTGGAGATCACCCCCGAGGTGCTCCTGAAAGCCTATGCCTGTGGCATTTTCCCGATGGCGGAAAATGCCGACGATCCCTCGCTGTACTGGTTCGAGCCCGATATGCGGGGCCTGATACCGCTGGACGGGTTCCACTTGCCGAAAAGGCTCGCGCGCACGGTACGATCGGACCGTTTCGAGATTTACATCGATCGCGACTTCGAGGCGGTGATCGATGCCTGTGCCGAACCGCAGGCCGGGCGGTCGCGGACCTGGATCAACCAGCGCATCCGGTCGCTGTATTGCAAGCTGCATGAGATCGGACATTGCCACTCGGTGGAAGCCTGGAGCGACGGAAAGCTCGTCGGCGGGCTCTACGGCGTCAGGCTCGGCCGCGCGTTTTTCGGCGAGAGCATGTTCCATCGCGAGCGCGACGCATCCAAGGTCGCGCTGGTTCATCTGGTGGCGCGATTGCGGGCGGGCGGATTTGCGCTGCTCGATACGCAGTTCGTAACCTCGCATCTCACCAGCTTCGGCGCCGTCGAGGTCAGCAAGCGGCACTATAATCGCCTGCTCGAACGCGCACTTGAAGGGGAAGCGGATTTCTTCGCGCTGGACCCGGACCCGCTGCCGGGCACAGCCGCGCTCGCAGCACTCGGCCAGAGCCTCGGATAATCAGCGGATCGGCGTTGGGAACGGGTTGCCGCCACCGCCGCCGCTCCGCTGCGGTTGCTGCTGCGGTGCTTGCTGCTGCTGCGGACGCGGCCGCGCCGGTTGTGGCTGCTGCTGGGCGCGTGCGGGCTGCTGCGCCTGTTGCGGACGCGTGCGCGGCGCCTGGTCCTGCTGCTGCGCCTGGTCGGCCTCTTCCGATTCGACCTCCGGGATCACCTCGGACGGCCCCTGCAATCCGAGTTGCGGCGGCGCGGGTTGCTCCGCCACATTCATGGTCGGTTGTTTGCAGTCATTGAGCCAGACGTCATAGATCGGATGCTCGACCGCATTCAGACCCGGGCTGGCGGCAAACATCCAGCCTGAGAAGATTCGGCGCACTTCGCCCTGCAGCGTGACTTCGCTGACCTCGACAAAGGCGTCGGTCGCCGCAGCCTCTGTCGGAGGCCGGGTGTAGCAGACACGCGGCACCACCTGCAGTGCACCGAACTGCACCGTTTCCCCGAGCGCCACATCGAAGGTGATGATCCGTCCGGTGATCTTGTCCAGTCCGGAGAACACGGCGGTCTGGTTCGGAATCTTCTGGGTCGGCGGGGCGGCCACCACCTCGTCGCCGGGCTGCGGCGTCGTATTGGCGGGGGCCGCGGTCCCGCGCGGCGGACGGATATTCGGCGGCAATGCCTGCTGGCGGCTACCGCCCTGTGGCGGTGGCAGCGGCTCGGTCTGGATCTGCTGCTGCGGACGGCGCGAACTCGGCGGCGGCCCGGGCGGCAGCCTGTCAGGGAATTGCGGTTGCTGCTGGAATTGGGGCTGTTGCTGTTGCTGCGGCTGACGTCCGCCCGGAACGTTGCTCGGCGGCCGCGGCGGCGGATCGCCGAATATCGATCCGAACTGGGCCACGGCATCGACCGGAGAAAGGCATATCAAAGCGCTGCCCGCCGCCGCAGCGACGAGCCCGGCAGCACGCCGTCGGATCGAAACGACCTTCATCCAGGCCCCAAACTGAGCACCCTCGCCCGCCCTGCGATTATGCAATTCTCCGGTTAACATGCCGATTGCGGCGGCGAAAGGGCGATCAGCGGTAATGTGGCCCGGCACCTGGCGGCGTGTCGCACCCGCTTGCCGATCTCGCCGTGGGGCTGCATGGTGATGGAACCAGAGCGCCGCAAAGGCGCCGGTTCGAGGGAGGATATTTTCATGTCGTTTGTCACCGGCCGCGGGGCGCTGCTCGCCCTCGCCGCATGCGCCCTTCTGCACCCTGCCGCGTCATTCGCTCAGGATTATCCCACACGCCCGGTGTCCATCGTGGTTCCGCTGGCCGCCGGGACCGGAATGGACTCGCTGGTCCGGCTTTATGCAGACAAGCTGCAGACCTCACTCGGCAAACCGGTGGTCGTCGAAAACCGGCCCGGCGCAGCATTGATGCTGGCGGCGACCGCGGTCGCGACCGCGCCCGCTGACGGTTACACGCTGCTCGTTTCGACCAGCGCGCCAATGGCCATCAACCAGGTGCT
This sequence comes from Pseudorhodoplanes sp., assembly GCF_059499825.1. NCBI lineage: Bacteria > Pseudomonadati > Pseudomonadota > Alphaproteobacteria > Hyphomicrobiales > Pseudorhodoplanes > Pseudorhodoplanes sp. The sequence goes on from NZ_JCABZI010000011.1 coordinate 400,594, forward strand.
CTACAAGAAGCTCAACTATAATCCCGAGAAGGACTTCGTCCCGATCTCGCTCTATGTGAAGTCGCCCTTCATCCTCGTGGTCGATCCGAAACTGCCGGTCAACTCGGTCCCCGATCTGATCAAGTATGCCAAGGAGAGCAAGACGCCGCTGACCTATTCGTCTCCGGGCGCCGGCACCGCGCTGCATCTGTCGTCGGAATACATGAAGCAGCGCTTCGGGCTCGACATCACCCATGTGCCGTACAAGTCGTCGCCGCAGGCCGTGGCCGACATTGCCGCGGGTCACGTCTCAATGGCGTTTGCCGAAGCCGGCGCTTCGCTGCCCTTGATCAAGGACGGCCGCCTGCGTGCGCTTGCGGTCTCGTCGCAGGATCGCCTGCCGTCGCTGCCCGACGTACCGACCTTCGCCGAAGCCGCCAAGGCGCCGGATTTCGAGGCTGTGTCGTGGCACGCGCTGCTGGCGCCGGCAGCGACGCCTAAGCCGGTCGTCGATCGTCTGCATGCCGAAATGAAGAAGATCATGGGCGATCCGGAGATGAAGAAACTGGCCAGCAATATCGGCCTGATCCCGGTCGATACGCCGTCGGTTGACGGCATCCAGCAATACTTCACCAGCGAGCGCGAAAAGTGGGGCACGCTGGTGCGCAAACTCGGGCTGGAAGGATCAATGTAGCACTCGCGGGTGTGATTGCCGGGCTCGCCCCGGCAATCCATCCCTTTTCGAATGCGGGTCTTATGATGGATGCGCGGATCGAGACCGCGCATGACTGAACTGAAAGTCCGACGACTTTACCGCCCCGGAGTCCAGGCCTTGTAGTCGCCGGTGGCTTTCGGCCGGCGGCCTTGCGCCAGCGTCGAGCCCGAGGGCCGGTAGGCGCCGGGCGTGCCCGTCAGATTCGGGCGGTGCGGCTTCTGCCAGGGCCGCGCCTTGTACTTCTCCTCGGTCGGCGGCGTGTCGACGGTGTGGTGCATCCAGCCGTGCCAGGCCGGGGAAATGGTCGACGCCTCGGCATAGCCGTTATAGATCACCCAGCGCCGCTCGAAGCCGAGCACCGGATCGATCTTGCCGCCCTTGGTCCGGAAATAGCGGTTTCCAAGCTCGTCCTCGCCGACAAGCTCGCCATAGAGCCAGGTCCAGAGCTGGGTGTTCAGCGTCTGGCCGTTCCACCAGGTAAAGAAGCGGATAAAGAAGTTTTTCATTGCCGCCGCGCGTTCCGTGAGGTGCACGCCCCTCATGCCACCGCGGCTCCGGGAAGTCCAGATCGTCTGCATTTGCAACCGATTTGCATTTGAAAACACAATGCTTGCGCCGCCGCCGCCGCCGGCCTAGATCGCCCGTTCATCCACCAGCGGTCGCCAATGAAACGGGTTCAGATTCTCGCCGCAGGCAGCATCGCGGTGGGTCTTGTCGTCCTTGCTCTGAAATATCTCGCCTGGCACCTGACCGGCAGCGTCGCGCTGCTGTCGGACGCGATCGAGAGCATCGTCAATGTCGCGACCGCCATCGCCGCGCTGATCGCGATTCGCTTCGCCGCGCAGCCGGCCGATGCCAATCACCCTTACGGGCACCACAAGGCCGAATATATTTCCGCCGTGATCGAAGGCGCGCTGATCATTGTCGCGGCGATCGCGATCTTCCACGAAGCCTATGGAGCACTGCGCGCGCCCCGCATCGTCGACGCGCCCTGGATCGGGCTCGCGGTAAACGGTGGCGCCACGGCGATCAACGCGGTCTGGTGCTATGTCCTGATCACGCAGGGACGCAAGCGCAAGTCACCCGCCCTCGTGGCCGATGGCCGGCACCTGTTCACCGATGTCGTATCGTCGATGGGTGTGCTGTGCGGCGTGTCGCTCGCCGCCCTCACCGGCTATGTGATCCTCGATCCGATTATGGCCGCGCTGGTCGGCGTCAACGTGTTGTGGGCGGGCTGGCGGGTGATGAAGGAATCCGTCGGCGGCCTGCTCGACGAAGCCATACCCGACGGCGAACTGGCCCGCATCCGCGCGGTCATTGCCGCCAATGCCGACGGCGCGATCGAGGCGCATGACCTGCGCACCCGCCACGCCGGACTTATGACCTTTGTCGATTTCCATCTGGTGGTGAAAGGCACGATGACCGTCACCGAGGCCCACGAAATCTGCGACCGGCTGGAGCGCGCGATCAAGGCCGAAATGCAGGATGCGCTGATCTCGATCCATGTCGAGCCCGACGACAAGGCCAAGCATGCCGGGATCGTCGTGCTGTAGGGCGAACGTTCAGAACGGCAACCCGACATAATTCTCCGCCAGTGATCCTTTCGCCAGTTCCGACGAGAACAGATATTGCAGGTCGGTCTCCTGCAGCTTGTTCTCATACGGGCTGTTGGCCGGAAAGCGATGCAGCAGCGTGGTCATCCACCACGAGAAGCGCTGCGCCTTCCACACCCGCGCCAGCGCCTTGTCGGAATAGCCGTCGAGCTTGGCATCGTCGCCGTTCTGATAATGATCCACCAGCCCGTGATAGAGATAATAGATATCCGACGCCGCCGAGTTGAGCCCGCGCGCGCCGGTCGGCGGCACGATATGGGCGGCGTCGCCGGCGAGAAACAATCGGCCGTAGCGCATCGGTTCGGCGACAAAGCTGCGTAGCGGCGCGATGCTCTTTTCGATCGCCGGACCGGTCTGCAATTGCTCGGCCACCTCGTCCGGCAGGCGGCGCTTCAGCTCCGCCCAGAATGCATCGTCGGACCAGTCCTCGACCGTGTCTTCCAGCGGCACCTGGATGTAATAGCGGCTCAGCACCTGCGACCGAAGAGAACAGAGCGCGAAGCCGCGCTCGTGCTTCGCATAGATCAGTTCCGGCGAGACCGGCTTTGTGCGCGACAGCACGCCGAGCCAGCCGAACGGATAGATGCGCTCGTATTCGCGCAACACGCCTTTCGGGATCGCCTTGCGGCTGACGCCATGGAAGCCGTCGGCACCGACGATGTAGTCGCAATCGATGCGCACGATCCGGTCGCCGTCGCGATAGCTCACATAGGGCGCGTCCGAGGTGATGTCATTGAGATGCACGTCCTCGACATTGTGGATGACATTGCCCTTCATGCGCTCGCGCGCCTCGTAAAGGTCGCGCGTCAACTCCGTCTGACCATAGACGATCACCGAATTGCCGCCGGAATATTTGTGCAGATCGACACGGTCGAGCTTGCCGTCATGGGCGATGTAAAAGCCTTCGTGGATCTCGCCCTCGCGGTCCATGCGCTCGCCGCATTGCGCCTCCCGCATCAGCTTGGCGAAGCCGTGCTCCAACACGCCGGCCCTGATCCGGCTCAGCACATATTCGCGGCTGTGCTTTTCGAGCAGGATGGTGTCGATCCCGCGCAGGTGCAGAAGCTGTGACAGAAGCAACCCGGACGGGCCGCCACCGATGATGCAGACCTGTGTTTTCATGGCCGCGTCCTCCCTGATCCTGTATCTTGACCTAGGGTCGCCGGCGCCGAAAGGACATGGATCAAGCGCACGATTTCTTGTACAAATCGAACATGCGCGCCTCCGCCAGCTCGGCCATTCGGTCTTATAATCTGTTCGGCGAGACCAGCGACGTCCCCGACGTCGTCCATTGCGAGACAATCGTGGCGCGCTCGGTGCTGCATGACTGGGAACTGGAGCCGCATCGCCATGCGCGCCTGCATCAGGTGCTGCTGGTATCGCGTGGCGGCGGCGCGGTCACGCTAGAAGGGCAGCGCCATCGCCTGCGGCCGATGTCTCTCGTCAACGTGCCGACCGGCCAGGTGCATGGCTTCTCGTTCAGGCCCGGCACCGATGGCTGGGTGGTGACCGTCGTTTCGGAATTCCTCGATCAGGTGCTGGTGCCGTCGGAGGGACTCGCGCGCGTTCTCGGCAAGGCCGCCGTGATCGCCGGCACCGGCGAGATGCGCAAGATCGCGACCGGGATCTTCGCCGAATTCGGCGCGCGCGATTATGCACGCGCACACCTGCTGCGATCGCTGTCCGGCATGCTGCTCGGTCTGGTGGCGCGCGCGCTTGCCGCCGAGCACAGCCCGGCCGCACGCACGCCCGGCGCCGATCTCCTGCGGCGGTTCGAAGACTTGCTGGACGCGCATTTCCTGGAGCATTGGCCCGTCGCGCGCTATGCGGAGGCGCTGAACGTCACCCCGACCCACCTCACCCGCGTCGTGCGCGAGGCCTATGGTTGCCCGGCGACGCAGATGATCCGCGACCGCATGGTGCGCGAAGCCAGGCGGCATCTGGTCTACACCAATCTGTCGATCTCGCAGATTGCCTATGCGCTGCGCTTCGACGATCCGGCCTATTTCACCCGCACCTTCACCCAGGCCACCGGCCAGTCGCCGCGCGCGTTTCGTCAGCGCATCGGTTCGTTGTGAGGGCCGGGATAGTCGCGATCGGATGTCTAACTGTAGGTGCAGACCGCGGAGCGCGGCTCGGCCTTCGCGCGATAGAGCGCCTCGTCGGCGCGCCGGAACAGATCCTGTTCGGTACGCGCGTCACGCGGATAGAGCGCGATACCAGCACCCGCGCCGACACGATGCTCGATCCCGTCCACGATAATCGGCGCCTCGATCGTCTTGACCGTCGAGCGAATGAATTGCTCGACATCGGCGGCCTGCCGCACCGAGGGACAGAAGATCGCGAATTCGTCTCCCCCGATACGCGCCGAAATTTTTGCAGGACCGGCGGCGGCTTCGAGCCGGCCCGCGATCTCCTGCAGCACGCGGTCGCCGACCGGATGACCGTAATGGTCGTTGACCGACTTGAATCCATTCAGATCGAACATCACCAGGGCGTGTGACGTATGCGCCGGATCGGGTTGGCTCAGCGCCGCCGACACGGCCTCCGACAAAGCGCGACGGTTCGGCATGTTCGTGAGCGGATCGTGCAGCGCCTCGTCGCGGGCCCGGTTTGCCGCAAATTCTGCGGCAAGCCGCAAAGCCATTTCGCGCTTCTCCTGCTGGCCCCGGCGAAACGCGAAGATGATGAGTCCAACAATGAAGACGCCGGAGACTACGAAAAACTCTCCGGTCGTGACACGCTTCTCATGCGAGGTCATCGCGTCGGAATGTTCGAAGAAGCTGTATTCGTAGGCAAACAGGATCACAGCGCCGACCGAGGCAAGCCAAATCACCATGTCTTGGAAACTGGCACGCGACGATAGCGTGGCTGCCCCAATCATCACATTTGCTCCGGTCTGTTCGCGGTCCTGAAAAGATACTTACCGTCCGGAGGTAAATTGCCGCTGAATGCCGGCAACGGAGGGCGCGGCCCCTGCGTCCGACCAGCCATCGGGACGGCTTGACCGCCCCGCCCCACCCCCTACGCTTGGACGCGGAGCCGCACCGATCCGGCTCTGCAAAATCAAGGGAGGATCGCAATGGCTGTCGCTCGCGTGACCGAACTGATTTCCGCTTCCAAGAAGAGTTTCGAAGACGCCATCCAGAACGGCGTGGCCCGCGCCGTGAAGACGCTGAAAAATGTCGAAGGCGTCTGGGTCGAAGGCCAGAAATGCGTCATCAAGAAAGGCAAGATCGACGAGTACCGCGTCAATCTGAAGGTGACGTTCATCCTGCAGGACTGAACGCGCTGCGCGATTGCGAAGCGGGTCGCGAAGCCGTTCTCAGCGCCGGCGCATGCGGAAGCCGCTGCGCTGCGCGGGGGCGGGCTTCGCGGCCTGTTGCGCCTGATTGCCGTTTGCGTTGTTGACGACGATGACGCGCGAGCCCGTGCCACTGCGCGAGCCGGAAGAACCGGGTTCGTCGCGGTACCCATAGGCCTTCTCGCGGGGCATCACCGGCTGCTCCAGCTTGCAGCCTTCGCCGCAGGCCGGCACGCGCGGCGCCACGGCCACCGGCTTGGCTGGTTCGGATGCGGCACCAAGATCGGCTGGAGTCATGTCGGCATTGAGCACAAACCGCGACTTGCCGGTCTGCGGCTGGCTGAAATCGACGATGCTTTGCGCTGACGCCGACGACGCGACGCCGACGACCGCCACGAACACAAACGACACCAGTCTGCGCATGGGAGCCTCCACAAACGGCGGAGGCTAGCGCGCCGGGGTCTAAAGAGCCGGTGCCGAAACGCTGGCGATTTGAGTCAAATGCCGGATATCGGACACCCTCGGCGGATGTCAGGGTGTTCCGCGCGGCATTGTGCCAGCTTCGGCAATTATCCGGGTCCGCGCCTGAACTTTCACGTCTCCGCCTTCGTTGGCTCTCGGATGCCGGATGTCCCCGGCCGGTCGCGCGCGAAGGAACATCGAATGAAAGCTCTGGCATGGCACGGCAAAGGCGACATCCGCTGCGAGGAAGTTCCCGATCCCCGGATCGAGCATCGGCAGGACGCGATCATCAAGGTGACGGCCTGTGCCATCTGCGGTTCCGACCTGCATATCCATGCCGGCATCATCCCGCAGATGCAGAGTGGCGACGTCATCGGCCATGAAACCATGGGCGAAGTCGTCGAGGTCGGCAGCGGCAACAAGGCGCTCAAGCCCGGCGACCGCATCGTCGTGCCCTTCACCATTTCCTGCGGAGAATGCTTCTTCTGCCGCAACGGATTCTTCTCAGGCTGCGAGCGCACCAACCCGGATCGCGACAAGGCCGCGAAGCTGTGGGGCAACGCGCCCGGCGGCCTGTTCGGCTATTCGCATCTGCTCGGCGGGTATGCCGGCGGCCAGGCCGAATATCTGCGCGTCCCCTACGCCGATGTCGGGCCCATCAAGGTGCCGGACCATCTGAGCGACGAGCAGGTGCTCTTCCTCTCCGACATCTTCCCGACTGGCTATATGGGCGCGGAATTCTGTGACCTGAAAGGCGGCGAAACGGTCGCGATCTGGGGCTGCGGTCCGGTCGGACAGTTTGCGATCCGCTCGGCATTCCTGCTCGGCGCCGAACGCGTCATCGCCATCGACACAGTCCCGGAGCGATTGGCGCTGGCGCGTGTCGCTGGCGCGGAGACCATCGATTTCCTCGACGAGGACGTCTACGAGGTCATTATGGACAAGACCGAAGGTCGCGGTGCCGATGCCTGCATCGACGCTGTCGGCACCGAGGCCGAGCCCTCCTCCAGTCTGATGGCGCGCTGGGACCGCATCAAGGTCGCAGCGTTCATGGGCACCGACCGGCCGCATGTCCTGCGTCAGGCCATCCATTGCTGCCGCAACTTCGGCACGGTGTCGGTCATCGGCGTCTATGGCGGCTTCCTCGACAAGATCCCGATGGGCTCTGCAATCAATCGCGGCCTCACCTTCCGCATGGCGCAGACACCGGTGCAGCGCTACCTGCCGAAGCTTCTGGCGCTCATCGACGAGGGCAAGATTGATCCAACCGAGGTGATCACCCATGTCGCTCCGCTCGAACAGGGACCGGAGCTGTACGAGACCTTCCGCGACAAGAAGGATGGCTGCATCAAGGTCGTGCTCAAGCCCGGCATGCCGGAACGTCCGCTCGAGAGCCGCAAGGAGTCGGTCCATGCTTGATAAGACAGACCGGCCGCTGGCGGTCGTGACCGGTGCGTCCACCGGCATCGGCTTGCAGCTCGCGCGGCAATGCGCCGAGCATGGCTTCGATCTCATCATCGCAGCCAACGAGCCAGAGATCGAGAAGGCCGCCGACGAACTGCGCCTCGGCAATGGCAAGGTGGAGGCGGTGCAGGCCGATCTCGCAACCATCGACGGCAACAAGAAGCTCCATCAGGCGATCGGGGGCCGGCCGGTAGCCGCCCTGCTCGCCAACGCCGGCCGCGGACTAGGCAAGGGTTTTCTCGATCAGGATTTCAACGATATCCGCTATGTGATCGACACCAATATCACCGGCACGTTGTATCTGATCCACAAAGTCGCTCGTGACATGCGCGCCCGTGGCGAGGGCAAGATCCTGATCACCGGGTCGATCGCGGGCTTTATGCCCGGCGCCTACCATGCGGTTTACAACGCCACCAAGGCGTTCGTGGATTCGTTCTCTTACGCCCTGCGTGAGGAAATGAAGGATACGGGCGTCACCGTGACCTGCCTGATGCCGGGTCCGACGGAAGCGGACTTCTTCCGTCGCGCCGGCCTGCTCGACACCGAGTTCGCGACCCAGGAAAAAGCCAGCCCGATCGATGTGGCGAAGGATGGCTTCAAGTCGATGATGGCGGGCGACGGCGGTGTGGTCAGCGGCTTCCAGAACAAGATGCAGGCGGCGCTGGCGCACATCCTGCCCGCCGAGACGCTGGCGCGACAGCATACCAAGAAGGCGAAACCCGGAACGGCGGAGAACGCGCGATGAGCGGCAAGGACCGGAGCAGCAGCGAAACCGACGAGCCGTGGAAACTTGCAGGCGAGTCGTCTCAGCAGCCGGAGCAAAAACCGCCGCCGAAGCGCGATCCGGAACGCGACTATCCCAAGGACAGACCTGCAGGGTAGCGCTATCTGCTTGGGGTCAAACGGAGAATCGCTGCGTTTTGAGTTTATTGGGAGGGTCGCGTGAGGTGCCTGGGCACCGCTTCGCGACCCTCCCTTGCGCGTCCTCCCGTGTGACGCTTGACAGCGAATCTCTGTGTTTGAGCCTATTTCGGCGCGTGCGACGGGACCATGACCTGGGCGTTTCGCCGCAGGTGGATTTCCGCTTGGCGAATCCCCCCAGCGCTCCCAAACTGCATTCACTGGTTCGTGAGTAATCCCCGCAATTCTCAACAGGGGACACAAGCTTTAGGGTTTGGTAGGAACTGAGCCACTATAGCTTGACGGGCCGGGCAAGTCTTCATAGGTTGAGTCTCAAGTCCGGCGCGGGTGTGTTTGTCGTCTCCGCCGGCTCCTCCGACAGCGTTTGCGAGGCAGGCACCCGCCCAGACTAAGCCCTTGGCGGGGGTGGGTTTCGCGTCTCTGCCGGGGCCGAAAACGGGTGCGGCCAAACCAGCACCTGCTGAGTTAAAGTGAACGGGCGTCGAACAAGAACAGAGCCGAATGACGATGGCGGGACGGGCCGTCGTCACGGAACAGACCGGCGCAATGCCGCCGGCAAGACAAGAACGGGGCAAGACGAATGCGGATCGAACGGCGCTTCACCACGGACGGACAGTCTCCCTATGCGGGGATCGACTTCCGCCTGACCACAAGCGAGATCAAGAATCCGGACGGTTCGGTCGTGTTCCGGCTCGACAATGTGGAAGTGCCGGAATTCTGGTCGCAGGTGGCGTCCGACGTTCTCGCCCAGAAGTATTTCCGCAAGGCCGGCGTGCCTGCGGCGCTGAAGAAGGTCGAGGAGAATTCGGTTCCCTCCTTCCTGTGGCGCTCGGTCGCCGACCATGCCGCGCTGGCCTTGCTGCCTGAAGCCGAGCGCAGCGTCGGCGAGCATTCCGCCCGCCAGGTATTCGATCGCCTGGCCGGCACCTGGACCTATTGGGGCTGGAAAGGCGGCTATTTCGACACCGAGACCGATGCCCAGGCCTTCTTCGACGAGCACCGTTACATGCTGGCGATGCAGATGTGCGCGCCGAACTCGCCGCAATGGTTCAACACCGGCCTGCACTGGGCCTATGGCATCGACGGTCCGTCGCAGGGCCATTACTACGTCGATCACCAGAGCGGCGAATTGCGCAAGTCTGAGAGCGCCTACGAGCATCCGCAGCCGCATGCCTGCTTCATCCAGTCGATCTCCGACGACCTCGTCAACGAGGGCGGTATTATGGACTTGTGGGTGCGCGAGGCGCGCCTGTTCAAATACGGCTCCGGCACCGGATCGAACTTCTCGGCGCTTCGCGCGGAGAACGAAAAGCTGTCCGGCGGCGGCAAGTCGTCCGGCCTGATGTCGTTCCTCAAGATCGGCGACCGCGCGGCGGGCGCGATCAAGTCGGGCGGCACCACGCGCCGAGCGGCCAAGATGGTGGTGGTCGATGCCGACCATCCGGATATCGAGCAATATATCGACTGGAAGGTGAAGGAGGAGCAGAAGGTCGCCGCTCTCGTCACCGGTTCCAAGATCAATCAGAAGCATCTGCGCGCGGTGCTGAAGGCCTGCGTCAATTGCGAAGGCTCCGGCGACGACTGCTTCTCGCCCGACAAGAATCCGGCGCTGAAGCGCGAGATCAAGCTCGCCCGCAAGGCGTTCGTGCCCGACAACATGATCAAGCGCGTGATTCAATTCGCGCGCCAGGGCTACACCGACATCGATTTCCCGATCTACGACACCGACTGGGATAGCGAAGCCTACCTCACCGTCTCCGGCCAGAACTCCAACAACTCGGTGCGCGTCACCGACGACTTCCTGAAGAGCGTCGAGACCGACGGCAATTTCGATCTGACCTGGCGCAAGACCGGAAAGGTGGCGAAGTCGCTGAAGGCGCGCGACCTGTGGGAGAAGATCGGCCATGCCGCCTGGGCCTGCGCCGATCCCGGCCTGCAATTCCACACCACGGTCAACGACTGGCACACCTGCCCGGCCTCGGGCGAAATCCGCGCCTCGAACCCGTGCTCGGAATACATGTTCCTCGACGACACCGCCTGCAATCTGGCGTCGCTGAACCTGCTCACCTTCCGCGACAAGAACACCAAGGTGTTCGACGTCGCGTCCTACGAACATGCGGTGCGGCTGTGGACCGTGGTGCTCGAAATCTCGGTGATGATGGCGCAGTTCCCGTCGAAGGAAATCGCGCAATTGTCCTACGAATATCGCACGCTGGGACTGGGCTACGCCAATATCGGCGGTCTCCTGATGTCGTCCGGCATCCCCTATGACTCCGATTCCGGCCGCGCCATCGGCGCCGCGCTGACCGCGATCATGACCGGCATCTCGTATGCCACCTCGGCGGAGATGGCGGCCGAACTCGGCGCCTTCCCGGGCTTTGCCAGGAACCGCGAGCACATGCTGCGGGTGATGCGCAACCATCGTCGCGCGGCTTACGGCGAAGCATCGGGCTACGAGCAGCTCGGCACCAATCCGGTGCCGATCGAGGCCTCGCATTGCCCGGACCAGACGCTGGTGAATCACGCCAAGCTCGCCTGGGACAAGGCGATCGCGCTCGGCGAACAGCACGGCTATCGCAACGCCCAGGCGACCGTGATCGCGCCGACCGGCACCATCGGCCTCGTCATGGATTGCGACACCACCGGCATCGAGCCCGACTTCGCGCTGGTGAAGTTCAAGAAGCTCGCCGGCGGCGGCTATTTCAAGATCATCAACCGCGCGGTGCCGGAAGCGCTGCGCACGCTGGGCTACAGCGAAGCCGAGATCGCCGAGATCGAGGCCTATGCGGTGGGTCACGGCAACCTCGCCAATGCGCCGGCGATCAACCACTCGACGCTGAAGGCCAAGGGCTTCACCAGCGAGGCCATCGAACTGATCGAGAAGGCGCTACCAACCGCCTTCGACATCAAGTTCGCCTTCAACAAATGGACGCTGGGCGAGCAGTTCTGCCGCGATGCGCTCGGCGTCTCGCCGGCCGATCTCGCCAATCCTACGTTTGACCTGCTCGCGCATCTCGGTTTCACCAAGCGCGAGATCGAAGCCGCCAACATCCATGTCTGCGGCGCGATGACGGTGGAAGGTGCGCCGCACCTGAAGCCCGCGCATTACGCGGTGTTCGACTGCGCCAATCCATGCGGCCGCACCGGCAAGCGCTATCTCTCGGTCGAAAGCCACATCCGCATGATGGCGGCGGCGCAGCCGTTCATCTCCGGCGCCATCTCCAAGACCATCAACATGCCGAACGAGGCCTCGGTCGACGACTGCAAGAGCGCGTATATGCTCTCGTGGAAGCTGGCGCTGAAGGCCAACGCGCTCTATCGCGATGGCTCGAAGCTGTCGCAGCCGCTGAATTCGCAGCTCATCGCCGATGAAGACGAGGACGACGACGAGCTCGAAGCCTTCATCGACAAGCCCAATGCCGCGCGCACCAGCCAGCTGGCCGAGCGCGTGATCGAAAAAGTGGTCGAGCGCATCACCGTGATCCGCGAGCGCGAGAAGCTCCCGGATCGCCGCAAGGGCTACACCCAGAAGGCGGTGGTCGGCGGTCACAAGGTCTATCTGCGCACCGGCGAATACGATGACGGCCGGATCGGCGAGATCTTCATCGACATGCACAAGGAAGGCGCGGCGCTTCGCTCCTTCATCAACAATTTCGCGATCGCGGTCTCGCTCGGCCTGCAATATGGCGTGCCGCTGGAGGAATATGTCGACGCCTTCACCTTCACGCGGTTCGAGCCGTCCGGCCCCGTGCAGGGCAACGACTCGATCAAGTTCGCGACCTCGATCCTCGACTACGTGTTCCGCGAACTGGCGGTGAGCTATATGAGCCGCTTCGACCTCGCGCATGTCGATCCGTCGGAGACCGGCTTCGACGCGCTCGGCAAGGGCGTGGAAGAAGGCAAGGCGCCGGAGGTGCAGTCGCCGGCCGCGAAATACCTGTCGAAGGGCATCACCCGCTCGCGCAGCGACAAGCTCGGGGTGTTCTCGTCGCATGCGTCTCCGGCGGTGTCGGCGGGCTCGCAGCAGGCCGCCACCAACGTCACCGCGTTTCATTCCGCCGGCGCCACCGCGCTGAAATCGGCGCCCGCGCTCGATCTCAATCCGGTCGCAGAGCGCATGCGGGCGATGCTGGAGGAACCGAAGGTTCAACCCAGCGCGCAGCCGAAAGCGGCGATCTCCGAACGGAGAGCAGAAGCCAAGGCCCGCGGCTACGAGGGCGAGGCCTGCGGCGAGTGCCAGAACTTCACGCTGGTGCGCAACGGCACCTGCATGAAGTGCGACACCTGCGGCAGCACCACGGGGTGTTCGTAAGCTGTAGCCGAGCACCAATCCGCTCGTGCCCGCCAAACGGAGATCGAAAAGGGCCGCGCTCAGCGCGGCCCTTTGTGCGAATCAGGTACTGATAGCGCTCGCGTCATCGCGTTGGCCGGGGGACGCCCCAGCATCGCCGACCGCATAAACCCGGGGACACTCCATGACGACCATCACGCGCCTTCGCATCTTCGCGCTATCCCTCATCGCCGTGCTCGCGATCGGCTTCACCTCCACCGCCCGCGCCGACCAGGGCACCGTGCATATCCGCTTTCTCAAGGGCGGCTGGGTGATCGGCGGCACCATCGGCGAAGGCACGCTGACCTTCCGCGGCCGCCGCTATCCGCTGGCCATCGGGGGCTTAAGCTGGGGCCTCACCTTCGGCGGCGCCGCGATCAACCTGCGCGGCACCGTGCGCAACATCAATTCGCCGCGCGATGTCGAGGGCGTCTATGGCGCGGGCTCGGCTGGCGCCGCCATCATCCGCGGACCGCAGGCCGTGGTGCTGACCAACCAGCGCGGCGCGGTGATGCAACTCGCCGGCACCCAGACCGGGTTGATGGTGAACCTCGATCTCAACGGCATGGCGCTGACGCTGAAATAGTTCCGCCGCACAGGCGTTGCGACCAGACAGGGCGGCCCGCAAGGCCGCCCTTCTTTTTTGGACCGCCTCACGCCGTGTGCCATAGTCGGCCGGTTTTGAAAGACACAAGAAAAACTTTGGGGAGACGACATGCAGGGCCACGACTTCACCCGCCGGCGGCTTCTCGCTGGCGCCGCCGTGCTGGGATCCGCTGCGGTAATGGCGCCGCGCAGGCTGCTGGCGCAAACGGCGCGCAATGCTTCGGCACCCGCCGCAACGCTGCCGGAGCGCGGCGAAATCCTCATCCGCGGCGCGACCTTGCTCACCATGGATCCGGCCGTGCCCGATCTCGCCTCGGGCGACGTGCATGTCCGCAATGGCGCCATCGTCGCGGTGGCCGAGCGCATCGATGCGCCGGGTGCCCAGGTCATCGATGGCGCCGGCATGATCGTGATTCCGGGCTTCGTCGATACCCATTTCCATCTGTGGGCGAGCCTGCTGCGCCCGTTCGTGCGCGCCGACATGCCCGCGCTCGGCTATTTCCCGACCACCGCCCGCCTTGGCCCGCTGATGACCCCGGAGGACAGCTACCGCGCCGTTCGCCTCGGTGCGATTGACGCCATCTCAGCCGGCATCACCACAATTCACAACTGGGCGCACAACACCCGCAGCCCCGAGCACGCCGATGCCGAGCTGTCGGCCATGCGCGACATGGGCCTGCGCGGTCGCCTCGCCTACGGCACCCCGGTCGGCCTCGCCGACGATGCGCCGATGGATGCCGCGGGCCTTGCCCGCGTGCAGAAGGACTGGATGCCGGACAAGGACGGCATGCTTATGCTCGGCATCTCTTCGCGCAATCTCGGCGCCCTGACCATCGGCGGCTCGGCTGCCGCGGCGTCCCGCGGCGTTCTGACGGTGGAGCAACTGAAGCGCGACTGGGACACAGCGCGCGCGCTTGGGTTGCCGATCACCATGCATACCTCGGGCGCGAGCCCGATCACCGACCTCGAAAAGGCCGGCATGCTGGGGACCGACGTGCAGCTCGTCCATCCGCTGCTGACCACGCCCGAGGAGCGGGCGATCATGAAGGCGCGCGGCGTCAGCTATTCGACGTCGCCGCAACTCGAGGCCCGCCGGAGCTCCAAGCTCGGCGTCATCCAGCTCGGTGAATTGCTGGACGCCGGCGTCAAGGTCAGTCTCTCGACCGATCACATCGCCTCGATCAGCGCCGACCCCTTCTCGTCGATGCGCATTCTGTTCGCACTTCACCAGCATCGCATCGGCGCAAGCGTGCCGCTGACGCTGAAGCGCCTGTTACAGCTCGCGACCCTCGACGGCGCCGTCGATCTCGGCATCGCCGACCGCACCGGCTCGATCACGCCGGGCAAGCGCGCCGACCTCGTGCTGGTGCGAACCACTGACACCAACATGGCGCCTGTCGGCGATCCCTATGAGGCGATCGTATCGCTGGCGATGCCGGCGAATGTCGACACGGTCATCATCGACGGCCGGGTGCTGCGTCGCGGCGGCCGCTTCACGGCGTTCGATCACCCGCGCATCGTCGCGGAGGCGCGCGAAGCGGGTGTGGCGCTGCGCGGCCGGGCGAAGTAGCCACGTGGCAACCGCATTCCGGGCGCTCGGTTACCGCCCCGTCGCTCGATCTTGATATTTTGACCGCGCCGGACGCAGCGGTACAGCAAACCGCTTTGGACCCGTGCTTCACCCCACTGCGACCGGCCCATAGCGCCGCTCGGCTTCGATCGTCAGCCCCTTGCCGACCGCGCCGAAGGTATCGCCTTCGACAACGCGGGCGTTGGGCACGCAGGCGGTAATCGCGCGCCGCACATGCGCGAGCTGCACCGAACCGCCGGTCAGGAACAGTGCATCGATATCGCCGGCGCCGAGACCGGCCTCTGTGAGACAGCGCCCGATCCGCGCAGCAATGCCCTCCGCCAGTGCCGACGTATGCCGCACCAGATCGCCGCACGCGATCTCGACCGTCAGGCCCGGCTCGATCCAGTCCAGCGCAAAGCCTGAGCGCGGCGCGTCCGACAGCGCGATCTTCGATCGTTCGACATCCATCGCCAGCGTATGGCCGCGCTGATCGTCCAGCACCCGCAGCAGCCGATCGAACAGCTCCGGCTCTCTCGCCTCGCGGCGCACATTGCGGATATCCTGTGCGACGCCGCGCTCGTACATGCGGTTGATGTTCGACCAGGTCGCCAGATCGTGGAAATAGCTGGTCGGCGCGTTGAGCCCATCCCGCTTCATCGCGCTGCCATAGCCGAGCAGCGGCATGACCTCGCCGAGGCTGACGCGCCGGTCGAAATCCGTTCCGCCGATCCGCACGCCATCGTTGGCGAGGATATCGCCGGTACGGTCCGCCACGCGATGCCGGCGCGGACTGAGGCGCACGATGGAGAAGTCGGACGTGCCGCCGCCGATATCGGCGATCAGCGCGATCTGCTCGCCGGATATCTCGCGCTCGTAATCGAGCGCGGCCGCGATCGGTTCGAACTGGAAGGTGATCTCGTCGAAGCCGAGCCCGCGCGCGATCTCGCGCAGCGTGTCCTCGGCCCTGGCGTCGGCATCCGGCGCGTTGTCGACGAAATGCACCGGGCGCCCGTGCACGACGCTGCGGAACGTGACGCCCGCCGCCTGCTCCGCGCGCCGCTTCACCGCGCCGACATAAGAGGCGATGACGTCGCGGAAGGTTTTGCGCTCGCGACCGAGCTGCGTGGTCTCGTTGATCAGCGACGTCCCAAGCAGCGACTTCAGGCTGCGCATCAGCCGACCATTGGTGCCATCCACATAGGTGTCGATCGCGCGCCGGCCGATAAAGACGCCGCCGTTGCGCTCGAAGAAGATCGCGCTCGGAATCGTGACGTGCTCCGCCTCCAGCGGCACCAGCACCGGCACATGATCGACCATATGCCCGAGCGTGGTGTTCGAGGTTCCGAAATCAAGTCCGCAGGATGACATCGTGGCGTCCGCAAATGGAGCGCCCGTCTATACGCTTGGGCGCGGACGATCCAGCGGATTTTGCGCGCGTTCAGGCATCATCGACAGCCGCACGCCGCGTTATGACGGGACGCTTCGTGGCGTTCGATCACCCGCGCATCATCGCGGTGGCGCGCGGAGCGACGCGTGCTTGTTAGTGTGACATGACGTGATCGAAAAGCAGCTTGTCGACAACGTTCGAGTTGGCTCTTTTACGCACATTAGCCAGAAATGGGCCTCTTTCATCTTTGCTCAAAATGCGTGATGCCCCCACCACCGCCCTGCGGTCCCAGTCACCTAGTTGGTCTACATTGGCTCGGAAGCTTCGCACCCACGCAAAGTCGCGCGTCACGACCGCCATGTTCGCTTGGTGACGCAAGTCGCCATTGGCCCGTATAAGCGGGAGGGCACCCGACGACTCTAACAACAAGCGATCTTGCGATGCTAACCAATCCGCCCAAAACCGAATAAATTTCAGGTTTATTACATTGCTTTCATAAATGCCCTTAAGAAAACTCACCACTGTTTCGCGATGACCCTGAGCATACAATTGCCGCATCGTCTTCATTAAGTCATGAAACACTGGTAAAAACACCTCTGTGCTATCTTCAAGCAGCGGAAAGAACGCATCGCTGTTTGTAATTCGACAGCGCCGCAGTAGAGCCTTGAGTAGATTCAAATCTGCGCGACCTGTTTTTTCAATCGTTTTTGCAACTTGGTCTACGATCTGCGCCAAGCCCTTCTCAGGGGAGACGTCCTCGGTCGCCACTAGAACGCCGAATGGAATCCTCTCGCTCTCTTCATCTTCTTCAGCATCAACGTAAGATGCGACGCCGCCGTATGTCATGGAGCCGAGCAGATCAAAGGCTTCTTGAACCTCAATGCGATAGTGATTGAAAAATTCTCGCTGCAAAAATTCGGACGTTTCCGAAATATACGTCTTAGCCGCGCTGAGATGAAGTCTATGGTGATCAAAAAGATACTCTGACAGGAACTCGGAAATCTTTCTAAGGTCCGCCTCGCGATCAGCAAAAATTCGAAAATCATCAGCAAAACGACAAAACGCAACACCCCGGCTCATAAGAAGGCCGTCCACATCCAACAGAATGGCTTCTGAAAAAATGATACTAGCATTCGGCCCTGTTGGTACGCCCTTCGAAGACTGAGAACTCAGCGAATGAATCACGGACTCGACGTCTTTTGCGATATCCACAAACGAAGGACCAAGGCCAGCAATAGAATTTCGTACGCGATGCGAATATATTTGATTGTAGAAGTCAGCAATGTCGGTGGCGAGGATGAATTTGTTTGCCTCGCAAAGGGCGCGCGTTTGATCCAAGAAGTCTTGATAACCAGTCCCCTCGGAGAAGAATGAACCGCCTTCCGGCTTCGTCCGATATGAGCAAGAGATTTTCTTAGATTTATCGATTCGTTTCGCTTCCAGATCGGAGCAAACCGCATGCGCTAAAGCGGTGTAGACGATACACGATAGCGGATCGAGTTGATGAACAATCCGGAAAGTCTGATTTGGCTTTGGCGCAGGTAACTGGAGAGGCGTTGGGAAGCTTAGTCTTTCGACATTTGTCTTCTTAACTTCGCTGCAGAACTCGTCCCAACCCTGCCAAACAGCCTCAAACTCATAGAGTGGCGGGAAGAAATCAGAGTCCGCAAAACGACTGAGATGCTCCTTCGCGAAAGTGAGATCGACATCTCGCAAGATCGTCATTATCAACTTCGAAACAGGGAAGGGGTTACAACGTATGCGAGTATACTTGATTTGCGGCTAAATCAAAAAAATCCGCGTCTAAAGATCGGAATTTCAACAGATAGGACCGTATTCATTATTTCCGCCATCTTCCCCTGATCTAAGTCTCCGCATCCCGTCCCGTCCAAGGGGCGTCTGATCAGCGTCATGAGACGCGGGGCGGGATGCGGTGGCCGTTGTAAGGCGCAAGACGTGCGTCGTGCAGCGGAGGCCCAAGCTGCGATGATCCGGCTCACCGGCCGTGGGTCACCAGCGGAGGATATCAAGAAAGTCCGCCCGGCGATGCCGGTCAACGGTGTCTGTCCTCCGGGGTTGTCGCAGAGCAAGCCACTCACACCGCGCGCGGAACGCCGATGCCTTTCGGCGGTCCGTGGTGACTACAATCTCATGCGCATACTCACTTCGCGCATGGGGCCATGGGCTTGGCTGAAAGCCCGGCGTTCCGCGCGCCCTTGGTTCTTCCAAGGAATGCGAGTTGGACGACGGGCGCGCCCGCGCCGGCTAAAGAATAAGGGATGGCGGAGCTTTGCCTGGACGCTCTGGAGTCCCCCTGCCCCGCGCTGCCGCGTTTCCATCCGCAATCCGAATGCGCTACAGCGCAGCCATCATCAGAGGCCCGCGATTCCCATGACCCGCAACAACATGCTCTATCTTCTCGTCGGCGCGCTGGCCGTCGTCGCCGCGATCCTCGCCTGGAACCTGTACCAGGCGAAGAAGCAGCCCGAGGGCATGCAGATCAATGTCGGCCCCGGCGGCATCTCGATCGAGAAGAAATAGCGCCGCGTCCGCTACTTGCGGATCTCGCCCATCACGTCGGCGGCGCGCAGGCCGGGATTGTCGAGACAGCGCTCGATGAAGGCGTCGGTCTGCTTGCGCAGCGTCTCGACATTGAACGTGCTGCCGCCCGATTGTCCGAGCAGGAAGCCGTGCAGGAAGGCGATGGCGACGTCGCGATTGCCGCCGCTCTCGCGCATCACATCCTTGCAGGTATATTGCGCGACGCTGCGGTCGCCCGCGTCCGGCTTCCTGTCCTGCGCCTGCGCCGTTGCGGCGGCCAGCATGGCAACGATGGTGACAGCGGCGAGGCTCGAACCACGCATGATCGTTTTCCCTGATAAATCGTTCGGCGGTTCAGCAATTCACCGACCGGAACATGCCGCTGCATTTGCGGCCACCGCTGCCGAAGGTCACAGCCCCGATGGTCCCCGGTCGTTCGAAGCTGCCGGTCAGGTCGCCGCCGAGCGTACTCATCGGCGGCAGCGCGCCGCTGCCGCGCGTGCTGCCGGACGGGCCATCGCGATATCCGGGAAGATAGCCGTAAGGCCCGTCGCACCCCGCACTGCCGCTCATGGCGTTGCAGCCAAGGGCCGGCACCGCAAGCGCGATTGCGACCGTCATCAGCGCCGCGGCGGCCATCCCCTTCACAAGCATCGATCTCACGGCTCCGGCGAAAACCCGGGTTGAGATTACAGGGCAGCGACGCCAGCGCAAAGACGCGTTAACGAAGCCGTCCAAACCAGGCCGCAGGCGCGGCAAGCGCCGCGCGCAGCCGCGGAAATCGCGTTGAGTATGGCTTGAACCGGGACAATTTGGCGGAATCTGTCCCGATCTGCGGCAAAACCTTAGTTGGCGCTATGTGCTTGACGCACAAGGGGTATTCGCCGCCTTTCCGTCATGGAATAGCCCCATCCGATCGGCTAAAGCGGGATCACGCGGTTCCCGCGGTCGCGTTGCGTTTGGCGCGCGGCATCAGCCTGTGACGGTCTGAGCGACATCGTCGTTCATGCGGACCTCGCAAGCGTAGCAATCAATCCACACTAACGAGTTCGAGGTTCAATGCGTATCGCAACGTCGTTTGCCGTCCTGATGGCTGCAACCATTCTTCCCGCCCTCCCCGTCCATGCACAGGATGCCGATGCCGCATCGCAGTTCGAGGCTTTCGGTCCGTTCCGGACCGCGCAGACCGAATATTCATCGCGTCGTGGCGCCAGCGCTGCGCGCGGCTGCCTCACCGGCCAGACCCGCGGAGTGTTGTCACGCCTCGAGGCGCGGTTCGGCGCGGTGAAGGTGATTTCCACCTGCCGCCCCGGGGCGGTGATCGCAGGCTCCGGCCGCCCCTCGCAGCATCGCTACGGCAAGGCGGTCGATTTCGTTCCGCGGTCCGGACAACGCGGCGCGATGCTGGCCTGGCTGCGCGCGAATTCCGGCGGCGCCGTCATCACCTATCCGTCGGGACACATCCATTTCGATACCGGCGGCTATCGCAATTACAACGTCAGTGCGAAAGCGCGCCGCGCCTACGCGCGCGGGCGCTGATAGACGCGCACGCATTATCCGTCCGGCGCGTCAAGCGCCGGACGGACAAGGTCGGCACCAATGCCTCAGCGGCGTCAGTGCAGCCCGAGAAATTCCCGCATCGCGGTCGCGGATTTTTCCGCGTCCGCCTTGTCGGACGCGGGGACGGC
The DNA here is from genome assembly GCF_059499825.1 of Pseudorhodoplanes sp. NCBI lineage: Bacteria > Pseudomonadati > Pseudomonadota > Alphaproteobacteria > Hyphomicrobiales > Pseudorhodoplanes > Pseudorhodoplanes sp. The sequence goes on from NZ_JCABZI010000011.1 coordinate 421,177, forward strand.
AAAGGCCGCGCCTTCCCGCGACACCAGCATCGCGTTGCACATTTCGATGCCCGAGGCGCCGTCGAAGGCAATATCGAGCGTCACGTCGGCAATGTCCGACAGACTCATCTCGGCCGGCTTCATCTTCACGAAGAGGAATTTGCGCTGCAGCACGGCCTTGCCGTCGCTCTTGTCGAGCGTCAGCGTGGTGCCGCCGGAGCGCAGTTCGAGCGCGTCCTCATTGCGCGTGATGTCCGTCATGGCAAATCTCCGCGTTGGCGATCAAAATGCTAACGCGCGACGTCTCGTTCCGAGTACGGGGCACCCTGTCGCGCGACAATCGATCAGCCAAATTTGTGGTCGGACAGACCGCTCAGGTTTCCGGCTCGGTGGTGAAGAACAGCGGATAGCCGTTCTGCTTGCCGAGATCGGTGGCTTCCTTCGCCTTGGTTTCGGCAACGTCGCGGGTATAGACCGCGATCACGCAGGCGCCGCGCCGATGCGCCGTCATCATCACCGCCTGCGCGCGCTCCACGCCCATGCGGAAGACAGCCTTCAATACCTGCACGACAAATTCGCGCGGCGTGTAGTCGTCGTTGAGCAGGATTACCTTGTATAGCGGCGGCCGCGCGGTCTTGGTCTTCGTTTTGGTGCGGGTCTTGACGTTGGGGTCGGGCATCGCAGCCTCGGGCGGCACGGGCACTGTCGGCATGATATGTCAGGATTGCAGGCATGGCAGCCGCGATCCGATCACGGTTTCGCGTGATCCCGTCCGCCTGCTCACCCTCCGACAATGAAAGTGACGCCGACGCCGCGTTCCTGCGCGCGCCGCGAAAACCGCACGACATCCGCAAGCCAGGCGCGCGCCGCAGCCGGCGCCTTCGGCGCCTCGGTTTCGATCAGCGCAACCAGCGCGGCAAGCTGCTCGGCCTTGAACCAGAATTCCTCGTAGGATCCGATGATGCCCTCATGCGGCAGACCATGCATATGCTCGCACAGGTCTGAAGTCTCGAACGCAGTCCAGGCCTCTTCCGGGATCGGCCGGCTTTCGAAATGGACATCGTCGGCCGGATCGCCGGGCATGACTCCGTCCATCCATGGGCCGCGCGCCGCATAGACGCGGCCGATCTCGCGGGTCGCGGTGTCCGGCATATCCCAGTCTCCGCAGGGTTGCGGAGTGCAGGATAGCGCGCCTCACGGAAATTGGAACGCGTCAGGCCGGCTGGAAATTCATCGCCACGCCATTGATGCAATAGCGAAGGCCGGTGGGCGGCGGGCCGTCGGGGAATACATGGCCCAGATGGCTGCCGCAGCGGCTGCAATGCACCTCGGTGCGGACCATGCCGAAAGCCCTGTCCTCGGTGGTTTCGACCGCGCCGGGCTCCGGATCGTTGAAGCTCGGCCAGCCGGTGCCACTCTCGAACTTGCGGCCTGACTTGAACAGCGGCTGCCCGCAGCCGGCACATTCGAAGGTGCCGGCGCGCTTCTCGTAATTCAGTGCGCAACTGCCAGGCCGCTCGGTGCCATGCTCGCGCATGATGTAATATTGTTCGGGGCTCAGCAGGGCGCGCCACTCGGCGTCGGTGCGGGTGACGGGATAGGTCTTGGTCAGGGTGTCGCTCATGCGGCAAATATGGTCCCTGTCCCGGCGTCTGCCAAGTCCACAACCGGAGCCGCAACCCCACGCGGGACGTCCCCCGCCCCACGGAAAATTATGATCGAATCTCTCATCCGCTTCGTGCTGTCCAACTTCACCCTCACGCTCCTGGTCCTGGGGTTGATCGCATCGGCCGTGGCCTACCTCTCGAAGCCAAAACCGCGCAGCCGTGCCCAACTGGTCGAGGCGCTGTTCTCGTACTTCCTCCTGTTTTCCATCGGCATGAGCCTTCTCTATAATTTCGTGATGCACGTGTTTTTCGGCGACATGGCCGCGCGCTTCATCGGCTGGGCCGACAGCCCGTTCCAGACTGAGGTCGGCTTCGCGAGCCTGGGATTCGCGGCAGTCGGCTTTCTCGCGTTCCGGGGCGATCGCGGATTGCGCATCGCCGCCGTGGTCGGCCCGTCGCTGTTCCTTCTCGGCGCCGCAGGCGGCCACATCTACCAGATGATCGCGGCGCGGAATTTCGCGCCCGGCAATGCGGGGATCATCTTCTGGACCGATATCCTGGTTCCGGCGATCGGGTTCGGTCTGCTCTATTTGCAAGGGAAGTATCCGCAAGGGAATCGTCGCAATTCCGGCCCCGCTATCACGTCCCATTGAACAGAAATGCGTTGCGCTTTGTCCGATCCGGTCGGAGACTGCCGGCCAAGAAGAGCGCGATTTGCCCGAGCTTGATGCGCGCCGGATCGAACGCACGCTCGCCCGACTGCGACTGACAAGAACCGTCTTTCCGACCATGGAGAAGGTTATGTCGAAATCGCTTACGTGCGCCCTCGCGGCCGCCATCATGGCAGCTGCACTGGGCGTCGCTTCCGCTCAGCAAGGGCAGACCCGGCAGATCCAGGTCTTGCCCGCCCCGGGTGGCGAAGGCGCGCCGGCGGCCGCCGGTCCTGCCAATGCGCCGGATCAGGGTCCCGGACCAGACGCCAATGCCAATGCGGGACCGCCCGAACAAGCCGCGCCGCAACGACGCCGGCCGGGCCGGCCGTTGCAGCAGGCCGCTCCGGCGCCAGACGCGGCTCCTCCGGCACAGGACTCCACGGCCGGCACACCACCTCCCGGTGACGCCGCTCCCCCGCCACCTCCGGGCAAGGGCGCGCCGCAGAAGTTCGTGAAGGAAGGACCGGTGCTGGAGAAGAAGCCGGTCGTCAGGCACAAACCCAAGCCGCGCTATTACGGCGAGTACCAGCGCCCGCGTTATTATGATCGCGGCGGTTACGGTGGCGGCTACGGTGGCGGCTACGGCGGTTACGGTGGCGGCGGCTACGGCGGCGGTGGTTACGGTGGCGGCGGCTATGGTGGCGGCGGCTACGGTCGCTACTGAGAAACGGCAGACCTGAGATTAGACGCGGCGCCGTCCCCGGACGGCGCCGCGTCTGTTTGTTCAGCCGATGCGTCGGCCACGTTCACTTCTCGATGTAGTCAGCGCATTTGGGGACATCGGTTTGCGCGCCCCATGGCATGATCGGGACACTCGAAGTCGAGTTTTTGGGCGAGCCTTCGATGATGCGATCCGAAAATACCATGTAGACCAGCACATTGCGTTTGACGTCACAGCCGCGGACGATCTGCATCTTCTTGAAGAAGAGCGAGCGGCGGGTTCGGAACACGTCCTCGCCCTGCTCGAACTTGGTCTTGAAATGAATCGGACCGATCTGCCGGCAGGCCAGCGAAATGTCGGACACTTCCTCGGCAAGGCCGAGCCAGCCCTTGAATCCCCCGCGCTCCGGTACGGTGAAGTGGCACGCAACACCGTCAACCTCGGGATCGTCGAGGCCATAGGTGGCGAGCTTGTCGTTCGGCGACATCCACTTGAACACGGTGGAGCGCTTGAAGATCAGGTCGGGTTCATCCGCCGCGTGGGCGGACATCACCCACAACGCGGCTATCGCGATCGCGAGGCTGCGAACCATCGGTCATCCTCATGGATATTTCGGCGCTGCACACATAGGCATTCAGACGCCGAAACGCGATGACCGGTTCCATCAGACGCCGCTATCTTCGCTAGCCGCGCGAGCGCGGCACGTTATAGCGCGGGTTGATCACGCACATGTCAGTCCCGATACGGGTTTGCATGCATTGCGCGAGGCTGACGTAACCGCAGCTCATGGCGCCACCGTCACGCCCCCCGGTGATGATGCACCAGGGATATTCGACTTGCGCCGACGATGGGGTTGCGCCTGTCAGCAACGTTGCGCCGATGACGGCGGCAGCAGCGAGAAGTTTCATTTTCGGTTCTCCAACTCCGGTCTCTTAAGCGCGGCGACAAGCCCGGAGACTAATAACGACTGGGCCCGCTCGCCGGCCATACCGAAACACAGTAGACATTGGTCGCGCTCACAGCAGACCCGGTTCGAACGGTACCATAGGAAAGTCCGCACAGCGCCAGACTGCCCACAAGCGCCAGTAACAAGTCATCCGGACAAATCGTTCCGTCTTAGGCATCGGCCAGCCCTTCGAACGCACCTTTCAGGGTCAGTCGGGCAAACTGGACGCCGGTTCGGCCTATATGGCGAGGCTGGTTACTTCTGTCTCAACGCAGTCGGCGAAAACCGGTTTCATGCCGTGCCGGCTGGCGGCGGAATGAGCGAGCGAATTTTCCAACCGCGGTTTGAACCGCCTTTCAGGGCCGCGCGACGAATGGGCATCAACCAATCGCTCACTCAAGGAAACAAGGCCATGACCATCACGAAAACCGCCCTCGCCGCCGCGATCCTGGCCGTTATGGCCGTGTCCGCCCAGGCCCAGCAGGGTCCGACCCGTCAAATCCAGATCCTTCCTGCCCCCAACAAGGTCGCTCTGGCGCCCGCCCCGGTTGCCGACCAGGCGCCGGCCAAGGTCGACGGCCAGGCCCCCGCGGTCGAAGCCCAGGGTGCCGAAGCCGCTCCGGCCGAGGACGCTGCCCCCGAACCCGCGCCCAGACTGGCCGCGCCGAAATTCGCGCCCAAGGTCATCGTCGCCGAACCGAAATTCGTTGAGCCGAAGTTTGCGCCTCCGGTCCGCAAGGTGTCCTACGGCCATGGTGGATATGGCGGTTACGGCAAGCGCAACTGCCACTAACCGGCCTCCAGACAAAAAGCCGGCCGCAGCGATGCGGCCGGTTTTTTCTGTTTCAGTTTCACGGAGCCGGCTCAAGCCGGCGATGGTCAGCGAAAGATGAAGAATTCGTCGCGGCGTGCTTCCTGCCGCGCCCGCCACCGCTCGTGGCGCAGCCTGCGCACTTCCTCACGGCGCTCACGCTGCAACATTCTCCGCTCCTGCCGTTCCATTCGGCGCTGCTCGCGTCGGGACAATTGCCGTTTAGCCTTGCTCCGATTTTGCGTAGCGTCCTGTTTCAAGACGCGTCCCGACTCGGACGCGGCCGGTGCAACAACAGAAGGCGCGGGTGCCGGAACCGGGAGAGGAACGGCAGCTTCGCCTGTCGCGCCGGATGCGCCACGCGGCGTCGGTACTGGCTTGTCATCATACGCCGCGGAGCCGGTCGTACCCCGTTCCACGGCCGGGCTGGTTGGCGACGCTGCTTTGGTGGCCGGCGCGTCGGGTAACGAGACCTGTTGCGATCCGAGGCCGTGTTTCGGCGTGGAGCGCGGCGACGCCTCCGTATCGGCGGATTTCAGGCACCGCGCTTCCAGATAAGGCCAGGTCTGCTCCTCGCAGCTCTTGCCGGTGGGATCTTCGGCCGCTGTCGCGAGGATCCTGGCTTCAGGTGGCGGCTCGGCATTCGTCCAGTTGCCGATCGCCTCGGAACTGGCGTTTAGGAGTACGCCGACACTCGAAATCCCCAGAAAAATGGCGGCCCCGCCAACGATTGTCGCGGTCACGCGCGCGCGCGTCCGTTCCACCGGCCTCAGCGGACGGTCGAACGACATACGAAACGGATTGAAGCTTTTCATATCGGCCCCAAATGCTGTCGATTGTGAACGACACGCATGGGCCTTGGTTCCCACCGGGTAAGCAAAACGGAGCTTCACGCGCATGTGGGTTCGCATGCGATCCGGCTGCTGTAGACTGGCCGCGGTGGAGCAACTGACATGATCTCGCGGCGAACCATCCTCAACGCGATCGGCGGCGCTGCCGTGCTGCCATTTATGTCCCGGCGCGGGAGCGCGCAAACCGCCATGAGTCGCGCCACGGCCTTCGCCTTCTCTTTCAGGGCGCTGGACGGGAAAGAGATTCTTCTGTCGGAACAGACCGGACGCCCGGTTCTGATCGTCAATACCGCATCGCTGTGTGGCTACACGCCGCAATATTCGGGCCTGGAGACGTTATGGAGCCGGTACCGCGATCGCGGGCTGCTGGTTCTCGGCGTGCCCTCAAACGACTTCGGCGGGCAGGAACCCGGTGGGCAATCGGAAATTCACGGCACCGCCCATCGTCACGGCGTGACCTTCCCATTGACCGAAAAGGTCGCGGTGAAGGGCGAGGCGGCGCACCCGTTTTATCGCTGGGCGGCGATCCAGCGGCCGAGCGAGACACCCCGCTGGAACTTTCACAAGTACCTGGTTGCGCGGAACGGCACGCTTGCCGCCTCTTTCGGCTCCGCGATTGAGCCGACCGCCCCTCACCTGGTCGCGGCGCTCGAGCGCGAGCTCGGGCCCGCCTGACCGGCTAAGGCCTTTTCGAGAGCGTGGCGGTTGGTCCGGAATTTGTCCATTTCCCGACGCAATCGTTAACGACACGGCCATTGGCCGTGTCGAACCCATCACAAATAACTATAATCCCCGTTCCTCACCGGTATCGACGGGGGGATTCGTTGACTCTTGTGGCATGTCACGTTTTTCATGCCATAGCTTTGCCATGCGGGCCGCCTGGGTCCGCTCTCATGAGGGGGTCCACCATGCGCCACTCGTTCGCGTGCGCTATCCTGGTTTCCGCATCGCTGGCGAGCGGTGCGGCTTTCGCGCAGGCTCCGGGTGCCGGAGCCGCCGGTGCGGCCAAGTGTGCCAATCCGGGTGCCCTCGGGGTCTCCCGCACGGTTGAAATCGATACCACCGGCGGTCCCGGTTTCGGCTTCGAACATTTCAAGCAGCACGACTTCCTGCGCGACAAGGAGGTTCTGCTCACCTTCGACGACGGCCCCTGGCCGACCACCCCGAAGGTGCTGGCGGCACTTGCCGATCAATGCGTGAAGGCGACATTCTTCATCATCGGTAAGCACGCAACCTACTACCCGGAAATCTTGAAGCAGGTGGCTGAAGGCGGTCACACGATCGGCTCCCACACCTGGAGCCACGCCGATCTCGGCCGCAAGAACATCAACCCGGAACAGGCCAAGGAAGAAATCGAGAAAGGCATCAGCGCGGTCAACATGTCGCTTGGCGCCCAGTCCGCGCCCTTCTTTCGTTTCGTCGCGCTCCGTCATCCGCCGGAACTCGTGACCTATCTTGGCGAGCGCAACATCGCGATTTTCTCGACCGACCTGGACTCCTTCGACTTCAAGGCGCGCCGTCCGGAGCAAGTCGTGAATGCGGTGATGAACAAACTCAAGAAGCACGGCAAGGGGATCGTTCTGATGCACGATTTCCAGACCCAGACTGCCGACGCGCTGCCGGAACTGCTCAAGCAGCTCAAGGACGGCGGCTACAAGGTCGTGCACATGCGGGCCAAGGGCACGGTTCAGTCGATGGCGAAGTACGACGAGATGATGAAGAAGGAGGCCAAGCTTCCAACCGTCGACCAGCGTCCGACTGCGAGCGTTGTTCGGACCGTCGATTAGGCGGCGCGTTATTGAGGTTTCGGTTCAGATCGCCGGGCTCCGCCCGGCGATTTTTTTTGACACGGCGCCGCCTGATGTTGAGAGCGGGCGCAGATGCCCTCCCCAAGCGATGCGCGTGTGCTTCCGTGACAACGGTTTGGGCAATTTTGCGCCGCGGTAGAAGAATATGGGTGACGGCGCTGAATATTCAGGCAGACTTGTAATCGAGCATTGATTCGATTCTTCAGTCACGCGGGACCGGCGGTTGAGGGGGCCGATCCCGCAGAGGTTCCTCCCGCGTGGCGTAACAACCTTGGGGCGGCTCACTTGGCCGCCCTCTTTATTTCCAGGTCGGAATTTTCAGTACGGACTGTCCGGACAATCAGGCCCCGCTGCGGAATTCAGCGCGGGCGCGGCGCCCGCCGGTATCGCGGCGCAGGCTCACCGGAATAGCGCGGGTTCACAGCACAATCGCCGCCGGTCGCCGAGACAGCCTCGCGGCATTGCCGCAGCGTGAAATAGGAGCAATCCATCGCACCGTCATAGTCCCGGGCGCAATACTCCGTGCTGTAAACGTAGCTCCTCGCCGAAGCGGTGGTCGCCGGTACAAAAAGCGCGAACATAGCGGTCGCTGCGAGCGCCAAACCAGTCGTCATAAGCCGCATGTCTTCAAACTCCCCGGTGCCTCACATACGCTCGGCGGCGGATTCGGAATAGCGATCATATCCCGGACGCCAGGATCCGATCACGAATATCACGAGAAGGCCACCGATCAGTGACAGGTTCTTCAAGGCCTGGATCATGTTCGCCTCGCGTTCCGCACCGGACATGGCCCAGAATGGATGGAAGTACCAGGTCGCCGCGATTGTAAACAGAATCAACAGCACGGCGCCTGCGCGCGCGCCGATATTCGCCGCGATCATCAGCGCCGCCCCGATCTCCACCACACCGACCAGGATAGCAAGCATCGTCGGCGTGGTCATCCCGGACATCGCTTCGAGCTGGGGCGTATACGCAGCCAGCACATCGGGCAACGCCACCTTGGCACCGATCGTGCCCGCGGTTCCCGGAATATCCATCAGTTTCTGCGCGCCGGAGAGAATGAAAACCAGAACGAAAAGGATGCGTCCGAGAACCAACATCACCTGCATGGCGAAATCTCCTAAAGGTCCGACACCGCCGCCGATCGGAACCGCCAATCCTAAATGCTTCCGCGATGCGGCGCCTATTTCTTCGCGCCCTTCTTCGAACCCTTCGCTCCCTTGCTTCCCTTGGACGTCTTGCCCTTCGCGGCGGCAGGCGGGCGCGCCCTGATCTCGACAACCAGGACCCGGACCTCCTTGTCGCTCTCATTCGACGTGGCGGTCTCCTGCGACGGCAGCCAGAGCGCCTCGCCTGCCCTGAACGTCAACTCATAGCCCTTGCGTCCCGGAGGCGTGAATACGATCGACCCGTCGGTCAGCGCATACAGAAAGGTGTTGGGGCGCTGAACCGCGGGCTGTTTTTCTCCGGGCGCGAGCTTGATCTCGCGGACCTTGATCTGCTCATTTTCAAGCAGCGACTTGGGTGCAGCATTCTGCGCGACCCCCGATGACAACGGCAGGATCGTGAGCGCGAGGGCAAGACAGACGATTTTCATGGGAATGTGGGATGCCAAAGTGGATTGCAATCTACGTCCTGCGCGGGCGCGATGGCAATCCTGAGGCACAAAAACGCGCCTGCCCAGCAGCCCCCTGAAAATCCGGCGGGTCAACCGCAGAAGTTGCGCGACACCAGATGATAATTGGCGCGCGCGTCGCGGCGCCAGCAACGGCCATTGTACCAATAATAGCCGGTTCGCCGCCGCTCCATCTCCGCGCCAAGTGCTGCGCCAGTCGCCGCTCCGATAATCGCACCGGTTGCGGCACCGCCCCGACCGCCGGCCGCTCCGCCAATGATGGCGCCTGCGGCGCCACCGAAAATGGCTCCGCCGATGAGCCCGTCCTGCGCCCCCGCCGGCTGTACGGGTGTGGCGAAAACCAGGGGGATGGCGAGCGCGAGCGTCAGACAGGTCGTACCGGTCATCCTGCGAATCATGGTCGTCCTCCCTCGTTCGAGATCGGAACCATCATACCACCTGACACCGCAGGCCTTCAAACGGCGTCAGGCAGCCGACGACGTCTCGAACATGCCGGCGCCGTAGAGCCTGCCCCTGGCTGCATTGGGTTCGGCAGCCGAGGACGGCTCGATCGCCTCGACCAGTTTCAGATACGAGGAACCGGGAAGCGGCGGCGCGAACACATAGCCCTGGGCGGTGCGAACGCCGCGCTCGCGCAGGGCGACCACCTGTTCGAAGGTCTCGACGCCTTCGGCAATGACGTCCATGCGCATGGACTCCGCGAGGTCGACCAGGGTTTCGACGATGATACTCGAATGGTTGTCGCTGCCGAGCGCGTCGACAAACATCTTGTCGATCTTGATGACGTCGGCACCGAGCTTCAGGATATAGGAAAGACCGCCATGGCCGGCGCCGACGTCGTCGATGGCAATGCGGACCCCGAGATCCTGCAGCGTCGCAATCACGCGGCGGGTCCGGCCCAGATTTTCGAGCGGCTGCCGTTCGGTCACTTCGAGAAAGATTTGCGAATAGCGAATGGGTGAACGTTCGAAGATGGTGCGGATGTCGCGCACGATGGTGTCGTTCGCAAAATGCTCGGCGGTCATGTTGAACCCGAGCTTCAGCTTCGGACGGACTGCAAAGGCCGGACCCATCTCCGCGACTACATGGCGCATCATGCTCCGCGTCATCGCCACGATCAAACCGCTGGATTCCGCCAGCGGAATGAACGCTGCGGGCGGCACCACGGTGCCGTCGCTTTTTCTCCAACGCATCAGCACCTCGGCCCCGCGCAGGCGGCCGTTGGTGATGTCGACGATCGGCTGATAATAGGGCACGAAGTCGCCGCGGCGCAGCGCACGCTCGAGCTCGGTCACCGGGTTGTCACGCTGACGCAGGCGCAGGATAAGCGCGAAAGCGACCAGTGCCAGCGCCAGGATGCCGGTCATAGCGATTGCGATCTTGCGCAATTCGTCGAGCGAGACCTCACCTTCGATCTGCGGGTGCGAGGTCGCGACCCGCAAACCGAAGCGATCGTTGACGCGCGCGTTGCGGCTCACCGCCGACAGCGCCTCGCTGTCGGCGGGACGAGCGCCCAATTCGGTAATGACGGTCCCGTCGACAAGCGCAAGCTGCGCGTATTCGGATGCCGATGCGCTGCTGATACCGAGGCTGGTGATCAGAACATCCGGAAGTATGAGAGCGGCAAGGCTTGTGGTGCCTCCCGGTCCCACCGGCAGACGCAGCCGCACCATCCGCCCGGGTCGATCGCCGAGTTGCACCACCTCGATCTCGGCATTGCTTCCCCGGACTTCGCGCTGCGCAATCACCTTGACCAGTCCGGGCAGGACGAGATCGCCGCAAAGCGGCTGTCCGGCAGCTCCCAGCACTGCAATCTGCTTGACCCATGCAACCGGCAGGCTCGCGCTTTTCAGCGCCTCGACCTGATCCGGACGGCAGCCGTCGACCCCGCGCGCCGCCAGGGTCTGAAGCGAGGTCAGGATCGCACTGAGTCGGGCATCGGCGACGTGGATCGAGCGCCGGGCAAAGGTCTCGGCATCGCTCGCGCTTTGACGGACCATCAGCCCGTCGACCCAGAAATTCAGGCCCACCATGGGCGCACCCGCAAGCAGGATGCCGACCGCGATCGCGATCAGTTTTCCGAATTTCGACGACAAGGAAGGACGCCCCCACAATATACCGCACGTCAAACTGACCGGTTCCCGTAAAGGCGGGATTAAGCATAGAGGCTCAGCTTGCCGACCCGCAGACCTGCGCGCGGGCGGATGGCCCGTATGGTTAAGCAGAAATGAAAATGGCCGCGGGCCGAGCCAGCGGCGCCAGTTACCGCGGCGGCAGCGGGATGAACTCGGTCTCGTCGCCCGGCACGATGTCAAAGCGCGCGGACTTCCAGTCTTCCTTGGCCTGTTCGATGCGCTCCTTGCGCGACGACACGAAATTCCACCATATGTGCCGCGGGCCTTCGAGCGCCGCACCGCCGAGGATCGCGATCCGACTCTCCGACAGCGCCCGCACCGCGATCCGGTCACCCGGCCGGAACACCAGAAGGCGTGGCCCGGTGAAACGGTCGCCCGCGATTTCGATCTCGCCGGTGACGATATAGATCGCGCGCTCTTCGTAATCCGGGTCGAGCGGGATCGTGGCACCTGCTGCCATTTTGATGTCGGCGAACACGGTGTCCGACGCGGTGACGACCGGTGAGCGCGCGCCGAAGGCCTGACCGGCCACCACGCGTGCGGTGAAGCCAGTGTCGTTCACCAGCGGCAGATCATCCGCGCTCCGATGGAAGAAGGATGGGTCGATCTCCTCCTTGTCGGCCGGCAGCGCCACCCAGCATTGCAGGCCGTGCAGGGCGTCGCCGTTGACCCGCCGCTCCGGTGCGGTGCGCTCCGAATGCACGATGCCGCGGCCGGCGGTCATCCAGTTCACCTCGCCGGGCCGGATCGCAACGAAGGTGCCGAGACTGTCGCGATGGGTGATCTCACCGTCGAAGAGATACGTTACTGTGGCGAGCCCGATATGCGGATGCGGCCGCACATCGACACCGGTGCCGGCGCTGAAGGTCGCAGGCCCCATCTCGTCGAGAAAGACGAACGGACCGACCATGCGTCGCTGCGCCGAAGGCAATGCGCGACGCACCTCGAAATCGCCGAGATCGGTGGTCCGCGGCACGATTACACGTTCCAGCGCATCGCAGGACTTGCGGTCACCCGGTGCCGGATCCTCACCTGGAAAAAAGCTCATGCGCGCTCGGTCCCACTGCTCATGCCCAACTCATCTTGGGCATCGCACAATCTATACCCAACCATGACGGCAATGCGACGAGCGATCGCCGCCGCGATTGAAACGGACTGTCGCGGCAAATAAGGTGCGCCCCTCGTCCGCCGGACCAGTCAACGCTCCCACCCAAAGTCTGCATCATGTCCCTGCCCGCGCCCGTTCTGGACCCGCCTTTCAACATCACACGCATCAGCCATGTGATCCTGACCAGCCGCGACCTCGACGCCAGCCGCAAGTTCTACAGCGATGTACTTGGCCTCGTGGTGAGCGACGTGGACAGCGATGCGCTCTATCTGCGCGGTCTGGAAGAGGCCGGCCACCATTCCCTGGTGATCCGCAAATCGAGCGATGAACCGGTGTGCCAGGCCATCGGCTTTCGCGTGCTGACCGACGCCGATCTCGACAAGGCGAAGGACTGGCTCGACCACCGTGGTGTCGCGAGCACATGGGCCGAGGCTCCCTATCAGGGCCGCACGCTGCGTTATGCGGATGCGTCGGGCACGCCGATCGAACTCTGCGCCAAGATGGAAATCGTTCCGCGGCTGATGCAATCCTTCGACAAGTTTCACGGCGGCTCGCCGCAACATCTCGATCATGTGCAGGTGGCGGCCTCCGACATCCAGAGCGCGTTCGATTTCTATGCCGCGCTGGGTTTCAGGCTGACGGAATACACGGCACGCGACGGCACCGACGAATTGTGGGGCATCTGGCTCGCACGAAAAGGCAATCCGCACGACATCGTGTTCAGCAACGGGCGCGGGCCCCGGCTGCATCATTTCGCCTATACCGTTCCGGAAGTGCGAGACCTGATCCATGCCTGCGATGTCGCGGCCAGCATGGGCTATGCCACCCGGATGGAGCGCGGGCCCGGACGGCACGGTATCGGCAACGCGTTGTTCGTGTATTTCCGCGATCCCGACGGACATCGGATCGAGCTGTTCAATACGCACTACCAAGCGATCGACCCGGACGTCCCGCCGATCCGCTGGGACCTCACCAATACCAGCCGGTCGCAATTGTGGGGACTGCCGGCCACGCGCGCCTGGTTCTTCGAGGCAACTCTTTTCGAAGGCGTGACGCCGGCCGAGCCGTTGCTGAAGGCCGATCCGGTCACGCTCGAGACGTTTCTGGCGAACCAGTTCTAGCTCCGCGCCCCCTGCGCCTCCACTGCGGCAAGCGCCGTCATGTTGATGACGCCGCGTGCCGTCACCGATGGCGTCAGGATATGCGCCGGCATCGCCGCCCCGATCAGGATCGGTCCGACGGCGAGCGCATCGGCCAGCACCTTGGTCATCTGGTAGGCGATGTTGGCCGCGTCGAGATTCGGCATGATCAGCACATTGGCCTCGCCTTTCAGCCGCGAGTGCGGGAATACCCGTTCGCGGATCGCGGGGTTTAGCGCGGTGTCGCCGTTCATCTCGCCTTCGGCTTCAAGCTCGGGATGCCGTTCCTGCAAGAGCCGCATCGCCGCGCGCATCTTGGCGGCGGACGCACTGTCGAACGATCCGAAATCGGAATGCGACAGCAGCGCGATCTTCGGCTCCAGTCCGAAACGCCGCACATGCGCCGCGGCCAGCACCGCCATCTCCGCCACCGCTTCAACGCTGGGCTCCGGCGTCACCTGAGTGTCGGCCATGAAGTAAGCGCCCTTGTTGGTGATGACCAGCGATAGCGCCGAGAACTCGTTGACTCCCGGCGCAAGCCCGATCACGTCGCGAATGTTCTTCAGGTGCGCCATGTAGCGGCCTTCCAGCCCGCAGATCATGGCGTCGGCAAGTTTCAGCCGCACCGCGAGCGCGGCGATCACCGTGGCGTTGGTCCGCACGATGGTCCGCGCGGCATCCGGCGTAATGCCGCGCCGGCCGGCGGCCTCGACATAGGCCTGCACGTATTCGCGATAGCGCGGGTCGTCGTCCGGATTGATCAGCGTGAAGTCGCGGCCCGGCCGGATCGACAGGCCGTAACGCTCCAGTCGCGTTTCGATCACGCCGGGACGACCGATCAGGAGCGGCTGCGCCAGTCCCTCTTCCACCACGACCTGAGTTGCGCGCAGCACGCGCTCGTCCTCACCCTCGGCATAGATGACCCGCTTGCGGTCTTCCTTGGCGCGCGTGAAGACCGGCTTCATGATGAAGCCGGAGCGGAACACGAAGCGATTCAGCCGCTCGTGATAGGCGTCAAAGTCGCCGAACGGACGCGTTGCCGCGCCGGATTCGATCGCCGCACGCGCCACCGCCGGCGCGATCCGCAGGATCAGCCGGGGATCGAACGGATTGGGGATCAGCGATCCTGTTCCGAATGTCGGCGCCTCGCCGCCATAGGCGCGTGCCGCGACCTCCGATGGCGCTTCGCGTGCGAGCGCGGCGATCGCTTCCACCGCAGCGCGCTTCATCGGCTCGTTGATGGTGGTGGCGCCGACATCCAGCGCGCCACGGAAGATGTAGGGGAAACACAGGACGTTGTTGACCTGGTTCG